>JAVBPG010000015.1:0-31032 GCA_031549685.1 Bacteroidales bacterium | reverse complement strand
CGGCTGCTGAGGCCGCGGTACGAGTTGTTTTGAAAAATAAAAATGGGCTCGGCGTACAGGTGCTTAAAGCTGACGCGGTTGCCGCTTTCCTGCTTGTACTTCATTATGCCGCCCGATAGCGCCAGGTAGGTGTTGTACGATAGGTCGGCGCGGTGGTCGCGCTCCACATCTTGGCTAAAAAGCAGGTCCACATCGCTGCGGCTAAAAACGTAGCGCAGGTGCGCGCCGCTGGACATGTCGAGGTCGGTGTAGTCCGCCATTTCGTTGTCCGAAAGCAAAAGAAAAAGCGACAAATCGGCGTACAGCGCCTTGCTCACCAGCGTGTCGTGCTGCGTAAATTTTTCGGTAACGGTAACCACCTGCGCACGGCCTACGAGCGAGCAGAGACAGAGAAGAGGGATGGAGAGAAGGTGGTGGAGTTTCATAAAATTATTTCCTAACGCGCCATTTATTTTATTCGTAGGGATATAAAAATGAACCCCTCTTTAATTGAGGGGTCAGCCTTAGCGTTTCTCACGCTAAGGGGAGTTAAGCAGCACAAAAATAGCATCTTTTTATGCAATGTGCAAGCATAATTTATATTTTTGAAAATAAATAATTTATGCAGCAAATTATCAAAATGCGCAAAAATAACAAGTTTTGATAATTTGCTATATCTTTGTGATATGAAAAATTTGACGGAAAGAAAGGAGTATATTGATAGGTTATTGTCATACAAGGACAAAGATATTATCAAGGTGGTAACAGGGTTACGCCGTTCGGGTAAATCTACGCTGTTGTATTTATTCCGAAACCGCTTGCTGAAAAGCGGTGTCGCGATGGAGCAAATACAATCGTACAACTTTGAATTGCCCGAAAATTTTCTGAATAAGTCGTGGGATACGCTTTACTTCGAAATAAAAGCAAGGCTACAAGCGAATAAGTTGAACTACATTTTTCTCGATGAAGTTCAAAATATTACCGATTTTGAGAAGCTGGTAGATGGGCTTTACGCAACCGAAAATACAGATATCTACATAACCGGTTCCAACGCTAACTTACTATCGGGAGACCTATCTACCTTGTTGAGTGGTAGGTATATAGAAGTTTCTATTCTGCCGTTTTCTTTTGCCGAATATTTGGAAGCCAGAAATGTTGACACCGATAACAAATACTTGAACTTTGAGGCATTATTTTATGATTACGTGAACGAATCCTCATTGCCCAAAGGTGTTGAGCTGCGGGAGGAGGGCTTTGACAAAATCTATGAATACCTTGAGGCGCTGTACGCTACCATTATTGAAAAAGATATTACCCAGCGGCACAAAATCAATGATAAGCGGGCGTTTGGCAATGTTGTAAAATTTCTTGCGGCACACATTGGCAGCCAGGTGTCGCCAAGCAGCATCTCCAAAGCGTTGAGGTCCGATAATCAAAATGTTCACCACGCAACGGTGGAGAAGTTTATTGCGTATTTAGTCGAAAGTTTTGTTTTTTACTGCGTTCACCGTTTCGATATAAGGGGTAAAAAACAGCTTGCCACGCAAGAAAAATATTACTTGGTGGATTTAGGTTTGCTCAACGTATTAGTGGGCAGAGAAAAAACGGCAGACAGGGGGCATATTCTTGAAAACGTTGTATATCTTGAACTTTTGAGGAGAGGTTATAAAATTTGGACGGGTACGCTTCGCAACGGCGAAGTAGATTTTACCGTTAAAAACCGCAACGGCGAAATAGAATATTATCAAGTTGCGTGGGAAATCTCAAATGCCGAAACCGAAGGGCGTGAATTTGCACCACTGAAAATGGTTAGAGATAATTATCCTAAATTTCTGCTTTCCACCGAATCCTTTCCGCAGGGTAGGGCGGGAATAATTCATAAAAATGTATTTGAGTGGCTACTGGGTAAATAAAGGGGAGGAAAAAGAACGATGCGGAGTCCGGTGTAGTTGGTCTCTTTGCAAGTATTTTACGCTCGACTTATTGTACTCGGTACAATATTTCCGAAATAATGTGTAAATTTGATTTTTGCAAGTTGTTTTATTTAGACAAGATTAACAGGATTAACATGTTTTCTTATCCTGTCAATTGTGTTAATCCTGTCTAAAATGATTTTTTTCATAAATAATAATTCGTAAATCATAAATCAAACAATCCTATGACCGATTTGAAAACGCTACAGGAAGCCATTGAGAAGGGCAAGCTCAACGATGCTGTTGAAATTGTAAAGGCGGCCATCGCCGAAAACGCCGAGGTGCAAGCCCTCATGGGCGCCATGATGAGCGCCATGGAGGCCATTGGTCAGCGCTTTGAGCAGGGCAAGGCATTTGTGCCGGAGTTGCTCATGGCCGGTCGCGCCATGAAGGGCGCGCTGGAACTGGTAAAACCTTTGCTGGTGGCCGATAAGAGCGCCATGCGCGGCAAGGTAATCATTGGCACCGTAAAGGGCGACCTGCACGACATTGGCAAAAACCTGGTGTCGTCAATGCTTGAGGGAAGTGGCTTCGAAATTGTGGACTTGGGTATTGATGTGCCCACCGATAAGTTTGTCAACGCTGTGCGCGAGCAGCAACCCGACATCCTGTGCATGTCGGCGCTGCTTACCACCACCATGCCCTACATGAAGGAGGTGGTGGAGGCCATTAAGGCGGCGGGCTTGCGCGACGGGGTAAAGATTATTGTAGGCGGCGCTCCCGTAAGCCAAAGCTACTCCGACGAGATTGGCGCCGACGGCTACGGCGACAACGCCAACTCGGCCGCTGTGCTGGCAAAATCGTTGGTAGCAGCGTAATATATAGCACACGGACAGCACGGACTTCGTGACGGACTTACACCGTTTCTTAGGTGTGTCATTCTGAGCGAAGCGAAGAATCTCAAGTTACTCAAAGGTTGCCTCATGCCAGCAAGAGATTCTTCGCTTCGCTCAGAATGACAAAAGGAGTCTGTGTTTATCTGTGACGAAGTCCGTGCTGTCCGTGTGCCATTTTCATGTCTAATTTCAAGAATATGCAAAAAAAATACAGGGGCGTTGTAGTGCCCATGGTTACTCCGTTTACCGCAGGCGGAAAGGTTGACGAGGCGGCGGTGCTGCGCATTTGCCAAAACTTTGCCCGGCACGGCGTATCGCCGTTGGTGCTGGGAACCACCGGCGAATCGGCTTCTGTCTCTTCGGAGGAAAGTAAAAAGGTGGTGGCCGCTGCCGTAAAAGGCTTGGGCGGTAAGGCCAAGGTTTACGCCGGGATTTCGGGCAACGTGCTTTCGCAGAACATCGACAACGCCAAGGCGTACTTCGACCTGGGCGCCGATATGGTGGTGTCCGTTTTGCCGCAGTACTACGCGCTTACACCCGGGCAAATGCTGCGCTACTACGAGCAACTGGCCGACGCGCTGCCTCGCCTGATGATGTACAACATTCCTGCTACCACGCACATGTCCATTCCGCTGGACGTCATTGCGAAGCTGAGTCAGCATCCCAACATTTGCGGATTGAAGGACTCCGAGCGTGATGCGCAGCGCATGGAGGAGTGCATAAAAACGTATCGTGAGAGGGAAGATTTTTCATACTTCTTGGGTTACGCCGCGTTGTCATCAGCCTCGCTAAAATTAGGCGCCGATGGTATTGTGCCCAGCACGGGCAACTTTACGCCTAAAATGTTTCAACAATTATTTGATTTTGGTGTAGCAGGAAATGCTGTTGAATGCGAGCGCATGCAGACCGAAACCAACGAGATTGCACAAATTTACCAGGCGGGACGTACCCTTGGCCAATCGCTTGCCGCGCTCAAAACCATGATGAGCGTGCTTGGCCTGTGCGAACCCAACGTTGCCGCGCCGCTCACCAACCTCACGCCCGACGAGCAAAAAACGGTGGTGGAGGCAACCAGGGCGGTGATGACAAAATACCTTGTTTAACGCTACGCTGTTTCATATTGCTTAATGCGCTACGCGCGTTTGACTATTGTTATTTGAACGCGCGAAGCGCATCAAACTCTCAAACAATTTTAAACGCGAAGCATCAAACCATCGTAAATGAAACCTATCATTGGCATAACCATGGGCGACCCGGCGGGAATTGGCCCTGAAATTATTGTAAAATCCCTTTCGGATAAAAAGTTGTATGAGCGCTGCAACCCTGTGGTGGTGGGCGATGCGGGCGTAATGAAAAAAATCATTGCGCTGCTCAACTTGCCCTATGCGGTCAACGCTGTCGAAAAAATTTCCGACTCAAAATTTACCTTTGGCACCATAGATGTTTTCGACCTGAAGAATGTGTCGGACAAGGTGGAGTTTG
The DNA here is from genome assembly GCA_031549685.1 of Bacteroidales bacterium. Lineage (GTDB taxonomy): Bacteria > Bacteroidota > Bacteroidia > Bacteroidales > UBA932 > JAITMY01. The sequence continues at coordinate 26,762 of JAVBPG010000015.1, read as the reverse complement.
GCAAAGCCTCGGCCGAGGCGGGCAACGCAGCCTTCGAGGCGGTAAAAAAGGTAATTGAGCTGGCGCTGATGGACGAGGTGGATGCTACCGTTACCGCGCCCATCAACAAGGAGTCGATCAACCTTGCGGGGCACCACTTTTCGGGGCACACCGAGATTTACGCGCACTACACCAACACCAAAAAATACGCCATGCTGCTGGCCGAGGATAAGCTGCGCGTGATACACGTGAGCACGCACGTGTCGCTGCGGCAGGCCTGTGATTTGGTTAAGGCCGAGCGCATACTCGAGGTGATACAGCTGCTCGACGATGCCTGCAGGCAGTTTGGCATTGCCAATCCTAAAATCGCCGTGGCGGGATTAAATCCGCACTCGGGCGAGAATGGACTGTTCGGTTGGGAGGAAGAGCGCGAAATCATCCCCGCCATTAGGCAGGCCAAGGCCATGGGCTACCACGTTGAGGGGCCTGTTCCGGCCGACTCTATGTTCTCCAAAGCTATTGGCGGACAATATGATGGATGCGTAGCCATGTACCACGACCAGGGGCACATTCCGCTCAAGGTCGAAGGCTTTAAGTGGAACGACAAAACCAAGCGCATGGAGGTGCGCGGCGTGAACATTACGCTGGGCTTGCCCATCATTCGCGTGTCGGTTGACCACGGTACGGCCTTTGAGGTGGCGGGCAAGGGCATTGCCAGCGAGGAGGCCATGAACATTTCGCTGGACTACGCCGTACGCATGGCCGGAAATAGGAAGAAATAGTTTAAAATGGTTTGATGTGGGTTTGATGCGCTACGCGCGTTTAATGCTACGCGTTTAAAGGTTTAGAAACGCGCAGCATTAAACTATTTTAAACAATTGTCAAACAGCGTAGCGTTAAACAATCAGTATGCTTGTTGTCATTGCCGATGATATTACCGGAGCGGCCGAGGTGGCCGGCGTGGGGTTGCGACACGGGTTGCGGGTGGCGCTCGATACGGCCGTAACCCTCATCCCAAGCAACGTGCAGCTGTGGGTGGTGGCGCTCGACACGCGCTCCATGCAGCGCGATGAGGCCGTAGCCGAAATTACAAAAACGGTTACGAAGTTAACTCAACTTGGCGTTCGCCGGATTTTCAAAAAAACGGACTCGGTGCTGCGCGGCCACGTGGTGGCGGAGTTGGAGGCGCAAATGAAAATGCAGGGTAAAAATTCTGTTTTGCTTTGCCCCGCCAACCCCGCCGGTGGCCGTAAAATAGCTGACGGGATATACTACGTGAACGATGTCCCACTGCACCAAACGGGCTTTGCCAAAGACCCCGAATTTCCTGCCACCACTTCTAATGTGGTGGAGCTGCTGGAAAATTTTGACCCCCAACCTCCTAAAGGGGGCTATAACAGCGGTGGTTTTTGTATTCAAATGTACAGCTGTGAGCGGACTGGTAATGTTATAGCCCCCTTTAGGGGGTTGGGGGTAGCCGTTGCCAATGCTTCCTCTGCAAAAGATTTAGAAGAGCTTGCACTTCAGGTAAATGATGATGCTATTCCTGCCGGTTCCGCTGCGTTTTTCGAGGCGTGGCTGATGGCGCAGAGCGAGGCTTATCCCCCGCCGGCGGGGGTGGTCGAAGACCGGGGGTGGATGCATGATACAAAGAACTTCCACCTTCGCCCTACGGGCACCTCCGCCGGCGGAGGACATGCTTGCGCACAGCCCTTACATCGCACCCTCATCATCTGCGGAAGCGCCTTTCACGCCAGCCACGAGCGGGTGGAGCGAGCGCGAAAAAACGGCGCGGCGGTGGCCTATATTTCGCCCCTGTGGATTGGTGCTGCGGAGCTGGAGCAAAACCTGCAGGCCTGCGCAGCCCAGGCGCAGCAAGCTTTACAGCAAACAGGCTGTGCCATTTTAGCGGTGGATTTACCCACGCTGGAGGGCAAAGAGGCTGCCGTTGCGCTGCGCACGGCGGTAATGCAGGTTACGGTAAATATTTTGCAAAGCGTAGAGGTACAGGAGCTGGTGGTGGAGGGTGGGGCAACCGCTTTTACCATTGTAGAAAGTTTGGGTTACACCAGACTTTTTCCGGTAAATGAGCTGGCGCCCGGCGTGGTGCGCATGAAGGTGGTGGAGCATCCGAGCTTGCACCTTACCATAAAGCCCGGCAGCTACGAATTTCCCGAGGCAATAAGCAGGATAATGAATAGTAACATACCCCTAACCCCCTGAAAGGGCTAAGAAAAACCCCAAAAAATCATGAAAACAAAAATCTCACTTCTCGTTCTTTTGTGCAGCATCTCGCTTGCCGTTTTTGCGCAGGAAAAGGTAGTAAAGGTAGCCTGCGTGGGCAACAGCATTACCTACGGCAGCGGGCTTAAAGACCGCGCCAAGGATAGCTACCCCATGGTGCTGGGGCGCATGCTGGGCGCGGGCCACGAGGTCGAAAACTTTGGCCTTGGCGGCCGCACCATGCTGCGCAAGGGCGACAAGCCGTACATCCTCGAAAACCGCTTCAGGGCGGCGCTGGCCTTCAACCCTGATGTGGTTATCATTAAGCTGGGCACCAACGACAGCAAGCCCAAAAACCGCATTTACCTGAAGGATGATTTTGTAAGCGATGCCACGGCGCTGGTGGATTCGTTCAAAATGCTGCCCTCCAAACCCAAAATATTGCTGTGCTACCCGGCCAAGGTCTACAGCAAGGGCCTTGGCGGCATCAGCGATAGCGTGATTGTGGCCGATGTCATTCCGCTGGTAAAAAAGGCAGCCAAAAAGAGCAAGCTCCGCGTGGTTGACCTGCGCGCCGCCACCGATAACATGGCCCAGAACTTCCCCGACAACGTTCACCCCAACGAGTTGGGAGCCATTGCCATTGCCGAGGCGGTGTACAAGGCCGTTACCGGCGAGGCCAAAAAGTACGAGGCCTTACCCGCTACGGCTAAATAAGAGCAAGGTGCTTATTTAATATGGCTTGCAAATATTCTGCTGCCGGGCATCGTGTGCGCACACATATTTTTTGTATTTTAGCAAAATGTTTTGAAACGTATCAGGTTCCAACTTAAAAACTAAAAAAAATTATGGCGGGATTACACTGGGTGGACTACTTTATCATTATCGCTTCGGTAATTTTTACCATTCTTGTGGGCATTTACTTTGCAAAAAGGCAAAAAAGTTCCGACAAGTTTTTTTCAGGAGGTCGTAATTTGCCCTCGTGGGCCATTGGCTTTTCCATTATGGCCACGCTCATCAGCAGCGTTACCTTTCTGGCCTACCCGGGGGCGGCCTACGCCGGCAACTGGATACTGCTGGTGCAGGGCCTCATGGTGCCCATTGTGCTGCTGGCGCTCATTTGGTTCATCGTGCCGCTGTACCGCAAGGTTATTGGCATTAGCGCCTACGAGTACTTCGAAAAGCGCTTCGGTTTTTTTGCCCGCATATACAGCTCCATTGCCTTTGCCTTTAGCCATTTTACCAAAATGGGTTCGGTCATGTACCTGGTGGCCATAGCGCTTGTTCCCATGCTGGGAATTAATATGGCCGAGCATCCCTGGGCCATTCACACGCTCATTTGGTCGGTGGGCGTTGCCATTATTTTGCTCACGCTGCTGGGCGGATTGGAGGGTGTGGTGTGGATGGACGTAATACAGGGCAGCATGCTGATTATTGGCGGCATCATTTGTATTTTCCTGCTTCTGTTCATCCCCGAGGGAGGCCCTGCTTCGGTTATGCAGGTGGTGTCCGAGAACAACAAGATAAGCTTTGGCCCCTACGACTGGAGCTTTGCCAAGCTGACCTTTATTGTAATGGCGATTAACGGTGTTTTTTACGCCGTGCAAAAGTACGGAACCGACCAAACCCTGGTGCAGCGCTACCTTGCGGCCAAAACCGATAAGGCGGCCATAAAAGCTTCGCTGTTGGGCATCTCCCTTACCATTCCCCTGTGGGTAATGTTTATGTTTGTGGGCTCGCTGCTCTTTGCCTTCTACCAGCTGTCGCCCACGCCGGCGCTGCCCGAGGGCCTGCCCGCCGATGGCGTATTTCCCTACTTCATTACCACCCAGCTGCCCATAGGCGTCAAGGGATTTATTATTGCGGCGCTCATTGCGGCCGCCATATCCACGCTCGATGCCGATATCAACTGCCTGTCGGCGGTGGGCGTCGAGGATTTTTACAAGCGAATAAAGAAAAACAGCACCGAGAAGCAGCAGTTTGCCATGGCTAAAATTTTAGTGGTGGTCATCGGGCTGGCGGCGCTGGGCATTGCTTCGCTCTACGCCTACATGGGCGGCGAGGGCGTGCTGGGCCTGGTGTTCGAGCTCTACGCCATTTTCTCGGCGGGCATTGCGGGCATGTTTTTGCTCGGCCTGCTTAGCCGCAAGGCCAATAAGCAGGGCCTCTACGTGGGCATTGTGGCCTGTGTGCTCTTTACGGCCTACGCCATGCTTACCTCCACCAAGTTCGACTTTGACGGCGATGGCGTGAAAAAGGTGCTGTGGGATTTGGGTCGCTTCAACTTCCCGCACCACAAGTACATGCTGGGCGTGTACAGCCACATTGTGCTCTTTGGCGTGGCCTGGATTGCCAGCCACTTCTTCAAGTCGCAACCCGTGGATGACCACTACACCATTTACGGATTTTTGAAGCAGCGCAAAGAGGCGAAGAAGGTAAGTGCGCAGTAGCGATGATGAGATTCCGAGCGAAACGAGGAACAAGCAAGCGCATGGAGGAATCTCATGCCAAGAGCTAAGGCGATGGCCGAAGACGGTACATTTATATAATAGCAAACGAAAGTAAAACAGTATTGTATCTGGATATAAGTAACCCCTCAAAAAAATAAAAGAACCAATGAAGCTAAAACACTTTCTTCTTACAGCGGCGGCAACGCTTGTCGTAAGCGCTGCCTGCACCAGCGACAAGTGGTCGGTGCGCATGACCGACTCCGAGATGGTGCGCTTTCCGTACGGCTGGATGCTCGACTTCTCGAAGCAGCCCAAGTGGGGCTACTGCCAGGGCCTCGAAACCTACGCCATTTACCAGGTGTACCGGGCCACGGGCGACAAAAAATACCTGGACTACGTAAAGGGCTTTGGCGATACCATGGTCATGGCCGACGGCAGCATTCGCACCTACAGCCTCAGCAAGTTCAACATCGACAACATTGCCGGCGGAAAAACCCTGATTACGCTGTACAAGGAAACCGGCGATGAGAAGTACAAAAAGGCGGCCGACCTGCTGCGCGAGCAAATGCGCCAGCACCCCCGCACGAGCGACGGTGGCTTCTGGCACAAGCAGGTTTACCCGCACCAAATGTGGCTCGACGGCCTGTTCATGGGCTCCCCGTTTTTGGCCTTGTACGGTAAGGAGTTCAACGAGCCGGCGCTCTTCGATGAGGTAGCGCACCAGCTCACCTTGGTGGCCAAGCACACCTACGACCCCGTTACCGGCCTCTACTACCACGGCTGGGACGAGAGCCGCGAGCAGCGCTGGGCCAATAAGGAAACGGGGCAGTCGCCCAACTTCTGGAGCCGCAGCATTGGCTGGTACATGATGGCGCTGGTGGATGTGCTGGAGTACCTGCCCGAAGACCACCCGAGGCGTGGCGAGGTGATTGAAATTCTGAAAAACCTTTCGGTGGCCCTGCAAAAATACCAGGACCCCAAAACCAAGGCCTGGTACCAGGTAACCGTAATGGGCGGCCGCGAGGGCAACTACCTCGAAACCTCGGGCACAGCCATGTTTGCCTACGCCTTTGCCAAGGGCGCCAAAAACGGCTGGCTCGACGCCTCCTACACCCAAAAGGCCACGGAAATATTCGAGGGCTTAACTCAAAATTTTATCACCGTTAACAAGGACGGCACCATCAACCTTACGCAGGGCTGCATCGTGTCGGGCCTGGGCGGCGATAAGAACTACCGCGACGGCAGCTACGAGTACTACATCAGCGAGCGCGTGCGCGACAACGACCCCAAGGCGGTCGCGCCCTTTATCATGCTGGCCTTGCTGCTGAATAAGTAAACAGGATAGGCGAAACTCGACGTGCGATTGGCGACGAACTCTTGTCGCACGTCGAGCATCGCAGGTCTAAATTCAAAATATTTATCATGAAAAAAATACTGCTATCGCTTGCCGTTTGCGCCATGGTGTGGCCGCTTTCGGCGCAGGTTATTCCCGACGAGGTGTACAAAAACCTTCCGTTTAAAATGGATAAGGTGCCTCAACCCAAGTTTGCCAAAAATGAGGTAAGCATTAAGGATTTCGGCGCCAAGGCCGATGGCCTTACGCTGAACACCGACGCCTTTGCCAAGGCCATTGACGCCGTGGCAAAAAAGGGCGGCGGCAGGGTGCTGGTGCCCCAAGGCCTGTGGCTCACAGGGCCTATTGTGTTCCAGAGCAACATCAACCTGCACCTTGAGCGCGGAGCGGTTATTCTCTTCAGCAGCGACTTTACGCTGTACCCCTTGCTCAAGGATGTCTCGTTTGAGGGCCTGGATACGCGCCGCTGCCAGTCGCCCATTTCGGGAAAAAATCTGGAAAACGTGGCCATTACCGGCCAGGGCGTGATTGATGGAAATGGCGGTGCGTGGCGCCCCGTAAAGAAGGGCAAGCTGACCGAGGGGCAGTGGAAGGAAAAGCTAGCCTCGGGCGGCGTGCTCAACGAGCAAAAAAATACCTGGTGGCCCTCGGAGGCGGCGCTGCGCGGCAGCAAGAACGTGGTTGACCAGAATGTGCCCGCCGCCAAAACCGATGCGGATTACGAGGCCATAAAAGATTACCTGCGCCCCGTGATGGTAAACTTTGTGAAGTGCAAAAACGTGTGGCTCGACGGCGTTACCTTCCAGAACTCGCCGGCCTGGAACATCCACCCGCTCATGTGCGAAAACCTGACGGTGAGCAACCTCATTGTGCGCAACCCCTGGTACTCGCAAAACGGCGACGGTATTGACATTGAGAGCTGCAAAAACATAGTGGTGTACAACAGCAGCTTCGATGTGGGCGATGATGCCATTTGCATAAAATCGGGCAAAAATGAGGACGGCCGCAGGCGCGGAATTCCTACCGAAAATCTGATTGTGAAGGGCTGCCTGGTCTATCATGGGCACGGCGGCTTTGTGGTGGGCAGCGAGATGAGCGGCGGCGTGAAGAACGTAACGGTGTCGAACTGTACATTCCTTGGAACCGATGTGGGGCTTAGGTTTAAGAGCACCCGCGGGCGTGGCGGCGTGGTCGAAAATATCTGGATTTCGGATATTGACATGATGAATATTCCCGCCGAGCCGCTGCTGTTCGACCTGTTTTACGGCGGAAAATCGGCCATTGAGGCCAGGGAGGCCGGCGATAAGCCCGATACGCAAATGAAAAAGGTGGACGAAACCACGCCGCAGTTCCGCAACATTTTCATTAAAAACGTAACTTGCAACGGCGCTGAGCGTGCCATGTACTTCAACGGCCTGCCCGAAATGAACGTGGAAAACGTAACGGTGGACAACGTGGTGATTAAGTCGAAGCTGGGCGCCGAAATTTCGGAATCGACCAACGTAAAGCTGACTAACATAAAAATTGTTCCCGAAAAGGGCGAGCCGCTGGTGGTACGCAAATCGAAAAACGTAACGCTGGACGGAAAGCCGTTGTAACATTCATCTCTCGCTAAGACGCAAAGGCGCAAAGTTTTTTCTTAGTGTCTCTGCGTCTTCGCGAGAACCTTTATTCATTCTATGCGCTATGAAAAAGAATCTTATTCTCTTCTCGCTTTCTCTGCTGTGCCTTGCCTTGCAGGCGCAGCCCAAAAACGATTTTACCCTCTGGTACGATAAGCCCGCCGAAAAGTGGGTGGAGGCCTTGCCTTTGGGCAACGGCCGCTTAGGCGCCATGCTGTACGGCAACCCCGCGCGCGAGGAGCTGCAGCTCAACGAGGAAACCCTGTGGGCAGGCGCCCCCAACAACAACCCCAACCCCAAGGCAAAGGAAAACCTGGCGCGCATTCAGCAGCTCATCTTTGCCGGAAAATACCAGGAGGCGCAGGCCGCCTGCGATAGCAGCATTCAGGCAAGGGGCATAGGGCTCAATAGCGGCATGCCCTACCAGCCGGTGGGCAGCCTGTGGATCGACTTTGCCGGGCACGAAAAATACACGGGCTACTACCGCGATTTGGATTTGGAAAATGCCGTTGCCTCGGTCAGGTATAAGGTGGGCGATGTGGAGTTCAAGCGCGAGGTTATTACCTCGCTGGCGGCGCAGGTGGTGGTGGTGCGCCTTACGGCCTCGAAGCCCAAGCAGCTCAGCTTCTCCATGCAGCTGAGCAGCCCGCAGAAATCTTCCGTCAAAGCCCAGGGCAAGAATGCGCTGCTGCTCGAGGGAGTGGCGGGCGACCATGAGGGCGTGAAGGGCGCGGTAAAGTTTCACACCGTAGCCAAGGTGGTGCTCGAGGGTGGCTCGGCCGCCGCGGGGAGCGCCACCGTTGAGGTGAAAAAAGCTACGGCGGTTACCATTTTTATTTCGACCGCAACGAATTTTGTCAGCTACAAAGACCTTGGCGGAAACGCGCAGCAGAAGGCCGAAACGCTTTTGCTGAATGCGGAAAAGAAACCCTTTGCCACGCTGCTGGGCGAGCATGCGCAGGCCTACCGGAAATTTTACGACCGCGTAAAAATCGACCTGGGAAAAACGGCGCAGGCCGCTAAGACAACCGATGTGCGCATTGACGAGTACGCCACCTCCGATGACCCGCAGCTGGTGGCCATGTACTTTCAGTTTGGGCGCTACCTGCTCATTTGCGGCTCGCAGCCCGGAGGTCAACCTCTTAATTTACAGGGAATTTGGAACTTCCAGATGAAGCCCTCGTGGGATAGCAAGTACACCACCAACATCAACGCCGAGATGAACTACTGGCCGGCCGAGGTGGCGAACCTGAGCGAGATGCACGAGCCGTTTTTGAAAATGGTGGAGGAGGTTTCGAAAACGGGCCGGCAAACGGCCTCCGAAATGTACGGCGCGCGCGGCTGGAACCTGCACCACAACACCGACATCTGGCGTATTACCGGCGCGGTGGATAGGGCGGCCTCGGGCTGCTGGCCAACCGGCGGAGCGTGGTTTTGCCAGCACCTGTGGGATAGCTATCTGTATTCGGGCGACAGGAATTTTTTGGCGAAAGCCTACCCGCAAATGAAGGGCGCCTCCGAATTTTTCATGGACTTTTTGGTAAAAGAGCCCGAGCACGGCTGGATGGTGGTGGCACCCTCGGTTTCGCCCGAGAACAGGCCCAAAAATCAACCCTTCAGGGCCGAGGTTTTTGCCGGCTGCACCATGGATAACCAAATGGTGTTCGACCTGTTTTCGAATACCATTCAGGCGGCAAAAATTTTGAAGGTGGATGAGAACTTTGTTGCTGAGCTGCAGGCTATGCGCGAAAAGCTGGCGCCCATGCAAATCGGTCAGCATAGCCAGCTGCAGGAGTGGATGCACGACTGGGACGACCCCAAGGACGAGCATCGCCACGTGTCGCACCTCTGGGGTTTGTACCCCGGCTACCAGATTTCGCCCTACCGCACGCCCGAGCTGTTTGAGGCGGCCAGGCAATCTTTAATCTACCGCGGCGATGTTTCCACGGGCTGGAGCATGGGCTGGAAGGTGTGCCTGTGGGCGCGCTTCCTCGACGGCAACCACGCGGCCAAGCTCATTGCCGACCAGCTGTCGCCCGTGCGCCCCATATCGGACAAGAAGGAGAGCGGCGGCACGTACCCCAACTTGTTCGACGCGCACCCTCCCTTCCAAATCGACGGTAACTTTGGCTGCGCCGCCGGCATTGCCGAAATGCTGGTGCAGAGCCACGATGGCGCCATTCACCTACTGCCCGCCCTGCCCGATGCGTGGAAGAGCGGAAGGGTTGCAGGCCTGCGCGCGCGCGGCGGATTTGAAATTGTGAGCATGGAGTGGAGCAACGGAAAGCTGAGCTCGCTGACCGTAAAATCAACCCTGGGTGGAACTCTTCGCCTGCGTTCGCACAGCGCTTTAAGTTCGAAAGGCGCAGCGCTGCCCGAGGCGAACGGCGAGGGCGTCGGCGCATTTTTTGCGGCGCAGCCGGTTAAGCCCTTCCTGGCCTCGCCCAAGGCGCAGCTGCGCAAGCCTGCGCTGCAGGCAAGCCTGCTGTACGATGTGAAAACGGAGCCGGGCAAGGTTTACACGTTTAAAGGAGAGTAGAAACGAGCCAAAACCCTAACAGGGTCTTAAAACCCTGTTAGGGTCATTCTTCAAGAAGAGTAGATAAAATTAGCTACGACAACCCTCGCAGGGTTCCGAACCCTGCGAGGGTTAACCAAGTACAGCATAAAATCAAAGCTATGAAAAGAATTTTCATCCTATCACTGGCGCTAAGCGCTTCGCTCTCGCTCTGCGCGGCGGAGCTCCAAATTACGGTAAAGAATCCGCTCAACGCCGACCGCGAGCAGGAGCCCGTAACCATTGGCCTGGATAAAATCCGGGCAAAGTTCCCGAAGGTAAAAGTGGCGGGCGTTGCGGTGTACAGCGGCAAGGAAATTATCTGCTCGCAGCTCGACGATTTTGACGGCGACGGCAGCTTCGATGAGCTGGCTTTTTTGCTGGACATAAAGGCGGGCGAATCGAAAAAAATTCGCCTGGTGCTGAACGATAAATCTGCTTCGCCCTGCGCCGCGGGGAGGGTACACGCCCAGCTGTTTTTGCGCGATAAGAAAAATAACGCCGTCACGCCAACCAAGGTGGCGGCATCGCCCACGGGCAACCTGTATAACGACCTGCACCACCACGGCCCCGCCTGGGAAACGGAGCTGATAGCCTACCGCGCCTACTTTGACGAGAAGCAAACCATTGACATATACGGCAAGTACAAGCAGCGCCTGGAGCTTGACGAGAGCAGGTGGTACCCCACCGATGAGCAGCTGGCGCGCCAGTTCGGCGACGATATTCTGCTGGTAAAAGGTACGGTGGGCGTGGGTACGCTCAAGGGCTGGGACGGCGCAAAGGCGCTGCACATTTCGCCCGTGGGCAACCGCGAGGCGCGCATTGTGGCCACCGGCCCGCTGCGCACCGTGGTGGATATGAAGGTCGAGGGTTGGAGGTACATGCATGACTCGCTTACCGTCATCAACCGCTACATCAGCTACGCCGGACACCGAGATGTGGAGGTGCGCGTGATAGCCGGTAAGCCTCTTGCTATGGAGGTACAGTTTTGCACCGGCGTGCAAAAAATTATTGGCACCGAAGAATTTTTTACCGATAAAAACGGCCTGCTGTGCACCTGGGGCACCGGCTTCCCCGTAAACGATACGGTAAAGTACGGCAGGCAAACCGTAGGCTTGGCGGTGGCCGTTCCGCAGCAAACGTACAACGGCGATGCCACCGACAAGGTCAACCACCTGGCGCTGCTAAAGCCCAGCGGCGCAAAGGAGTTTACCTACTACTTTTGGGCGGTATCGGAAAAGGAAACCTGGTGGGACGTGAAAACCGCCAAGGCGTTTTTTGACTACTCGGTAAAGGAAAAATACTTGCTGCTGAATCCGTTGCAGGTGGAGGTAAGGTAGGAGAGAGCAAGTGTGTGGGCTTATCCCCCGCTGGCGGGGGTGCCCAACGGGTGGGGGTGGAAATTTTACGCCGGCGGGGGATAGCCTTCCCGCAAGCCCATGGGGTAAAATCGTAAATAGTAATTCGTCAATCATAAATTCTTATGGACTACAGAGAAATTGGTAAAACCGGACTCAAGGTTTCGAGCCTCAGCTTCGGCGCCTCGTCGCTGGGCGGCGTGTTTCACTCGCTCAAGGAGACAGATGGTATTCAAGCCGTACACACGGCGGTGGATAGTGGCATGAACTTTATAGACGTATCGCCTTACTACGGTTTTTACAAAGCCGAAACAGTATTAGGCAAGGCGCTGAAGGAAATTCCGCGCGATAAATATTTCCTCTCAACCAAAGTTGGCCGCTACGGACAGGACGGCGTAAAGGGCTGGGATTACTCGGCAAAAAAAGCCACGGAGAGCGTGTACGAAAGTCTGGAGCGCTTGAACATCGACTACATCGACCTCATCAACGTGCACGATGTGGAATTTTCGGACATGAACCAGGTGGTGAACGAAACGCTGCCCGCTCTGGTGGAGCTGAAAAAGAAGGGCGTTGTGGGGCACGTAGGCATTACCGATTTGCAGCTGGCAAATCTTAAGTGGGTGATTGACCGCGTGCCTGCGGGTACGGTGGAGAGTGTGCTCAACTTCTGCCACTACTGCCTGTGCGATGATGCGCTGGCGGACTACTTGGACTACTTCGAGTCGAAAAACGTTGGCGTCATCAACGCCTCGCCCTTGTCGATGGGCTTGCTTACCGAGCGCGGCGTGCCCGACTGGCACCCCGCACCAAAGCCCTTGGTGGAGGTTTGCGCCAAGGCGGCGCAGCATTGCAAAAGCAAAAATTACCCCATTGAAAAGCTGGCCATGCAGTACTCGGTCTCCGAAAGGCGCATTGCCACCACGCTGTTCAGCTCCACCAGCGCCGAGAATGTAAAGAAAAACATTCGGTGGATTGAGGAGCCAATGGATAAAAATCTTTTGCAGGAAGTCTTGGAAATTGTGAAGCCGCACGCAAGGGTTACCTGGGCAAATTCGTAATATTTTGAAGGTTGTCATCCCGTGCTTGACACGGGATCTCCTAATTGCAGTGATATTTAGTTTTGGGATTGCGGGTCTAGCCCGCAATGACAACTATAGAATTGAGAATGTTTTTTGTCTTTGCTCCTTCTGTCCTTTTATCTTTATTCTTTCTGTCTTTATTCTATTTTTCTTTGTTCTTTACTAAAAATGAAAGTCGTAAAAATTGCTGCTCCGGGACAATTTGATATTGTAGAGGAGCCCATGCCGAAGCCCGCTGCGGGCGAGGCGCTGCTGAAAATTAAGTACTGCGGCATTTGCGGTTCCGACCTGCAAACCTACACGGGCAACCAGCCCTTTGCCGATTACCCCCGCATTCCGGGGCATGAGTTTTCGGCCGAAATTGTTGAAATTCCCGAGAACAATCGCGGCCTGAAAAAGGGCATGCTTGTTACCGCCAACCCCTACTTCAACTGCGGAAAATGCTATTCATGTCGTCGTGGTTTTATCAACTGCTGCCAGGACAACAAAACCATGGGCGTGCAGCGTGACGGCTCGTTTGCCGAGTACATCACCATGCCCGTGGAGCGCGTTATTGACGGTATGGGCTTGAACGCTGAAACGCTGGCGCTGATTGAGCCTTTCTCCATCGGCTACCACGGCATCAACCGTGGCGAGGTAAGGCACAACGACAACGTGCTGGTGATTGGCGCGGGCCCCATCGGGCTGTTCGCCGCCATTTCGGCCAAGCTCAAGGGCGCCAACGTGTATGTAACCGACATGCTCGACATCCGCCTGCAAACGGCGCTGGACTTGGGCGTGAACGGCGTTATCAACTCCAAAACCGAGAACCTGCAGGAGCGCGTAAAGGAAATTACGCAAAGCAACGGCATGGATGTGGTGGTGGAGTGCGTTGGCCAACCCGAAACCTTCCTTGCGGCGCAGGACGCGGTGTGCTTTCACGGTAAAATAATTTTGATTGGAAACGGTAAGCGCGAGGTAACGTTCAACCAGTCCAACATCATCAAAAAGGAGATGAACATTTACGGTTCGCGTAACTCGGCGCACGAGTTTGCACCCCTCATCAGCCTTGTAAAGCTCACCGAGGGCGGCCGCATGGACATCAACAAAATGGTGTCGAAAGTCTTTGACTTCACCAACGTAAAAGATGCCTTTGAGGCGCTGCTGAAGAATGACGGCAGCCTGGCAAAGGTGCTGGTAAAATTCAGTTGAGAATGGAGAATGGGGTTGTTGCCATGCTGAGCAAAGCGAAGGATCTCAAGTTTGCACGACTCAACCTTATCACAGCATGAGATGCTTCGCTTTGCTCAGCATGACACGTACGAAATGAATAATTATATTTAAATTGTAAATAGTAAATTGTCAAATAGTCAATTTAAAATCATCGATGCCCACGCCCACCTCTGGCTCCGGCAGGACGCCGTGGTGGACGGCAAGCCCATAAAAACGCTTACGGGCGGACGCTCCGAATTTATGGGTGAAGTGCGGCAAATGGTGCCGCCATTTATGGTGGACGGGCGCAATACGGCCGAAATTTTTCTGTCCAACATGGACTACGCGCAGGTGTCGGCGGCGGTCGTTACGCAGGAGTACATTGATGGTATTCAGGACGAATATTTGCATGAGGTGCAAACGAAATATCCTGATAGATTTTTGTGCTGCGGCATGGCGGAGTTCCGCAAGCCCGGCTACTTTGAGCAGGTGCAAGGCATCATTGCGCAGGGCTTCCGGGCCGTTAAAATTCCCGCGCAGCGCTTGCTCTTGCCTCAAGGGCGCGTGTACCTCACCTGCCCCGAAATGATGCACACGCTGAAGCTGATGGAGGAGAAAAACATCATTCTTTCCGTTGACTTAGCCGATGGCGATGCGCAGGTGGCCGAAATGCAGGAGGTAATTCAGGAGTGCCCCAACCTGAAAATTGCCGTAGGCCATTTTGCTATGGTTACGCGACCAAATTGGTTGGAGCAAGTAAAATTGGCGCGTGCAGAGAATGTAATGGTGGAGTCGGGCGGCATTACCTGGCTGTTCAACGATGAATTTTACCCCTTTACCGGAGCCGTAAGGGCCATACGCGAGGCGGCGGACTTGGTGGGCATGCACAAGCTCATGTGGGGAAGCGATTACCCGCGCACCATTACCGCCGTTACCTACCGCATGTCGTACGATTTTGTGCTCAAAAGTGCACTGCTTACCGACGGGGAAAAGGCCATGTTTTTAGGAAAAAACGCGGAGCATTTCTACGGGTTCAACAACCTTGCGGAGCTGCCCTACGTAAAGAATATGTCGGAGTAGTGAAGGCATTGTGCTGTGGCTATCCCCCGCTGGCGGGGGTGGTCTAAGACCGGGGGTGGATGCTTTACTGCGGGACTTCCACCCCCGCCCTAAAGGGCACCCCCGCCAGCGGAGGATAGCCACCACACGAAGCTAGCCGGGGGGAATCGTCAATCATAAATCGTCAATATAACATCATGACCCAAAAGCAAACCAACAACACCCTTGCGCTGACGCTTATCTTCAGCCTGTTTTTTATTTGGGCTATCAGCGCCAGCTTGCTGCCCACCATGATCAGGCAGCTGATGAAAACCTGCGAGCTCAGCACTTTTGCCGCCTCGTTTACCGAAACGGCCTACTGGCTGGCGTACTTTATTTTCCCCATCCCCATAGCCATGTTCATGAAGCGCTACAGCTACAAGGCGGGTATTATTTTAGGCTTACTGATTGCAGCGGTGGGCGGCTTGCTGTTTTTCCCCGCGGCCATGGTTAAGGAGTACTGGGCCTACCTCAGCATTTTCTTTATCATCGCCACCGGAATGTGCTTTCTCGAAACTGCCGCCAACCCATACGTTACCGTGCTTGGCGACCCCAACTCCTCGTCGCGTAGGTTGAATCTTGCGCAGTCGTTCAATGGGCTCGGCGCCTTTATCTCCGCCATGTTTTTGAGCAAACTGGTGCTGAGCGGGCTGGAGTACACGCGCGAAACCGTGCCCGCCGATTTCCCCGGAGGGTGGGAGGGCTACATTCAGTTTGAGACCAACGCCATGCGCTTGCCCTACCTCATTCTGGCGGGGGTGCTGGTGCTTATTGCCGTGGTGTTAATCTTTACGCACCTGCCCAAAATTATGGAGGGCAACCGCGTGGAGGGCGATACTAAGGGGCAAAAGCTGATTGATTTTAGGGTGCTGAAAAGAAAGCACCTGCGCGATGGCGTGATTGCCCAGTTTTTCTACAACGGCGGGCAAACGGCCATCTTCAGCCTCTTCCTGGTGTACACCTGCAAGTACATGCAAATGCCCGAATCCACCGCCACCACGTTCAACGGCATATTCATGCTGGCCTTCCTGCTGGGGCGCTGGGTGGGAACCTTGCTAATGAAAAAATACCGCCCGCAGGACATGCTCGTGGTGTACGCCCTGGCCGCCGCCGTGCTGTGCGGCGTGGTGGTTACCTGCGGCGGATGGACGGGCGTTTACGCCTTTATCGGCATAGGCTTTTTCATGTCCATCATGTACCCCACACAGTTCTCTCTTGCGCTAAAAGATTTGGGCGAGGACACCAAGAGCGGCTCGGCATTTCTGGTCATGGCCATCGTGGCCAACGCCTGCCTGCCGCAGCTCACGGCCTACATTATGCACCACAACGAGCAGGTGTACTACGTTGCCTACCTCGTGCCGCTGATCTGCTTCCTGTACTGCGCCTACTACGGCTGGAAGGGCTACAGGGTAAGGAATTAAGGAATTTGCTAGTAAAGTATAGCGATGGGCAGGGTTGGCTTCGCCTGACTTCGGTTTGCAAAATTTACAGGAGGTCTTTCATGTTAACCGAAGTCGATCCTGTAAATCCTGTCTATAAAATGACGATAGAAATTTTGCACAACATGTTGATTCCCCCAAAAACGAAACAGCTTAACAAACTTGTGTTTTTCTTTTGTTGTAAATCCTCGCGATTCCTTTATGGTAAAATCGATAATTATTTACTGTAAACTATGTAGCAATTCCCTGATTTGAAATGAACTTTAGAGAGCTACGGAGGCCGCATAGATGTTATCGTTTTTACTCCGTGTTCTCCGTGTCTCCGTGGTTCGGATTTAACTATACATTTTACCTATGAAAAAACTCCCCGTTGTTCCCCGCGCGCTGCTGCTGTCCTTCGTTTTGGTTACAAGCCTCTTTGCCCTCTGGGGCTTTGCCAACGACATTACCAACCCCATGGTGGCGGCCTTCAAAAACATTCTGCTCATATCCAACTTTGAGAGCTCGCTGGTGCAGTTTGCCTTTTACGGAGGCTACTGCTTTATGGCCATTCCCGCCGCGCTTTTCATCAAAAAGTTCAGCTACAAAAAGGGCATTCTGATGGGCCTGGCGCTTTACGCCGCGGGCTGCCTGCTGTTTCTTCCGGCGGGAAATCTTATGGCATTTTGGGCCTTTCTCATTGCCTACTTTATCATGACCTGCGGCCTGGCCTTTTTGGAAACCACGGCCAACCCCTACATCCTTTCCATGGGCGCCGAGGAAACCGCCACGCGCCGCCTCAACCTTGCGCAAGCCTTTAACCCCATGGGCTCGCTGCTGGGCATGTTTACCGCCCGCGAGCTGATTCTGGCGCGCCTCAACCCCGCCACCGAGGCCGAGCGCGCTGCCCTGCGCGACCAAAGCGCAGAGCTGTTCTCCGCCATGCAAAAAAATGACCTTGATGTGGTGAGCCTTCCCTACCTGGTACTTGGGTTGGTGGTGCTGGGCTTTTTTGTCATGTTTGCGCTTGTGCGCCTGCCCGGCAGCGGCAAGCAGGAGCACGACGACCACCCCGACAACGGGGCGATAGCAACGCTAAAGCGTCTGCTCAACAACAGGCGCTACCTTGGCGGCGTTATTGCGCAAACCTTTTACGTGGGCGTGCAAATCATGGCGTGGACCTTCATTATCCAGTACGCCCAAAACGAGCTGGGCATGGAGAAAGCCACGGCGCAGGGCTACAATATTGCCGCCATGATTATTTTTGTGAGCAGCCGCTTTGTCTGCACCTTCCTGCTCAAGTACATTAAGCCAAGCGCCCTGCTGCTCTGCCTGGCCATCGGCGGCGGCGCGTTTACGCTGGGCGCCATTTTTATCCACGGCATGGCGGGGCTCTACAGCCTGGTGGCCGTTTCGGCCTGCATGTCGCTTATGTTTCCCACCATCTACGGCATTGCGCTGCGCGGCATGGGCAACGATGCCAAGCTGGGTTCGGCCGGCCTCATTCTGGCCATTGGCGGCGGCTGCCTCATGCCGCCGCTGCAGGGCCTGCTCATGGATAAAGCCACCTGGTTCGAGCTCCTCTCCTCGGTGCGCATCTCGTTCATGCTGCCCTTCCTCTGCTTTGTGGTCATTGCCGTTTACGGCTACAAGATGATGCACCCCAGGCACGCGTAAGCTGTATAATTTCCTGCCTACCCCAAAAATGCGCCCAGGAAGCCGTACGGCTTCCTGGGCGCATTTTTTAACACAATTTCTTAATTTTTTCCCCTTAAAAATCAGGCTGTACATACTCCGGAGCCAACGGAGGCCGGACGTTTCGGACCCTTTTGTCGAACTTTATTTTATATTTGTTAGGTCATTGCAGCATAATAAATGGGCTGCAATTTTAGTATCAACAATTTAAGTAATTTTCTAGTGATGCAAACTTCTGTTAGGGTAAAATTCCGTCCTTCGTCGGTAGCGGGTAAGCAGGGGAGCCTTTATGTCCAGCTCATTAAGGATCGCCAGTCGAGAACAGTCGTTATTAAGAAGGTTAAGCTCCACCCCTATGAGTGGGATGAGCAGAGAGAGTGCTTTCGGGTTAGTACGGGCGATACGGAGCGGAGGGCCTACCTCGAAAACACTCAGGCCAAAATAGTTCACGGTAAAACGCAGCTACTGAGCGCCATCTCACAGCTGGAAAACTACAAACCCCACTATACGGTAGAGGATGTGCTGGAAACCTTCTACCGCCGCCGCAGCCGCGACAACCTTAGCTCGTATGCCGAGCGGTTGGCGGCTAGCGTGGAGGGAGCCCACCCCCGAACTGCCCGCTCGTACCGCTGCGTGGCAAAGCGAGTCAGGGAGTTCTACGGTGGCGATATTCCCCTGCATAGCATCAATGCCGCCTTTGTCAAAGGGTTTGAGGCTGACCTCCTGTCCAAGGGAAAGAAGCTCAACACCACCTCCTACTACTGCCGGAACCTGCGGGCCATAATAAACCACGCAGTAGATGACAAAATTATTGACCCGCCGGTGGAGAAACTTTTTGCCGGAATTTTTACCGGTAACGAAAAAACGGAAAAGCGGGCTGTAAAAAAGGAGGTTATAGAAACCTTAGAGGCAATGGAGCCGCCCGGCAGCAAAAACAATGGCCTGGAGTTTGCCTCCCAAATGTTTCTGCTGAGCTACTACCTGCGGGGAATTTCCTTCATCGACTTGGCATACCTTAAGAAGGGGAATATACGGGATGGCTGCATTTTCTACACCCGCCGGAAAACCGGGCAGCGCTTTGAGGTGGAGATAACGCCTAAAATACAGGCAATCCTTGACCGTTACCGCGTAAATGATAGCGAATACCTGCTTCCCTTCCTGCGGGGCAGCGATAGCAGGACGAACTACGAAAATGCGCTACGCCGGGAAAACGGCTACCTGAAGCAGCTTTCGGCGCTGATTGGCCTTGACAAGCCCCTTACCACCTACGTGGCCCGACACTCCTGGGCGTCGAATGCATACGCAATGGGAGTCCCGATGGACCTGATTAGCCAGGGGCTGGGACACGAAAATGTAAGGACTACGATGATATACTTGAAATCATTTGACTACTCGAATCTCCATGCTGCTAACCGGAGAATAATTAACGAAGGAAAAGATGCAGCGTAGGTAGATGAGCTGCGTTGGCAGACTTCGGTAGCGAAGAGAAACGCGACACAAAAATCTCTTTGGAAGAGACATCAACACCAAGCGGCAAGCTCTTTGCCGAACCCCTCTAAACTGTGCTGCAAAGATACGGCCTTTTGCAGGCAGGAAAAATCGGATTCCAGGCCAAAACAGTCATATTCCTTCCCTTTTTATGCCAAATGGCCCTTTGAGGCTACCGGCTTTGCTCCTCCTTCTCCCCATTCAGCAATTTTCTAGGCGATGCTCCGTAATGCTTTCGGCAAAAAGTACCGAAGTGCGCGTAGCTGGCAAAGTGGTACTTATCCGCAAGCTCCTTCAGGTGGACATCGCCACCATTCATTTCCGCACGAACGCACTCCACCTTTTGGCGCACCATCCACCTGTAGGGTGACTCGCGGAAACATCTTCTGAATTTTTTGGTAAAGCCCGATGTTGATAGGTTTGTCATGGCGGCCAGCTCCTCCACGTTGCGGGCATTGTTCCAGTTCACGACCACAAAGCTGCGGAATCCGCTTTGCTCGTTCAGCACCGGGCGCAGGAATGCGGCCAGCTCCTCCTTACTGTATACGCTTTGCAGCAGGCATAGAAACTCCTGCCTTTTGAATGACTGCATTTGCTCCCCGTCTATTCCCACCTTGTTGTAATACTCCAGGAAGTGCAAGAAGTTGTAACATGGATGCCTGATATCCAGTGATATAAATCTATTGGCTACGTTTGAGAAATGGCAAAGCAACTCCTGTACCGGGAAAATGTCGAATAGCATTTCCGGTGCAAAGTGGCACGATACCACCTTTGCGCTCTCCTGTATCCTGTACTCGTAGGCTATTCAGGGCGGCATCAGGAACATTTGTCCGCTGCTCATGGCCTGCTGGTGCCCCTCAGCCACAACCTGCATACATCCTTTAACCAGGAGGATAATAGCAGCCTCTCCGGCCGTTTTGTCGCGGTACGACTGTCCGGTTTCCATATGGCTTGTACACCATATGCAAAGGTTTCCTTGTTGTTTCATAATGCAAATTCATATAGTTGCTCATAAAAAAAGTTTACAAAAGTGATCCCTTCCGCATTTCGCAGATATAATTTAAATATCTAAAAATAAGGTTACTATAAACAGTTGTTTGGAGAACGACTAAGCAAGCGCTCTTAAAAACGTTTGTGAAAATTGCTTTTTACAAAAAAGAATACCTTTAAAAAGGCTGTAAATCAAATTGCTACATATTTTGACCGGCTGGCAAACTCCTCTTCCAAAGAGACAGATAGGGGGAGTGCTATGCCCTAACCAAGCCTCTAATCGTTGATTAATAATTAATTATGCGCAACATCTAAGATGTTCAATGAGCTACTACTGCTTTTTCAGCTTAGGTTGCCGGAATAGAGCGTTGCACACTTTGTAAGTTTTGACTAATATCCTAAAGTACAAAGGTTTATTCTGGCAGCCGGCTGAAATTCGGTTAAAAGGTTGGATGTTGTAAAATTCAAGGCAGCTTATTTATGATTTCTACTATAGACAAAAACGGAGCTAACCATACAGGGGAAGAAGTACGGATTTTAAGTGTTAATAATTAGGATGTTTAATGTATTTATAGATGGTTTTATCAGGTAGGCTTGGCTAAGCCAGGCAGGCGGTTTACAAAATCTACGAAAAACGCAGCTTGTAAACCCTATCCGAAATCTATACTTCTTTAGCAATGTCAGTAAAACACATAATACCCCTGTTGGTCCTGCTTGTCGGAATGGTATGTCCTTTGCCGGTGCGGGCGCAGGACTACGCGGACAAAAAGAGCCTGCCGGCCCTGGCCGTAAAGACCAACCTGCTCTACGATGCCACCACCACGCTGAACCTGGGGGCAGAGTTCCGGCTGGGGCGGAGGCTTACCCTCGATGTGCCGGTTAGCTACAACCCCTGGACATTTGACAACAACAAAAAGTGGAAGCACGTGCTGGTGCAGCCTGAGCTGCGCTGGTGGACGTGCGAAGCCTTCAACGGCCACTTCTTCGGCCTGCACGGCCACTATGCCCTCTATAACGTAGGCGGGCTGGATAATCCCCCATTTTCTGCTTATATGAACACCCATCGCTTCGAAGGCTGGCTTGCCGGCGGCGGTATTTCCTACGGCTACCACTGGATGCTGGGAAAGCGCTGGGCGCTCGAGGCCACGCTGGGCGTGGGCTATGCCTACCTCTCCTACGATAAGTATCCCTGCGAAAAATGCGGAGAGAAAATGGGTAGCGAAAGCAAGCACTATGTTGGTCCTACCAAGGCGGGAATCAGCCTAATATACATGCTAAAATAGCCTGGAAGATGAAAAGTTCGGAACTCAACATAAAATCCAGCCGCGCCCTACCTATCCGTAGGGCCATAGCAGCGCTGATGGCCATCTTCCTTTTTGCGCACCTGGCGTCGGCCGCTCCTGCAACCCCGGGCCGAATTCACGTCAAGCAAAACACCTACGCCCTTGAGGGCGATTCGGTAATCATTGAAATCGAAATTTCGCTGAATGATGCGCTGGTAAGCTCCAAGTCCTTTGTGCTGCTTACCCCCGTTTTACGTACCGACACTATGTCCAGGGAGCTGCCCGCCATTCAAATCAACGGGCGCAACCGGCACAAAGTCTGGAAGCGGCAGGTTGCCCTGGGCAAAGAAAACAAGGCGGCCACAACCGTTATCAATGCCTCGGCCGAGGAAACACCGGAAACCTACATCTATAGGTCGGTGCTCCCGTATGAGCCGTGGATGGAAGCTGCCGAGTTCCTGCTGCGCGAAGACCATTGCAATTGCTCGGGGCCGTTGGTTCCCTTGTCGTTCGAGCTGCTGGCTTCCCGCATCGATAACCGCAACCCTCCGCCTGTTCCCCCGCCCCCTTACGAGCCGGTGCTGACGGCTACCTTCGTTACGCCTGCGGCCGAGGCTGTCAAGAGGAGGAGCGAATCGGGCAAGGCGCACCTGGACTACCCCGCCAATGTGGCCGTGCTCCAGCCCGACCTCCGCAACAACGCTGCCGAGCTGCAGCGCATTTACCAGCTGATAGAGCAGCTGATGGCTAACCCCGATGCCACCATTACAGGTATTTTCATTACCAGCTACTCTTCGCCCGAGGGACCCTACAAGCTAAACCTGACGCTTTCAAAAAAGCGCGCCTACCTATTGGCTGAGCACCTGCAAAAAAAGTACGGATTTGCCTACAACCTTTTTCATACTGAGGGCAAGGGAGAGGACTGGCAAACCCTGGCCTCGCTGGTGGAGCAGTCGGCCATGAAGGACAAGGATAAGATACTGTACATTATCAACAACGTCGATATTTTTAAGGGAAGGGAGAAGAAGCTGATGGAGCTTTCCGGCGGTAAATCCTACAAGGAAATGCTCAGGGAGTTCTTCCCCAAGCTGCGCCGGAGCGATTACGAGCTGAGCTATACGGTGCTCCCCTTTACCGTTGAGCAGGGTAAGGAGGTTCTCAAAACGCGCCCGTCGAACTTGTCGCTCAACGAGCTGTTCCTGATAGCGAACACCTACGAGCCCGGCAGCGATGCCTTTAACGAGGTGTTTGAAACAGCTGCCCGGATTTTTCCGCAGAGCGATGTGGCCAACCTCAACGCTGCCGCCAGCGCATTGAGCCGCAGGGATTTGCAATCGGCCGAAAAGTATTTGGATAAAATAGCGGTGAGGGATGCTACCTACTGGAACAATGCCGGCGTGCTGGCCGGCCTAAAAAAGGAGTACGAGCGGGCAGCGGAGTGCTTTAGCAACGCCAAGGCGGGAGGCAATAGCCAGGCGGCCGATAATATCAGCGAGGTAGAAAAAGTAGACAAAGTAGAAAAGATAGATTAAACCGACATATAGAAATGACAATTAAGCGGCAATCAATTATTTATTAACTAATTTTTTTTTAAAATGAAAAGACAATTTTTTTCTGTAATGCTCGCAGCGGCAGCCCTTTCGATGGGATTTACGAGCTGCAACAAGGACAATGAAGGGGGTGATGGTGGAGACGGAGGTAAAATTTCCGGCAAGGATACCTACATGCAGATTACCATCTCGCAATCCGCCGCCCCCGGAACGTATGCGGACGACGACAACGCCAGCGTGAACGAGTCCAAATTCAGCAGCGTGGACATATTCATCTACGATGAAGGTGCACAAGCGCTGGAGGTTCATACAACGCTGGATGCAGCGGCTTTTGACAAGGTTGCGACCCCCGGCAACACGGAAAACTGGACAATGAAAAACAACTCCAAAATTACGTGTAAAACCGGAACCAAGAGGGTGCTGGCGGCCTTGAATATTACCCCGGGTCGCGCCCAGGCCATTGCCAACAAGGGCTACAACATTTTTACCGAATCGCAATTCGACGTTACCGTTTACGGTGCGGGCGATGATGCCCTGGTAGATTTAGCGGGCCGCGGCATAGCCATGTTCAGCGTGGGTACCATTACGGCCAACCTGGTTACGACAGACCATGCCGATTATCCGACCGCCAACACGGTGCCCCTGCCCGTACAGCGCCTGGTTTCCAAGGTTACCATGCAGCAGGCCGGCTCGCTGAATCTGGTTACCAGCGGCGGAACCTTCTCCGACCTGCAGTTTGCCATGGCCACCACCAACAAGAAAACCTACCTGCTGCGCGACTGGGGCGCTGCCGGCTCGGGAGCGGTAAAGGACCACAACTGGGAGTCAAACAGCTTCAATGTTGCCGACTTCAACGCTGCCTACCCCAGCACCACCTTCGCCGCCGCCGACTATAAGGTAGTTGCCGCATCGGGCGTGGATGTGAAAGACCTTGATGCCCACTACTGCCCCGAAAATACCTCCAAGGATTTCCTGCATAAGGAGGTTACGGCAGCCGTGGTACGCTGTAAGTACCTTCCGGCTACGGTAATTGTTTATGCAAACGGTACGGACAACGCCGCCGGCTACATTGATGAAGCTACTACGGTTGCCAGCGCCCAGACATTCTACACGGTTAGCCTGCAAGGCGGAGGCAAGAAGTATTTCTTCGATCCCGCCATTGCTGCCGCCTACCAGGGCGATAACGCCGGAAGCACCCTGGACCCGACGTATCAGGAAGGCTACTGCTACTACCGCGTTTACCTCAACCCCAAGGCTGCTGCGCGTAAAACGTTTATCGACAACAACGCGCTGGCAACGGTTCCCCAGGCCAACGGCGCGGTAGGCCCCTACGATGTGATCCGCAACGCTTTCTACAAGGTTACCATCAGCAAAATCGTTGGCCCGGGCAATCCCACTCCGGAGCCCAGGACTCCCGATGAGCCCGTATCTGTTCCGACCGACATCACGGCCAACATTGATATCGTGCATTGGGATATGGTAGATCAGGACGAGGAGCTTACCCCCATGTAATGGAAGTTCCTCCCCGTTCGCAGAACATTTAGGATGAAAACTTTAGCGGGGGAATTAGGGGATGCCGTTTGCGGCTCTCCGTTTCCCCTGCTTTTAACAACCCGGTGATGAGGATTATCAATAAATATATCCGCGCAGCGTCCATCCTGGCCATGCTTGTCTGTTGGGCCGGCCTGGGCTCCTGCATCAAAGAAGATATGTCGGATTGTCCGGAGGATATGAGGATATACCTGACCTTTACTCCGGCCACCTACGCCCGCACGGGTATCGACCCCCGAGAGGTAGATCGCCTCGACCTGTTTGCCTTCGACGCCGAGGGTATCTTCCGCGGCGTATGGACCGATGAACATCCCGTCCTTGCTTCCGGCTACTACATGACCATTCCCCGCCTGCCCGCAGGCGATTACCGCTTTGTGGTGTGGGGAGCCATGCATGAACCTTACTCCACCACTCCCGCCATTTTTAAGGTGGGCGAAACCTTATTTGCAGACGCGCAGCTAAACCTTAACATCCCTTCGGGCGGAACCGTTGCGGCAATTCGTCCGCTGTTTCACGCCCTGGCCACGGAGCGCGTACGCGCAGATGTCCGTACGCAGCATATTGAAATGCCCCTGTGGCAGGCATACAACACCATCAACCTGACCACCGAGGGCTTTGACCCGGCAGGCGACCAATTCCGCATGTCCGTTACGGACAGCAACGGTAATTACTACTTTGACTATTCTTTCGCCCCCTGTGGCGAATTCACATACGCCACCCCCTGCGGTACCGATGCGCAGGGCCAGCTAAAGGCTTCGCTGGACGTGCTCCGGCTGGCTGCCGACAGGCATCCCCGCTTCGAAATCCGCAACATGAGCCAGCAAAAGACGCTGTATGAGGCCGACCTGGTGGAGCTGCTGAATAAGATGGGGGAGATAGATTACGCCGGCACGCATACCTACGACATACACATCAAGTTTGCCACGGATAATACCGACATGACGGCTACGGTTACCATCAACGGCTGGCAGGTAACCGAGGACTCCGAGGTTTTGTATTAAACAGCTCGCTATGATTATATCTGGTATAAAGTACTTTCTCCGCATGGCGCTTTTTTGCGCCCTGCTCTCCTCGTGCATCAACGACTTCCCGGAGGGAGAAGTTCCGTGCGGAAAGGAGAGGGGTAACGTCAACGTCAAGGTGCTACTGCAAATGCCCAACGCCGCCGCCCCCAAAACCTACGCCATCTCGGAAATAGATGAAAACCATATCGGGGAAATCGATGTGCTGGCCTTTGCGCCCGATGCGAGCAAGCCCTCGGGCTGGGCCTACGCCTACCGTGCGCGGGGCGGCCCCGTTACCGACCGTGCGGACAACGATGCGATAAAATCGAAAAAACAGTTCAACGTAACGCTTATAAAAAGCGCCAAGCCGCAGCGTTTTGCCATCCTGGCCAACGTGCGCCAACAGATCAATGACTTGGGCGATATTACCATAGGAGAGGATAAGGATGCCCTGCTGGAGCGCCTGGTGTTTGACCACGCCGGCAGCTGGAACGCCAACGACGGCCGGCCCGATGATGACCCCGATAAAACTTTTACGCCCTTCCCCATGTGGGGCGAGCTGAGCGCCTCCATCAACGATGCCAGCACGCAGCTGAGCGGCATAAAAATGCTGCGGGGTATTGCCCGCATGGACGTGCTACTGGACGCCGCGGTGGGCAACTTCAAGCTGGACGAAATCTACATTTACAACAGCAAAAGCAAGGGGCAAATCGTCCCCGACTCGGCCAACCTCGAAAGTCAGTCGAAGGTGAAGGCGGCTACGCTTCCTGCGGGCAGCATCAACAACGCCGCGGCCTTGCGGTACGCTGTCCCGCCGGCCATGGACAGGCTTTTTGAGCGCAGCATTTACCTGTTCGAGGCCCAGGCGGTGC
>JAVBPG010000002.1:0-114240 GCA_031549685.1 Bacteroidales bacterium | reverse complement strand
TGCTAATTAAGTATAGATTTTACCATAAAGAAATCACGAGGATTTACAACAAAATAAAGACACAAACTTGTTAATCCATTTCACATTTTTGATAATCAACATGATGAAAAAAACTTCTATCGTCGTTTTATAGACAGGATTGGCTTCGCCGAGCTGGCGGTTTACAAAATTTACAGGATGTCTTTCATGTTAACCGAAGCTCGGCGAAGCCAATCTTGTAAATCCTGTCTATATCTATACTCTATGACCAAGGCCAAATTTTCCACAAAGATATAAATTATTGACGAAACGCTACATTTTTGTATTTTTCGTCAATAATATTTTTGCGTTGCATTAGCGTAAGCTATCCATTGCCGTTGCACTTGCTGGCGACCAAGGTAGCCACCTGCTGCGCGAATGGGCAGGCAACCTTGATCGAACGGGGGAGGCATGGGCGTTGGCGTTGAGCGTAATGTGCGCCCGGCGCTACTTTATTCTCACAAAAACCTCGATGGCCTGGTACTCGGCCATGCCCAGCTGGTCATACAGCACGGCGGTGTGGCGCGTTCTGTCCTCGGCGCGCTGCCAGAACTCGCGCGTGTCGCTTCCCGGAAAGGGCACAATGTCCTTCTGCGAGAGGTGCCGGTAAATAGCGTGGCGCTTCTTGAGCACCTCCTCGGGGCTCAGCGGAACAGCCATGTCCACCAATCCCAAATCCCACTCCTGCCAGGCACCGCGGTACAGCCACACGTTGGTATCCCTTATCCACTCCTCGTCCCGGATTTGCTGTATGGCGGTGAGCACGGCCTCAATGCAAATGCGGTGGGTGCCGTGCGGGTCGCTCAGGTCGCCGGCGGCGTAAATCTGGTGGGGCTTAATTTCGTTGAGCAGCTTTACCACAATATCAATGTCAGCCTGCGTGAGCACACCCTTTTTAATGCCGCCGGTTTCGTAAAACGGCATGTTGAGGAAGTGCGCATTCGTTACCTCATTTACCCCAAAAGAGCGGCATGCGGCCTTTGCCTCCGCCCGGCGTATGGCGGCCTTGTAGCGGCGCAGCTCCAGGGGGTCGGGCTCCCCCGTTTTTTTCTCGGCAACGAGCCGGCGCACGGCCTCCAGCTTGTCGCCCACGCCGCACTCCAGGGCGCTGTCCATGGTCTGCAGCACCACGTCGTCGTGCACCGCCACGTTGCCCGAGGTTTGGTAGGCCACGTGCACATCGTGCCCCTGATCGACCAGGCGCAAGAAAGTTCCTCCCATGGAGATGACATCGTCGTCGGGGTGGGGCGAGAAGATGATCACTCGCTTGGGAAAGGGGTTGGAGGAAACGGGGCGCGTGCTGTCGTCGGCATTGGGCTTACCGCCGGGCCATCCGGTAATGGTATGCTGCAGGTCGTTAAAAATATCGATGTTGATTTTGCCGTAGGAGCCCACGCTTTCGAGCAGCCCGCTGAGGGAGTTCTCAATGTAATCCTGGTAGGTAAGGCGCAGTATGGGCTTCTTCACCTGTCCGCAGAGCCACACCACGGCCTTGCGCGTAAACTTTTTGGTCCACTCGCAGGGCCCCACCAGCCAGGGCGTTTGCTCGCGCGTGAGCTGCTCCGCTGCATTTTCGTCAATCACCACCTCAATGTTGGGATGGTTTTGCAGCAGCGTGGCGGGAATGTGGTCGGTCATCTCCTCCTCCACCACCTTGCGCACAATGGGCGCCTTTTCTTCGCCCCAGGCAATTAGAAAAATACGCCGTGCCTTGAGAATGGTGCCCATGCCCATGGTCATGGCCAAGCGCGGGATGCTGTCGTAGCTCCTGAAAATGGGGAGCATTGCCTTGCGCGTATGGTAGTTGAGCTGCACCAGCCGCGCGCGCGATTTGGCATGCGTGCCCGGCTCGTTGAAGCCCACCTGCCCCTGCTCGCCCATGCCCATAATCATGAGGTCGATGCGGGAGATGCTGTTCTCGAAGCGCTGGCAGTACTCCGAGGCGCTTTCGGCCGGCACCGTGCCGTCAAAAATGTGGATGTTCTCGGGCCGAATGTTGATGTGGCTCAAAAAATCCTCGTGTATGCGGTAGTTACGGCTTTGCTGGTCGGTAGCCTTAATGGGGTACAGCTCATCGAGGCTGTACACCACCACCCTGTCAAAATCCACCTCTCCGTTTTGGTAGCGCTTTACCAGCTCGCGGTACAGGCCTATAGGCGTGCGGCCGGTACTCAGGCCCAGCACAAAGGGAGTGTACTCGTTGGTCATGGAGTTGACCTGGTAATCGTGGTTGTTGACTATATCTACAATGGTATTGCACAGGTACTGCACACCCTCGTACTCATTTTCGAAGATGCTGGTGCGCATTTTTTCGTACCTCCGCAGTATGTCGCTGGGCGTGGCCTTGGTAATAAGGCCGCCGCTCCTGGGAAGCTTATATCGCGTGTTCATTTTTTCTTTATACAAAACGTTTTTTCTTTGCGCCGCTGAGGGCAAAAGCCAAAATAACTATGTAGCAGGGAATCATTATCCAGTATGCCTGTTGGTTACCTATTGAGTCGGCCATGCGGCCATAGAGCAACGGCAGGGTCGCCCCTCCGGCAATGGCCATAATGAGTATGGCCGAGCCCTGCTCGGTATGCCTGCCCAGGCCATGAATGGCCATGGGGAATATGGCCGGCCACATGATGGAGTGCGCCAGGCCCAGCAAGGCCACCAGCCCAATGGCTGCCGCTCCGCTTGTGCTAAGCGTACCTACCGTAAAAATGATGCCCAACAGGCAGCAGAAGGCCAAGGCGCGCTCCTGCGAAATAAACTTGGGAATGCACACTATGCCCAGCAGGTAGCCCGCCACCATGGCCAGCAGCGGGTAGGTGGAAAAAGCTTTGGCCTCTGCCAGCGGAAAGCCCTGCTGCACGCCGTACAGCGCAATGGCATCTACGGCAATGACCTCAACGCCCACGTAGCAGAACAGCGCCAGCACACCAAACCAGAAGCGCGGATAGCGGAATATGCTTCCGTCCTTGGTGCTGCTGTCGGTGTTGGCCTCCTCAGCCTTTACATCGGGCAGCGACGAGTACTTTACAAAAATGCCGAGGGCCAGCAGCAGCAGCATGATGACCACGTAGGGGGCAATTACTTTTTGCGCCAGCAGGTCGAGCTCGGCCACGCGCTCAGCGCCGGTCAGCACCATCACTTTTTCCTCCACGGCATCAATGTTGCCGAGCACGATGGCCCCCATGACAAAGGGGCTGATAATGCCGGCCACCTTATTGCAAATGCCCATGATGCTCATGCGCTGCGCCGCGCTCTCAATGGGCCCCAACTCAATAACGTAGGGGTTGGAGGCGGTTTGCAGCAGCGCCAGGCCCGTGCCCATGACAAACAGACCGATAAGAAACAGCGGGTAGGTGCGCAGCAGCGCAGCCGGAATGAAGAAAAGCGCGCCCACCGCCATAACCAGCAGACCAAGCATCATTCCGTTTTTTAGCCCCACCTTTTTGAGAATCCCCGCCGAGGGCAGCGCCATGACGAAGTAGGAAATGTAGAAGGCAAAGGTAACAAAGTACGACTGGAAGTTGTTGAGCTCACAGGCCACCTTGAGGTAGGGAATAAGCGTGGCGTTGAGCCAGGTTATGGCGCCGAAAATAAAGAACAGCACCCCAATAATGCCGATGCCTTTGCCCGATGAAGAGTTTTGTTTCATAGTAGAATGTATTGTTTTCGTTACAAATTTACAATGCCTGCGGGCGGAAGCCCTTAGCTGCCGCTTTTAGTTTTTGCTCCCCCGTTTAAGGTAGTATCACTTTTGTGCAGGCGGCTTTTAAAATTATACAAATATTGAGCGAGATTCGTCTTAATAATAAATTGTAAATATTTGTAAATATTATATTTAAGGCAATTAACTACTCATGATTAAGCGTCAATATCTACACACGCAGAGTACTTAAAATAGGCGATGTGGAATTAAATACATACAAGCAATAATGAACACTTACTTAGTAATTCGTAATCGTTTTTTTAGACAGGATTTACAAGATTAACATGAAAGACATCCTGTAAATTTTGTAAATCCTGTCTAAAGTTATACTTTATGAAGCAGCCGCTCATAATTAAGCGTCAATATCTACACACGCAGAGTACTCAAATAGGCGATGTGGAATTAAATACATACAAGCAATAATGAACACTTACTTATTATTAAAATGCCTCAACTTCCCCGCCACCCACTCCTCTCGCCATGGAATACCCGTCATTCCGAACGTAGTGAGGAATCTCATGATAATACTAGTTAATTTTTAACGAGTACTTAGCTATTGCAGCGTAAAGGTAGCCAGCAAGCCCTTGTGGTCGCTGGGCCAAATGCCGGCGCCCGCGTTGAATGGGTCGGAGGTGGGCTCCTGCACGCGGCGGCTGTGGTTAATGGTTCCCCTGGGCCCCCAGATGACCGCATCTTTTAGCTGCAAGTTCTTGTCGTGTAAACAGTAAACAAAATCAATGCGCTCCTGCTCGTCTGCCTCCGGCGCCCAGCTGAGCTGCTCTACTGGCGCCCCCGGGCAGTCGGCCGGGTAGGTAATGCCGGGGTGCGTAACCGGATTAGGGTGCCGCACGCGGTACGCGTCCAGGTACCCCGCTTCGGCCAGCAGCGTACTTACCGTCCACGGAATAACCAGACCTTGCCGCTCAAAGCTGTTTTTGGTTTGCTCCACCCAGTCGAGGTGCGAGGGCTCATTAAAATCGCCGCCAAGAATTACTATGCGGCCCAGCTGCCTGTCCTTTCCGGCTTCGGCCAAAAAAGCGCGTATGGCATCATCGCGCTCCGAGGCAACGTTTACCCTCAAAATAGAATCGATATCGGTAAAAGGCCTATCGTACTTTTGCCAGGTGCTGCCATCGTAACCCTTTACCATGTAGTAGGCGCAGCGGAGGTAGTCGAGGTGGGCGGTGTACACGGCAAGCTCGCGCGCGCCGATTTTTACCACGGCTTTATAGATGCTGCCATGGTCGTTATTTTCGGGGTAAACGCAGGCGCTGTCGGTAATGGGATAGCGCGACAGGATGCCGCTGTCGTAGGAGTAAAAAGAGTAGAAGCAGTGCCCTTTTTCGGCCAGCGATTGCACTATGCGGTCGCAAAAGCGTACGCCGCTGTAGTTGCGCACCTCGCTCAAGGTTACCAGCTCCGCCTCCGAATCTATAATTTGCTGCACCACGGCATCGTAGCCACCCTCAACCTTTGTTCCCTCCTGCCAAATATTAAATTGCAACACGCGAAGCGTTTGTGCTTTTTGGCAGCTTGTCAAGCCGGCGGTTATGGTCAGCAGCACCATAAGGCGTTTCAGCGTTTTCATGCAGGTTATCCATTTGCGAATTAAACAAAAACTCTCCGAAACTTTCGGGGCAGTGAAAGTCCGGCTGCGGAGCGCTGACGGGAAACATGGAGAGAAAGTGCGGCTCGGCCAGCTCGTCGCCGCACTTGTAGAAGTTAGCGTGCACCACCTCTCCCTTTAAGCTTGCCACGGAGTGCGCAAAAAAGCACGAGTAAGGAATGGCCACCGTGAGCTGCCAGGCCAGGTCTCCGTTTTTTACCTCAAATGGAACACTACCCAATGAACTCATAGACAATATATTATCAACACAAGCAAGGGGCGCTAAGGGGCCGGCGTGCGGTGCTGTATTGTAGCGCAACAGCGGCGTTCCTATGCAGCTAAACTCAAAGTTGTAGTACGTTTTTCTGCCATCGAACGAGATAAAAAACTCCACGCACGAATCATTCCACACCTCGCTGTTGGGCTGCGTAAACCTGGCCCTGATGCTTTTTTCCCGCACCCGGTAGTGGAGCAGCAGGTGCGACGGCGTGTGTGCCATTTTCACCTCTACGGCGGGAGTATATGGAAAATCTTTCCAACTCGCGCAGGCAATGGGGTGGGATGCCACCTGCGCCAGCACCTGCGGCGTTACATCGTATATGGAATTTACATACAGGTTGATGTAGGGAATGCGTATCATAAGCTTGCTATAAATTGGCACATTTGCGGATAGCACTCCTCCATGCTTTGCAGCAGCTTGAGCTGCGCTTTGGTGCGCTGCAGGTTGTGCTCGGGGTAGCGAATTTTGTAGTAGGTATCGCCGTTGAGGTAGTCGGTCAGAAAGCGCACCGCCTGCATGTAGGTGAGCAGCTTGGCGCCAAAGGGCAGCAGCTCCACCTCAAGCGGCGTGAGGAATTTTCCGGCAGCCTGCATGTAGCCCCCGGCGTAGGCCTCGAAGATGTCCATGCGGAAGGATACGTTGTCCAGGTTCTCATCATCCTCCTTGCCACTGTTGGCTCCGGTGCGCATGAAGTCGCCGAAGTCCGACACCACAAAGCCCGGCATTACGGTATCCAAATCCACCACGCACAGGGGGCGGTTGCTTTTTTCGTCAAACAGTATGTTGTTTACCTTGGTATCGCAATGGTTGATGCGCTTGGGCAGCTTACCGGCACGGTGCAGTTCTTCGGCCTTACACATCTCCTGTGAGCGATTTTCGATTTCAGCAATAAGGCTGTGCACTTTTTCCAACCGTCCGGCAGCATTGCGGCGTATGGCTTTGTAAAACGCCTCGAGCCGCGCCTCGATATTATGAAAAAAGGGAATGGTTTCGGCCAGGGCGGGCTCCGGCAAGTCGGCCAGCATGGCCTGAAACCGGCCGAAGGCCTGCCCTGCGAGAAAGGCCAGCTCGGGCGAAATATCGTCCACGCTCCTGCTATTGGCAATGTGCAGAAACACCCGCCAGTACTCCCCCTCCGGCGATTTGTGGTAGAGCGCGCCGTCCCGGGTTTCAACCAGCGTGAGCACCCTCCTATCCACCTCCGCCTCACCCTGCTCCACCAGCTTTTTCCGGATGTGCCGCGTAACCCTGCTAATGTTATTTTGCAGGGCCTCCACATCCCTGAAAACGTTGTGGTTGATGCGCTGCAGCACGTAGTTGGGAGCGCCGTTGCGTACATACACCATGTACGAATCGTTGATGTGTCCGGCGCCAAGCGGCTTTATTTCGCCTACCGCACCCTCAATATTAAACTGCTCAGCTATGTTTTTTATGGTTTGCATGGTGATTGTTTTCTTAATATTTCACTACTGTGCGCGTGGAGCACCTGCCATTACTTGCCCGAATATTGAAGTAGTAAATGCCCGGCAAGAGCGCAGCTATATCCACGGGGACAAAGGTTGCAACGGGCTGCCCGGGTATGAACTTTACCAGCTCTCCTCCGGCCGAAAATATTTGTACGCTAAAGTCGCCCGACATGGTTTCGGGAAACGACACGGCTATATTGCCCTGCGTGGGATTGGGGTACAGCGCTACAAGGAGTCCCTCCTTCTGCCGCTTGGGTGTTGACGTGTAGCTTTTCCCCGTTCCTTTTACCAGCGTAAACTCCACCGGCAGGCCCAACACCACTTTCACGCGTAGCGTGGTAGCCTGCGCTGTGGCATCGTAGTATATATTTTCATCGTCAACCAGCGGAATAAATCCTCCTTTGAGTTTTATCTCCTTGTACAGCGGCCGGCTTTCATCGCTCGTAGTATAATCTTTTGTCTCAATATTCAGGTTGGGATCGGCAACACTTACCTGCAACGTATCCTCATGCCTTTTATTTATCATCAGCAAACACTCCGCGTCTACAGAAGTTACAAACATATCATTGGCGGGCGTGTATTTTTCAAAACAGGCGTATGCGGTAATCCCGGTAGCATTGTCCGTTACCACATGGGCTGTATTATCGCGCGAGTGCACCACGTAGGGCAAGCCTCCCGATTGAATGGCGGAGCGCTCGGCATCGTCCGGCAGTATATGAATCATGTATTCGTACGCTGCATTGCTCGGGCTGACGCCGTGCTGCAGGTAGGCCACCGCAAAATCACCCGAGGTCGCTGCTTTGCTTTTGTTGTCGTTGCTTTGCTGCGTACCCTTTTGCACCCGTATGGTCTGCTGCGCGGGAATGTAGTATTCGATATTTTGATTATCCACCAAATGCGTAAGGCTGCCGCTCCTGATGGTTTTGTCGAATGGAAATTCAGCGTAGCTTTGTCCGTTTATTTTTACGGCATCCGGCTGAAGCGCCGAGAGCTGAAAGAGTGTTGTCTCGGTGGAGTCGGTCGTATTCGTATTGCTGATGCCCGAACCAATGCAAACAATGTGGTTGTCGAAGCAAAACGCCGACTTGCGCGCCACAAACGAGGGCGTAAAGTTGGTGCGCGATTTTTCCTTGATTTTGGTCGCAAATACTCCGTACCTCCCCAGCAGCGATGAGGCCCCCGAAAAATTTTCGGTTGATTTTTCCATGAGCGACCCCGAGTTTGGCGAGTTGAGGCGCGCATTGGGCAGGTGTAAGGTTGTTGCTCCCGGCAGGCGATTCCAATCCCATCCGGCCTGCCTGTACCCGCTGCCGGCATTGCTTACCGGGTTGCCGCCTGCAAAAATCTGTATGGAGCCGTAGCTTTGATAGCGGCCGTAGCGGTTGTCGGAGGCGTAAATCTCGGAGCCCCACACATCGGTGTTGTAGCCCTTCAGGCTTACCATCCAGCCATCGCGGCGGAGCACGCCGAGGCAGGCATGGTTGTATGCCCAGAAGCCCTGCGGAGCGCTGGCTTTAGCAATACTTAAACCCTCAAAGTATGTTTTTAAATCGCCCGTCACGCCGCTATTCAAGCGTAAAAAATCGGCCGCCAACTCCCTGTCCACCGCATCGCCATTGCCGCTTAAATCGCCCATGCGGGCCAGGTTGCCCATGCACTGTATGGCGCCCGACGCCACGGCAACGTTGGTAAACGGATGCCTGCCGCACACGCCAATCCCCCACTCCGCAAGGTTGGAGTAGTTGCGCATGGTTTGCATGGTTAACTTCAAATTTTTACGGGCATCAGGAGTTAAAACAAAAGATGTTCCTTGTATCAATTCAAAATATGGATTCAAACCTGCAAAAGCATCTTTAGCGTACGCCGGGTACAACCCACCGTGATGAAAGTGCGTTCCATCGGGCTTGATGCCGCCTACCGTGCCGGGCGAGAACTCGGTAGAGGCGCTCATCCAGCGCGTAAAGCACTGCATGGCGCGCAGGCGCCCGGCGGGAGTGGCGGACATCATGGCCGCCGTGAGCTTAAACATGGATAGCGTATTCCAGGCATCAACAATGCCGTCGGGCCACACCACG
The DNA here is from genome assembly GCA_031549685.1 of Bacteroidales bacterium. GTDB lineage: Bacteria > Bacteroidota > Bacteroidia > Bacteroidales > UBA932 > JAITMY01. The sequence continues at coordinate 105,095 of JAVBPG010000002.1, read as the reverse complement.
CGCTGCGCAACGCGCGTTACCGGCAGGCCCGACCAGTATTCTACGGTTTTAAAAGCATCGCCATAGCGTCCGCTGCTTGCAAGCGATTCGCGCATGAGCCACATTGCCTTGGGGTAGTCGCGCGTGTCGTAGCCGTAGTGGTGGTTGGTACCCATGCTGCTGCCGTAGGCAAAACCCTGGTCGAGCATGTAGTCGAACACATCGTTGAAGCGGCTCTCGGCCGTAGCCCTGTTGTAGCCGTGATGGTAGGCTACAGCGTACCCGGCCAGCATAGCGCCCACCTGCGCCCACGAAATATCGCCCGAACTTTTCTCGTCGTTATTTACAAACGGTGCGCCGTAAATATTGCTGCCGCTACGCGTAATCTGCGCGGCATTGTAAATGGCCTCGGCCGATGAAAAGGCTCCGGCGGCAGCGCCCGGGCTGCCGGCCCAGTGCGCGGTCAGGCGATTCTCCAGCGTGGCTAAATCGGCCTGCTCTTGCGCTGAAATACTTTGCGCAACAGGCACATCATACTCATATTGCTCCCATAGCCAAAGGCGCGTCCAGTGATCCTTGAAGGGCTGCGAAATTTCGCCATTGTCCGGAATTTGCTTGTCGGGCGTGGGGCGGTCGGTAACCGAGCTTACAAACGACCATCGGTCGAAGTACAGGCGACCGCTACCCAGCCCCTCGGGCGGCGCGATGTTTAGCCTCGACAGGCTGCTGCGGCTGCCTTTTTCGCCCTCCATATCGTCAAAGGCAATCCAGCAGGCGCGCCAACCTTTATAATCAAGCCCAAAGTTAAACCAGTAAGGGGCATTAGTACCCGATGTAACAAACGAAAATTTCAAAGGCTTGTCGCAAGGCGTTTCGTTGTAAATCCACAGCGTCATACCCTTGGCCGTGCGCAGCACCGAGGAGTTGAGGTACGACAGCCGGGCATCGCCGCCTGACCAAGTCCAGCACATGCTTTTTGCTCCCTGCTTGTAGCGGTCGGTTGACAGCTCGGCAGAGGATCCGGTTACCCAAAAGTCGTTACGATTACTCTCAAAATCGTACGACTGCGCAAACATCACGTTTTGCAACAGCAGAAAAGATAATATGAGCGTGGCTACTTTTGCTCCCATACTTTTACCGCTTTCCGGCGCTACGTATTAACCTTACCTCCCGTGACAAGCCGTGCTGACAAGTGAATTCCAAAACCGTATTTTTTCTATCTGATGAAATTACTTTGCAGTACTCCGACGGCTGCGGCAGGCTCCACCGTCCTTGCAGCGTTATGCGCGGGTGCGAAACGCCCGACTCGCTACCAATCCACGGGCGGCTGTATATGCTCCGCTCCACGCGCTTTCCTTCCTTATCAAAAATATCATCGGATGGCCCTTCGTACAGGCGCAGGTCGGGGTCGGCAAGGCTGAGCACAATTTCGCCTTTGCTCTTTTCGCAAAGCATTGCCATGCATGGAATGCTATTTGAAAGGAGCAAACCTTTGGAAACTTCTCCCGCCTCAAACAGCGCATAGCCGGTTGTTCCCGAGGCTTCATCGCGCACCACGTGCGCCTGCCTGTCGTGGCGGATAATTGTGTAAAGCGAATGCTGCTTTGCCTTCAGGTTTTTTATCCACAACGCCAGTTCCGCCTGCGACGGCTTAACCACAATGGCGTATTCGTACCTCCCATCCGCCGGAGCGTTACCGTGCGAAATGGCCGCCACCGTAAAATCATTCTCGGTGGGCTGGGCGGTAGCCTGATCGAACGAATGCTGATGGCTGCGGCGCAGATAAACGTTGGCCTTGCGAACAAAGTAGGCGTTGCCTTGGGCATCCGCCATCCAGCTGCTGCCCGAGCTTCTCCACTCGTAGGGCAGGCCCGAGACCTGCTCGCCGTTAACCGTAACGGCTGCTCCGCCCTGCGGAATGAACTCCTGAAAAAGCGTTGTCTCCGTAGGGTAATCCGCGACCTTGCTTTCCACATCCGAGCCAAGGCAAACAATGCGATTATCGAAGAAAAAGTATGATTTACGGGCGCGTAGCGAGCCGTTGTACTTATCGTGCTCGTGCAGCTTCATGGCGTAAGCGCCGTTTTTCCCCTCAATTGAAACGGGGCCGGCAAAGGCCTCGTCGGAGTATAGCATTTCTTCAAATCCCGAGAAGGGGTCGGCGTTGATAATATTGGCCTTGAGCCGGGCCATGGGCAGCACGGTGGCCGTGGTGCCCCACCAGTGATTCCAATCCCAGCCCTTTTGCATGTACCCCGAAGCCTCGTTGCCAATGGGGTTGCCGTTGCCTACAAGCTGCAGATTCCCGTGCGCCAAATACCTTCCGTACCAGTTTGCTCCCTCGTAGCTCTCGGCGGCCCACAGGTAGCGGCTGTGGCCACGCACGGTAGCAGCCCACTCGCCGCGACGCTGCGTCATAACGCTGGCGTAGGGCAAGGCTTGGTTGCCCTGCGGCGCAGGCTCGGGTTTGATGTGATTTTCTTCAAAAATTTTTGTGAATCCACCCGGCCGGCTTTGCACCAGGCGCAGGTAAGCCGCCGCCAGATCAGCATCTATTTGCTGCGCCCCATCGGGCGAGCCGGCCAAGGCCAACAGGCCAAGCTGCGAGGGCTGCAAACCCTCGCTACCCTTGGGGTGGCGACCCGCCATGGAGATAGGCCAGTCGCGCAGGTTGCAGTAAAAGCGCATGGTAAGCAATGCCTTTTTCAGCACACCGTGTGCCTCCTCCGAAACGGCAAAGCCGGTTCCCGAGAGAATGTAAACGCCCTCCACCGCGCCGCGCATACCATCGCGGGCGTAGGCGGGGTAGCTGTTGGCATGGTGAAATACGGTGCCATCGATTTTAAAGGTGGCCTCAAGGCCGGGCGAATAGGCAAATCCATTGTTGAGCCAGCGCGTGTAGCAGCGCAGGTAGGTTAGCTTTTCGGGCGAATCGGGCAGCATGAGGATGGAGGCCAGGCGCCCCATGAGCGTTGTGTTGAAAATATCGATGCTCATGCCGGGCTCCGCAGGTTGCCGCTTTACCTCGGCTGCGTTGGAGAACCACTCCATGGCGCGCTGCGCATCGCCGCCCAGGCCGGCAGCATACAGCTCTTTTTTCATTAAATAACAAGCGGTGTAGAAGTCGCGCATGGAGTAGCCCAGGTGGTGAATGGTGCCCAGCGATGCGCCGTGCACGAACCCCTGATCCATCATGTAGCGCGTAAGCAGCACGAACATGGACTCCGCACGCTCCCTATCGGCCCGGTCCTCGGAAAGCCTGCAGGCAATGGCCAGCTGCAGCAGCAGGCGGTTGGCATCGTCGAGGTCGGCAACCGTTTGGGCAAACATGCGGGTGCTGCGCGGATGCCCCAGCGAAAAGTAGGTTTCGCCCCAGCGCACAAAGAATACGGGCTTCCCCCGCAGCGTTCCGTCGGCGTTGGCCTGTATGCCGTATGCATCCAGCCTTTTTTGCAGCGAGTCGAGCTGGAGCGGCTTTTTATTTTCCAGATAAAAACCGGCAAAGCGCTTCTCTATTTTTGCCACCTCCAGCTTATCTTTTTCAGCAATGGGAGCCACGGGCAGGTCGAACTTATAGCGCGAGCACCTTTCGTTGACCAGCCAAATTCCGGTGGACTGTTGGTTAATAAACGGCGCCTGCGTGTCGGCGGTGTGGTGCCGCAAGTCCTGTAGCGACGAGGGAATCATCAGGTCGAAGTAGAGCACGCCCTGCCGTGCGCCGTGTACGGTTATGCGGAGCGCATCCATACCGGGCCCGGGACTACCCTGCATGTCGCGCTCAAAGGCAAGCCACGCACCCCGCCAGCCCACAAAGTCCAGGCCGTAATCAAACCACGAGCAGACTTTCCCATCCTTCAGAAATTCGAAGCGTAGCGTTGCACCGGACTGCGCATTGACGGCGTAAAGCCAGAAAACAAAGGTGTAGGTTGATGGGTCGGGAGCATCGGTGGGGTCGGGAGCCCAGGCAATGCTGCGGTTGAGCCGAATGCTTGAGCTATCCCCGGCCCACGTCCATGCAAGGCTGCGGCTGCCGTGCTTGTAGTGCAGATCGGATATGGTAAGCGCCGATTTCGTTGATGGGATAAATAGCACCCTGCCATCCTCCCACGACAGCAAGTCGGGATGCGTGAACTCCTGCTGCGAGAAGCTGCTTGCCGAGGCTGCAAAAAAAGTAAATATGGAGAGAATGAATTTTCTCATAAGCTTGTTTTTTTTTACCACAAGGAGCACAAAGAAAAATGCCCAGGGAACACTAAAAGACTATGCGAACTTTGTGCCCCTTGTAGTAAAAATTTTGTACTACTGCTTCACCACTCTTGACACGGCAGACTCTTTGCCCACCTTAACCTGCAGGTAGTAAATGCCTGCACCCAGCGAGCGCAAATCCACCTCCACCTCGTTGTGCTCAGGGATTCCTTTTATGCGCTTTTGCAGCTCGCCACTTGTGTTGTATACGTCCACTTCGACAGGTACGTTCGGCACTTTAGGCAACAGAACTCTAACCATATCATGCGTAGGATTGGGATAAACTTTTACCTCCAAGGCATTTTTGCGTCCGTCAACCCCGGTCGGCGTGGGTATGTAGCCGGACTTATGCAGCGTGAGGCAGGTGGGCAGGCCTTTCTGCGCGGTTACCGTAATCTTGCAAATATTACTTGCCTCCACGTGCTGAATTTTTATATTCTGCGGAATGTAGTCGCTGTACCAAAAACCGTTTAGCGTAAGCGTTACCGGCTTATCCGCAGCTTTGCCATCCACAAATGTGAGCTCCGGTACGCACACTGCCAGGGCCAGCGTATCGGTATGCTTTTCGGTAAGCGACACCAGCGAGGGTGCATCAATGGCGGTAATGGCGTTACCCGTAAGCCCTGTAAGCGGAGCAAATGCGGCATAGCCGGTTTGCCTGCGGGCGTTGAGCCTCAGTATGTGCGCCTTTTCATCCTGCTGTATGACGGTGTACACGCCGTTAAGCGCGCTTTCCAGGCCGGCCATGGCGGTAGCGTTGGTTGCAGGCAGCACCACAAACTCATACTTGGCGGCCGTCGGCACCTTTCCATGGTCGAGGTAGCCCTTGGCCGCCGTAGCCGTGGTGGCGGGGCTTCCGGCATCGGCGCCAGTTTCTTTGGGCGTTGTTTGCGTGCCGTATATCACCGTTACAGGCTGCCCCTTGGGCACAAAATACCCCGTGCCGGCGGGCGTAACAAACCAATTGGGGGCAGCATTGTCAGAGGTTGTGGTTGTTTGCGCCGTGCTGATGGTGGCGCCGTTGTGTATAAAGCTGCCCGAGCCCGAATAAACTATATTTTGAAACAGGTTGGTAACCGTGTTGCCCGTATTGGCCAGGGCACCGCCGGAGCTGATGTTGCTGCCCAGCGCCACAATAATGCTGTCGAAAGCAAAGTAGGATTTTTTAAACTTAAGTGCAGTAGGCGTAAACTGGCCGGAGCCCCACACGTTGCCCTGCTCAAAGTCGGTTGCAAAAATACCGGTCTTGCCCACCGCCAGCGCTCCCGAGAAATTTTTAGCCGAGTACTGGTCGCAGCGCTGCGTGGTATTTTTGCCGGGCATCATATCCGTCCACCTGGTAAAGAGCACCACCGTAGCGCCGGGCACTGCGTTCCAATCCCAGCCGCCGCAATCGCCTGTCGAAGGTATCCCCGAGGCCTTTGCGTCGCCCTTGTACATTACCTCAAGCGAGCCGTGGCTCTGGTAGGCGCCCAGGCGATTCTCGGAAACGTACATTTCGGAGCCGAAAAAGTTCACGGTAGGTGCGCGCATAGTGGCAACCCAAGAACCCCTACGCAGCACACCCACCGGACTATAGTTAAACTGATAAAAACCATCTATGGCAGCTTTTGCGGAGCCGTAAGCGCTGCTGCTCACATCAAAAAAGTAGTTGTAGGCGGCGGCCAAATCGGCATCGTAGCTGCCCGTGATATCCTTGCCCACCTCCAGTAGCGTTTCAAAATCGGCCCTCGACACCTGGTTACTTATGCCGCCGTTGAGGTAGGGATTGCGCCCCGAGAGCGAGTTGGCCAGGTAGCTGGAGCCTCCGTTGGTGGGCTTGGTGGCGGTAAGGTACATGCACATTACGTGCTTTACGGCGCCACGGAATCCGGCCTCGCTAATGCGCACCGCCGTACCCCTGTACTTGGTCGCCAGCTCAAACCACGATCTAAAGCAGTACAGGTAGTTGGGATAGTGGGTGCCGTGGTGGAATCCCGCGCCGTCAACTTTCAGGCCGTCGTCCTTGCCGTCGGTCGGCTCCACAAAGCGCGCCAGGTAGCGGCTGCAGGCCTTGAGGTGGCGCACCCCCAGCTCGTCGTCGCCCACCACAAAGGGGTAGCTGAAGAGAAGCGGCGCCACGTTGTACATGTAGTCGGTGTTGAGCTCGGTAAGGTAGCGGGGGTTGTAAACCTGACCGAACTCGCACACCCAATTCACAAAGTTAAGCCAGTCGCCCTGGCGCGTTCCGCTGTACATGGCGGCGGCCTCCACGCTACCCTGCACGATGGTTTTACAGCTGGTGTAATCGTTGGTAGCCAGGTGGAAGTTAATGCCCTTTTTATAGCCACGAAAGGTCATGGCGTCCAGCAGCTCGTTAAGCGATGCCTGGGCGCTGGCCTTGCCGTGGTTCGCCGCCCGCGCCAAATCCTTGGCGTTGGACATGATGGTGGCCAGCTGCGCCTGCGTAACGGAGTTGGCCGCGGGAAGACCGCTCCACGTACCGTTGTCCTTCAGCCCTGCAACGTAGCTTTCGGCGGCATCGGAGTTGACATTCGTCAGCGAGGCGTAAAAGGCCGCTTTAAGGCTCGTGTAGGCCGCCCTTTCATCATCGGTGGTGGCCGAGGCCGGAATATCCACCGGATAATTGAACAACTCGGCCTGCGTGCTGGCAAAGCAGTTTACGGCAAAGCCGGCTAACAAAAGGAGAATAAATTTCTTCATAAAAACGTTTTTTTTAGCTTGGCAGCAAAATTTATTTGCCACCAAGCATGTTGCAATGCTAATATCCGGGGTTCTGGGTAATGGTAACGCCAGAGGCGCTTGCCATTTGAATAGACTCGGTCGGTATGGGGAATAGGTAGCCCTTCCCGCTTTGGGCCGCAACCTCGGTAGTAACTCCTCGAGCAGCAAGCCTTGCTTTAACGCGAGGGTTGAACTGATTTTGCTCCACCACCTTCTCCTTGCGAACCAGCTGAAACCAGCGCTTCGCTTCGATGGCAAACTCCCAGCCCAGCTCATCAAACACCGCCTTGTCAAAGGCATCCTTATCAAGGCCAGCCAATGTATAGGGTTGACCATTGGTAGTAGAGCGGCTTTGCACCTGCTGCAGGCTCTGTAACGCCACAGCATTAGGCCCACCCTCGGTTTGATTTGAAGCCTCGGCATACATAAGCAGCACCTGAGCATAGCGGTATATGGGTGTAAGGCCGTTGGATTGGGGTGACTCAATGCCACCATAATCACGATACTTGTTAATGGGCGGCGATTTTTGTGCAGATAGCTTCCAACTTAGCGGCCCCGATGCTGTTTGTAGCGTAGTGAGGCCTATAAACGTTTTGCGCTTGTCGGCATGGAAAGATTCGTAAAAGGCAGAGTCCATCAGGTAGTCGGACCAACCTGTTTGGCCGTTGATAGACTCATCGGCGGCAAAGTACGACTTGCCGTAGTTGCTGGCCCAGCTGTTTTTTATATCCGATGGAATAGCCTTATGGTGAATGGCAAATATGTGCTCGTTGGCCTGCGTTTTTGTGGCCTCCATCCATAAGTTTTTGTACTCGGGTGTTAGCGTCAGCCCTGCACCCTGAATAATATCCAGGCACTGCGTTGCCGCGCTGGCATACTTATCGGTTTGCTTTAGCGGCCAGCCGGCCATGTGCATGTACACATCGGCAAGGCAAGCTTTGGCTGCCCAGCTGCTTGGCCTGTCGCTGGTGCCCGTACGGCTGGTGGTGGGCAGCATGGCCACGGCAAGCTGCAGGTCGCGTACAATCATTTTTTCGTACACATCCTGCAGGGGCGTGCGCGCCAGCTGTTCATTCTGGGCTGCATCGCCGTTAACTCCTACCGTATTGGTATAGTCGGCATAGCAAGGCACGGCGCCAAAAAAGCGTACTAAGTAAAAGTAGGACAAGGCACGCACAAAATAACCCTCGCCCAGCAGCTGTGATGCCGTATCGGGAACTATCTTCCCATCGCTGACCAAACGCTCGTAGGTTTCTGCATCAAAGGTGCGTATCATTCGCATGGTATCGTTGCCAAACTCGCTGGCCAATACGGTAGGCAGAACGGTGCAAAGCAAGCCATCTTTAATAAAAGAGCTGGAGGCCTGTATGGCCCCGTACATATTGCGCCACATGTAGGCAACATCGGACTTCCCATCGTCGAGCGTAATGCTGGAGTAGGGGGACACATCCAGCTCATCTATACGCTCTACACGGTTGTTGTTACCGTCCTTTGTGGCGCCGCGAATAACATCATCGCCACCCACGCTCATAGCAAATACGCGGCAGTTGAACTCGTAGTTGCCGTTGAAGTAAACCTCGGCCGTGGCGCCCGAGTAAAATTTACGGTATAAGCCATTAGCCAGGTCTGCCAATTTTGCATTGGTCAAGGGTAAGCTATCAGAGCCTGTATGGTAACTTTCTTCGGTGTAAAAACTCAAAGGGTATTGCTCCAGCTCAGCACAGGAGGTTACCATTGCGCCAAATATAAGGCCAAATAGCAAACACCTGAAGCAATTGGTGAACACGGTTGATTTCATGGTAGTAAGATATATTTATTGTTAACGTTGCGCGCTTGTCGGATCAAATCCCTACAAGTTCACTTTTTGTTCTTCTAAAATGTAAAGCTTAAACCTATAATGTAGCTACGCCCGTTGGGATAGTATCCCCAGTCGGCACCGGGAGTAAGCGGGTTTTTCAACGTTACCTCGGGGTCCAGACCCGAATACCCGGTAAACGTTAACAGGTTTTGGAATGAAACGTAGGCCCTCAGGTTGGCTATACCCACGCGCTGCAGCAGCGTGCCCGGAAGCGTGTAGCCAAGCGTTAGGTTTTTTAGCCTTATAAAATCGCCTTTTTCTACCTTGCGCGATGAAATAGATTTGTCGTTATTGTTAGCAATAAATCCGGGAATATCCGTATCCTCGTTGGTGGGAGTCCAGCGGTTCAGCCACTTAGGGTTAGGCGCCACTCGCTCATCGGTAATGCCCAGCCACTCGTTGTTGTTGAAAATATCAAAGCCATGAAATCCGATAAAAAAGAGTGACAGGTCAAAGCCGTAGCCCGAAACAGTGTTATTCCAACCCCAGCTGAATTTGGGTTGTCCACAGCCAATAACCTCCATATCCTTATTATCGATAACCGGCTTATCATCAAGATTTTTGTAGCGGTATGAACCAGGCACAGTTCCTACAGGAGCATTAGCAAGATCGGAAGTTTTCCATATTCCCTCACTCGTATTTCCCCACATAGTGCCTATTCTTTCTCCCACAATGTAGAGGTAAGCTGCATTTTCGTAGCTAGTGCCTAACTCCATAGTTTTTGCAGTACCATCAATACGCTCCAGCACGCTTTCGTTTACGGTAAAGGTAAGGTCGGTGTGCCAGCGTACTTTGTCGAAGGAGAGAGGATCGGCGCCGAGGGTGAACTCAACGCCGCGGTTGCGAATGGATGCGGCATTTTCGCGATAGTAAGAGAACCCGGATAGCGTTGCTTTCTTTACTTTCAATATTAAGTCTTCGCTCAACTTATCGTACAAGTCAATTGAAGCGGTAATGCGGTTGTGCAAAAATCCGAAATCCACCCCAACGTTATACTGCGTGCTGGTTTCCCACTTCAGGTTGGGGTTAGATTCTTCCTCCAGCGCCACGCTCCCCACAGTACCCGTTGATGTAGTCGATTTTATAAACGTGTAGCGGGAGAATGCCGAGTAGTCGGGCACCGCCTGGTTGCCGGTTACTCCGTATCCAAAGCGCAGCTTGGCCTGACTCATGACCTCTACATCTCGCATGAAGCTTTCTTTTTTAATATCCCACGCCACGGCGGCCGATGGGAAACCATACCACTGCTTACCCTTGGCCAGCTTTGAAGAGCCATCGTAGCGGTACGACGCCGTAACCATATAGCGGTCGAACAGCACGTAGTTAACGCGCGCCAGTGCCGACATCATAGTACTTCTTACCCTGTTGGAGGTAAGTACGCTTTCGCCTGTGGCCATATCCAGATTGTTGTAGGCAATGCTTTCATCGTATAGATTACCCGCTGTTCCGGAGTGCTCATAGGTTTCGCCGCTTGATTGCTCAAACACCAGAGTGGCATTTACGCGGTGGTTTTCATTAAACTCTTTAACGTAGGAAAGTATGTTGGAGTTGATCCACGACAAGGTGTTGGAGCTTGATGCGGTAGCAGATGTTTGCCCATCGCGTGAGGGTTGAGCTTGGTACGACTCCTTGGTATTCGCCGTTTGCGAGTTAGTGTTGCGCAGAGTTACGCCCCCAAGCGCGCGAAAAGTCAATCCGGGAAGTATGGTAAAGTCGGCGTAGCCTTGCAGCCACGAATCGTAGGTGTAGCCATCCTTGCGCACCTCGTTTACCTTGCGCATGGGGTTGGGCTCACGGCTCAGGTCGTTGTAACCTCCTTGGTCATTTCTTGCCGGCAAAAAACGTGGAAACATGAGTGCCCGGTTAAGCACATTTTGGTACTGGCCAAAAGATGGCCCTTGGTTTTCGCTGTAGGTTCCCCAAAGGTTAGCGCCCACCTTAAGCCATTTTTTCACATCGGTATCGAGCTTTAACCTGTAGTTGGCGCGCATGGCGCTTGAGTTGCGAATAACACCGTCATTGTCGTTCAGGCTCCCTGAAATAAGGTACGAGGTTGCCTCTCCCCGCCCCGATATCGACAGCTCGTACATTTGCTCTAAGGCCACATCTTGAAAAGTTGCGCCAAGGTAGTCGTAGCCTCCGCTCGCCTCCAAGTCGGCAATTTGCTCATCGGTAAATGTGGGAATAGCTCCGTTAAGGGTATTGCCACCATGGCGTTCGGCCACGTATGCGTTTTGCAGCCTTGCATTGTCGGCAGCCGACAGCTGCTCGGGGAGTTTGCCGGGGGTTTTAATGTTGACGTAGCCGTTAAATGTTATTTTGGCCGCTCCCTTGTCGCCTTGCTTGGTAGTAACCAAAATTACCCCGCTGGCTGCTCGCGAACCATACACAGCTGTTGCCGATGCGTCCTTGAGCACCTCTACCGATTGAATATCGGCAGGGTTGATGGAGTTTAAATTGCCTCCGATAAAACCGTCTATTACCACCAAAGGCCCGCCGTCGCCGCTGATGGAGTTAACGCCGCGCACACGAATAGTTGCCCCCGCATTGGGGTCGCCCGAGGCCGACACTACCGAAACACCCGCCAAGCGACCCTGCAAGGCATCGGTAACCTTAGCCACCGGCATCGACTTTATGGTTTCGGCCATTTTTACAGAGCCTACCGATCCGGTAATATCCGATTTTCGTATTGCACCGTAACCCACCACTACTACTTCGTCTATTTGCTCGGCAATATTAACCATGCCCACATCAATGCGGGCGCGGCCGTTTACGGCTTTTTCTTCGGTCTCCATGCCGATAAAAGAAAAAACCAAGGTACCGTTGGAGGGCGCTTGAATACTATAGCTACCCTGCGCATCTGTGCTAACACCAATGGTGGTTCCCTTTACTACAACCGAAGCGCCCACTACAGGTTCGCTCTTATCGTCGAGCAAGGTGCCCGAAACGGTTAGCATGTTTTGCGCGGCTGCTGTTACAACAAGTAGCAAGCCCAGCGCGAATGTGAGTAAATATTTCATCTGCTTTTTGTTTAGATATGTTACTTGGCCTGCCGGGCTGCCACCCAGCGAACTCGGTGAGTGGCAACCGCATGCACAGGCTTCTAAGGTACTTTTACTGCTTTATAATCTTTGCGCTCAAGGTCTTGCCGTCAGCATCTTTTATCATCATCAGGTATGCCCCCGAAGGCAGATGCCTAACGTTAACGCTCTGCGACAATCCGCTCCAAGGTTGAGAAAGTACAAGCGCGCCGCTGAGGTTGAAAATTTGCAGTTGTGCACCCTTCAGGTCCTCGGAGGTGGACACGTAAAATACGTCAGAGGTCGGATTTGGGTAAATAAACGCCGTGAGTGCTTGCTTACCTACTGCATTTGGCTGTGGATCAACACCCGCCTGCACCACGGTGATGGTGTAGGTCGGCACACCGCTGCGCTCGGTATAAACCTTTATCTGTCCGGTACGCTCGGGGCCCAGGTTGTCCTGCGGAGTTACATATACCGTGGCGCTCTTTGCACCGTTATCGGGGCTCACCGTTGCCCAGGCCGAATCGGCCTCAAAGTCGGCCCTCCACAGCAGGTTGGCGTCAACGTAGAAGTCCTTTGAATCGCCAATGTCCGCTAAGCTGATTTCGGTTGTCGAAATGCTAAATATCAACCCGTCCTGCTTAACGGTAATGCTGCGCGACTTGGTGCTCGTGGCAACCGTAAAGGTGGCCGAGCGCGGCGCGCTGAGCGAGTTGTCCTGCACAACGCTTACCCACACCTCGGCGCGGCCTGCGCTGCCCGAGCCCTGCGACAGGCTGAGCCATGCCGGCACGTTGCTCGTACTCCAGGCCTTGTCGGTATTCAGCTTAAACGAGAGTACGCTATCGGCTACCAGCATGCCAAAGCTGAGGCTGGTGGGCAGCACGGCCAGGAAGTCGCTCCCCGTAACGGTTACCTGCTTGGCAACGGCTATGGTGTCGTAGTAGGGGTTAACCTTGGTATGCGCCGTAAGCGTTGTGGTACCTGTGCCCATAAGGATAAGCGTATCGCCGGCCACGCTCACCGTCAAATCATCGCCGGAGATGTAGCCTGCGGGCGACAGGTACGACAGTTCTGTCCCCGTTACTCCGGTTACGCTTGCCGTTAGCTTTACCTGCTCGGTGGTGGAGATATTAAGGCTGCTTAAGTCCTGCGTCCAGGCAATGCCCGCGCTTGCCGATGGCCTTACCTTGACATACTCGTACATGCCCGGGTCGTACGATGCCCCCTGCGGACGAGCCACTCCGCCAAAGTCCTTTTTGAGCATCTCCCTTCCTACCGGATCGGGCTCCTGCAGGATGCCTACTACTACCCCCTTATCAACACCGGGCGAGTACAGCTTCAGGCGGAAGTTGCCGGCTGCGGAATCAACAAAGGTTACATTAGCGTAGTTGCTCGGGTTGGCGGTGGCAGGATTTAAATTGGTGGTATTACCCCGAACAACATTGTTCAACACCACTTCGGGCTTGTCGATGAAGCCGATGCCGGCTCCGTTATTACCTATCACCGTGTTATTTATCATGTGTCCGCCACGCAGCTGCACGGCCTCCGCACCACCGGTATTACCCTGGAAGAGTGAGTTGTAAATACGCAGCTTGTAGTTGGGGTCGTTGGTATGCACCGCCGAGGCTCCCCGCCCATCTACAGTGCGATTGCCCACAAAGACCGAGCGGTTGATAATGGTGGTACCTCCTGCGCCCTGCGTACGTATGGCACCGCCACCCGGGCTGCCACCCGAGGCCAGCTCTGTGGCCTTCAGGTTGTACTTGAAGGTGCAAGAGTCTATGATAACAGTACTTATAGAACCTATATTTAAGAACAATGCTCCGCCGCCGCCATTGCCTACCTGGGAAGGATCGGTGGTAGCGCGCAGTTCGGCTGAGTCGTAAGCAAAGTAGTTGTTAAACAGGGTTACCGTACCGGTATAAACAGCACCTGTGGCCGGGAAGTTAATGTTAACACCGGCGCCGGCATGGGCCCGGTTATTGGTAATGGCGTTGCCCACCAAAGGCGTATAGTTGCTGCTGCCGGTAATAGATGCTAAAGACACGGCACCACCGCTGGCGTACAAGGTGTGGTTATTGTCAAGCAGCGAGTTGTACACCCGGGCATCAACATCCATGTATATGGCAGCGCCGGCAGTATAGGTAACGTTATTGCGCAGAATCGAATTATTAATGAACGTATTTTTACGCAGGTAGGCAATGCCTCCTACGCGCGCCGAATCCTCCTTGGTGGTAATATGCCTTGCTCCCTGCATGGTAAATCCATCCCAAATGGCAGGCGCGCTCAGCATAGTGGTGTCGATAACGCGCGTACCCGCAGCCGGCTCCAGAATGGTTGGGTTGCTAAACTCCCAGGCCTTTGCGTTAGCGGGCTGAATACGGTTTTCTACGCTGCTTTCCGTTCCGGCAAAACCTCCATATACGCGTACTCCGGCTTTGCTGCGTAGCGCTGTGGCAATGCCGTACGTTCCTGCCTTCACAAATATTTTATCGCCATTATTTGCCGCAGCTAGGGCCGCACCAATAGTTTGGTGTGCCTTAGCCCAGGTGCTGCCATCGCTGCCATCGCCGCTTTGTGCAACGTACAAAATAGTAGGCGGCAGCGCTTTTTGCTGCGAAAGCACCACGGTATCATTGGCAACACCCGTTGCGCTGACTACCAGCGTTAGCGTTCGGCCTGCCAGCGTATCGGTATTTTCCTGCAGTACCGTCGCGGTAATAATTGCATTGCCCGTACCCGAGCTTGTGCTTAGGTTTACCCACGGGGCTGCTCCGGCAATAAGCCATGATGTGTTGCTGGCAATGCTAAAGGTGGCCGAAGCGCCCTCCAATGCCGATAGCGTAACCGTTGCAGGTGTTGCGCTCAGGGTGGCATCGCCGGCGGCTTGCGTAATAACCAGCTTTTGCTTCAAGCCTCCCGACAGGAATATTACGCTATCAACACGGGGAACTATGTATGGGTTGGCGGAGGTAGCCGTGAGCTTTACCACCCGGTTGCTGCTTGCTTCGTTGGCGCTTTCCGGATTTACGGAAATCCACGGAGACTTGTAGGTAAGAATATACCCGTAGTTAGAGGTGAGCGTTATGCTATCAACGCTGTTGGCAAGCTTGACCAGGGGCAACGTATAAGCGGAGAGCGCCAGCGTTGACGGATCGCCGCTTACCGATACATCCAGCGCAACCTCCGAGGCTGCCGAGTGGGTGGCATCGCCGCCGTGGTTGGCACGTACGGTGGTGCTGCCGGGCGAGAACGATTTAAGCACATTGCCGTTTTCAACGTAGGCCACCTGCGGGTTATCGACCGTGTAGGTTACAGCGCCTGCTGCGGTAGCGGTAGCAGTCAGCGGCATTTCCTTAGGATTCCCCGTGCCGTTCATATCCAGCGCCAAGGTTTGAGTCCATGTAATGGTGTTGCCTGCCAGCGAGGCATTGTATTGGTAGGCACCAATTGTCCAAGCACCTGAAGCCGGACGGGATTGCGCATAGGCATCCTTGAGCAGTAAATCGCCAAGAAGGTAGGTGGCCGCGGCAGCTGTGAGGTTTGTGCCGGTGTCAACCGCTGTTGCATTAGCCGTGCGCCAGTCGGCATTGGCAATAGCGCGTGCCTGTTCGGGAGTGGCTGCTGCCCCTGCGGCATTCGTAGCCTGACGGAAGGTTACGCCCGAGTACACGTTGGTTAATGCTACAGCTGGCTTGTAAACAGCAGGGAATGTATTGTCCTGAGAAATATTGTTTACCAGCTTAGCCCCTGCGTTACCGGCCAAATCACGGGCATCATTCCTTACTATGGTATTACCTACCGCCTCTGCCGTTGCTGCGTTCAGGTATAGCGCGTAGCCTTGGGTTACGCCTGTTCTCATGCTGTTGTTGGCTATTACCGAGTTGTAAATACCGCCTCTGCCGTTGAAAAATACAATCCCGACATTTCCTGCGGTAGAAAAATTATTGTTAATGATCTTACAGCGATTGAGCGCTAAGCCATTATTGCATCGTAGTACACAGGGGGCGGTATTTGTAGCCACGGTGTGCTCCGTAAAAATACAGTCCTCCAACAGCATTACCGATGTACCTGCGGTGTTGGAGAATACGGCAGCGGCATTGCCTCCCACGGCAGCGTTGCGGGCAAAATAGCAGCCGCTTATCTTAAAGGTTCCCGAAGGAGTTCCGCCAAAGTAGTTGGAGATAGCGCCTCCGCCATTCGCATTTGTCTTGGAGACATTCTCAATAAAATGGCATCCCGAAATGGTGGTTTGGTCGCCGCTTGTAATACCTCCGTTAATATAAACACCACCGGGGCCGTTACCTCCTTCGTTTCCTTTCACAAGCGAATTGTGCAAACCGGCATCGCGCGTCATAAGGGCAGCCGCAGCACCGGCGCTGGAGGTAGAGTTGTTTTGCAGAATACAATTATTCAGCACCATATTTTTCTTCAAATCAGCTGCGCTACCGTTGCTGGCTACAGCTTTTGCATTCTGCAATGTAAAGCCGTCCCAACAGGTAAGGGTGTTAAACGCCGATGAGCTCAAAATGCGGGTTGCTGCACCGTTTGCATCTAAAATTGTTGAGTTCACAAAAGCCCAGGGCGCATCTTTTGCATTTACCCGTGCGCGCGGCGTTGTGCTAACCTCCGTACCGGCAAAACCACCATATACATTTACACCTTCAACCGCCGCCAGCGTAGCTGTAATGGTATAAGTTCCGGCCTTTACCAGCACCGTATCGCGGCTGGCGGTGGCAGCGGTAAGCGCCGCAGCAATGGTTTTCTTGGCGTTAGCCCACGATTTGCCGTCGCCGCTGTCATCGGCCTTGCCGCCATCAACGAATATGTAGCCCGGCGCGGGGGCAGCGGCCTGGGTAACCGTTGCCGTAGGTGTGCTTCCGTAGCCCGCAGGCGTAAAGGTAAGAGTAGCGTTGCGCTCGGGGTCGGGGTAAGCCTGTGCGGTGGCGCTCAGCACCACCGTGGTAACCACCTGGCCGCTCTCGTTGCCGCTGCCGCTGGCAGGTGTAACCGTAAGCCATGAGGCGCTGCCCTTGCTCACCGTCCACGGCGTGTTCGATGTTACGTAAACGGTATCGGCCTTACCATCGGCGCGCAGACCGTTAAACGCAAGGCTCGAAGTTGTTTTGCTGAGCGAGAAGGTTGCTGCTCCTGCAGCCTGTTCTACAATTACCGAGTCAAGCAATCCGCCCGAAGAGAAAAGTACTTTTGCGTATCGCTTTAAAGGAGTGGGGTTAGCCGTAATGGTAAACTTCACCTTATCCGTGGCGTTAGCTCCGCTCTGCGCGGCATTGCCCGAGGTCTTGTCGGGGGTGAGCCACGCGGCCAATGTGTTTGTAATGCTAAATGGAGAATTGCTGGTAATGGCTACTGAATCCAAGCCTGCTGTTGCCGCCACCTTCAGCGTGTCGGCCGACAGGCTAAGCGATGGCGTGTACGATGAGCTTACGGTTATGGCCTTGGCCTGCGGGCAAGCGTAGCTACCGGCAGCAAGGTAGCTGGCGGTTACATTGGCGGTTCCCGCGCCCTCTATCTTCAGCTCGTTACCGTTTTCGATGGTGGCCACCAGCGGGTCGTCCGTGGTGTACACAATGCTGCTGTTGTCGCCATTGCTGAGCGTGGCCGTAAGCGTAACGTTGGCGCTACCCATGTTGAGCCCCGAAAAATCCTGCGTCCACGTAAAGGTAGCCACAGCTTTTTGAAACTCGTAGGCGCCGATATCCCACTTTTTAATGGCAGGTGTGCAGGCAATGTTGCGTGAGTTACCAAGGATGTCGGTGCTGTCTTTTAAGATGGTTTGAATGACGGAAATGGTGTCACTCCCCTTATCTGTGAGAGCCGAACCCGAAACAATGCTCCAGTTCGCTTGACGCAAGAGAATGCTGTCAGCAGGAGTGGTTGGCAAGCCCACAAAGGTGGTGGGTTGCACAAACCTTGGGCCATCGGCGTTAGCTGCTGCAAGGTTTGTAATATTCTGCACTCCGTTAGGAAAGGTTGTTGAACCTGCATTGTAGGCATTGTAGCCACTATAGTTTGTAGCGCTTCCGCTAAGGTTGTCAATATTACCATTGCCAAGCTTATTTCCCCATACAACGTTGTTATAAACTCTCTGATTATTGGTTGTGTTAAGGTTAACACGAACTCCTCCTCCTGCATTTCCTGCTGTATTGTTTACAACAGTAGAGTTTACAAGAGCTGTATAGGGTGATGTATATCCCTTGCCATTTTCAATCGAAGCTGCATTCTCCAAATATACGCCACCGCCATCTCTATAGTTATAGTTGTTATATATTAGGCAATTAATAGCCATGCCCCCGGAGTTTATGAAAACGGTACCTCGACCATTAGTTCCTGTACCTACAAGTTGATTGTTACGCACAACGGAATTTTTTAAGATTCCGCTTTTTTCCACACCAACAGCAGCGCCATACGTTGCATTTGCAACGGCATTCACATAGTTATTTTCTATCAAGCATCCGTCAGCCACACCACCGGATACCTGCAGCGCTCCTGCATACATAGTTCCAGTCGGAAGATTTGTTGGCGATGTCGAGTTGTTCCTTATAATACTGTGCTCAAGCTTAACGTTTGCGCTAACAAGCACCGGAACCACGCTCCCATTCTTTATTAATCCATTTGTAAATGTCATTCCGTTCCAAACGTTCACATTTGCGGGCGCAGCACCGTTTAGCAACGCTTTTGTAAGGTCACCTTTTACAACTGTTGCATTGGTAAACTCCCAAGGTTCTACTATGCCATTTCCATCCAGGTCGCTTTTTGTACGGTCTGCAATGGTGGGCTCTGTTCCGGCAAAGCCTCCATATACGCTTATGCCGCTCTTTACAGCAAGGGTTACTGAAATACTATACGTCCCCGCCTTTACCCAAATCTCATCACCACTTGATGAGGCGGTAAGCGCAGCAGCAATGGTGGTGTAGGCATCGGACCAGCTGGTACCATCGCCGGCCCCTGTGGCAGCAGCGTCCACGTAGCGCGTAGCTGCTTGCGTACTGAACATGAACGCGCATAGCGTCATGAGTAGTAGTAAAATTTTTTTCATACTGTTTATTTTTTTGAGGGTTTATATTTTCATTGAACAAGGATTGAAAAGAATAAAGATTTAAAGAACAAGGGCAAAAAGACTTTTTATATTTCTTTGTTCTTTTGTCTTTATATCTTTTGTCCTTTTTATCTCTTCAAAAGCGCTTCTAAAAAATAGTAGTCGGCGTAGTTGAGCGGCGCATCAACTTCGCTGCCGTGGGGTATGCTGCCCACGCTGTGCCTGAGCAGGAATCCGTGGTTGGCTCCCGGCTCCGCACGGTATGCGGGCGAGCTTAAGCTCTCCAGTATTTTATTGGCGTACGCCCTGTAGCTGTCGGCCTTTTTTGCATCGGGGGAAATGGCCGCCAGCTGCACCAGCGCCGAGGCGGTAATGGCCGCCGCCGAAGCATCGCGCGGCTCGTTGGGAATATTCGGCGCATCGTAATCCCAGTAAGGAATTAAATCCGTTGGAATTTTAGGGTTGTTCATTATAAATGCCGCAATATTTTCGGCTTGCTTCAAAAAACGCTCGTAACCGGTTTCGCGGTAGCAAACGGTAAAGCCATACAAACCCCACGCTTGGCCGCGAGCCCAGGCGCTCTCGTGCGCGTAGCCCTGCGCGGTGTGGTGGTTACGCGCCAGGCCTGTGGCTGGGTCGTAGTCCACCACGTGGTAGCAGCTGTAGTCGGGGCGGTAGTGGTTGTTGAGCGTAACATCGGCGTGCGATACGGCGATGTTGTAGAACGAGGTGTCGCCCGTGAGCTCGCTGGCGTTGAACAGCAGCTCCAGGTTCATCATGTTGTCAATAATCACCGGAAACATCCAGCCGCGCTGAGCCTGCCAGCCCTTGATGTCCCACGACTGAATGGAGCCTATCTTGGCGTTGTAGCGCTTGCATAGCGACTTTGCGGTGTTTACCAAAACATCTTTGTAGGCAGGATTCTGCGTTATCCTGTAGCCGTTGCCGTAGCTGCACTGCATCATGAAGCCCACATCGTGGTGGCCGTAGAAGTACTGCACGGGCTCCAGCAGCGCCGTCCATTTCTCGGCCTCGCTTTTCCAAAAATCATCTTTGCCGTACTCGTACAGGTACCATAGCGAACCGGGAAAAAAACCGCTTACCCAGTCGTAAATATCGGTGCACACCAGCGTATCGTTTTTAACGGTGCGCGGCAGCAGCGGTATTTTAGGTGTCGCCTCATCAAGCAAAATTTTGGTTTGCTTCGCGGCAAAATCAAAATTTTCTTTTACCAAATCTTGCTTACCTTGACATGCCATTAGCAGCAGCGCAAGCAAACAGTAGAAAACAGGTCTCATCTTATACATTTTTAATATTTATAAAACTTATTGAAAGAATCTGCCTTAACTAGTACTTTGTTCAACATCTATTCGGACACCTTGGTAATACCCACCCCAACGTTCATCAATGCTTTCAAATCCTCAAAATAGCTTGTATATACTCCGCGAGGATTTGCATTTTTTTGAATGCACACGGAGGCTGCCATACCTACTACTTCGCCCATCATGCCGCAAGTTTTCTGTAATCGAGTGGCGCCCATGGCAGCATGTGATGTGCTAATGTCGCGCCCGGCCATAAACAGGTTATCGATGTTGCGCGAGTAAAAGCAGCGGTAGGGAATGGGATACGGCTTATGCTCGGTAAACATGGTGCGCGACAGGAATTCCATTCCCGGAAACTGCCTGGCGTTGGCCGAATCGGGGAAATGCACATCGAGCGGCCAGGTAGCCGTTACGCAGCCGTCGTTGTACAGCACATGGTTTACAATATCATTCTCCGTCAGCACCAGGTCGCCCATCAGCCTGCGCGACTCCCTTTTGCCCACCACGTAGGAGGTAAAAGTCAAATCCCTCCTGGCAAAAGTATCGTCGTCCTTGTATTCGTTTTTGAGGTACGACCAGTTGGAGTAAATGGCCAGCAGCTTCTGGTCGCGGATTTTTTCCACCTCCAAAATCGGGTCTAAGAAAAAGCCGACTTCCCAATTCCAGGCGCCCGTGGTGGCCTTTATGTAGCTGCGCTTATCGATGTTCATCCCGTACTTAAAAACGGGGAACGAGGTAGGCTTGCTGCGCTCCACCGAAAACCAGGCAATGGTGGAACCCATCATTCGCTTGTCGGCCACATCGGGGGCGTAAATTTTTTCGTTGTAGGTGGCCTTACTTTCGCGCCCCATGTAGTAGTCGGCTCCGGCAGCGGCGCCAATTACAGCATCGCCTGTACAATCAGCAAAAAGTTTGGCTTTGAACTTAAACTCCTTGCTATTCTCGGTATGCTTGGCAATCACCGCCACTATGATGTTACCGTTCATCTCAACTTTCGTAGCCCTACAGTTGAGGTACAACGTTACCAGGTGTGGAGCAAAGTATAGCTTCTGCCGCACGTAGTGGGTGTTGTGGTCGCAAAATTCTTCCACCAGATTCCCCACGTTGGGGTATGGAGGCAGCTGTTTTTTCCCACCCAGCCCCACGTGTATCTCATGGCTCGAGTTGCCGCCCAGAAAAGGTCTGTCCTGGATCAAGGCTACCTTGAGCCCAAGCCGCGAGGCCGCGGTGGCCGCACACATGCCCGCCACGCCGGCCCCCACTACCACCAAATCGTACGTACCGGCATCCTCCGGCTCGGCGGGCAGCTTCAACATTTTTTTGCGAAACGCCGCCAGCTCCTCAACGCCCGATGGAGGGACTTGGTTTTTAGCCGTGGTAAAGTAAATGGCATCGCAGCGCCCGTCGAGCCCCGTCTGGTCTTGTAGCGATAACCGTGCATAGAGCTTGCCGATCTTTACCTCGCCCGCATACTGCCACTCCCAGCTATCCCCCGTTGCACCAAGTAGCCTGGGTAGCCGTTTGCCGTCAACCGCCAGGTAAAATTTGCCGGGTCCTTCGCCCTTATGCCATGGCGAGGTCCAGTTGAAGGTGCGCACGTAGGCATGGTAAACACCTTTCTCGGGAAACTCCACCTCGGTGTATGCGTCATGCACAGGGTAGCCCAGGCCGTGCGCAATGAGGTAGGGCGAGCCCATCACATCCATGGCCTGCTGGTCTAAGCCCCAACCCTCTTTTCTGTCAAAGGACTCGGCCTCCACCAGCAGTTCGGCTGCATTTACGCCCCATGCCGCTAAGCAAAAAATTATGCCGTAAAAAAAACGCTTCACGTAGGTTTACTGTTTATTTTTTAGAAACAAATGCATTACAATAAAAAATCCCAAGCAAGGCGGGGCAACTCGTGCCTTACCTTACTTGGGATTGCTTTGAAATGTCAAAAAAATTGCTATTAGCCTCCTCGCGATGTGTGTGTGTGTGTGTGCAACAATTGTGCCACACGTTAACCGCCAGTCGGTTACAAACATCTTTTGTTTTCTATGCTTGGAGATAATCATGACTTCTTTGCTTACTTTGTCGCCTTCGCTTTTGCCTTTTCGCTTTCCAGCTTCTGCTGCAGCTCTTGTGATTTTTGTAATTCCTTATTAAATAAATCATTACACTCTCCCGTATCGTTGGCAAGCTTGTATAGCTGCGGCAGCGGGCTGTTGCCCAGCTCGGTGTTGGTTTCCCTAATCATGGCCGGGCCATCGCTTGGCGATATGTACTTCCATGCGCCGTCGTAAATCGATAGCGTACCGTTGAGGTTTTGCTCCACCACATATTCGCGTCCCTTTTTATCCTTACCGAGCAGGGCCGGCAAGGCATTCTTACTATCCGGTGCAAGCCCGGCGGTCAGCGGCACATTCAGCATATTAGCCAGCGAGGCAAAAATATCGATGTGCGAAAACAGCGCACCGCTCACGCCGGCTTTGAGGTGCTTGCCGTAGCGCGCTATCATAGGCACGCGCGTGCCGGCCTCAAAGGCGCTGTACTTGCCGCCCCGCCATATACCCCAGGGCTGGTGGCTGCCCAGCAGCTCCACCGACTGATCCACGTAGCCGTCGTTTACCACAGGGCCGTTATCGCTGCTGAAAATAATCAGCGTGTTGTCGGTAATGCCCAGGCTGTCGAGTACATTTACAATCCTCCCCACCGTCCAATCGAGCGATAAAATGGCGTCGCCACGGGGCCCCATGCCGCTCTTGCCCACAAAGCGCGGGTGCGGTACGCGGGGCACATGAATGTCGTTGGTGCCGAAGTAGAGGAAGAACGGCTTACTTTTATTTTCCGTAATAAATTTAATGGCCTGCGCCGTAATGTTGTCGGCAATCTCCTCATCGACCCACAGCGCGCTTTTACCACCCTTCATGTAGCCAATGCGCGGAATGCCGTTTACTATGGCCTGGTCGTGCCCGTGGTCATACATTACGCGGAGCAGTTCGGGGTTGTTTTTGCCTGTCGGCTCGCCCTTAAACGGCGTGGTGTAGTTAACTTCAATGGGGTCGTTGGGGGCAAGGTTTACCACGCGCCCGTTTTCAAAGTACACGCAGGGTACTCTATCGCCCGTTGCCGCCAGTATGTACGAATAATCAAATCCTATATCGTTCAAGGCCGGCGATACTTCGCCGTTCCAATCCTGCCTGCCGCGCTCCGCACCCAAGCCCAGGTGCCACTTACCAATGGCGGCAGTAGTGTAACCTGCCTCCTTCATCATATCGGCCACGGTATATTGCTCGGGCTTGATAATCATAGCAGCATCACCGGCGGCAATGCCCGTTCCTTCCTTTCGCCAAGGATACTCTCCGGTAAGCAACCCGTAGCGCGAAGGTGTGCTGGTAGCCGAGGTGCTGTGCGCGTTGGTAAAGCGTAAGCCTAGACCTGCCAACTTATCTATGTTGGGAGTAGAAATCTGCGTAGCACCATAGCAGCTCAAGTCGCCGTAGCCCACATCGTCGGAGTAAATAATGATGACGTTGGGCTTACTCTCCGGTGCTTTTTGAGTACAACTGGTTATAGCGACCAGTGCAACAGGAATGAGAAGTATGGATTTGTTTTGCTTCACAACTTCAAGTTTTTTTCGTTAGCCGCCACCCACGGGTCGTTTGCGCTACGCAACTCCACCACTAAATGTTGCAGTATTACCTTGCACAACTCCGTATTTTTCGGAGCAACGTTGCGCAGCTCAAGGGGGTCGCTGGTTCTATCGTACAAGAAATATTGGTAGGTACCATCGCGCAGGGCCGCCACCACAAAGGTGTGCGTGAGGGTGCGCAGGCCGCGTGTGCCTACATTGGGCTGGCCAATATCGTTGTAGAAGTAGAATGCCTGCCGCGGGGCATTAAAATCTCGACCTAAAAACAGGGGCGAAAAATCCTTACCGTCTATCTTTCTTGGCAAATCTTTTTGTACTCCCAAAATGCCGAGTATGCTCGGCATTACGTCCTGCGGGCTGAACATTGCCGTGCGATTTATCGATGGCTTTATTTTACCGGGCCAGCGCACGGCAAACGGGATACGCATAGCCTCCTCGTACCACACATTTTTAGACATCAAGCCGTGGCTGGCCATCATCTCGCCATGGTCGGAGGTAAATACCACAACGGTATTTTTGTCCATGCCCAACTCCTTCAGCGCCTGCAGCACGCGCCCCACCTGCTCGTCAACTCCGGTAACGGCGGCAAAGTAGTGCTGCGCGTACCGCTGCGCCAGCTGCGCGGCATTTCTTGTTGCGCCCAGGTGCTGCGCCACATCGGCAGCGGCCTTATCAAAGCGCACGTTTTTGCGCGTAAGCAACTCTTTGTATGTTTTATCTTTGTAAAAGTCGAGGTACTTTTGAGGCACCTGGTCGTAGGGAGGATGCGGCGGATTGATGGACCAAAACAGGGCAAACGGCCTGCCGGGGCGGCGCTGCAGCTGCGAGTTCTTCAGGTACTCAACGATAACGTTGGCCTCGTGCTCGGGGCTCCACTCGTCAAAGCGCTTGTAGTCACCCTCGGAGGCATTGCCAATCCAGTAGGCCGGGTGAAGGTGCGTATCCTCGGCTCCGTACGAGTACCAGTACTCAAAGTGATGCCGCTCGTTGACCGGAGTGTAGGCCTGGTAAACTTTTTCGTCGCTCGGAGCTGGCGATGTGAGGTGCAGCTTGCCCACATACGCCGTGCTGTAGCCCGCCTTATACAGCACATCGGAGAACGAGGTGTCGCCGGGCCGCCACGTTACGCCGTACGCCGCGTTGCCCGACTGGCAGTTGCCGATTACGCCGTTATTAAAGGGGTACCTTCCGGTCATCAGCATGCCGCGGTACGGGCTCGACAGCGGGCAGCTGCTGATGGCTTGCGTCAGCTCCAGGCTCTCCCTGGCAAAGCTGTCGAGGTGGGGCGTAATGGCGGGGTCGGTTTTATCGGCGCCAAAACTCATCTGGCGCATTTGGTCGGCGAATATAAAAAGCAGGTTGGGCTGCTGCGGCTGTTCGGCCGCGGCACACCCGGCCAAGACCGAGGCCAGCAGTACGCCAAGCGATATTTTATCAACACTCTTCATGTAATCTTGGGCAACACTCTTAGCGAAAAATACCAACCGAATTAGCGGAGAAGTCCCCGTTGGGAAGCAAATGTACGCTCAAAGGGAATTAAGGCCACAAACAACTTCGTTAAAAATTTAATGAATGAGGCTTTGATTAACTTTATTTAACTAATAAAAATTATGCTGATTATCAATTTAATACATTGTTACAGGAAAAATAAAAGTTGCTGTAAAACAGATGATTAAAATTATCAATCCATGCATTCACAAAAAATTAAACGAACTTTATAAAATATTTTAAATAGGCTAATCCAAACTAAACAAATCACTACATTTGTAGCGAGTTAAACAAAGGGTTTTGCGAGCTTTCCGCAGCTTAAAAAAGTTTATAAAACACCTCACATCCTTCCGGTCTATCAATTTTTTGACCGCAAAGCGTAAAAACTATCATTTTCCCATGAGGCCTAAGCAACATCCGGTTACCAACGATATTATCCGCCACCTGTACTACCACGGCGAACTCACCATTCCCATGCTGAGCAAGCTCACGAACCTCACCGTACCCACGGTAGGAAAGCTGGTGGAGGAGCTGCTGCAGCAGCATATCCTGATAGTAAAAGGAAAGGCAGCCTCCAGCGGAGGGAGGTGTGCGTTTAGCTACGCGCTCAACGCCGGCATGGCTTACTGCGTTGTGGTGTGCGTAGAGCGCTTTACCATGCGCATCGCCATGACCAATATCCGCAACGAGTTTGTAACGCCCATCACCTCCGTCAACATTGGCATTGCCACCCCCAACGAGATGCTCAAAATACTGCAGCAAAACGTTCGCAGGGTTATCAACGAAAGCGGCGTTAACCGCAAATTAATCATGGGTATAGGCGTTGCCATACCCGGCCTCATCAATAAAAATTCAGGGATTAACTACAGCTACTTCGGCAACGCCAACCGCTCCACCACCGAAATATTTGCCAAAATGTTTCCGTACCCCGTGCTGGTGCAGCACGATATGGATGTAATGGCGCGGGCCGAGCACATTATGGGCGTTGGGAGGCGCGTGGAGAACATGCTCTACCTTTACCTGGGCGCCACGGGAATAGGGTTGGGCATAATTACCAACGGGCAGCTGTACCTGGGGCACGAGGGCTTTGTGGGCGAAATTGGGCACATCCCCATTGCCGACAACAATAAGCTGTGCCACTGCGGTAAAACGGGGTGCCTGGAGACCGAGATATCAGAAACAGCCCTGGCGGCAAAAATATTGGAAAGCATTCAGGGCGGCGCGAGCACCATCCTTAGCAGCTACCTGCAGAACGGGAACTACGAACTTACCCTTCAGCACATACTGCAGGCCCTGCATGGCGGCGACCCCTTTACCATCAACCTTTTTTCGCAGCTATCGGAGCACCTGAGCAAGGCCATTACCATAGTGCTGCACCTGCTCAACCCCGAGCTTATTGTGCTGGGCGGGGAGCTTTCGGGTGCACAGCAATACCTGCTCCTGCCCATACAGCAGCACCTCAACAAGTATGCGCTGCCGCAGCTGCTCAAGAATTGCAGAATTACCATCTCCACCATGGGCACCAACGCCCCCTTGCTGGGAAGCGTCCCCTTTATTGTGGAGCACTTCTTAGCCGAGCGGGAAGCCGAACCGAAAAGCGGCAAGCAGCGCGCCTGACGCCAGGAGGGCAAAACAAAGCGAGGCAACCGCTCGCTTACGATTGCCTCGCTTTGTTGCCGCCTTCGGCTACCTCTTTAATTTCCCCACCTCAGCACAATGCCAACGTTGGCATACGCAATGCCGTATCCCACCTCGGCGCACAAGCCGAAGTTTTCGAAGAAAAAGTAGCTGGCCCCGAGAAAAGCGCTTGCTGCAAACCTCGCTTTCTCATCAAACTCCTTCGAATCGCCATCGTAGCGCACAAAGGGAATGCGCGCGCCCAGCACGCAGCCCGCATAGGTGTCAAGCCTGTTCACAAATTGGAAGTGAAAGGTACCCCGCGCCCCCACCACAAAGTCGTCGAGCAGGTAGCCCTCGTACTCGGGCTGCTTGGCGCCGTACGAGGTGTAGCCAAAGTAGGCGCCAACGCCCACCGCGCCCCCCTTGCTAAACACATCCGACACCACGCAGTACTCGCCCGTGAGCGAAATCAGCGGCACTGCACCGTCATAGTCAATCTTGTCGTACACCAGCATGCCCCGCCCCACCGTGCCGGTCAGCAGCCAGGTTTCCTCCTCAAATACATCGGCAGCGCGCGAAACCAGCGCCATGCACATGGCTACAAGCGTAAGAAGCAGTATTTTCTTCATTTTTTCAATATTTTTAGATAGGTCAAAAATACACTTTTTTTGATTTTTTTCAAAAAATAGAAAACCACCTGCCGGCAATCCTGCTACTTTTGCAACGAATAAAAAAAGAAAAAAGATGATGAACAAGCTAAAAGTCGCCGTTATTAGCTACGGCAACATCGGTAAGTACACCGTAGAGGCGCTGCACGAGGCGCCCGACATGGAGCTGGCAGGCGTGGTGCGCCGCGCCGAATCGGTAGGGGCAACGCCCGCCGAGCTGGCCAACGTAAAAGTAGTAAGCAACGTGGACGAGCTGGGCAAGGTGGATGTTGCCATCCTGTGCAGCCCCACCCGCAGCATTCCCGAGGTGGCCAAATCGCTCGTGGAAAAAGGCATTTGCACCGTCGATAGCTTCGACATTCACGGGCAGGCGCTGTGGGATTTGCGCCAAATGCTCGACGTGGAAACCAAAAAGCACAACGTGGCCTCCATCATTTCGGCCGGCTGGGATCCGGGCAGCGACTCCGTTATCCGCACGCTGCTGCTGTCCCTGGCGCCCAAGGGTATTACCCACACCAACTTTGGCCCCGGCATGAGCATGGGGCACACCGTAGCCGCCAAGTCCAAGAAAGGCGTAAAAAAGGCGCTCTCCATGACCATCCCCACGGGCAACAGCATTCACCGCCGCATGGTGTACGTGGAGCTGGAGCAGGGAGCCAGCCTGACCGAGGTAGAAACCGCCATCAAAAGCGACGACTACTTTAAGAAGGATGAAACGCTGATAAAGCAGGTGGAGAACCTGGACGAGCTGCTCGACATGGGGCACGCCACGCACATTGAGCGCAAGGGCGTGAGCGGCCGTACGCAGAACCAGCTGTTCGAGTTCCGCATGCGCATCAACACCCCCGCGCTCACGGCGCAGGTGTTGGTGTCATGCGCCCGCGCAGTGGTAAAGCAGCGCCCCGGCTGCTACACCATGCCTGAGGTGGCCCCCATGGACATGCTCCCCGGCGACCGCGAGATGCTGGTAAAAAGTTTGGTGTAAAAACCGAAACGGACAAAGGAAGAAGGACGGAAAGACAAAAGACCACATGCATCTTTTAATTTCCGTCCTTGCTCTTTACTCGCTCTTGCATAATCAAAAAAAAGCGGCTACCAAATTTGGCAGCCGCTTTTTACTCTGTACGTACAAGGCTATGATTTTGCCAAAGCCCCTTTTTGCTTTGGCAGCACAAGCCCGTGCAGCTTCGGTTGACGCTTCCGCTGACCACGCCGCTGCTTGTCTTGCTTAATAAAATCGCTTATAGCCATAGAGTCCTCTACAGTCAATGACCGCGCATTAACCTGCAGCTCAAAATCTGCTCTACCAGATAAATGTTTCATGTGCTCAACCTTTAAAATACCTGTTTGTCAACCTCAAAGCCGACTCTGTAGCAATAACCATTAGGCCGTTACGAATATGTGCTGCGCCCAATGTTGAGGTGTAGTGATCTACCAATTTCGTTTTTGCAATAAAAGACACATACCCCTCACATCCCCTTTGAAAGGACAGCCGACAGGCAAACGCCACCAAGTTGCCGGCAACTCCCACATATACCTTATTCTTCGTCTTGTTAAATGGCGCATTTTCAATTAAGTGTACAAACACATGGTCCTGCTTGACGGCCACGCTAATCAGCCCTTGAATTATGTTAGTATTATTAACAATGGTCAACTTGTATATATCCCTATCCGACTTTTTAAATTCAGCCACCCAATCAAACTCCCAACCTTTAATGCTCTTTAAATCTTCTGTTGCGAGCAAGGATACCTCCGTAACGAAGCTATCCCCCGTTAGAGCATTTTCAATCGAGTTGGTCAGCTTATCTATTTCAATATTGACTCTGCCATTTTCCATTAGGATCAGTCTTTCTCTTTTGCAAAGATAGCAAAAGAATCTCCCTGCTATCAACGCTGCAAAAAGAAAACCGGCTGCCAAAATTTGGTAGCCGGTTTTTTTATATTCAAAATTCTTGAATCTTTGAACTTTGAATTTGTGAATTTGATTAGCGAGCAGCCATCAGGTTCATGGTCTTTGCCATATCTACGCTCATGTTCGAGCCGTAAATGTTAGCGTTGCCATCAACGAACTGAACCAGCTGAACGGCTTGTCCTGCGCTCTCCATGCTCCAGCTTTGCTTAGCGGCATCGAACACCAGGTCGGCCGAAGCGTTGCTGCCCAACAGCTCAATGTGGTAACCATTCTCGGTTGACTTCACGTGGTACTCGCCCTTCTGGCCCTTCACGTTCATATCCACACCTGCCACGGGCGAGCTGCCTGTCCAAAATTCAATGGAGTTGAACAAAATGTAGTCGAGGAACAGCGCGAACTCATACACGGGAACAATATTCAGCCCCAAGAAAATAAGCCAGTTGATAAACTTCTCGTTGGTTACCTTTTCGTTCCAGCTCAACACCTTGTTGAACAAGCCAAACTTACCAATGCACGACGACATTAGCAACGCGCCTGCGCCAACCATAAGGGCGGCTACGCTCACTCTAATCTTTCTCATAATGATTTTTTTGTTTAAGTGGTTAAAAATTGAAACATCATATTTTCATGTAGCAAAAGTAAAAAATATTTTGATTTTCACCGTCAATAGTTTTTAACAAAAACGCAAAACGTTAGAAATCAAAGCACCATAAATCCATTGCTACAGCCTCTTCTTTATCGCCTCCGTTTCCTTTTCATATCCGGGCTTTTCGAGCAGGGCAAACATGTTCTTTTTGTACGCCTCCACGCCGGGTTGGTCAAATGGGTTTACGCCGAGCATGTAGCCGCTTACACCGCAAGCCTTTTCGTAAAAGTAAATGAGCTGGCCAATCGTTTGCTCGCTCAACTCGGGCAACTCAATGCGAATGTTGGGCACACCACCGTCAACGTGGGCAAGCAGGGTGCCGAGCTCGGCCATGCGGTTTACCTCGTCTATGCGGCGGTTGGCCAGGAAGTTCAGCCCGTCCAAATCTTCCTTATCGTAGGGAATGGTCATGTGGTGCTTGGTTTTAGCCACGCTAAGCACGGTTTCGAACAGCATGCGCTCGCCATCCTGAATGTACTGCCCCAGCGAGTGCAGGTCGGTGGTAAAGTCCACGCTGGCGGTAAAAATACCCTTACCGTCCTTGCCTTCGCTCTCACCGTACAGCTGCTTCCACCACTCGGCTACAAAGTGCAACTTGGGATTATAGTTGGCCAACACCTCTACTTTTTTTCCTTTGGCGTAAAGCGCGTTGCGCACGGCAGCGTACTGCAGCGTAAGATTGTTTTCAAACGGCACATCCTCGGCGGTGGCTTTTTCCATCTCCACGGCGCCCTGCACCAGCGCGGCAATGTCAATGCCGGCGCAGGCTATGGGCAGCAGGCCCACCGGGGTGAGCACCGAGAAGCGGCCGCCCACATCGTCGGGGATAACAAAAGTTTTGTAGCCCTCCATGTCAGCCATGGTGCGCAGCGCGCCGCGGGCCTTGTCGGTTACAGCCACAATGCGGCGCTTGGCCTCGTCCTTGCCGTAGGTTTGCTCAATAAAATTCTTGATAATGCGGAAAGCCAACGCCGGCTCGGTCGTCGTTCCCGACTTGGAAATTACAATGCACGACACCGACTTGCCCCGCAGGGTTTCCATCAGCTCGTACGTGTAGTCCTCGCCTATATTTTGCCCGGCAAACAGCACCAGCGGCGCCTTGCGCTCGGCCTTGGTTTGCAGCGCAGAAAACGAGTGCGACAGCGCGTCAATGACCGCCTTGGCGCCCAGGTATGAACCGCCTATGCCAATTACCACTACTACATCTACCCCTTTGCTCAGCTGCTCGGCTGCGGCTTTTACATCAGCAATTTCGGCCTGCGAAATGGAGGAGGGCAGGTTAAGCCAGCCCAAAAAGTCATTGCCCTTTCCGCTGCCGGCATGCAGCGTTTTAAGGGCGCTCACGGCCTTGTCTTTCAGCGCCAGTACTTCGGCACCGCTCACCGTGCGCGAGGTTTTTGAGTAGTCTAAGCGTAACATGTTTGTATGTGGTTTAAAGGTTTAAAATAGCTTGAGAAGGCTTACGCCGTTAATTTTTTCAATAGTGACCTCTGAGGGAGTATATGTAAAGGGTGTTCCCCTCAACCGAGTAAACAAAACGATTTTCTTTATCTATACGTCGTGACCACTTGCCGGATAATTCATACTTTAGTGGCTCCGGTTTTCCTACTCCCTTATATGGATCAGCTATAATGGCATCTTTAAGCTCCGAAATTCTTTTCTGCGCAGTGCGATTATTCGTTTTCTTCCAGTAGTCAATATGCTCCAATGCCTTTGCAGACAAAATTATTTCCATAAAGCATCGAACTCTTTAGGCGTTACTTTTTTCCCTTTTCCGGCCTTTATTTCCGTCTCCGCCTCTAAAACCATATCAACAAAATCTCTACTGTAGGCCTTGGGGGTGGCTGTTTCAAAAGCAATTTTAAACGCTTTAAAAAATGCTCTCAGCGCGTTTTCCTGCTCTGAGTTGGCAGGATGAACAACAAATACATGAGATTCCATAAGCTATCTCCTTTTTGAACTTTAAATTACATCAGCACCTCCGTCAGGGCCGCAATCTCCTTTTTCACGCTGGCGCCCTCGTACAGCACGCGGTACATGGCCTCGGCAATGGGCAGGTCGACCTTATACCTGAGGTTCAAATCGTGCATGCACTTGGTAGCGTAGTAGCCCTCGGCCACCATGTTCATTTCGAGCTGCGCGTCCTTTACGCGGTAGCCCTTGCCTATCATGTTGCCAAAGGTGCGGTTGCGGCTAAACTGCGAGTAGCAGGTTACCAGCAAGTCGCCCAGGTAGGCCGAGTAGGCCGGCTCGCGCTGCGCCGGAAATACGTTTTCCAGAAACCGCTTCAGCTCCACATGCGCGTTGCTTACCAGCACTGCCTGAAAGTTGTCGCCGTAACCCAAACCGTGGCATACGCCTGCCGCCACAGCATAAATATTTTTGAGAATGGCGGCGTACTCTGTTCCGTGAATATCGGTGCTGATAATGGCGCGCAAAAACGAACCGGTAAAGGCCTTCGAAACCGCCCTTGCGTTAGTCTCGTCCTTGCAGGCAAAGGTAAGGTACGACAGGCGCTCGAGCGCCACCTCCTCGGCGTGGCAGGGGCCGGTTACAATGCCCATGTTCGCGAACTCGGCGCCAAACTTATCGTGCATGTACTCCAGCACGGTGCGGTTACCGTCGGGGATAATGCCCTTCACGGCCGATACGATAAACTTATCCTTCACGCTCTCGGTAAGCCCCTCCATCCACACGTCCACAAAGGCCGACGGGATGACCACAATGAGCACATCGCTGCTGCGCACGGCCTCGTTCACATCCTTATACAGCGTGAGCTTTTTCACATCAAACTCCACCTCGGTGAGGAATTGCGGGTTGTGCCCGTGCTCCGTAATGCGATCGACAAACTCCTGCTCACGCACGTACCAGCCCACATTGGGCAGATTATTGGTTAGCAACTTAGTAATGGCTGTAGCCCAGCTACCGCTGCCCAGCACGGTGTAGCGTGCATTCTCTTTTACCTTTATTTCCATAAGCTATTTTTCGTCCCCATACCAATGGCTTGCTGCCATCCTCAAAGACACCTTACAAAGTTAACACTTATATTATAGCATCACCGACTCGGCCGGCTTTTTTTTACAAAACTTGTTTTTTCTCCACATTGTAGCTATATTTGCATTTACTGTTAACCAAAACTTTTTTAAAAATGGCGTATAAAATTAGCACCGATTGTACTGCTTGCGGTACATGTATTGACGAGTGCCCCGTTGAGGCAATCTCGGCAGGCGACATCTACAAGATTGACCCGGAGGTTTGCACCGACTGCGGCAGCTGCGCTGACGTTTGTCCCGTAAGCGCAATAAGCCCTGCATAAGGCTGTTTGTCAATATCAACCAAGAGGCTGCGCGTGCAGCCTCTTTTTGTTTAAGTTAAACTTTTAATACCCTAACAGGGTTTTGAGAAGCTGTTAGGGTTTAGCGGCCATGCTCAACAAACGATTCTCCTCTCCCCTTGCCCAGGGCATTTTACTCGTAGGCGCCATGGTGGCATCGCTGGTGGGCGTAACGCTGCTGGCGGCGCTGTGCGCGCCGCTCTTCGGCCTGTCGTTTGCCGAGGTGAGCAGCGGTAGGGCCACGGCGGACAACCTCGCGCTATCGCGCTACCTACTTGCCGTGAACAGCATCGGGCAGTTTCTGCTACCTCCCTTCCTGGCCGCCATGCTTATTGCCCCACGGCGCGCCAACGTGCTCCTGGGGACAAGGCGTAAGCCCTTATTTATAAATGTGCTGCGAAGCCTGTTTGTGATGGTAGCCGCCGTGCCGTTCATTAGCCTTGCCTCGAGCGTAAACGAGCTGATACCGCTACCCGTCTGGGCCAAGGAAATGGAGGAGGTCGCGGCGCGGCTTACCGAGCAGGTGCTCTTAGTGGGCGATGCGCAGAGCTTTATGCTCAACCTCCTGGTTATGGCGCTGCTGCCGGCCTTGGGCGAGGAGGTGTTTTTTCGCGGGTACGTACAGCGCGTGCTCCGCGACTGGGTCGGGAACCCGCACCTGGCCATTTTTGCCTCAGCGCTATTTTTCAGCGCGTTCCACCTGCAGTTTGCGGGGTTTATTCCACGCTTTTTGATGGGTGCTGCATTAGGTTACCTCTTTTACTGGAGTGGTAGCCTGTGGCTTTCCATTGCAGCGCACTTTGCCAACAACGCTATTGCGGTGTGCGCCTACTTTTACATTACGCGCCACAGCATTCCGGTGGATATGGAGCAGGTTGATGCCGCTATACAGGGCACCTCGCTCTCCGCGCTGCTATCGATAGCCATGACAGGCTACTTCCTGTACGGCGTTTTTATAACGGAAAAGCTGCGGCGCAAAATGCAGCTGATACGAAAGCGAATGGGTGGCGGAGGAGTTACGCCGATAATATAAATAACAATGCCGAGGTCGTTACTCGGCATTATTGTTTGAGCAACTCGTTAAGCCTATTTTTAAAACAAATCGGCATGAGTTCCCGTATTGGTAAAAAGTAAAATTAACTCGTGGTCATTTTGCTCCCAAACCATTAGCCAGTCCGGTTGCAGGTGGCACTCCATTTTACCCGCATATTTGCCTTTTAATGGATGAGGCTTATATTTCGGTGGAAGCGTTCCCGTTTGAGCTAAAATAGAAACTGCTTTTTGCAGAATTTCCACATCTAACCCTCGCTTTTTGCAAAGTTTATAATCTTTTTTGAAGCGATTGGTGTATGAAACCGAGTATTTCATTCCTTATCCAGCTGTTCAAACATATCCTTTACGCTTTTTGCCGAATATACACGCCCCGCGCGGATATCCTCATCGGCTTCCTCAATACCTGTTTTATGTTTTTTTCGTTTTTGAGACATTGGCATAAAAATCCCGCTTTCAATCAACGATTGAACTAAACGGCGCACTGTGGCATTGCGAGCATCGTATTGAACTTGAAGGATAGCCATAACATGTATAATTTATACAAATATACAAAAATGCATACAAATTGACGCTATTTTCTCAATGGATAAGTGTAGTTAGAAGTAACCCACCGCATTGCTTTTTTTGCTACCTTTGTGCTCCTTAACTCAAATCATCATTCATAAATCATAAAATCGAAAATTGCTATGGAGTTTCGCATTGAAAAAGACACCATGGGCGAGGTAAAGGTACCCGCCGACAAGTACTGGGGCGCACAAACGGAGCGCTCGCGCAACAACTTTAAGATTGGCCCCGAGGCTTCGATGCCCAAGGAAATTATTGAGGCCTTCGGCTACCTGAAAAAAGCGGCGGCCTACGCCAACTGCGACCTCGGCGTTTTGGCCGCCGAAAAGCGCGACTTGATTGCCAAGGTGTGCGACGAAATTCTGGAGAAAAAGCTGGACGACCAATTCCCACTGGTCATTTGGCAAACCGGCTCGGGTACGCAAAGCAACATGAACGTGAATGAGGTGGTGGCCAACCGCGCGCACGTGCTGCAGGGCAACAAGCTGGGCGAGGGGAAAACCTTCATTCACCCCAACGATGATGTGAACAAGTCGCAGTCGAGCAACGACACCTACCCCACCGCCATGCACGTGGCGGCGTACAAAATGGTGGTTGAAACTACTATTCCGGGCGTAGAAAAGCTGCGCGACACGCTGCAAAAAAAGAGCGAAGAGTTCATGAACATTGTGAAGATTGGCCGTACGCACCTGATGGACGCTACGCCGCTTACGCTGGGTCAAGAAATTTCGGGCTACGTGGCGCAGCTCAACCACGCGCTGCGCGCCATGAAAAATACGCTGGCGCACCTTGGCGAAATTGCGCTGGGCGGCACCGCCGTTGGTACCGGCCTCAACACTCCCAAGGGCTACGATGTAAAGGTGGCGGAGTACATTGCCAAGTTTACCAACCTCCCCATCCAAACCGCTCCCAACAAGTTCGAGTCCCTGGCGGCGCACGATGGCATTGTGGAAGCGCACGGCGCGCTGAAGCAGCTGGCCGTTTCGCTCATGAAAATTGCCAACGATACCCGCATGATGGCATCAGGCCCCCGCTCAGGCATCGGCGAAATACTGATTCCCGAAAACGAGCCCGGCTCATCCATCATGCCCGGCAAGGTTAACCCCACGCAGTGCGAGGCCATGACCATGGTTTGCG
The DNA here is from genome assembly GCA_031549685.1 of Bacteroidales bacterium. Lineage (GTDB taxonomy): Bacteria > Bacteroidota > Bacteroidia > Bacteroidales > UBA932 > JAITMY01. The sequence continues at coordinate 68,828 of JAVBPG010000002.1, read as the reverse complement.
CCCAGGTTATGGGCAACGATGTTACCATTAGCGTTGGCGGCAGCACCGGCCACTACGAGCTCAACGTGTTCAAGCCCGTTATGGCCAATGCGTTCCTGCAATCGGCCAAGCTGCTGGGCGACGCCTGCGTATCGTTCAACGACCACTGCGCTGTGGGCATTGAGCCCAACATGACGCGCATCAACGAGCTGGTAAACAACTCGCTCATGCTGGTTACGGCGCTCAACACGCACATTGGCTACGAAAAGGCCGCGCAGATTGCCAAGAAGGCGCACAAGGAGGGCACCACGCTAAAGCAGTCGGCGCTGGCCCTGGGCTACCTCACCTCGGAGCAATTTGACGAGTGGGTTGACCCGACAAAGATGATTGGCTCGCTGTAACCATTTACAATTAATTTGTCATTGCGGGCTCGACCCGCAATCTCCTAAATAAAAACCTTCGGGTTGGAGATTGCGGATCAAGTCCGCAATGACATTTCATAAAATAAAGTCTCTCTTTTGTGGCAAAGTTAACCTCCGGAAACGTAACTACCCGCATATTTCAGTTTGCCTGGCCCATGCTTTTGGGCAATATTTTCCAGCAATTGTACATTGTGGTGGATAGCATCATTGTGGGCAAATACGTGGGCAAGGAGGCGCTGGCGGGCATTATCGCCTCGTCGCAGGTGGCCATGGTGGTTATTTCGCTGGTAATAGGCATCGGCATTGGCGGCACGGTGGTGGTGGCGCAGTACTTCGGCGCGCGCAACTACGAGAAGGTGCGCCAAACATCGGATACCGTAACCATATTCATGCTTGTGTCCAGCGTGGTGCTGGGCGGCGTGGGCATCCTGCTGAGCGATGAAATCCTGCGGCTGATGCAGCTGCCGGTCGAGTCGCTTCACCACGCCAAATCGTTCCTTACCGTTTACTTTGCGGGAATGATTACCATGTTCGGCTACAACGCCATGTCCTCCATTCTGCGCGGCATAGGCGACTCGCGTACGCCGCTCTACGCGCTCATTGTGGCAACAGTGCTGAATATTGCGCTTGATTTTCTTTTTGTGCTGCACCTGCAAATGGGCACCAGCGGAGCGGCGCTGGCCACCGTTATCGCGCAGGGCACTTCGTGGATATTCATTGGCGTGTACGCCCGCCAGAAAAGCAGCCTGGTTTCGTTCAACTTTTTCCGATTCACATTTAAGCTCGATATTTTTAAGCAAAGCCTTCGCATCGGGCTGCCCTCGGGCGTTCAGCAAACCTTTGTGGCCGTTGGCATGGCTGCCTTGTTTAGCATTATCAACACCTTTGGGGTGGATGTGGCGGCGGGCTACGGCGCGGCCACCCGCATCGATATGTTCATCTCCCTTCCGGCGATGAACTTCGCGGCAGCGCTGTCAACCTTTGTAGGGCAAAATATCGGTGCGGGAAATTTTCATCGCGTAAAGCAAGGCCTGAAGTCAACGCTGATCATGTCGGGGGCGGTGAGCATTGGCGTTACCCTCATAGTGCTCGCGCTGCGCCACCACCTCATCGGCCTTTTTACCGACACGTCGAACAGCGAGGTCATCAAGGTGGGCGGACAGTACCTTACCATTGTTTGCTCGTTTTACGTGCTGTTTTCGTCCATGTTTGTAATCAACGGGCTGCTGCGCGGCGCGGGCGCCTCCTTGGTGCCGATGCTCACATCGCTCATCGGCCTGTGGTTGGTACGCATTCCGGTGGCCTACCTGCTGTCGCGCACCGAGAGCCTGGGCTACCTCGGCACATTTTGGGCCATCCCCATAGCGTGGGCCGTAGGCTTTACGCTGGCGCTATCCTACTATTTATCAGGTAAATGGAAAAACAAGGCGGTGGTAACCCGCAAGCCCGGAGGCGTGGCACCGGAGGTGGAGCCGGCCTAAAAAGCTACACGTTGTGCTGCCCGGGGTTGCCGTAGCGCAAAATGGCATCGACCATATCGAGCGCCACCTTCGCCTCGCAAAAATCGGGGGCTAAGTCCAAGGCCTTTCTGAAATCGTTGCGCGCCGCGCCCAACTCCCCGCGCTGGCGCTTTTCGAGGCCTTGAGCGTAGAGCTGCTGCGCTAATATGCTTTTTTCTTCACCGGTCATACTGCAAATTTACAAAAAAGCCGACAAATCCACCCCGGGATTGCTATCTTTGCCTGCAGTAACACTTCACCTCAGCATGAGCAAAGACATTCAAAAAGCACATAGCAAAGCCATAGACCTCAACGATGTGCAGGATAAAATGATCACCATCCGAAACCAAAATGTTATTTTGGATAGCGATGCAGCTGCGCTGTACGGTGTGGAAACGAGAGAGATAAACCAGGCGGTAAAAAACAACCCCCAGAAATTTCCTGAGGGTTATATTGTTTCCTTAAACAAAGATGAGTGGGCAATCTTGAAATCAAAATTTTTGACTTCAAGTTGGGGCGGAAAGAATAAACTTCCTTCCGCTTTTACAGAGAAGGGTTCGTACATGCTTGCAACTATTCTGAAAGGAGAAAAAGCCACAGCTACCACCATTGCTATAGTAGAGGCCTTTGCCAAAGTACGTGAACTATCCAATGCGGTAAGAGAGCTGGTAAAAACTCCCGATGACACCCAGAAACAGGCATCCGTAATGCAAAAAAGTGGCGAGATTCTCTCGGACATCGTGGAAAAGGAACTTAAAATGACTGGTACAGAAACAAGTTTCGAAATTAACCTGCTGTCTGCTGTAAAAATCAAGCACACCATTAAGAGAGAAGCAAAATAGCGGCCTCATGCAAAAGCGGACAAAGCTACTTTTCAATCGTAGATTTGTCCGCTTTACAGGCTGCCACCCGCGCTACCGGGGAGTCGATTACCTACCGCATCCGCCCTACTTCAAACCCAGCACCTCGGGGCCCTGCTTAAAGCGCACATCGCGGGGAATGCCCTCGCCGGCCACCTGCTCTATAAACACCGAGAGCTCCTCGCCAATTACGCTCTTTTCGGCCATCCACCTGAGAGCGCCCTCGTAGTCGCCGTTGCCCTGCACGGTAAGCACCTCGGCGAGCAGCGCGTCAACGGCCGCCGCCATTTTCTGCTCGTTGATTTTATACCTACCCTTGGCATCCTTTGTAAAGGCTTCTTTTTCTTGCAGATAGTTAAACGAAAGCATATTGGCCTTTCCGTGAGCGCTTGCGGCGCCAAAGCGCACCGAGCGCACAATGCCGGCCACAAAGGTTACGTAGCTGTCCATTATATCCTCCTTGAGCTGGCCCATCTTAATCAGCTGCTGTATGAGGAAGAGCCCACCGATATCGGCCTTGGCCTCCTCAATGCCGCTGTAGGTTTCCTTGAGCGCGGCGCGCACGGTGCCCTTGCCGTTGATGGTTTGCTTTACGCCCAGGCCGTGCGACACCTCGTGAAACATGACGTTGTTGAAGAAGGCATCGAACTTAACGTGCTTGAGCTGGTCATCGGCAATAACCACCTGGGCAATAGGCATGAGTATGTTATCGAATTTAGCCCGCATGGCGTTGCGCAGCTGCAACTTGCGGGTACCTTTTTGCGTTTGCACGCGCTCGTCGTTGGGCAGGTTTATGGCAATGGTTTTGCTACCGGCGTTGCAGTCGCCGGCGTAGTACACCACCTCGTACACGCCCAAGTCGGAGTCCTTACCCGGCGTTTCCTTCTTATACTTTGCATCGCAGGGCAGGGCCTTTTGCAGCTCGGGCATCAGCGCGTTGAGGTGCTCCAGCTTTTTGCTCCACTCCATGTCCTTAATCAGAATAAAAGCTTCGTGCGCCGCCTTGTAGCCAAACATCCGGTCCTCGTAGCTCTCAATGGGGCCAACCACAAAGTCGATGGTGTTGGTGCGCATGTCCATCCAGGCCATGTCGCTGGGCAGGTAGTCGTCGTTGAGAAGCGCATCGGCGCGCAGGTTCAGGTACTTCTTCAGGCCCTTGTCCTTGGCCTGCAAAGCTGCCAGGCGAATATTGCTCACGGCCAGCTCCAGCTCCGTTTTAAAAAATGTATGGTAGGGAATTACCACAAGCTTACCCATGGAGTCGCGGCGAACCATGGTGTAGTGGCTGGCCTTGCCATCGTCCTTCAGCGCGGCAAATTCCTCCTTGGTCATATCGGTCGGGTAGAAGTTGGCGCCCGCAGGCTTTTCGCCGTAGCCCTCCACAAAGGGCTTGTTGTTGTTGAGCCGCTCCCAGGGCCCGTAGTTGATGTAGGCAAACGCCCTGGCATCGGCATTTTCAATGGCATCGATTTTTTCTTTCGGGCCAAAGGCCTCGTACCAAAAGAGGTTGTCCATTATGCGCGCCGCCTCAAATAGAAAGGGCAGCATGCGCTTGTCGGAGGGCGAGAGCTTGCTGAGGTCGGTCTTGAGCTCCACCTCCACGTACTCCTGTACTTTTTTGTTTATTGGAATTTCCATAGCGGCTTTTGGCTGGTTGGTGCGGCCTGCGCACGATGCGAGGATAAGGCCTGTGGCTGCAAGTAGCAACCTTGCCGGTGCTGTTTTCATGGCGTGAGATTTTTTTACTCTAATCCTAATACTTTTTCCCCCTGCCGATAGCGAATATCGCGCGGGATATTGGCATTCTTTACCTTGAGCAAATCGCTGACCAACGTTTCGCTCATTACCCCTTGCACGGCTATTATCTCCAATGCCTTTTCGTAATTCCCATCGCCCTGCAGCACAATAATCTCGGTCAGCAGCTGGGTAGCAATTTCGCTTGTTTTTTCAACGTTGATCTTGTACCTGCCGGAGGTCGTGCGCTCAATGGCGCCGCTGTTGAGCAAGCGGTTAAATATGATGGAGGTGGAAATGCTGTGCGTATTTTGCGTACCAAAGCGCATGGAGCGGAATATGTTGGCCACGTAGGTTACGTAGCTTGTTTTTAACTCCTCGGCGCTTATTTCGCCCTTCTGGTGCAGCTGCCGGGCAACAAACAGGGTGCTTACCTCGGCGCGCGTTTCGTCAATATCTACAAAGGTTTCCTTGAGCGCTTCGCGGATGGTAACCTTACCGTCTACGGTTTGCCACTGGCTCAAGCCCTGCGCCACCTGACGGTACATGGAGTTTTTGAAGAATGCCTCGAACTGTGCGTAAGGCAGCTGCTCCTGATCAATCATCTGCTCGGCAATGGGCCTCATTATTTTATCGAACTTTATCTTCATCACGTTGCGCTGTATAAGTTTGCGGCTTCCGTGCCGCTTGCGTATTTGCTCGTCGTTGGGCAGGCTCATGGCAATGGTTTTTCCACCGGCGTTGTTCTCGCCTGCACAGTACAGCACATCGTACACGCCCACGTTTTCGTCCTTGCTGTTGCGCGGCATTTCGCGCTTATACTTCTCGTCGCAGGGCAACTCCTTGAACATGGGAGGCACCAAATCGCTAAAGCGTTTTTGCAGGCGCGACATCATGTCGTCCTTTTGCATTACCATGGCCAGGTACGATGCCTTGTAGCCGTACAGCAGGTCCTCGTAGTTTTCGATGGGCCCAACAATAAAATCGAAGGGACTTTCGCTCACGGCCAGCCAGGCCACATCGCTGGCGTGGTAGCTGTCGGTTTGCAGGGCGGCAGCGCGCAGCAGCAGGTACTTTTTCAGCGGCGCGTTGAATGTCCACTCGGCCGCCTGACGAATCAGCTTGGCCGCCTGCTCCAGATCGCTCTTAAAGTAAACGTGGTAGGGAATGGATACCAGCTTACCGGCGGCATCGCGGCGAATCATGGTGTAGGGGCTGGTTTTGCTTTTATCGGCCAGGGCGTCAAACTCCTCCCTGGTCATATCCTTGGGGTAAAAGTTGGAGCCCGGCGCCTTGGGGCCGTAGCCTTTGATAAAGGGCCTGTCGGCGTTGAGCCGCTCCCACGGCCCGTAGTTAATGTGCGCCAAGAGTTTCAGCTCGGGGTTGGCGATGGAGTCAATCAGCGCGTGGTTGCCAAAAGCTTGCACCCAAAAAAGGCGGTCGATAATATCCGATGCCTCAATAAGCAGCGCCAGCATGCGCCTGTCGGACGAGGGGAGGTAGGCCAGGTCGGCCTTGAGGTCGACCTCAACGTACTCGGCCAGCATGGCCTTCAGCGAGTCGGCGGCCGCAGCCTCCACTGCCGCTTTGTTAGAGGCTCCGCCACCACACGAGGTAAGCAGCAGGAACAGCAGCACATAAAGTAAGTTCGACTTCATTTCTTACGCAAGGTTATCGGTTTTATTTACCACATCGTCGGAGTTGAACTGGAATCCCAGGCGCTTGCCGGTTTGTATTTTCGAGTCCTCTATCTTGTTGTTGATTTGTCCCACGCTCACAATTTTGGCGGCATCGTAGGGCGGCACCAGCAGGTCAAAGTCGAGGGCGTACTGAATGGCCGTTTCGGCAATGCGCTTGATGCTTTCCTTGTCCATAGGTTCGCGGCCGAAGTTGTGGCAGGTAAACTGCATTTGGCGCTTGCCCTCCACAAAGTAGTGCTTATCCTTGTTGATGAAGATGCGCCCGATGAGGTAGCCCAAATCATCGAGGCGGTTGTAGCGGAACGAATCGGTAAGGAAGTTGTAGATGTTAATCATGCCGCAGTACGAGCTCATCTCGTTCTTTTGCACGTACGATGTTTTCCAAATCATGTGGCTGCGGTCAAACTGAAATACGTTGGTGTGCATGCTGAACACCAGTATATCGCCCGCCACGCGAATTTCGGCCTCGTACTGCCCGCGGTCGCGGTACTCCAGCTTGATGCGCTTATCGAGCCCCTCAAGCTCCTCGTTTACCTCGTTGGCCAGCTCGTGCAGCACCTCCTTGAGCAGCTGAAAGGTTTCGAACGTGGCGTCGTAAACGCGCTGCTTTTGGTTCGATTTTTCGCGCAGACTTTTCAAAATGGCGCTGCGTAAATCCGGATCATCGTTACAATTTCCCATACTGTTTATTTAATTGTTTTTTTTCAAAAAAAGAGCGCTGTGCTACCTCAATTTTTTACCGTAGGGCAGCTGCTTTTCGCAGTCGCAGTAGTCGCCCTTGGTGGCATCAAAGTATTTGCACATTTTTTCGTAAATGTCGTAGCGGCGGTTGGCGTGCTCCGACTCCTTGCCGCACTGCGAGGCGTTAATGATGTTGAGCGTGAGCCCAAAGCCCGGGTAGCGCTTGGCCTCCACGTCAATATCTACGGGCTGCCAGCTGCCCACCATCACGTCGTGGCAGGCGGGCTTGGGCGGCTGCATGGTCATCCAAAACCAGATGGCCGAGCCAAAGGAAACCACGCTATCGGTTACCAGCAGCTCCGGATTTTTAAGCAGCACATTCTTGTCGCCAAAGTAGGCCTTGCTAAACTGCCCGTAGTTGTAGTTGTAGCTAAGCTGTATGGGGCCGCGCCCGTGGTAATCCCTGCCCTCCACGGGTGGGTACTCCTTGTTGGCCACCGAGTAGCTGCGCAAAATGGTAAGCTGCTCTAAGTAGCGGAATCCGCCCGTTTCCTGCGCCAGGTGCGCCAAAAATGCCGCCAGCTCACGGCGGCGAATCTCCTCGTCGCCCTCGGTCAAAAAGCGCGGGAAGTGCTTGGTGGCCGCCTTAAACGCATCGAAGGAGTAGAAGTCGCTCCGTCCGGCGCTGGTGCCGCGCCCCAAGCGGTTGGGGAAAAGTTCGTTCCACATGGCCTCCGAAATCAGGCCGTAAAACAGCTCGTTGGTATCGCGCACCACTCCGGGCGCGGCCGGCATGGGCACAGGCTCCTGCGCAGCCTGGCTTGGTGCGGGCGCTTGCGCCGCCCCGGCCACCGGCGTGGACGAGGCCGGAGCCTTGGCGCCCACCTGCCCCTCGCGCAGGGCAGCATCGCTCACGCCCTGCTTGCCGGCCCCCTCGTTGTTCCACTCGCTGCGGGCGCTCTTCCAACTTTGCGCCTCGTGCTGGCGAATGGAGGCGCACTGCGTAAGCGGCAGCACGCAGCAAATAATAACTATTATTCTCTTCAACATCAGTATGTAAAAAATATTTTTTTAGTACGACCTGGCAAACACCACCCTTTGCGCCGAGGGCTTGCCGGTAACCATGCAGGCGCCCTCCTCCTTCTTTCCGTCGAGCGGAATGCAGCGAATGGTGGCCTTGGTTTCGTCCTTGATTTTCTCCTCGGTTTCGGGCGTGCCATCCCAATGCGCCAGTATAAACCCGCCCTTCTCAATTTGCTCCTTGAACTGCTCGTAGGTATCGACCTCCACCGTATTTTCGGCGCGGAATTTTACCGCTTTCGCAAAAATATTCTCCTGAATTTCCCGCAGCAAATTCTCCACGTACTCGGCAATTCCCTCCTGCGGCTTCATTTCCTTAGTCAGCGTATCGCGGCGGGCTACCTCCACCGTGCCGTTTTGCATGTCGCGCGGGCCAATGGCCAGGCGCACGGGCACGCCCTTGAGCTCGTACTCGGCAAACTTAAATCCCGAGCGCACGTTGTCGCTATCGTCGTACTTTACGCTGATGCCGCGCGCCTCCAGCTGCTTCTTGATTTCGTTGGCCTTGGCCGAAATTTTTTCGAGCTCCTCGGCGCCCTTGTAGATGGGCACAATAACCACCTGAATGGGCGCCAGCACGGGCGGCAGCACCAGCCCATTGTTGTCGCTGTGCGCCATAATGAGCGCGCCCATCAGGCGGGTCGAAACGCCCCACGAGGTAGCCCACACCAGCTCCTGCTTGCCCTCCTTGCTCAGGTAGGTAACCTCAAAAGCCTTGGCAAAATTTTGCCCCAGGAAGTGCGAGGTGCCCGCCTGCAGCGCCTTTCCGTCCTGCATCATGGCCTCAATGCAGTAGGTATCCTCGGCGCCGGCAAAGCGCTCGCTCGCCGTTTTTTTGCCAATCAAAACGGGCACGGCCAAAAACTTTTCGGCAAAGGTGGCGTACACGTTGATCATTTTTTCGGTTTCCTCAATGGCCTCCTCGCGCGTGGCGTGCGCCGTGTGGCCTTCCTGCCACAGGAACTCCGCCGTGCGCAGAAACAGGCGCGTGCGCATCTCCCAGCGCACCACGTTGGCCCACTGGTTTACCAGTATGGGCAGGTCGCGGTACGACTGTATCCAGCCCTTGTACGTGTTCCAGATAATGGTTTCGGAGGTGGGTCGCACAATCAGCTCCTCCTCCAGCTTGGCGTCGGGGTCTACCACCACGCCCTTGCCGTGGGGGTCGTTCATCAGGCGGTGGTGCGTAACCACGGCGCACTCCTTGGCAAAACCTTCAACGTGCTCGGCCTCCTTGCTCAAAAATGACTTGGGTATGAATAGCGGAAAGTAAGCGTTCACGTGCCCCGTTTCCTTGAACATCTTATCAAGCTGCGCCTGAATTTTTTCCCAAATAGCGTAACCGTAGGGCTTAATTACCATGCAGCCGCGCACCGCCGAATTTTCGGCCAAGCCTGCTTTTACCACTAAATCATTGTACCACTGCGAGTAATTATCTGCCCTGTTCGTTACCTCTTTTGCCATTTTGTGTTTATTTAAAGTATAATGTGTTACCTTTCGAGAAAAATATAGCTATATTTACCTTGCGTTTGGACTTATTGTTAAGGCGCTAACCCGCAATAAGCCTACAAAGATAACAAATTTAGCAACACGTCTATCTTACACACAAAAGGTAATGACAACCAATCGTTTAATATGGAAAACAGCCCTGCTGCTCCTGCTGCTTGCGGGAAGCGTTGTGTACGGCGTACAAGCCAATGACGACCTCTACTTCAGCCCCAAAAAGCAGAAAGAAATAGACCGTCAAAACGCTAAGCTGCAGGCCTACTACGATAGCATTTGGGCCGCACAGCACGCCGCTACCAAAACTCAGGAGGCCAACGACTACACCGAAACATGGAGCAACTTCGACTCCACCGACCACCGCGGATACCGCGGCATTTACGAGCTATCGCAAAAGTATGAACCCTACGAGGGGGAAGAAGAGCGCGAGAGTTACGCCAACCGCCTGCGCTACGACGACCCCACCTACGTGGTGTACGACCGCGACCCCTACTGGAACGATCCGTGGTGGAACTACCCCTACAGCTATCCGTATGGCTCGTGGGGCATTTCGGCGGGCAGCTGGGGCTGGAGCGTGGGCTGGGGCTATCCCTACTACGGCTGGGGCGGATACCCCTACTATGGTTGGGGCTGGGGCTACCCTTACTACTACGGCTACAACCCGTACTGCTACTGGGGCGGATACCCCTACTATCCCTACTACCCCAGCGGCGGCGGTAGCGGCAGCAGCGTTTCGCGCGGACAAAGGACAGAAAGCATGTCGGGGACAAGCCGGGGAACGGGATACACATCGGGGCGCAGCGGCTATGGGCAAAGATCGGGAGGCAATGCCACCATGTCCGTCCCCAATAGCATAAACTACCGTGGCACAAGAGGCAACGCATATCAAGGATCATCCGGCAGTAACTCAGTCCCACAATCGGTACAGACACAAACACCGCAGCAAGGATCGAGCAGCTATCGAAGCGTACGAGGTAGAAACTACGAGAGCAATACCAGCCCTCAACCCACCAGCAGCTATAGCAACGAGAGCAGGTCGTCAGGGAGCAGCTACAATAATAGCAACAGCTCCGGTGGCGGCTCCGCTCCATCAGCACCTAGCGGAGGCTCTTCAGGCGGCTCCAACCGGCGAGGAGGAGGACGGTAAATAATTGTCGATTTTTGATTGATGATTTGTGATTGCTGTAAACATGATGGGGCGATGTAATATGGCAATGCAATAATCTAAACAAATACATAGAGGCTGTTTTGAATTTATATGCTTGCCTAATAATCAGCATTATCTACATATGTGGTTTTAGCCCTGCAGGGGCTAAACTTGAATAACCGTAGGTGGCGCGAAGCAGAACCTACGGACGGCATGGCGGCACCGGCTTGTTGCGCGCGGAGCAGCAGCTTAGCGCTTGTGCAACGCCTGCTCCGCGCGCCATGCAGTATTGGCGCATGTGCCGTGGGTTTGCTTGGCCCGCGGGCAAGCGACACCCACGGTTAATAAAAGCGGGAGTAAAATTTCTTTTTATAAAATTCAAAACAGTTTCATAATTTTTAGTAATGGGAAAAAGGATTCTTTTAGGAGTAGCCATTCTGCTCTGTTGTATTGGGAAAAGTGTTGCTCAAAATGAGGTAGAGGGCCTGCGTTTTTCGCGCACCACACACCTGGGAACGGCACGCTTTGCCGCCATGGGTGGCGCATTTACGGCGCTTGGCGGCGATCTTACTACCATGGCATTTAACCCCGCAGGTATTGGCGTGTACCGCAGCGATGAATTTACCCTCACGGGAAATTTGCTGTACGCCAGCACCGATGTCAGCTACATGGGTAACAGTACCAACGATTACCGCTACCGATTCGGCTTGTCCAACATAGGAGGAGTAGGAGTAATGAACTTCGGCAATGAAGGATTGGTTAGCCTGAATTTTGGTTTTGCCTACAACAAAACCGACAACTTCGGCCAGCGCTACGTTGCGCAAGGCCGCTACCAGGAGTACAATACGTACATGGACTACTTTGCGCAAGTGGCCACCAACGATGGCAGCACCCCCGACTATCTATCCGATGAGCCGTGGATGGCCTACCAAGCATTCTTGATCGATAGCACAGGAGTGAACGGCGGCCGCGTAGTGTACTCGCCGCGACTAGCCGATGGAGATGCAACTCAGGGACGGCAAAGCGCAGAAATACAGGGCTACCTTTCTACCTACGATTTTAGCATGAGCACCAATATTAGCAATGTGCTATACTTAGGGATTGGCGTTGGAATCAGCTCGGTCAAATACTTTGAGGACAACACCTCGTCCGAATATGCTCGTCCGGGAAATCAATCGAACTTTAAGCAATTCGACTACACAAAGCAATACCGCCAAACCGGCGTTGGGTATAACTTTAAGTTCGGCGCCATTGCCTGGCCTTTTGCCAATGCTGATTTTTTAAACGGATTAAAAATCGGTGCAGCCATTCACACGCGCACCTTTCTTAGTATGACCGATCTATACAGTGCCGACATAGTAGCTCAACCACGATACGGCGTTCCCCCGCCGGGAGTAGATAACGAAAATCAATACGGCATTGAAACTCCCACGCGCATAATGGGCGGATTGGCCTACGTATTCAGCCCGTCGGCAAGTAACGATTGGCGAGGAATTTTGAGCGTTGACTACGAGTACACCGACTTCTCAGAAATCAAGCTGCGCGAAGAAAGCGGTTGGCCTGCCAACAGCCCCGATGACCCGCACTACAACGTTTCCAACCTCAACATTGCAAATGGCTACAAGGGTACGCACAACATTCGAGTAGGAGGAGAGCTGGGGTATCAAAACATGTCCTTTCGTCTCGGGTACGCTCGCTACGATAATCCTTACACCAGCAGCGTGGACCCTTACACCGGCAACTCGGGAAAAGATGGAACTATTAATATTTTTTCGGGAGGAGCAGGTGTACAGGTTTCTAAAATGTTTAATATCAACTTCGCCTACAGCCTCTCCACCCAGCAGGACAAGCAGTATACCTACTACTGTATAGGTAATAATGGCGTCAACGTAATTTCCGACGAGCAGAAGCACACTATTAACCAAAACAACTTCTTCCTTACCTTCGGTTGGAGGTTCTAGTTATACTTGGGCTGAAGTTCTAAGTACGCTCAGCACCTCGGGGCCCTCGTTGAATAGCAGGTCGAGGATGCTGAGGTTGGGAGTAAAGCCGAACCGGTGGGAAAATACTTGAAAATATTCTTGCGGACAAAAATTTTTGTCCGCTTTTTGTTGCCCTGCTTTGGGGCTGATGGCCAGGCGAAAGTCGAGCGGATTGTTTTCAAAAAATTCGTACCTTTCGGTGGTCAAAATTTTGGTACGAAGGCCTAAAACTTGGCAAAGTTGCTGCGTTATTTTCAGGTTGAAATCAAACAAAAATGTTTCGCGCCGATCAAAAAACGGTAAAATTTCGTCGGCGTAGTACATAAAAAACGGCGATGAATTATAAGCCGTAACCAGCGCGCGCCGGTGCACCCGCTGCCAGGGCATGGAGTAGTCGATGCGCACATCGCGTATGGGCATTTTTTCGCCATGCACCTTCTCCACCGGCACGCTTAGCGTAAGCACGCCGTGGCTTGTGAGTATGTTGCAGCGCGTGCGGTAGGTTTGCTTAAGGTAGTGCTCGTGCGCCTCTACAAAAGCTTGCCCGGCACTTGCCAGCTTGCAAAAATATTGCACCGGCGCAAAGTAGGCGGAGGATAAAAGAGGATTCAAAGATTCAAGGTTTAAAAAAATCAAGATCAACCTAAAATGTCATTCCGGACTTGAGCCGCAATGACAATATACAATTGACCGCAAAATTATAAAATTTACCCATATGGATTTCGACAAGCTTATTCACAGGCGCCAAAGCGTGCGCGCCTACACCCCGCAGCTGGTGGAGAAGGAAAAAATAGAGGCCTGCCTTGAAGCCGCGCGGCTGTCGCCATCGGCGTGCAACGCGCAGCCCTGGCACTTTATTGTGGTAACCGACACCGCACTCAAAAACGCCGTGGCCGACGCTACTGCAAGCCGCGCGCTCAACATGAACCACTTTACCAAGCAGGCGCCGGTACACATTGTGGTGGTGCGTGAGCCTAAAAACTTTACCTCGGGCATCGGCAGCATTATCAAAGAGAAAGATTACGCCATGTACGACGTTGGCATTGCCGTTGCACACCTTTGCCTACAGGCCACCGAGCTGGGCTTGGGAACATGTATTTTGGGCTGGTTTGATGAGAAAAAGGTGCGCGAAATTCTGCACATTCCCCGCGGCAAGCGCGTTGACCTCATCATTACCATGGGCTACCCCGCCAAGGATGAAATTCGCCCGAAAATTCGCAAGAGCACGGAGGAGATTGTTTCGTACAACTCCTACAAATAGGGGTAATGGGAAGAAAGGTAAAGGGTACATGGTGTTCTACCGTGTACCCTTTACCTTTCTTCCTTGTGCCGCTCTCAAAGGTAAGCCAAAGTAGCGCTATCGTCTTCCACCCTCAGCTCCACCTCTGCGCCAAACCTCATGGCCAGGTTGGGTCGTTGGTGTCCGGCGGGAAATCCGAAGGCTACAGGAACGTTGAATTTTTCGGCGTGCTCGCGGATAATTTCAAGCGCGCTTTTTCCGTAAGCAATGGTGTTGTCCTTCATATCGCTCATGCCACCCACCAGCAACCCCTTTACTTTTTGCAGCTGCCCGCACAGCTCCAGGTTCATCATCATACGGTCAACGTGGTAGAGGTACTCGTCCAGGTCCTCGATAAAAAGGATGGCATTGTCGGGCAGCAGCGCGTACGGTGATCCTTGCAGGCTGTATATGATGGACAAATTTCCGCCCACCAACTTTCCACCGGCAACACCCGCTACGTTCAGCTCATGCGCGGCAAATTTTTGGTTGAGGCTTTCGCCAAAAAGTGCGGCACGCAGGGCCTCCACTCCTTTTGTATCGCTAAAGCTGATGGGCATGGTGGCATGGAGGCTCTGCACGCCCAGGCGGTAAAGCGCCAGGTGCATTACCGTAAAATCGCTATACCCGGCCAGCCACTTCGGATTTTTTTTCAGCGATAGTAAATCCAAGTCTGGCAGCAGCCGGGCGCAGCCATATCCACCTCGCGCCGAAATAATAGCATTTACCTCTGCGTCGTTAATGCAGCCCTGCAAATCGGCCGCGCGCTGCCTATCGGAGCCCGAAAACTGGTGCTGCTCGCAAAATAAATTTTTACCCAGCTTTACGCGTAACCCCCACGACTCAAAAATTTTTACGGCCATGTGCATTTCGGGCTCGCTTACCTTGCGCGCCGGAGCGCAAATGGCAATGGTAGCGCCGGCCTTAAGGTAGGGAGGAAGTATGTAGTTAGATGTGGGCATGGTGTTTGGCATTAAAAAGGTGCTCCTGAACTCCGTGCGAAGTTAAAGAAAAGATTGCAGCTGCTGAATTTCCTCTCAAGTTTAACATCGTTTTTATCAAAAATAAGAAGGCAAGCAGCCAGCCGCTACTTGCCTTACCCTTCTACGCTATGGACAAACTGCTACTTCTTGGTTGATACAGGTATAGCAACGCCTTGCTGCGGGAATGTAGCAAGAATTTGCGCCACGGCGTCGGCAATAAACTGATCGGGATTCTTTACATCGCTATCAATTTTTTCATCGCCGATAGCTTCCCAAATCATTTTGGAGTCCGAGGCATGGATAAAGTCAATAATGAGCGATCCCTCCTTGTAGGTATCCACGTTGAAGTTGGTGGTTGACGAGGCCATGCCGGCGCCCGCTCCCCAAGCATAGGGACGATACATGCCGCCGTAGCCGTAGTAGTTGGTGTTGGCGCTCACATCAAGCTTGGTTTTTGCAATAGCGTTGATGTTTACCAAAAAGTCAGCGCTATCGGCCACCTCGGCATAACCTTTCTTGTTCAGCTCGGCCTTCACGGCGTTGGTTATGCGCTCACGGTTGAGCTCGCTAACCGATGGTGTGGCCTCGGTTTTGTACAGCGAGTAGGTCTTTAGCACGGTAAAGTTAACGCTGCGATCGTAGTCGCTGGTAACCTTTAGCGTGGGTGAACACGAGGCGGCAATGAGCAGCCCTGCAGCACACAGTGCTATGTTGCGAAGTGTTTTCATGGTATAAAAAAATTAAACGTTTGTAAATTGAAATACTCACACCAAAGGTAACGCATTTTATACGTTATAATTGAGGTTTTTAGCACTAATTAGCCGTTTTTGCACTCGTTTTAAGCCAACCGTCGCATTTTGCGCATTTTTTATCATTATTAGCTACTGGCGATGACCTTGTATTTCCCTGCCAAGTTCTTAACTTTGCCTACCATATTTTGCATGATAGATACCCACAGCCATATTTACGACAGCGTTTTTGATGCCGACCGCGCCGAAACCATAGCGCGGGCGCAGGCGGCAGGCGTTACGCAGCTGCTCATGCCCAACGTCGACAGCTCCACCTACGCCGCCATGATGCGCACCGCCGGAGAATTTTCGCCGCTCTGCCGGCCTATGGTTGGGCTGCACCCCACATCGGTAAAGGAAACGGTGGAGGACGAGCTGAATTTTGTTCGCCATGCGCTGGAGGCGCAACCCGCGGGAACGTTTGTGGCCATTGGCGAGGTAGGCATTGACGGCTACTGGAGCAAGGAGTTTTTGGAGCAGCAGCTTTTTGCCTTTGAAGAGCAGCTTCATTTGGCCGAGAACTATGAACTGCCAATCGTAATCCACGCCCGCGATTCGTTCAACGAAATCCTTGCCGTACTGCGCAGGTTAAAGCCTAGCGTAAAAGGCGTATTTCACGCCTACTCGGGCTCCATTGAACTGTACCGCGAGGTAAAGAAGCTGGGCGATTACAAGTTGGGCATCGGCGGCGTGGTTACCTTCAAAAATGCCCACCTGCCCGAGGTGGTACGGCAAGTTCCGCTTACCGACATGGTGCTCGAGACCGACGCGCCCTACCTCGCCCCTGCGCCCTACCGCGGCAAGCGCAACGAAAGCAGCTACCTTGCGCTGGTGGCCAAAAAAATTGCCGAGGTAAAGGGAATTTCGGTGGAGGAGGTGGAGGAGGTAACCACCGAAAATTCATTGCAGGTGTTTACCCTGTAGCTTTGGGGAAATGCAAAAGGGTGGGATTAGCTCACAAAAAAATAAGAAGTTGCCAGCATATCAAAATAATTCCTAACTTAGTACGTTTGATATAAGCATGCTGTTTTTACGCTTCCGCAAAAATTGGAGAGGTGGCCGAGTGGTCGAAGGCGCACGCCTGGAAAGTGTGTATGCTCCAAAAGGGCATCATGGGTTCGAATCCCATCCTCTCCGCAAAAATCGCTATAACGATTGCGACACTAAGGCTACAGCGATTTTGATAAAAATTTCGGGTCAGTAACGGGTCAGCTAACTTTTTAGCCTTGGATTTTTTCCTGGGGCTAAAAAAAAAATGTCCACCTACGAAAATTTCCCCCTCGTCCGCTTTTACCCTGCGGAAATCTGCGAAAACAAAGACTGGTACGTAAAATTTTACGTATGGAACCCCTTCAGGGGCTGCATGGCGTTAAGGCGCGTCAAGGTTAACCGCGTTAAAAACATTCGGGAGCGCCGAATGTTCGCGCGCAACCTGGCGCGCGAAATAAACGCCAAGCTGGAGGCCGGCTGGAACCCCTTCGTAGAGCAGGAAACGCGCAAAGGTTTTCACAAGTTCCTGGATGCGCTCGACACGTACATGAGCGTGCAGGAAAAGGAGCGCGAGGCCAACAGCCTGCGGTGCTACAAATCGTTCGTAAAAAAGTTGACCACCTGGCTCTGCGAGGTGTACCGCCGACCGGATTTGTACGCCTACGAATTTGACAAACCGCTTGCCACGGCCTTTATGCTGTGGGTTAAGCAGCAGCCCAAGGTATCGCACCGCAGCTACAACAACCACCTCACATTTTACCGCGCCCTTTTTAACTGGCTGGTGCAGTTTGACTACACCAAGGTTAACCCCTTTGCCGCCATAAAAAAGAACCCGAAGAACCTTACCAAAAAAAATCGCAAATCCTTTACCAACGAGCAGCTGCGTGCGCTGGTCGATTTTCTCAAAAAGGAGAATCCGCGCTACCTGGCCGCCTGCATGCTTACCTACTACTGCTTTCTGCGGCCGGACGACTTAACCTACCTGCGCGCCGCCTCTATTGATTTAAAAAATAGCGTTATAAAAGTAAACGCCGAGGATACCAAAAACGATAACACTTCGTACAAAACCATACCGCTGGCTTTAGAACCCTACCTGGAGTGCCTACAGCTTGACCGGTGCGACAAAAACCACTACGTATTTGGCCACCACAAAAAATTCACGCCCTCGGCTAAGCGCATTGACAGCCGCGAGGTAGCGCGCTACTGGAGTACGGTAGTTCGCAAAAAATTAAGCTGGGGGATGGAGCTGCAATTCTACAGCCTAAAGGACACCGGCATCAGCAACCTGCTGGCCGATGGCGTGGGCGCCAACTACGTACAGGGCCAAGCCGACCATAGCAGCCTGGAGGTTACCAATGAGTACGTGGTAAGCCGCACCCCCGAGGGGCACGAAATGATACGGCAGCGCGCAAGAGTAATAGAATAAAATTCTTTTTCCGTGAAAAGTCGTGCACTCGTGCACTTTTTGCGATAACACATTGTATTTGTGATAAATAAAAAGAGCACAAGCCATGTACTGCTTGTGCTCTTTTGTCCTTTTGCCTTGCACTTTACCGCCTCCGGTGGGGACACTCGGCCACGGTGCAAACGTGCTTGCGCATTTCGCGCAGCTCGGTTTCCATACGCTCTGTTTTTTTTTCGAGCCTGTCCAGCTGCTTTTGCTGCGCATCGAGCAGCAGCCGGTAGCGCTCGTCAATGGTTTGCGCATCGGTCTTGCGGGCCTCTGCCGTTATTTTTATGGCCTCTGCCTCGTTTTTTTTACGCGCAAAATAGTAGCCGCCAAAGGTGCCGGCCAGCGTTAGTGCGTAGGGCAAAGCCGTGGGTATGAGCGTGGATAAGTTCATAGATAGCTTGCTTTTTCGTTTTCAAACTGCGCCGCTATTTGCGCATCGCTCAGCAGCGCATTATACAATTTTAAGCTGGAAAAGGTAAAATTAGTGCAGCCGTTTCCCTCCCTTTGTCCTAAATACATGTAAGTGCCATACACATTTGATATTCCGCAGTTTAAATATGTATAGATTAGAACCCCGTTTGAATAAACTCGCACGGTCGCATTGGTCGGCGTCAGCCATTCAATAGACCACGTTGTAAGGCTCCACACCCCAGGCGGTGCGCCCATTGTTGCATATTTACCGCCACTAAATGCCGATGGATATCCAAAAAAACCATACCTCCGAACCCCTCCTTCCGTTTCGGCGACTTTAAGCGGATAACGAAGGTCATCGGTACTGCCGCCTATTCTCCATGATGTGTTGTGTCCTCCATAGGTCGCATCAGGGTAAACCCAATAGGAAAACGTTACATTTTCAAAGGGTTTCTGCATAGCCCACGTTAGCAGCGTGTAGGAGCTCAACACCTTGCACCCGGTAGGCCTCCCAGCTACGGGTGTTACAAAACTTACGCCCGAGCCCGAAACGGTCGGCGCAACTCCGGTTATTATACACGCAAGCCCCTCGGTGCTGTTGAGCGGGATGCTATACATCAACGGCAAAGAAAGGCGTTCCCAAATCTTCACGCCGTCCTGCAAAACGCGCTTTACCTCGGCCCCGCCAAGGCGCACATCCTTTATATTTTGGTCGGCAAGTTTTATCATTCTACAATAAATGCTAAGCCTTGTGGTTGCTGCGCATCGTACTCGGCCGCGCGGCCTATCCACACTTCGCAGGTGGTGCCGTTGTTGGCGTTGTACAGGCCGCGCGGCGCGAGCTGGCCCTCCACCACCTCGCCACATACCGGCGCAGGCAACTCGGCCAGCGGCGTACCCGCGCTAACGTAGGTTGACAAAAAAACTCCCGTTGATGTTGCCGCCGATGTAGCGCTAAATGAGCGCCCCCTATAGTTTTGTGGGTTAACTAAAAAAATCTTATCTGGCTTATTCGACTTAACATACAACGTCCACGCTCGCGTAGTGGCGGAGTTGCTTGTACACACCAGCGCTATATCGGCCGCACCGGTACCTATTAGCCTGCCGTCAACATATACTTTTGCCAGTGCGGGGGTATCAACAAATGTGGCACCGGTATGAGCAGGCATTGATATTACCACGCTTACCTCAATTACCTCAAGCTCCACATCGCCATCGCCGCGGCTCACTTCAAGCAGCTGAATGCGCGAGTTTATGCTCGCGCCGTCAACGTATGTCGATGTGTAGGTTTTTGTAAATGTTGCCACAGGCAAATACTTCCCCTCGCGACTTACTTTGTTGGCCAAGTAAGTCGATACATTGCTATCAACGCCATTGGTAGCATAGGTGGAGTACGTTGCCGTACCTGCGCTACCCGAAATAGCGTAGGCGTAGCCCAGCAACCAAAAAGCATCGTTGAAATAAACGGCTGTGTAAATTCCACCGGCGTACAAACCGGTTTTTACGGGCCCCGCCGGAGTAGTGGTACCCGCGGCGTACAGTCTTTTATTCCCCAGCCCGTTAATGTTAATGTTTACCGTGGAAGATGAGTTGCTTGCCGCCACCTTGAACGTAAAAAAATCGCCCTCCTTGTACTCCGTATAACCGGCTACCGTAAGCGCAATAGCATCGGCTACGCCCACATCCTCCCATATCGGCCCCATGAGCTTGCGCGAATCCGGCTGAACCGCGCTGTCCGCCCGTTCTCCCTGGGCGGCCGTGGCGGCGCCCAGCTGCGCGGGCGTGTGGCTATGCGCGGCGGCGGCTTTCTCGGCCAGCGCGGCCGTGAGCGCCTGCAGCTCGCCGCCCATTTGCTCCACAAAGGCGTTATGCGCGCTTTTGTCGAGCTTATTGGTAGCAATGGCATCAATTACATCCTTGTTGTTTTTTATAAACGCCACAATTTCGCGCACGGTGTCCAGGTCGGCATCTTCGCTCTGCACAATGCTCAGCAGCGTGTCAATGCTATCGCTGGCTTTTTTTAACGTGTCGTGGGTCATGGCACCGGGGCCGCGCAGGGCGGCTATTTCGGTGCGGGCGGTGCCTAACACCTGCGCGGCCTCAAAGCGTACCTGCCGCAGGGTGGCGGCGTTCTGGTCGGCGCTACCCTCGCCTACGCTCAGCACGTGTTCGGTGGTGCTACCTCGCGAGGCTACCCTGTCAAGCGTTTGCTTGCCAATTTCTTCGGCCATTTCGTGCCGCGCGGTATTCAACGCCTGCGCGGCTTCAAAACGTACTTGCCGCAGGGTGGCGGCGTTTTGGTCAGCGTTGCCCTCGCCTACGCTTAGCGCGTGCTCGGTGGCGCTGCCTCGCCCAGCCACCTCGTCAAGCGTTTGCTTGGCTATTTCTTGGTCGGTGTAATCAAAAAAATCTTGCGCCGCGTGCCCGTTGAGCAGCGCGGCGTTGATTTTGCCCCATAGCACGCGGACTTGACCGCTTATAATATCTACAACTTTGTTAACCATTAAGCAAATGCGTAATTATAATTTTC
The DNA here is from genome assembly GCA_031549685.1 of Bacteroidales bacterium. GTDB lineage: Bacteria > Bacteroidota > Bacteroidia > Bacteroidales > UBA932 > JAITMY01. Next base: position 47,807 of record JAVBPG010000002.1, on the reverse strand, counting down.
GCACTGGGCGAAAATAAAGCCGTACTTATCCTTTCTACCACCGGCGTAGGTGGTGTATATGTCGCCGTTGGCGGCAAATTCAAAGCGCCTGATTTTCCACGTAGCGCTATTTACGCCCGTAGTTCCGGCAAAGGGGTAGCCGGCGTATATAAACTTGCCATCGGCCGAAAGGCGGATAGCCGCCGGAGTTTCGGCGGCTTCCTCGAGGAGCATGAGCGTTTTTGTGTTGTCCATTTTACCCTACAATTTGTTGGTACTTTTCCTTGCTAACCTCCGTTACGCCCTGCTTGTACTTTAGCATGGATTGCGTTTTTTCGCCAAAAATACCATCCACCTTTACGGGAGCAAGGGGCGTAAGCGGCTTCATGGTATTAAGCGCCGCCTGCAGCTTTTTTACGCACTCGCCCCTGCTGCCCATCTTGAGCGGGAAGGCGGCATCGGGAGTTTGTCCGGTGGGCTGCCCCCCCCGAAAACAGCTGCGGAATTTTGGCCACCTCGGTGGTTATTTCCTTACGGTTTTTATACAGAATCCAAACGGCAACGGCCAGCAGCGCCGATAGCGCCGATACTACGCCTATGGTTACTTTTATGCTCTTTTTCATAGCTTAAAAACTTACTTCGAGTGATTTAAAAAAGGCTGCCGCCTTAGCCCTAAAGGCCGCATCGGGTTCGCTCTTAATGTAGGCGCGCAAGTCCTTGCCGTCGTGCGTACCAAAGGCAGCAATGATGGCCTTAAGGTCGTCCTTGTTTTTTGCCTTATTCATGTATAGCCAAAACTGCGTTTCATTGGTACCGGCTACCGGTTTCATGGCCTCGTATAGGTGAATAGCTGTGATTTCCAACTCCCTATTAGACAGGGTTACATTGCTTTTATTAGCCGGCGTTTCGGTAATGGCGGCCTTGGCAGCGGCAAGCGCCTGCGCCTCCTTTTCATCCTTCACCTTTTTGCGGTGTCGAAAAATATACACAGCAGCAATAATAGCTGCTGCCAGCGCTACGCCAAGCCCTATTTTTATGCTTTTTTTCATTAGAAAACTACGCCCAAATCCGTAAATAGATTTATAACAGCTTCGAGATTTTTCCCGCCAAGGTCGCCCTTGAGCCACAGGCGCAAATCTTCGCCGTCCTTGATGCCGTAGGCACGAATGAGCGCGTTTAGGTCGTCCTTAGTCTTTACGCGGCTCAGCACGTTGGAAACGGTATCGGTATCGGTGCCGGCTCCCTTCATGGCCTTGTACAGCTGTGCCGCCATCACGTTTAAATCGTTATCGGTAAGCGTAAGGTTGCTCTTGTTGACCGGTGTGCTATTTACGCTGTCGCTTAGCTGTTCGGCTATTTTATCCGCTTCGCTTTTTTTGAGGAATTTGCGGTACAGCAGGTACGCACAAATAGCCACCACCACTATGGCTGCGGCTTTGTACTTTAGGGGCAATGGTGCCCAATATTTTGCTACTTTTTTCATTACTTACCTTTTACGAGTAAAACAATAGCCACCGCCAAGCCTACGGCGCAGAGCATCGGTAGCGAGGGGAGGTAGTGCCCAAGCCCCGCGCCTTGCGCGGCGGGCTGCACAACAACCACGCTCGGCGCCTGCTGTGGCCTGCGGGTGGGATTGGTGGGCTTTTTGGTGCCATCCCTTTTTGGGGTGGCGGCAGGTTGCGGCCGGTCATTAGCGGGCGCTGCCGTGGCGGCGGGTTGTTCGCCGGTGTAGCGCCTTGCCTTGCGGTAGCGGTTTTTGCCCACAGCGTGTTCGCTTTTGCGGGTGCGAGGCGCACAGGCATGTTGCAGCAGGTCGGATACAATAGGTACGTTCATGGTATTACTTTTTTAAACGGCGGTACAAGAAAAAGCCAATAGCGAGTGCGGCCAGCACGGCAACACCCGTCCACAGCGCGGCGTTGAACGGCGACTTGTAGGGGTAAGCCTCGGCGGGGTTGTCCTCTATGGCGTGGGGCTTGGTGCGGTAATACCTACCGCTCTTGCCAATCCAAAGCACGGACGGGTCGCCCTGCTTGGCCGAAATGGTTATAAAATCGGGGGTGTACTTCATTTTATTTTCGTGATTTAATTCGTGTAACTAAAACCAGCATTACGGCAACAATGATGGCCACCTTCACAATGGTGTCCTGCTGCTCTTCGGTTATTTTAAAGCTATAGTAGGAGCCTACCACATTTTGCGTTTCGCCGGCGTGGGCTATACCAAGGTTGTTGTCAGATATGTGCTTATTGGCGGCGGCTATATCGCTTTGCGCTCCGGCGGCAGCCTTGTTGCTCTTGTAGCCGAATATGCTGGCCACTCCGGTGCCTATGGCGGTTATTCCGGCCGTTATTGCTGCTAACATGGTGCTATCGTGTTATGATGATTAAGGCCAAAACACCGGCGGCGATGGCGCCACCGGCCAGCATCTTTTGTTGTTGGCTCAGCTTGCTAAAGTTCGACAGCCAGCCGTTTACGTTGGTAGCGTTTCGGTTGTTGATGTCGTCGGCTACAGCGCCAAGCAGCTTATCCTCGGTGCCGGTCATGGCTGAGTAGCCGGCGTTCAGGCGCGCCAGCATCCGGCCGGCCTCCCTATTGCCGTGCTCGTAGTCCCACTTGAGGGCGCGGCGCAGCTGGGCGTTTACCCGCTCACGATGCTCGCGGGTGGTAAAGGGCAGGGTGCGTTCGAGCGTTGCCACCAGCTGCCGCAGGCTGCGAAACTCAGTCCCCGCCAGGCGGTCGAAGGCGTAGGCATCGGCGGTAAATTCGCAGTCGGTATCAAGCACGTAGTGCCCCTCCTCGTGCAGAAGGATAAAGCGCTGCTCAAAGGGAGTGTACCCGGCAAAAAGCGGCGCGTTGACCATGATAATACCCGTGGAGCGGTTGACCACCGCCACGCTGTCGAATACCGGATTATCTAAAAAAATAACGTCCATTTTTTACTTAAAGTAAAAAGGCTCGCTCGCACCTTGGCAAGCGAGCCTTTTCAGCCGTTTTATGTTTTGCTACTTTTTAAAAGGCCTCATAAAGACCACTCCGAGCACCACCACCGCAGCCAGCCCCAGCGAAATGTACAGTATGGTATTGTTGCTTCCGCTGTTTTGGTTTTGGTTGTTGGTACCGGCCATTGCCAGCAGGTTGCCATTGGCATCCACAAGGTTGCCGTTAGCATCTACTTTTGCACCGGGGTTGTTTTTATACAACGTTGCCCAATCAATGCCAATATCACTACCAGTTTTGAGCCAGCCAAAAGCGGAATCAATCCAACCTTTTACGTTGCTTGAGGTGTCAGTTTTTGCAGCATCGGTGGCGGGGGTTTCCACTTTTTCGCCCTCTAAGCGCGAAAGAGTAGGTGCCGTTGTGAGCGGCGTTCCGTAGTACGAAGCGCTTTTTTTAGCGGCCTCGTTGAGCGCCGTTACAAAGCGCTCGCCGTACTTGCCTGTAGCCTCCCACACCAACGCCTCCGTAGGTTTGCCAAAGTAGCCGAACCGTCCGAGCACCTCGGAGAGGTCTTCCTCTCCGAGCATGCGCATTACGGCCTGTATTTTTTTATTGCTATCCATTGTGTTTTACTGCTTTTTGGCGGCGGCGCGAGCGGCGGCGCGGCGCAGCTCCTCCGATGGGTTGCTCATGCAGTCAAGGAACCAGGTAAACTCCACCTCGCGCCCAGGCATTACGGTGTAGGTAATAACCGTGTTGCTATCCATCTGCACATCGCCCAGCGGGATGGAAACCAGCTTATCGTTGGTTTGCTTGGCATCCTTGTACTGAGCGGGAGAAATGCGCTTATCGCCAAGGTTGCGGTAGGGCGACAGCGACTGCACATTGATGGTTTGGCCAAACTGCGAAGCATCATCCACGCGCATGGTCAGCGACTTCATTTTTTGCGGGTTGTACAGCGCAAAAGCCTTGAACTCGCCAAACGCCTTGGGGTTACCGTAGCAGGTTACGTTTTTGTCCTCGTGCGTAAACACTACGCCCTCGGTAAGAATGGCGTCAACGGTTTTACCCTGCTGGTTCATAATGTCGGCGGCCTTGGTGTAGTAGCCCGGGAACAGCGCCAGCAAAACAGGCTTGTTGGTTTCGTTCCTCAGAACGTAGCCGTAGGTTTCGTCATCGGCGCCAAGGGTGGCACCTACAAAATTTGAGTTGCCGGTGTATGCGTTCGACAGCGACTTTTTGGGGTCAAGATTCTTTTCCATTTTTCTTCTTTTTTGTTTTTAAGGTTTAACAATTTAGGCCGCGGGGGTGTCTTTCTTTTCCTCCGTAGTGGCGGTGGGCGTTATCGCCTTTTTGGCGCTCTTGCGGCGGTACACCTCAAAAGCAACCACCAGCACGATTAAGCTAATGAGCAAAATCGCTACAGTTTTGGTTTTGTTCAACATTGATTTTTATTTTTTGGTTAATAATTTGCGAAAAATCCTACTCATTCTGTTTCCTATCCACACTCTTTGGCTTCAATTACGTGGCCACTTTCGGAATTTTGTAGCTTTCGTTCGGGATGGAACGCCTTCAAAGTTTCATAGTCAATATTCAAACGGCCTTGGCCGTGAGCGTACTTTCTTACTCCTCCTACTCGACAAACACAAACAAAACTAATCGCATACAAAAAGTATAGGGGCAAAGGTATAGGGGTGCAAAATGGCGGTGGCTGCTTGCGGCGCGTTGTGGCTGCATTTGGCTGCTTTTGGCACTTTGTGTGCTTTTTGAGCATAAAAAAGCCTGCCGAGGGGCAGGCTGATGGTTACGTATTTTCTTTTCGTCGCTTCAAGGCAGCGGCTTCTTCGTATCGCTCCTCGTCAATTAGCAGTTGAAGTTGCTGCTCATACCACTCCTTGGAGTTAGTAGGAGCCTGTACTTTTTCCCTGTGCGTTGGCTGGTCGCCAAGGCATACCAGGTCGCGGTTAATGTTAGTGGCTGTAGCGAGCAGCTGTAGCGTTTCGCTATACAGCCCCTTGTAGGTTTCAGCCTCCTTTCTCCAGTATTCTACACTGGTTGCATTCTTTTTGACAGACATTTGTAAAAGAATTAAGGTAAATAAAAAAGCCAATGGATGTGTCTGTCACTCACAAGCAGGGCTTGAAGTCGCTAAACCTTACGGTTTAGCCATCCATTAGCAAACTATTATTTTTTTGTTGATTTGCCCTTGAAATATGTGAGTAACAGACAAGGGCAAAGATAGTAATTTTTTGAATTGGTGCTACCGGGAAGAAAAAAGGCTTACCGTGTGGGTAAGCCTTGGGTGTTAGGCGTGCTCTAAGTGCGCGTCAAACTCGCCGTGGTAAATGGAGTGTGGGTCGAGGTCAAACTCGTTATCGCCCCAGCACAGCGAGCCGTGCTCTACTCTAAAAGTTTTGAATAAATCAAGGTTTAAAAATTTGCGAATGAGCGGGTGCTTACTTTTGGAAAGAAATGGGTACAAGTCTATTACCCTCTTAGTTTTGTCGCTAAACGTAACCGAGAGAAGGTAATCGTGTAGATATGTAACTTTTTTTATCATTTTATGCGCTTTGTAATGGTTACAGGCTTTATAGGCAGGTGGTGTACAAAGTATTGGTTCCACGCGTAAAACATTGCGTTTTTGTTTATCGAAACAAACTTTTTTAAGTCAGCCATTTTTGAAGGACTAAACTTTCCTTTTACCTCGTGGTACGTAGCCCTGTAAACCACGTTATCTTTTATATGCAGCGTTATTTTTACCTCAGCGTTGTTGTATATGGCGTGTACGTGTATCGGCTCATGCTCATTGGAGTAAAATTTTATAATAATTCCAATGTAATCGAAGATTGTTGGCATACGCTGCTATTCAAAGTTAATAAAAAAAATCGTGATTTGGTACCGCAAAGGTACTATTTTTACTTAAAAACGACAATGCCAACCACCAAGCCCACGGCTACGCCGCAGCCTCCATAGAGCCACCGCTCGCGGCGCAGGCGCTTTACCTCAGCCTCGCAGGCGGCGTTGAGCGTGCGGTTGAGCCGGTACAGGTCGTGGTAGTAATCGCGCTGCTCAAATATTTTTACGGCTTCGCGCATAGCCCCGAGGCTAACGCTCAGGCTGTCCGTTTGCGGGGGCTGTGTACCACTCCCAAAGACGTAACAGCTCATCAGGAGGGCAAGTGTCAAGACGCTTAACTTTTTCTTCATGGCGTTTATGTATTTCGGATTCTAACGTAGCGGGTAGCGGTAGCGGCGCTTCGCGGCCATGAGCCTGCCACAGGTAGCAGGCTGCAAAGCCAAGGGCAAAGCAAAGCAGATTTTGCAGGCTGGCTAAAATTCGGTTACGCATAGCTTTTGGTTTAAGAATTCAACCTGTTTAGGCAGCAGCAACTTTTGATATTTGGAGTAGCCTAAGGCCTGCAGCTCGGCGTAGTAGCGCACGTTGAGCCAGCGGCACAGCGTGCGCATGGATATGCCCACCCTTTGCGCGTACTCGTATTTGCCAATAGCCTTGGTCATTGCTTTACTATTTCGTAGTGGTGGGGTAGCTTAATGGCTTTAGCGTTTACCCGGGCCTGCGCCTCGCGCATTTTTTCAAAATCGTTGAGCACGTTTTTACGACAGCTTATGTTGTCGGAGGTGCGAAACAGCACAATGTGCGTAGTGTAGGTAAAAAACGCCGGTGGTATGTGGCCAAAGCCATGACCCACGGCGCACACATCAACCATTTGCTGGCGGCGCGAAATCATGATGCGGTAAAGCGCGGGGTCGGTGGTGGCGGTAAGGTAGGCGCGGCAATCGTCAAAAATGAGCAGACCACCGCGAAACTCTGCCGCCACATCGAGCGTATCGCGGCCCATCCATAGCAGGCGGCCGCCACCCTTGAAGCCTTGAACGGCGCTTTTGCTGTGCGCAAGCGCAGGGTACTCCGTCCACTCCTCAATGTGCGAGGTAACCACGAGTACGCGCTCGCCACGCTTTTTGGCCGCGGCCGCCAACTTTTTTTGGTACGTGGTTTTGCCGGTGCCGTTGGCGCCAATAATTACTATTTGCTTGGCGGTGCGCGCTACAGGCAAGGTGCCTCTTTCTTCCGTTTTGAGCATAGCGTTTCTCCAAGTTTTAGCCTCTTAGCGCTGCCCACAAAGGGCATGTAGGTACGCTTGTAAAGTTGGTTCCCTACTTGGTACAGCTCGGAGGCCAAGTAAACCAGCGTGCCGTTTTTTAAGTAGGAGCGCAGCCGCCTGTTTTGCTCGCGGCGTATTTGGCAATAGGTGGTAAAATCCATTCCCGCAGGGCGGGCGGTAAGTATGCCGTCAAAGTGTGGGGCGGCAGCGGGAACTTCGGGGGCCTTTTCGTCCGGCCCCGCAAAGTATGGCTCGCCATCGCTGTAGTAGTCGCCCTGCGCTTTGTGCGCGAGAAAAATTCCCAGCAGGCCTAAGGCCAGCAAGCAGATGAGTATGTAAATGGCGGCGGTCATTTCTTTTCGGTATTAAGTTTTTCTTTCAGCGTTTTTTCCTCCACCTGCGAGCGCAGCAGGCGTATTTCCATATCCTGCGCCAGGAGCTTTTCGCGCTGCTCGCGCACCAGCTCATTTTTTTTGCGGTCGTCCCAGGCCATTTTTACCTTGGGCCCGTAAACAATGGCCGTCATGACCAAAATCATTACGCCCGGGGGCAGGTCGGCGCCTTTGCCCTTGAGGTACTCGGCCCACAGGTCGGTAAGCTGCTCACGCTCGTCCTTGCTGGCCTTGTAGCTGTCGCTTTCATCGGACTTGGCAATAACGCTCGACAGGTAGGCCAGGCCACCATCGAGCGCACCCACCACAAACTTGGCGGGGGTGCGGGCGGCTCGCTTGAGTTCTGCTTCGGTTTTGGGCTTTTCCTCGTCCGGCTTTTCGGGGTCATCGGGGGCAGGGGCAGCCGGTGCCGGCGCCGGTGGCGCTGCAAAAAATTGCTTGGGCTCCTGCATTTCGGCAAACAGCTCATCGGGAGCCGAGCCATCGTGAAAGATGTAATCGTCCTTGACCGGTGCGCCTGGAGCGGGGGTATCGTGAAAAAAACTCATGCCTTAAACTTTAAAAGTTGGTCTAACAATTGCTTTGCAAACACCATAGCGGGATAGCGCTCAATGCTGCGCACGTACCGGCGGCCATCAAAGGCGGCTACATCAAATACGGCGCGCTCCCTGCCGTTGCTGTCAACATCTACATCAAGCACCGCCGTTACATGGGTTTCGCCCTCCTGGAGCGGCAAAGCTTTGAGGTGCTTGATTAGCTTAGCCTCGTACTCCTCCACCGTTGGCAGAAGTTCGGGGGCAAACATATCCAGCAACTTTTCGGCGGCTTTTTGCTTAAAAAGGTTCATGGGCTATTCTTCCTCCGAAATTTCTTCGCCGTTTAAAATTTTCTTGGCATCGCGCTCGGAAACTACAAAGGGGTAAAACCAGTCGTTGTACTGGTCGCGGTTGTAGCGCAGGAACATGTCGGCCAGGAGCAGCGCAGGGGTTACGCCCTCGGGGTACTTGCGCGCGTACCGCTCGCTAAGGCGCGCGCAAACAATATCGAGCAGCCTTTTTACGTTGGGCAAAAAGGCTATGGTTACGGTGTTTTCGTCGGCGGCAGCCAAAAGCTGTAGCTGCGCTTCGAGCTCGGCAATGCGGCGGTATTGGGCGTTCATCTCTTCTACATGCTGTGCGCTGTTTTCGTCAACCTTGCCAAGTTGAGCGCTCAATTCTTTGTTACGCTCTGCAAGCGCATCGTAGCTACTTTGTAGTTCGACGTATTTTTCGCTTTCTTCGACAGGTGTAGCACTTTGGAGCACAGGTGTAGGCGTAGCAAGAGCCTGCATAAACATGGCTTTCACATCAGCAGCCACTTCGGGTATAGCTATGCCATTTTGCTCACAGTACGCTGTAATGGCTGATTTTTCCGCATCGCTAAAGCGCATTGAATAGGGTGCATTTTTCATTTGTTTTTTATGATTTTGAGTTAATTAAAAAGATTCCACACGCTTTGTTTTTTTACCTCGTGGCGATAGTACACATCGCCATCAGTAGTATGAATTAAACTACCGACTACGGAACGTACTTTCCTTTTTGCTCCAGTTTCCTTATCACAAATAACATCACCAGCTTTAATATCGGTGACCTTTTCAATGGCAAACTTTTTGCTATAGGCACGGCCTTCCGCTTCAATGCTTTTTTGCTTTTTCATAGGCTATTATTAAGATTTTGACACCTTGCTATTGAAGATGGTGTGCAATGAATTGTATATCTTGACAAATTTCGACCTCTGTTCCTGTGTTGGAATTTCGCTCACAAATTTGTGAGCAACAACTTTTCTTTTATTATCCCAAATAATTCGCGCTTTATCTACGCCTTTTACAAAAAATATATTTGGGTATTTACGCCACTGGTTTAGCTCGCCAAGTTCTACAAGCATCAACATCTCAGAGGGTATCAAAGTGTTTACATGTTTCACGCCTACGATTTTACTCTCCTCCATTTCGATAGCTCGTTTTGTTTTTTCAACACTTTCTTTAAGGTTCCTAATAGCATCATTTTGGCGGTCCCATTTATTCAAAGTTGCCCGACCATTCCGCTTGTCGTTTAGCGGTTGACCATTCGCTTGTTTAACCGTTGTAAAGTGTTCTTCAAATTTGGCATCAAGTTGCTGCTCCTTTTTTGCCAAAGACTGTTTTAGTATTTCAAGTTTTTTACTCATGATTGATAAAAAATACTGTGGACACATTGTAAATCAATGCAGGTGCACAAACCGTACACAAAACGTGTACGGTGGTTTACCCTGCGGGTTTACGACATTGCAAAGATGTACACGCTGTGTAAACACCACTATACAAAACCAGCGATACTCGGACAAAATCGGACAAAATCGGACAAAGCCGTATATAACCGGTAATAAAAAAGGCTTACCTAACGGTAAGCCTTTGGTTTACAACGAATGTAAACATTGTGTGCAGGGTAAAATTTAGAGCGCAGGGGTACTTTTTTGAGAAAAGTGTTGTATCTTTGTAGCGGAAACGGAAGCAGTTCGGCCGTTAAGTTGGAGGCGCAAGCATCGTAACGCCGATTTTCATGTTTTTAGATAGGTTTGCTTTAGTCATCCGCTGATTAGCGTGGTTTACGTTTCCACCGCGGCTATGAATGAAATACTACCAAGGCGTAAGAAATTGGTACGAAATATGCGGGATTTCGCTCTGAAGCAAATTTATTTTTTGTACACATTTTCAAAAAATGTTGTATATTTGTAACGGTTATCTCTCGGTAACTACTGGGCTAAACTCTATCATGTAAGGAAGGTTGCGAACCCCTTAATGAGTTTAGTCCTTTATTTTTTCACCCTTACCGAGTGGTCGTAAAAAAATTTGCCATCCTTGCTAATTCGTACCGCAACTCTAAAGTGTTGCAATTTTCCGTTGATTTTTACAGGACACTTAAAGTTCATATACCCCACAACTGTATGATGGTCGTCGCTATCAGCGTTTTTGAAATTTAAGAATTTGGCGGCACTTATGATTTCGGGAAGTTTAAAAATGGCTATCAACTTTTCAAAACCCACATTTCGCGCATAAAGCACGTGCTTGCGCCCTACGGATGAAAACCCTACGGTTACCCCTTTATCTTTATTCACAACACATTTGCCGTGTAGATTTTCGTTGTAGAATTGTTTAGCCTGCGCCTTTAGCTTGGCTACACTGACTTCTGTTTTTTCAAAAGGTACATTTATTACTACCATTCTCTTCGTTTTTAAGGTTGCAAAATTATACTTTTCTCTTGAACTCCGAATCAGTCAAAACCCAAACAGTTTCTCTTGTGTCGTCCCACACGCTGGAGCCTGTCTCATCGTAGTAGAAATAGCCGAGTTCTTCAGCCTTTTTAGTATACTCGGCAAATTCTTCGTGCGTGATTTCTACACCCCATTGCCCGTCATCATCTTTTATATAGTAACATTGATGTTCTCTTACCGCTTCGTGTAAATTTACGCCGCTCAAAATGTCATCTTTTACAGACCTCTCCCAAATGAGGTCTCTAATTTCCTTTGGTGGAAGTGAACTGTTATTTTTGCTTTCTTTTTTGCTGTCATCTGACAGTAGAAAAATAGCCGCAAGCCCGGCTCCAACAATTGCAAGTAGTTTTTCCATGTTTTTTTACTTTAAAATGTTACGCTAACTCAATGTGCGGGTAATCTTTAAACGCCATCCAGTCGCCACCCCACTTAATGGCTATGCCCAGCATGGCGGCTTTTTCCTTGGCTATGCGCCCCATTTGCTCAAAGCGCGCAATATCGTTCCAGTCGATAGGATAAGGGGCTAAATCGACCGCATTAGAGGGCGAAGCGTTGTGCTTGCTGCGGGGGAACTGCAGCTTGCTGGTTCCGGCGGCGTAGGCGGCGTTCTGCTCGGCCTCGCCGCGGTAGCCATACACTACGGCTATATCCATTTCCTTTAAAATTTCGCAGGCCAGCAGCTGCAGGCTGGGGTGGCAGGTGCCAAGGCGCGCTAAGCTTTGCGCGCTAAAGGTGCTGTTTTTCATAGCGTCAATTTTTACGTTTTTGTACGTGTTGCGATCGCCGGCACGCTTGTTGAGCCAGTCGAGCACCAGGAGCGTGGCAAGCACCACGGCAAAGGCTATACCGCCTGTGATGTAGTAGATTTTTCGCATGTGAGTAGTTTTTTGTCAACGCCCCAGTATCCGCAGAACTCATCAACAGAAACAGGCTGCCAACGCCCCGTAATCAGCTTTTGCTTTCCCAGCGCATCGCGGGTTTGCGCAAGTTTTTTGGCGGCGGTGGCGTGGGTGCAGCAAAAGAGGCGCTCAATAAATTTGTAGTTTACAAACGTTGGTGTGCTCATGGCTAAACATTTTTTGCAAATATGGTGCGACCTGTCGTATGTGTTAAGACAAAATCGGACAAAACAGGACAAAATCGGATATAAAATATTTTGTTGGTTTGCGAAAACCCGTGCACTTGTGCACTTTGCTATTTAAAGCGCTGTGATACGCTTATTTAACTACTGCACTTTTCAAGTGCATTCTTTTTTTTAAGTGCACTGCAAAGTGCAAAGAATAGTATAAAAGTGCCTCCATAGTGCTTAAAAAGTGCGCAATCGCATTTAGCATAAGTTATTTGTTATTAGCCATTTGTTGCAAAAAGTGCACAAGTGCATTCACTTTCTGCTAAAAACTTTGGGGATTGAAAAGGGAACAGCCGCCTAAAAAATCCGCCATAAAAAAAAACGCCCCTGTGGTAAGGGGGAATGCACTCAAAAGGTGTCCCGCCACGGCGGGACGTTTTTCTTACCTGCTTCGCAGGAAATACACGTAATCCCTGCCATTGCTGCGCTGCTCTACCAGCTTTACATCTTTAAAGGTTTTGTCTACGTAAATTTTGAGCCATTGCGTAAACTTAGCCTGCGTGAATTTGGCATTGAGGAAGTCGGGGCAGTCGGCCCGGAACTCCTCAAACAGCGTTTTCTTTTCGTGGCGCAGGGCGGCCACGCTGTCGCCCTCGTAGTAAAAGTGCAGCCGCTTATCGTTTACGTTGCCCTCGTCGTCCTGCTCCGCAAAGCGGTAATCCATCCAGCGCACAAACTCAGGGTGCGTGTGGTCGCGAAGCATGCGCTTCTCAATGTTAATGGAGGCGGCGCGCATAATACCGTTGGCCAGGTAGAGCTGGCAGCAGCGGTGCATAAAGGTGTCGAAGCGCGCCCACTCGTCCGCGTCCCAGTCCTCAAAAAACCAATGCCTGAACTCGTTCTCGGGGCTGTGCTTGGCGCTGAAGTAGTCGCTAACCTCAAATACCAGCATCCTGTCCTTGGCGCTGTCGCCGTCAATCCACAGGCTTTTATTGCTGGAAATAATCATTTTTGTATGAATAGTAAACGTGCCCTCATACAACTTTTTAGCACGCATACCGTCGGTAATATCGTTAAACAACGGCTCAATTTTGAAGTAGCGCGGCACATCATTTAGGTGTACCAGCCGTGTGTCAATGCTGCAATTTTCGTAGCGGTGCTTATCACGCACATCAAAAGTTTTGCCGCCCAGCTCCACGTACACGCTACTTGCCTTGTCGGCGTTGAGCATGCGGCCAAGACCGCGAACGAGCAGCGTTTTTCCGCTACGGCCGTTGGCTTCGCCGTTTTCGTCCATGCGGCTATCGGTAAGGTTGGTGGCAAAAAGTTTGGTGGCAAAGAAGCTGTGCAGGTTGTAGCCTATAATGCTGCAAAGGCTGTGAAAGCGCTCGGTCGAGAGCTGCTCGTTGCGCACCAATGCGCCCTGAGCGTCCGCCTCGCGCACCACCGACAGCAGATTTACGTACTGCTCAAAAACGGCCGATTGCTCATCGGGCTCCCTGTACTCGCGCTGCAACAGCTGATTTTTCCAAATGTGCTTGTCAAAATCAGCGTAACGCTTAAACGTGGCTCCCTCCTTGGTAACGCAGGCCACGCCGTTGCGGTAAAAGAAAAACTTTTCGTGCTTGGTGTCCTCAAACATGCGGTAATCGTCGGGAGGCGTGAGCAGCATGAGCATTTTTTTGTTGAACAAGTTCTCGAGGTTGGCCAAAAAATGTTCGTTGATAAGCGCAGGGTGCAACTGCATTTTGGTGGCCGTGGGGTTGCCGTTGCTGTCGTACTGCGTACACTCCACCTCGGCCGGAGGTAAAGAGAAAATGTAACGCTGAAAAATGGAGGGTAGCGAATCTATTGAAATTTCTTCGAGCCGGTTCTCATCCACGCGAACAAACTTAAATGTATTGGCATCTATACAAAATACGGAAATGCCCAGCTTTACAAGAATGTTGAGAAACCTTTGCCGGTTGAACTTTACGCCCTCAAACTCGCCGTACTTGTTGAATTTAGGCTTGTAGAACGAGTGCATTTCTTTTATCTCTTCCGGCGTGTACTCTTTTACCGGTTCGGCAGGGCGTACGGGCACCGGCGGCGTGTAGCCGCGCTGGCTTTTTTCCATAAGCCCAAAGCCCTGCGCTCGCGCAAAAAAGTAGGCTATGGTAACGGTTTTTGAACCCTTTAGCGCATTATTAAATTTGCGGTCGGTATCCTCAGGCTTGTAGCTGGGGTTGTTGCGGCTCACGGCGTGAAAGTAGTCGCGCCCGGCCTCGCCAAATTCGTTGGCCAGCGCAAGGCCGCACTTTAGCCAATCGTCATACGTGCCTGTAATATCCACGCCACGAGCGGCAATGTTAGCGCAAATATTTTGCACCTTTTCGGCGGCGCTTTTATCGCTACCCTGCTGCTGTGTTGGCGCTGGCGTGTTTTTGGTAGCCGGCTTTGGTGCGGCGGCGGGGGCCGGTGGCGCAGCTTGAGGCTCTTCGCCATCCGGCAGGTGAAGGCCAAAAACAGAAACGATAAAAACGGGTGCCTCGGGCCGGTAAAAGGCCTGCGGGTCGTGGCTCAAAAAGCACAGACGGCAAATATCCTTGCATGATTTATCCATGTCGAGCCCGTACTTTTCGGCGTAGTAGTCGCGCAGGGCGTTGAAGGCTTGCAGGTGGTCGCCCTCATACTTTACAACGCCTTTTACACCCTTGCCGCCGGGCGAAACAAAGGCCATAACCGTATAGGGGTCGGCCATGAGCGTTTGCTTTACGTGCTCCACGCCTACGCCGTCAAAATCTATCTGCATGAGGCCGCTGCGCTCTACCAGCTGCTCGGCCTTGTGCCCGCCCTTGAACACGCCGCTCAGGGTTACGGCCGGAAGGCCTTTTTTGAGCTCCGAGACCTGCGCCTTGTCGGTGGCTGCGCGTATTTTTTCAATACATTTTTGGTGAGTTTTATTTTTAATAATGTTGTAAAATCGCTCCAGCGGAATGCTGCGCGGCGATTTGTCGGCAATGGTGGTGAAGAAGGATATATTTGGCATGAGTTAGGCGTTGTGTGTGAATTTTAAAATAAAAACTTCGTGGTCAGGTGCGCCCCATTCCTTACGCCCTATTCCTATGGTTATGCTAATGAGTTTACGCTCCATTGTTCGCTTGGTATATCCGTAACGAAAACGTAATAAATCAATATTTTTAAACGCTAATTGGTTAAGCATTCCCCTTGCTATTGCTGTTGTTGCTAAAAACCTGCTTACGCTTCTACCCTTTTGCGTTGTACATAGTTTGTTAATCCAATATGGAGTAATCTCTCTGTACTCTTCTAATTTTTCACCGCTCTCAATCCGGTTAAACCACTCTTTTTTGAGTGGTAAATCAAGTATTTCCATACTCCTTGCTATTTTACAATTTCTACATCATCTTTTCCTTCGCCTTGGTCTACCCATTTTAGAAACCAAATAAACTCAACGGTAGTCTTTGGCTCGATGGTGTACTTTACCACGGTCGTATTGCTAAGCACAAAATGTTCAACGGGGATTTGCACAAGGTACCTGTTTGTGGCTTTCGCATCCAAGTAGTGTGCGGGCGTTAAACTTTTTTCGCAGGGCACTTCAAAGGGGTTATGCTCTACAAATATCAGCCGATTTTTGAGCTGACTTTCGTGGCTAACGCGTAGCGTTAGCGCCGCAAAGCAAACCCTGTGGTGTTTTACAAAAGCTATCAAAGTTTCCACCTTATTTGGCAAACTGGTGCATTTTATATTTTTTACGCCGCTACCTAAAATATGGTCAACTCCTATATCTGCTGCATTATTAAAAAATCCGGGAAATAGCGCTAAGGTTACAGGTTTTCTTTCCTCGTTTGTAATGAGGTATTCAAAAGTTTCGTAATTCCTTTTCATACGTTTACGTTTTTACAATTTCTACATCATCTTTTCTTACGCAGTACCCTGCGTAAACACGCTTGTTTACGTTACGTACACAGGCGTAGTGCAGGGTTCCGAGGTTCTCGTGCGGTGTGGCGTTTACACGCACCACTAAGCCCACGCGCGAGGCGTACCAGCTAAGGGGCGCGGAGCACCTTACTATTTGCACGGTTAGGGTCTGCTTCATGGTTCTTCGTGCTTATGCTTTTCCTGCTCCAGCAGCTGCCGGAGCGAAAACTCAAGGGCTTGCATTGCCGCCACACGATGCTCGTTGTGAGCGCTCACAGTTTGCAGCGCTTGCGCTACTTCGCTATCCATATAGGGGCTTATAGCGCTACGTGCTTCGTGGCTGCGCTTCGAACACACTACGCGCGCTTCGGTAAGCGCGTAGAGCATAAGTTCTGTGTTTTTTATTGAAAGCATGGTTTTATAAACTTTTTAGCAACTCCTCTTTTGATAGAAAAAATTTCACACCGAATTCACCCTCCTCGAGCGCATAGCCGCTGTTGTTAACAACCGAGGCCGTGTGATAGGTTACGCCCTCAGAACTGTCACTCACATGCGCTACCACCTTGTATATGCGAGCCTCGACTATTTTATCGTTGCGTAAAAACCACAAGGAATCCACAATTTTAAATTTTGTAGTTAGTGTCATTTTCTTTTCTTTTTTTAAGGTTTTATTCTTCGGCTGGTGCAATCATTGCCTTTATTTTTTCTTCGAGTTTTTCCACCTCTTTTAATTTTTCTGTTAAGGCCTTTATTTTGGTAAACCCGCCACCAAAGGGATTACTTAAGACTTCTTCACAGGCGTTCATACCTGCATCGGATATATCTTTACCTACGGCGCTAAGTCCCAACATTAGGAGTTCTAATTCTTTTTTTTCAAACATGACATTTCTTTTTTAAGGGTTCTACTTCCCCATTCTCGGGGCATACTTTTTAGCCAGGCGGCGGTAGGCCGCTACTATTTTGCGCTGCGTGGGCGTGCGCACTATGAGCGTGCCGCCGTGATGCTCCTTGAGCACCGTGTTTACGTACTGCTTGCTTACGCCATACTTGCGCGCTATGCCCACCTTGCTGCCGTAGGGTAACTTATTCATACTTTTTACTTCGTTAGTAATTCATCTGGCTTTACTCCCATGACTGATAGTTTCTTTTCAAGTTCGTTGAGCACTTTTACAACCTCTCTATAACGCTTTAAAGCGCCGAAAGCGTCGTAGCGCACCCGTCGACTGTACTCAATCGCCATCCCATTTCTAACACGATGCAGCGCAGACAGCAGTACTTGGATTTCTTCATCAGTAAACATTCTTCTTTTTTACTTCGTTAATAACTCATTTACCTCTACTCCCAGCCATTCCGCAAAGCGCACCAGCTCGCTTGCGGTCATTTCGGTTCTGTTGTTTAGAATTTTGTTAAACCTGTGAGGTGTGCCGCATAGCCAGCGCAACTTTTCTTCGGTTGGGTGTACCTGCCCAAATCCTTTCTGTTTAAGTACCTCTTTTACTTTGTTTTTCATGATGTTTTTGTAATTTTTAGCTGTTTATTTTCGAGTTTTCGACAAAAGTTTTTCGTAACTTTCCAATACAAAGTTATGATATTTCTGTATTAAATGCAAAAAATACAACAAAAAATCGTAGTTAAAAATCACAACGCAATGAATATTAGCGCAATAAAAACTCTCTGTGATAAGAAAAAAATTACATTTAAATCATTGGCGGAGAGAATAGGAATGAGTGAAACCGGATTTCATCAAATGATAAAAGGAAACTCCATGAAAGTGAGTGCTCTTGAGGCTATCTCTGAGGTGCTCGGTGTTTCTCCGGCATATTTTTGGCAATCGGAGAGTGATGTAGCCAAGGAAGTTGACAGAGTTTTTGACGCGCTAAAGGAAATTGTAAAACAAAAAATAGGGTAACGAGGTGGAGAGGACTACAAAAATAGTTGTAACTGCTGCCGCTGCCTTTGTGGCAGTAAGTATTCTTCTTTACCTTTTGGGGCAAGAGGAAAAACGGCAAGGAGAGAGAAGACGCGCAAGCGAATTAAAGGCTAAGACAAAAAGGTTAGAGCAAGAACAAGAGAAAGCTCTACAAGTTGAGAGAAGGCGCGCAGACGAATTGGAAGCTAAAGCGAGAAGATTAGAACTGGATTCAAGCGTAACGGCTCAAATAAAGCGTAGCCTTACCGAATTGGAGGCTGAACTTTATTCTTCAAGGCCCGAGGTGTCTGAAGAGGTAAGAAGGATTGCGCAATTGGTAGATATTGGACAAGGAGCAAATGCAATTAGATGCATCGTCAAAATAATGGATAATTTAATAACTGAGAGATACGCTCACGATTTGGGCTACAAGGAGTGGTCGCAACGAGGGGGAAAGGACAAGGCTAAAGGTGTAGAGGGGGCATGCTTTTATATGTTGGAGTACGCCGTGTCATTGGGAGAAATAAATAGAGAGGAAGTGTGTTTCTTTAGAGGAATAAAAGAGATTAGACACAAGGATTCACACGAGCTCGCGGTCGAGGTGGAGGCATATTTAGAAGCTCCTGCTTTGATGATTGGGATAGGCGGAATCTTAAACTTTGCAAAGTTGCCCCCGCTTACAGAAAGAAAAAACTTATAAAACAAATAAGATTATGACAAAGGAAATGTTACAAGGTAAGTCAAAGAGTGAGGTTTTGGATTTTATTAGGGAACGACTAAAATTTGATGGTGAAATTGAAAGCCAATTAAGATATATCGACACAGAGTCATTTAAGAGGGAGCACCGGCGATTTGAAATGTCCGGCTATGAAGATAAAGCGGGGAAATGCACTAAGCATAACCTCGCTATCGTAAATGAGTTTGCAGATTTAGGAGTATATGATTATACAACCTACCTATTCCTTGATTTTTATAAGGGAACCGGAACGCTATACATGCAATACTTCAATTCAAGTGAAAACCTTTCGTTTGAATTGACAGGGCTTGGAACAGTAGAAATAATATATGAAATTTTTGAAAAGACTATCCTTTCAAAAAACGGGGTAAGGCGTAGAGGGTAGTAAAAAATATATAGTCGTATAAAACCGGTATAAAAAGGGGGGAAAGTTAAACAGCTAAATGCTACCCCTTGCTGAACGTAAATGTTGCGCAGCCGTTGTGGCTACCGTGATGGACAAAGCTAAGCGTAAGCTGCCCGGGTGCGCCTGCGCTTACCTTTAGGTTGGCGTAGGTTAGCGGTGTGGCCGCAGCAGAGGAGGCGCTAAAGCTTAGGGTGGCGGGAAACTCTACGCAGCCCAGCATGGTGTCGCCGTCCTGCTCCTCGGCGCGGAAGTAGGGCGCAAAGCTTTGCGGCTGGCGCGTGCTAAGGGCGTAGGTTAGCGGAATTTTGCCCGCCAATATGCCGTTGGACCCTGCGCCTTCGTAGTTGCGGGTGGCAATGGTGCCGCGCACGTACAAAACGCCGCCTTGCTCCTTGTATTCAACGCTGGTTTTTTGGGTATCAACGTACTCCTTTTGCCAGCCGCTAACCACGGGGGTGGCCTTGCGCCAAACGCCGGTTGCGGCGGCAGGGGTGGCCTTGGGGCGGCGCGCTACAAAGTACCAGGCCGCGGCGGCCACGCCGGCCAGGGCAACGAGTAGGGGTAAGTGCTTTGCTTTCATGTATAGTAAATAGAGCGTAAATATACAACGGCCCGACCGGTAGGGGTAGCAAAAACCATACAAAACCGTATAAAGTCGTATAAAACCGGTATAAAAAGGGGGAAAGTTAAACAGTAGCTGACCCGATTTTGACCCGTTTTTTTCGCCAAGGCTAAGCGCAGTAAGGGTTTGTTAACAAAGCTAAACGGGTCAGAATCGGGTCAGCAATAACACAAATTAATACATCTTCACATTGTAACTATTTTATTATTAACTAAATAAAAAATATGCGGCTAAAAAAAGCTGGAATGTTAAATCCCATCCTCTCCGCACATTTTTATCTAAAAACAAAACCCAATGACACATCTTGAACGTTTTTTGGCAACAGTTGAGCGCCGTCCGGTTGATTATCCCGCCTCGTGGTTGGGCATTCCGCACCCCGATGCGTTGGCAAATCTGTACAAGCATTTTGATGTGAAAACCGAGGATGAGCTGAAGGCAAAAATCAACGACGATGTGTACGCCGTTGAAATGCCCTACCACTCGCCCACGTCGAACGCCATATACGCGGCCTTCGATTTTGCCAAGGAGAAGCATAGTGAGCGTACGCTCACCACGCCGGGATTTTTTGAAGATTTTTCGGACCCCAAGGACGTGGATAAGTTCGACTGGCCCGACCCCGCCAAGTACGTTGACCCTGCACTTTGCCGTAAGGTGGTGGAAGATGTTCCTAACCGCGATTACGCCGTAATGGGCGTGCTGTGGTCGGCCCATTTTCAGGATGCCTGCGCGGCATTTGGTATGGAAACTGCCTTGATGAAAATGGCCATGGAGCCTGAGATGTTTAAGGCGGTAATTGACCGCATTACGGACTTTTACCTCAAGGCCAACGAAATATTTTTTGAGGCCACCAAGGGAAAGCTGCACGCAGTGCTGTTTGGCAACGATTTCGGCAGCCAGCAGGGGCTGATGGTTTCGCCCGAAATGCTGCGCGAATTTGTGTTTGAAGGCAGCCGCAAAATTATTACACAAGCCAAGAGCTACGGGCTAAAGGTAATATACCACTCCTGCGGCTCTATTCACGATGTAATACCCGACATTACGGCTGCCGGAGCCGATGTGGTGCACCCCATTCAGGCGCTGGCCGCAAAAATGGAGCCCGACCGGTTGAAAAATGATTTCGGAAAAAACACCTCATTCTGCGGTGGCGTTGATGCTCAATATTTGTTGGTACAAGGCGCTCCCGAGCAGGTACGCGAAAAGGTGCGCGAGCTGAAAAAGCTATTCCCTACCGGACTGGTTATTTCACCTTCGCATGAAGCAATTTTACCTGATATACCTCCTGCAAATGTGGAGGCGCTGTTTGATGAGGTAAGGAAATAATAACATATTATAGAACAACTCACAAAATCAACATGTGATATTGAGGGTAAGTATTGCAAAAAATTCAACTATCCCTCTTTGAATAAAATACTATCTTGTGGATATGCTTTTGCTATACCAGAAAGGAATGATATTTTATCAACTAACACAAAATCAACGGATTAAACAAAATTCAGCATATTTATCCTGCAAAAAGTGTATTCAAATCACAATTTTATCCTGTAAAAAGTGTTGTCAAAATACATTTTTATCGTGAAAAAAGTGTATTTTTGCACAAAAATAGCAGGATATGATACGAGATAAAACAGCCGAACTAAAGGCTTGGAAGGAGAGCCAATTCCGTAAGCCGCTTATTTTGCGAGGCGCACGGCAGGTAGGCAAAACGTGGCTACTGCAGGAGTTTGGGCGCAACCACTACAAGCAATGCGTGTACATCAACTTTGAAGACACACCCGTGCTGCAATCGCTTTTTGCGCAGGATTTCGATATTGAGCGCATTATTACCACGCTGCAAATTTACACTCAAACCACCATCACCGCCAACAATACGCTGATTATTTTTGATGAAATTCAATCAGCGGAACGCGGGCTTACTTCGCTAAAATATTTTTGTGAAAAAGCGCCTCAATACCACATAGCGGCTGCCGGCTCGCTGCTGGGCATGGGCTTGCATAGCCACGTATCTTTCCCGGTAGGTAAAGTCGATTTTATGGATTTGCGTCCGCTGTCATTTTCAGAGTTCTTGCGGGCCCTTAACGAAGCCGCGCTGGCAGAGGCTTTGCGCCATAAAGATTGGAGCGTGATTAGTATTTTTCATAACAAGCTGGTGGAATACCTGCGCCACTACTTCTACGTTGGCGGTATGCCCGAGGTAGTCGATACCTTTGTAAAAACACACGATTGGCAAGAAGTGCGACGTATCCAGCAGCGCATAATTCTCTCCTACGAGGGCGATTTCTCAAAGCACGCCCCAAGCGAGGTTGTACCACGAATCCGCATGGTGTGGCAAAGCATTCCGGCGCAGCTGACCAAGGAAAATAAAAAATTTATTTACGGCGTAATGCGGGAAGGAGCGCGCGCTAAAGAGTTTGAGTTGGCCATTCAGTGGTTAGTAGATTGTGGATTGCTGCTCAAGTGCCACCGCATAGAAAAGCCCGCTATGCCGCTCATTGTCTATCAAGACTTATCGGCATTCAAGTTATTTTTGCACGATGTTGGCTTACTGTGCGCTATGAGCGATATTCCGCTGCAAACACTCATTGATGGCAATGCTATTTTTACCGAATTCAAAGGCTCGCTAGCCGAGCAATACGTGATGCAGCAGCTACGCCTTGCAAGCGAACGCTACATTGGCTACTGGGCAAATGAGAGAAGCACCGCAGAGGTCGATTTTGTAGTACAGCGCAATGGTAAAGTTATTCCTATTGAGGTAAAATCGGCTGAAAACTTAAAAGCGAAAAGTTTTAAGCTGTTTTGTGAAAAATACAAGCCGGATACTGCCATTCGCACATCGCTCAGCAAATACCAAGAGGAATCGTGGATGGTAAACTTACCGCTATACGCTATTGAATAATATGCTATATTTGTTTTTCTCAATTTTTAATTTTTAATTTTTAATTGATATGAAGCGTTACGGAAGCGTTATTAAAGTACGTCCCGAAAAGTTGGAGGAGTACAAACAGCTGCATGCTGCCGCGTGGCCCGGCGTGCTGAAAATGATTTACGATTGCAACCTGCGCAACTACAGCATTTACTTCAAGGACGGATTCCTGTTCAGCTACTACGAGTACGTTGGCAGCAACTACGAAGCCGACATGGCTAAGATGGCGGCCGATGAGGAAACCCAACGCTGGTGGGCTGTGTGCATGCCCTGTCAGCAGCCGCTCGACACCCGCAAGGAGGGTGAATGGTGGGCTGATATGGAGGAGGTTTTCCACACTAACTAATTTTTTATTGGCACACAAATAAAACAGACTTCGTCACGGATAAACACAGATAATTCAAATAAAAATCTGTGTCAATCTGCGGCGGAGCCAACTTTATCTGTGTGCCATATTTTTTTACTTTGTCCAAGTTCTACACCATACATCTGCAACCCGCCGGCATTACGCTCACGGCCAACGAAGGCACGCCCCTGATGGACGTGCTGCACGAGTATGGCGTGGAGTTCCCCTGCGGCGGCGCGGGCACCTGCTTCAGCTGCAAGGTAAAGCTGCTCAACGGCGCTATATCGGTAAGTGAAAAACACGCCGCTGCGCTACGCAAAAAAAAGTTGGATGACAGCTGGCGGTTAGCCTGCATGAGCGTGGTGGAGGACAACATCACGCTTGAAGTGGCGCAGTGGGAGCAGCTCATTTTAGCCGACAACAGCGCCTTTGAATTTTCGCCTAAAAACGGCTATGGCATTGCGGTTGACCTGGGTTCAACCACCATCGTTTCGCAGCTGGTAAACCTGCACGATGGCAGTGTAGCAACGGTGCAGCAGAGCATCAATCCGCAGGCTAAGCATGGCGCCGACATCATGTCGCGCATTGCTTTTGCGCTGAAGGAAGAGGGGAATGCCGAGGAGCTTACTGCTATTACACGGGAGGCGGTGTGGGGACAGGTCGGGCAATTACTAAAAAATTACCCCCAACCCCCTGGGGGCTACAACCAAAGTGGTAATGTTATAGCCCCCTTTAGGGGGTTGGGGGTCAAAAATATTACCATCGTCGGCAACACCGTAATGCACCACATTTTTTGTGGGCTTGACCTTGCACCGCTTGCCACTTTCCCTTTTCTCACGTCACATAACGAGGCGGCTGTTTTTTCTCCGGCACAATTAGGCTGGGATTTACCCAATGATGTAAAAATTTGCTTTGAGCAAAACCTCGGCAGCTTTGTGGGCAGCGATATCCTGGCGGGAATTCTGGCGGCGCGCATGCACGAAAAGCAATCGTACAGCGTGCTGATAGACCTTGGCACGAATGGCGAAATTGCCGTAGGCAACCGCGATAAGATTCTTTGCTCCTCGACCTCGGCGGGGCCTGCGTTTGAAGGCGCCGTCATATCGCACGGCATGCGCGCCTCAACGGGCGCCATTGCTTCGCTTGAGCGTAACTCACAAGGACAGCTACAAGCGCATGTAATTGGAAATATCTCTGCAAGAGGTATTTGCGGCAGCGGGCTGATTGACGCCGCTGCTACGCTGGTGGCCTCGGGCGACATTGAGCCCATGGGCAGCATCAGCGACGACCGCGCAAGCCTTCCGCTGGTTGATGGCGTAATGCTGAGCCAGCGCGATGTGCGCGAGTTGCAGCTGGCCAAGTCGGCCATTGCTACAGGCGTTGCGCTGCTCATGAAGCAGCTGGGCATATCGGCGGCAGCTGTCGAAAACGTTTACATTGCGGGTGGGTTTGGCAGCTACATCAGCACAGCCAACGCCATCAAAATCGGGTTGTTGGAATTTGACGAAAGTAAAATTATAAAGTTAGGCAACAGCGCACTGATTGGCGCAAAAATGCTGCTATTTGACGAAAAAAAATCCGCTGAAAAAATTTCTCAAATTACCTCTCACGTTTCGCTCGAAACCGACCCGGAGTTTCAAAATGTGTTTTGCGAAAAGTTGGAGTTTCCCTTTTAATCAACCACGTTGTCATTGCGGGATTGACCCGCAATCCCATCCCTAAAGTATTTCAATTGGGAGATCCCGAATCAAGTTCGGGATAACAGGTTGGCTCAGCATGACAAAAGGCAGGAGATTGGCTCCGCCGAACTCGTAAACTCGGTTGCGGGTCAAACCCGCAATGACAAGCATAGGATAGAGATTGCTTCGCCGTTCCTCCTCACAATGACGGCCATCGTCAGCTTATTGTATAAATTACAATAAGATTTTATCCTCTGTACAACAAAGTTTTACCTTTCTCAATCGTTAAAACCCTTGCTACTTTATTGATTATTCCCTAAATTTACCTTTTATCACTTTTGGTTACCCCTAACAGGGTCTTAAAACTCTGTTAGGGTCGCTGGGTAAATCCCGCGCCGCACGCTTCGAGCCCGTCAAGGCGGGAGCAACGCACCTGGGTAGTTTTGAATTTTTGAATTTTAACTATGCAATCCATCCGTAAGCTCCCCGTTGAAGTTGTGTTTCACCCGTCGTGGTGGTACAAGCACACGGGCATGACGTTCGATAAAGATTTTTTCTTCAACCCCAAAAAGCGCGTGGAAAGCGAGCGCCGCATGGAGCTGGAGCTGTACAACCGCTTCGGCAAATACGGTCTTGGCGCGGACAAGGATAAGGATCTGCCGCAGGTAGGCGCGGTGCACCTGGCCTCGGGATACCTGCTTTCGGAGATGCTGGGCTGCGAGGTTATTTACAGCGAAAGCGCCCCTCCGCAGGTGGTGTGCGCCAACCAGGCGGAGCTGAGCGTTGACATCGAAAAGGCCTTCAGCTCTCCCGCCTTTACGGAAGTTGAGCAGCTGGTGGAATCGCTCAAGGCGCAGTACGGCTACGTTTGCGGCGATATAAACTGGAGCGGCGTGCTAAACCTCGCGCTCGATTTGCGTGGCGAAAACATCTTCATGGATATGATGATGGAGCCCGATAAGGTACAGCAATACTTTGGGCAACTTGCCGCCGTGATTGAAAAATTTACGGGCTACATCGAAGGAATGACGGGCAGCACATCCATTTCGGTAAACCGCAACGTGATCAACCTGCCCAAGCCGGTATTGCTGCACTCGGAGTGCTCACACACCATGATTTCGGAGGAAATGTACGAGGAGTTTTTGCTGCCCATTGACACGAAGTGGAGCAGGAAGCATGCCGCATTCGGTATTCACCACTGCGGAAAAGACCCGCACCGCTTTGCGCAAGCGTACGCAAAGCTGCCGCACCTGGCGTTCCTCGACCTTGGTTGGGGCGGCGATGTGCAGCTGCTGCGCGGGCATTTGCCCAACACGTTTCTGAACATTCGCCTTGACCCTGTAAGCATAGGCAGCCAGAGCGAAAGCGATATTGAAAACACCATTGCGAAGCTGGTGGGCGAAAGCAACGACCCCATGCAAACAGGCGTGTGCTGCATCAACATGGACGATAAGGTGAGCGATGAAAAAGTGGTGGCAATTTTTGAGACGGTGGAGAGGTTGAAGAGGAATTAGGAAAAGAAGTGGCAGTTGGCAGTAGCAGTTGGCAGTGTGGTAAATAAAGGTTGTCATGCTGAACGAAGTGAAGCATCTCTCGCCACTGCTGTCATTGTGGGCTTGACCCGCAATCTCAAAAAAAGAACCACGATTGGGGGATTGCGGGTCAAGCCCGCAATGACAAGTAAAAAAATAAGCCTGCCTCGCAATGACGCACGAGATAAAATTTGTAAAGATATTTATTCCTTATGAAAAAAATAAAAATTCTACTTGCCGCTGCGGCGTTTTGCGTAAGCATGACGGCAATGGCTGCTCCCGCGCGCAAGGCAGCGGTGGCTACGGAGCGTACCGACAATACGGTGCTGGTGGACTTCGGGCAGGAGCTGTCGGGCATTGTAAAGCTGCATGGGCTAAGGGGAAAGGGGAACGTTGCGGTGCACTTTGGCAGTTCGCGGGAGGAGGTGCTGGATGCGCTAAAGCGAAAAACGCTTGACGCATTTTCCATCAACCACTCGCAGCCCACGGATTGGAGCATGAAGGAGGCAAAAAAATTACGCTACGCGTACGTGGTGCACGATGCCGACAGCAACATCACGCTGGACGCGGTAAGCATGATGAAGGAATAAAGATATAGGGACAAAAGATCAAGGGTTGTATCAATGAGAAGAACATCATTGTTCTTTTCGTCTTTATTCCTTGAATCCAATAAACACTAAACAATTCAACCAATAAAAAACATGGAGCATAAAAAGAGCAGCTTAAAAAGTACGATTGCCGTATCGCTTACCAACTACTTGGATGCGGGTGCGATTGTGGCGGGCGCAAGCGGACTGACGCTTTGGCAAAACTACCTCGGCCTTACCGAGGGGAACCTCGGGTGGCTCAACGCCATTAGCGCCAACTGTTTTGGCGCGGCTATCGGCGCTATTATCGGCGGCTTTCTGGCCGACAGGTACGGGCGCAAAACCATTTACACCTACAACATGCTCATATACATGCTGGGGGTGGCCATCATTATGTTTGCCGTCAGCTTCCCCATGCTGCTGACCGGGTTCCTGATTACCGGCATCTCGGTGGGCGCAGGCGTTCCCGCCTCGTGGACGTATATTTCTGAAAATTCGGAAGTAGGTAATCGTGGACGGAACATGGGCATTTCGCAGTTTGCGTGGGGCGTTGGGCCAACCATTATTTTGCTATTGGGAATGCTGCTCGCCCCCGGAAAGGAAGGCGCATCGGCGGGCGTCTTTTTCGGATTTGTTCAAAAGGTGGCCGCCCTGTTTTTAGGCAGCGATGCAAGCGTACAGGCAGTCAACGTATTCAGCAGCCGCATTATTTTCAGCTCGCTGTTTATCGTAGCGTTTATCGCATGGCTGCTGCAGCGCAGGCTCAACGAGTCGAAGGATTGGGAGCAGGCCAAGCTGGCGCAGGGCAAGGAAAAACAGCCGAGCGTTTTCGCATCCTTCGGCAAGCTCTTTACCAACAAGGTCAACGTTCGCACCATGCTTTTTCTGGCAGGAATTTACATTACCTGGAATTTGGTGGCAAGCGTAATGGGCTTCTTCCAGCAGCATATTTACGAAACCGCAGGTGGGCTGTCGAACGGGCAGGCCAACATGCTATCGGCTATACAGTGGATAGTTATTATTGCGGTAACCTACTTCGGCTTTGCCATGCTGGTGGATAAGGTAAACCAGCGCTGGCTGTACTTCTTCGGCACGGGAGTAGGCGTAGTGGCGTGGGCGGTTCTCATTTTTGTGGGAATAAAAAATCACTCCGCGCTGTGGACGTTCACCATTCTGTGGGGCATTCACGCCGGCATAAGCGTACAGGCCTTTTATGCGCTGTGGGCCTCGGAGCTGTTCCCCGCCAAGTACCGCGCCGCGGCGCAGGGCATCATGTTCTTTGTGGTGAGAGGCTGCGCAGCAATATGGGGGTTGGTGTTTGTAAACATCTACGGTAAAAACGGCGAAGGGTTTAGCACCGCCGCCTACCTCATGATTGGCTTGCTGATTATAGCCTTGATAATAGGCACAATTTGGGCGCCCAAAACCCGTGGTAAATCGCTGCAGCAAATAACGGAAGAGAGGTACGGAAGCGATATTTAAACGCATTAATTTTTCAACCACGGAGGCACGAACACAAAAAAACGTAAGACAATTTTACTGCCCTTCAGTTTTCGCTGCATGTCTTTGCTCAATAAAAATGCACCTTAGAATTAAAGAGTTCACGGAGTAATTTTGATTTAATTTTATATTCTCCGTGTCTCCGTGGTTTAATATTTAGCTGTTCAAAATTTTTTAACTCCTATGAGCAATCAAGCAAAGCCCACCTGGATTTGGTATCCGGGCGATTACGAAATATGGTTGAGCAACGAAATGAACAACCGCCGCACCGAGCGAGGCGCTTTCTTTCCGCCTTTTTGGAAAACCGACAGCCACTACCCGGTGGTGGAGTTCAGCAAAAAGCTGCAGCTGACGGAGGCGGAAGAAGTTGAAATTGCGGTGGAGGGAAAATACAACGTGAAGCTGAACGGCAAGCTGCAGTTCGGTGCTCCGCAAAAATTTCTGCTCCCCGCAGGCGAGCATAATTTCAACATCAAGGTGTACAACACGGCCACGCCGCCGGCGCTTTTCATCAAAGGAAAAACGGTGAATAGCAATGCCTCGTGGAAGGTTACGTTTGAGGATAAGGAGTGGATTGACGAGAGCGGCAAGGCAAGCGATACCTCGGCTACGGTGTACATGAACGCGGGCTCTTGGAACTTCAATACGGCCGATAAAAAACCGTCCGAATTCCGCCTTGCCACGCAGCCGCAGCAGCCCGTAAAAATTGAAAACGTAAGGGCCGGCCGGCTGATAGACTTCGGCAAAGAAACCTTTGGCTTCATTTGCCTGCACGGGGTAAAAGGCAGCGGCGAGATTAACCTCTACTACGGCGAAAGCCCCGAGGAGGCGCTGGATACCGCGTACTGCGAAACGCTGGATAAGCTGCGCCTGGCTCAGGGTGAAATTACCGACCTTGCCACCAATGTAACATCTTCTACAGAGGGTGATTACACGCTATCTAACAGCAAGGCGTTCCGCTACGTATATGTGGAGCAATCGCCGGCCGTCAGCGTTGAGCAAATCTCCATGCTGTACGAATATTTACCCGAGGAATATCGTGGCGCGTTCCGCTGCAGCGACGAGGAGCTGAACAAGGTCTGGGACATTTCGGCCTACACCATGCACCTCACCACGCGCGAATTTTTCATTGACGGCATTAAGCGCGACCGCTGGATTTGGTCGGGCGATGCCTACCAGAGTTTTTTGATGAACTACTACCTGTTCTTCGACTCGTCCAGCGTAACCCGCACGCTATTTGCGCTGCGCGGAAAAGACCCCGTAACCAGCCACATCAACACCATTATGGACTACTCGTTCTACTGGTTTATGGGCATTTACGACTACTACATGCACTCGGGCGACGTGGCTTTTATTGAGCAAATGTACCCGCGCATGGTAAGCCTGATGGACTACGTGCTTGGCCGCCGCAACGCCAACGGCATGCTCGAGGGCCTGAGCGGCGACTGGATTTTTATTGACTGGGCGGAGTTTAAAATGAGTAAAAAAGGCGAAGTGAGCTTTGAACAGCTGCTCTTCTGCCACAGCCTCGAGATCATGACCATGTGCGCCGAAATTCTCGGCAAAAACGAAGATGCATCTAAATATGTTGCACTATCGCAGGAGTTGAAGCAAAAATTCTTCGGCACGTTTTGGTCGAAGGAAAAAAGCGCCTTTGTACACAACGTTGAAAACGGAAAGCAAAGCGAGCAGCTTACGCCCTACACCAACATGTTTGCCGTACTACTCAACTATTTAAATAACAATCAAATAGAAGATGTACGTAAGAATGTACTGATGAACCCCGACGCGCTGAAAATTACCACGCCCTACATGCGTTTTTATGAGCTGGAGGCGCTGTGCAAAATGGGTGAGCACGATTATGTAACCGGGGAAATGAAAAGCTACTGGGGCGGCATGCTGAAGGAGGGCGCCACCTCGTTCTGGGAAAAATATTCGCCCGCCGACAAAGGCGCGCAGCACCTCGCCATGTACGGTCGCCCGTATGGCAAAAGCCTTTGCCACGCTTGGGGTGCAAGCCCCATTTACCTGTTCGGGAAATACTACCTGGGCGTTACGCAGGCGCAGGCGGGCTACAGCGAGTTCAGCATTGCGCCTACGCTTGGCGGCTTAACGTGGATTGACGGCAAGGTGCCCACACCCAACGGAGATATTGCCGTGTACATGAACGAAAATACCATAAAGGTAAAGGCCGACAGCGGCAAGGGCTATTTGTACTTTAGTAGTTTGAATACACCAATAAGTAATATTGGTACTATTGAAAAAATCAAAGATAACGAATACAGATTGGCGGTAGAAAGCGGAAAAGAGTACGAGGTGAGGTATTAGCTGTATTCGTCATTGCGAGCAAAGCGAAGCAATCTCAGGCTCGAACAAGTTCAATAGTACATCATAAGATCCTTCGCGGAGTTTATCTTGCGCGAAGTCGAAAGGCTCAGGATGACAAAAGGCGGGAGATTGCGGGTCAATGTTTACCCCGACAAGTCGGGGCCCGCAATGACAAGTTCTATTTGAGACTGCTTCGTTGTTCCCTGCCCGTCCGGTCAGGCGGGCTCCTCGCAATGACACTCTGAATAAAATTTTAGCGCATATTATGAAAAAAACATTCTCCACTCTCCTACTCCTTACCGCCGCGCTTGCTGCCGGCGCAGCCGAAATTTGGGTTTCGCCGCAAGGCTCCGACAGCAACAGCGGAAGCCAAAGCGAGCCCGTGGCCACGGTGCGCGAGGGCTTGTTTCGCGCAAGAGAAATGCGCCGCCTGAAGGATTCGGCGGTGATGAAAAACGCCGACATATCGCAGGGTATTCGTGTGGTGGTAAAGGGCGGAACCTACTTCCTGGACGAAGCTATTTTTGTTCGCCCCGAGGATTCGGGAACCGAAAGTAGCCCCACCATCGTAGAGGCGGCGCAGGGCGAAAAACCCGTGATGAGCGGAGGTGTGGTGGTAAGCGGTTGGAAAAAAGCGGCCAGCGTAGTCGGTCTGCCAAAAGCCGCGCAGGGCAAAGCCTGGGTGGCCGATGCTCCCACGTTCGGCGGTCGCCCGTTTGACTTCCGCCAGCTGTGGGTAAACGGGCAAAAGGCCGTTCGCGCCCGCGATGTGAACGAGGGCGAAAACATGCGCCAGATTCTGAAGGCAAACAAAAAGGCCGAGGAGCTGTGGATTCCCACGCCCAGCTTGGGCAACCTGAAAAATCCCACGCCCATGGAGATGGTGCTGCACCAAATGTGGGAGGTTGCTTTTTTGCGCATAAAAAGCCTTACGCCAAAGGGCGATTCGACGCTGGTAAAATTCTACCAACCCGAAAGCCGCCTGGAGTTCCTGCACCCCTGGCCGCCCGTGGTGATTCAGCACGATTCGTTGGGTGGCAACTCGGCCTTCTTTTTGACAAACGCCATTGAATTTTTGGACACGCCCGGCGAGTGGTT
This sequence comes from Bacteroidales bacterium, assembly GCA_031549685.1. Lineage (GTDB taxonomy): Bacteria > Bacteroidota > Bacteroidia > Bacteroidales > UBA932 > JAITMY01. Next base: position 16,437 of record JAVBPG010000002.1, on the reverse strand, counting down.
TTACGATTCACGCGCCGCGAAAGTGTACTACTACCCTCGCCCAAATGAGGATATGAAAACCGCGCAGGTGGTCGCTCCCTACCTGCAAACTATTTTGCGCATAGAGGGCACCATGGACAGGCCCGTGAGCCACGTGCAGTTTAAGGGCATTGGCTTTGAGCACGCCACCTGGCTGCGCCCCTCGCAAATGGGACACGTGCCGCTGCAGGCGGGCATGTATTTGATTGACGGGTATAAGCTGCGACCGCACGGAACGCCCGCCAAACCATCGCTTGAAAACCAAGCGTGGACAGGCCGCATGCCGGGCGGTGTAACGGTAAAATATGCCAACAACACCAAGTTCTTCCGCTGCAAATTTGAGCACATGGCGGCAAGCGGTTTAGATTATATTGAGGGCACGCACCACGATATTATTGAGGGTTGCACGTTTCGTGATATGGGTGGAAGCGGCATTCAAATTGGCTCTTTTTCCGACGAACCTTTCGAAGACCACCTCACGCTCAACCCAACGGATATGCGAGTGCTGTGCCAGGACGAGCGCATTGCCAACAACCTGATTGAGGATGTAACCAACGAAGATTGGGGAACGCTGGGCATTGCGGCGGGCTGGGTGCGCAACGTGAACATTGAGCATAACGAAATCCGCGAGGTGTCGTACACCGGCATCAGCGTGGGTTGGGGCTGGCACAAGGGCTTGAGCGCCATGCGCAGCAACCGCATCCACGCCAACCACGTGCACCATTACGCCAAGTACATGTACGATGTGGCGGCCATCTACACGCTGTCGGCGCAGCCCGGCACCAGCATTACCGAAAACTACGTGCACGACATCTACTCGCCTGCCTACGTGCACGACCGCAAGCACTGGTTTTACCTCTACACGGATGAGGGCTCATCGTACATTACCGTAAAAAACAACTGGTGCCCTGCCGAAAAGTTTTTGCAAAACGCCAACGGCCCCGGTAACACTTGGGAGAATAATGGCCCAATGGTGTCAGACGAGATTGTAAAGCGCGCGGGATTGCAGGAGGAGTTTAGGGATTTGCTGGAGCAATAACATGACCCCCATCTGCCAGCTGGCGGATTGGGGTAGAAAAGATTCTATAACACACACTCAAATAAAAATGAAAAAAACATTATACCTACTACTCCTTGCAGCCTTGGTAGCGCTCGCCAGCTGCAACAATTCTACCCATAGAGAAGTTGACTGCCGAAACTTTGAGCTGACGAATGAGCTCTACTGGTTTTCCGGAGGAGTGGGCGATTCCGTTATTTTTACAAATGCTACAAACCGTAGAATTGCATTCAGAATTATGGACAAATCCTCCCAGCATACAAAAAGGTACACCTCCGAGACAGGCTGCGGATGCAACGACTGGTCGGGCATGCTGTTGACCGATGGCGTTGACTCCATGTGGTTTTACAGCTCGGTAAAATACGCAGAAAATCAAGAGGGGAAACAGTATGAGGACGTTTATATTATCCTCCATCATGAGCAATCCTATTTTAATGAAACAACCCGAGAGAATTTAGCCAACTATAGCATAGATACCTTTGAGTTTTCTAACATCAAGAAATTTGAATACAGCTACACAAAGCCCTCTCAAATAAAATCGGTTTACATGGTCAAGGACCTTGGTGTTGTGCAGTTCAAGACTGCTGGAGGAGAGGTTTGGACAAATACAAATTTAAGCACGTACGCTCCCAATACCATCAACTCATTTAGCTACTCCGAAAACATTTGTGATTAACTACTACCAATGAAAAAACTATTCCTTCCGCTGCTCATTGCAGCCTTTGCTTTTCAGGCCTGCGCACCCAAAAAAGAGGTGCCCGCCGATGTGATGCAAAAAATTTACGATGAGGTAAAAACACCCTACAAGTACGGCCTGGTGATGGTGGGCGACAGCAGCACAAAGAAGGTGGACTGCCCCACCGTTTTTCGGCAGGACAGCGCGTGGTACATGAGCTACATTGTGTTTGACGGAAAGGGCTACGAAACCTGGCTGGCAAAAAGCGACAACCTGCTGGAGTGGCAAACGCTGGGGCGCATCATGTCGTTCAGCGCCGAGGGATGGGACGCCTTTCAGAAAGCGGGCTACCTCGCGCTGCAGGACTACAGCTGGGGCGGCAGCTACGCCATGCAAAAATTCGACAACAAGTATTGGCTATCGTATTTTGGTGGCAAAGATGAAGGCTACGAGGCCGGCGATTTATCCATCGGCATTGCGTACACGCCCGACAGCCTTACCGTTCCGCACGAGTGGCAACGGCTGCCCGAGCCGGTTTTTACCTCAAAGGACGAGGACACCCGCTGGTGGGAAAACCGCAAAATTTACAAAAGTTCCGTGATTTGGGATAAGAAAAAGCTCACGGGGCATCCCTTTGTGATGTACTACAACGCCAACGGCGACACCACCGGAGTGAAGAAACTGCGCTGGTTTGAGCGCATCGGCATGGCCGTGTCGGACGACATGGTGCACTGGCAGCGCTACCGGCGCGAGCCTGTAATGGCGCACTCGCGCGGCATTACAGGCGATGCCGTGATTCAGAAAATAGGCGATGTATTTGTCATGTTTTACTTCGGTGCTTTTTGGGAAGGACATGAAAACGAAGCCTTCAACAGCTTTGCCTGTTCGTACGATTTGGTGAGCTGGACGGACTGGACGGGCGATTTCCTCATCAAGCCATCGGAGGCGTACGACGAGCAGTACGCGCACAAATCGTTTGTGGTAAAGCACAACGGCGTGGTGTACCACTTTTATAATGCTGTTGACAAAAATCAAAACCGCGGCATTGCCGTGGCGACCTCTAAAGATTTAGGAAAAAGTTCGCTGAACTTTAAGGAGGCGGCGCCGGAACCGGAGAAGAAAAAGAAGTAATCAGCATTGTCATTGCGGGCTTGACCCGCAATCCTATGCCATCTCGTCATTGCGAGGAGGAACGACGAAGCAATCTCAGGAGATTGCGGGTCAAGCCCGCAATGACAAACAATAATAGCTAACACATGAAGCGTTTATTTTTCATCCTCATTTCCTTAGGAATCGCGCTCAGCGTCCGGGCACAGCAGGTGCAGCTGCCCGAGGGCTACACCTCGCAGGTTGATGTGGTGTACGTCAAGGCCGGCGAGTGGGAGGGACGGATGGATTTGTACCTGCCGCCAAAAACCGGCAAGCCTACACCGGTAGTTGTCAACATTCACGGCGGAGGTTTTACGCACGGCAGCAAGGAGTCGCAGACGGGATTCGAGAGCTTTTTCAAGCTCGGTTTTGCGGTGGCAAATATCTCCTATCGTTTAGCCAAGGTGGCTCCGGCACCCGCCGCCATTGAGGATGCGCGGTGCGCGGTGGCCTACCTTGTAAAAAATGCGGCGGCGCTCAACATCGACACCTCCAGAATCGTAACGCGCGGCGGTTCGGCCGGAGGACACCTGGCACTCATGGCAGGCCTGCTGAGCCGGGGCGATATTTTTGCAAAAAATTGCCCTAACACTCATGTAAGAGTTGCGGCCATAGTGGAGAATAGCGGCCCCACGGATTTAACCAAGTGGGAGGCCATGAAGAAGGAAAATAAGGCGTCGCGAGCATGGCTGGGCGGCAGGGAAAACGACATGGACTTTGTGGCCGGCCTTTCACCCATAAATTACGTAAGCAAAAATAGTCCGCCCGTATTTATAGCGCACGGCAACGCCGATAGAACCGTGCCCTACGAGCAGTCCGTGCTGCTGGCCGACAAGCTGAAGGCCGAAGGCGTTTACGTTGACTTTTACACCTTGGAGAACGTCGGGCATGCGTTCAGCACCGACAACCGCAAGGCGGTAAACGAGGCCATGGAGGAATTTTTGAAGAAGGTATTGAATTTATAATGGACTGCGCGAGGGCTGTCCCCCGCTGGCGGGGGTGGTCGAAGACCGGGGGTGGATGTTCTCAATAATGCTTCCACCTCCGCCCTACGGGCACCTCCGCCAGCGGAGGATAGCCACACACAGGCCTTCGTTGTAAAATATAAAATAACGAGATCATGAAAAAGCTACTTTTACTCTCCGCATTCTTTGCGCCGGGCATACTTTGCGCCCAGCTGGTAACCGGCGAGAAGGCCGGCGGTGCGCCGCCCGTGCCCTCCATTTACAAAATGGAGCCCTGGGAGGATTTGTCCATCATCAGCCTCAACCGCCAGCCGGCGCGCGCTACGGCGTACTCCTTCGAAACCGAGCAGGCGGCGCTGACCTGCACGCGCGACAACACCTCGCGCGTGATGATGCTCAACGGCATGTGGGACTTTAAGCACGTGCTTAAGCCCGCCGACGCGCCGCAGGATTTTTACCTCGGCCGCGTAAGCGGATGGGACAAAATTGAGGTGCCGAGCAGCTGGGAGCTGAAGGGCTACGACATTCCCATTTACAAGGCCTCGGTGTATCCGTTCCGCCCGGTAATACCGCCGTACATCCCCAAAGATTACAACTCGGTGGGCTCATACCAGCGCACGTTTACCGTTCCCGCCGGGTGGAAAAATATGAACATCACGCTGCACTTCGGCGGCGTGGCCTCGGCCTTCAAGGTGTGGCTCAACGGCAAGTTTGTGGGCTACGGCGAGGACAGCTGCCTGCCCTCGGAGTTCAACATCACACGCTACCTACAGGAGGGAGAAAACATTTTATCCGTGCAGGTGATTCGCTGGAGCGACGCCTTTTACCTTGAAGATCAAGACCACTGGCGCCTTAGCGGCATTCACCGCGAGGTAATGCTGCTGGCCGAGCCAAAAGTGCGCATTGGCGATTTCCATTGGCAAGCAAAGCTAGACAAGCAGTATAAAGATGCCATACTAAGCATTCGCCCAAAAATCGACAACTTCACAGGCGAAGTTTTGGCCGACAGCACCTACACCGTAAGCGCGCAGCTGTACGACAAAAGCGGCAAGGCTGTTCTTGCAAAACCACTTTCGCGCAGCGCAGCATCTATTATCGAAGAAGTGTTTCCGCGCCTTGACGCGCCTAAGTTTGGGCTGCTTGAGGACACCGTAAAAAATCCGTTGAAGTGGAGCGATGAAATGCCAAACCTTTACACGCTGGTGCTTTCGCTAAAAGATAAGGATGGAAATTTGCTCGAAGCAAAAAGTTGTCGCGTGGGCTTCCGCAAAATTGAGTTCGACAAAAAAACGGGCAAGATGCTGCTCAACGGCAAGCTTACCTACCTGTACGGCGTCAACCGCCACGACCACGACCCCGTGAAGGGCAAAGCGCTTTCGCGCGAGGACATCAAGCGCGATGTGATGCAGATAAAGCAGTTTAACTTCAACAGCATTCGCACCTCGCACTACCCCAACGACCCGTACTTTTACGACCTGTGCGACGAGTACGGCATTATCGTGATGGACGAGGCCAACCTCGAAACGCACGGCGTAGGCGGCCGCTTAGCCCACGACCCGCAGTGGACGGCCATGCACATGGAGCGCCTGATTCGCATGGTGGAGCGCGATAAAAACCACCCCAGCGTGCTGATTTGGAGCCTGGGAAATGAGTCAGGACGCGGGCCCAACTTTGCCGCCATGGCCGAGTGGGCGCACGACTTTGACATTACCCGCCCCGTGCACTACGAGCCCGCGCAGGGCAACCACCGCGTGGAGGGCTACGTTGACCCCTCGCACCCCGACTACCCCAAGGTGCACTATAAGCGCATTGCCGTGCCCGTTGACCAGTACTACGTGGACATTGTGAGCCGCTTCTACCCGGGGCTCTTCTCCGTAGAGCTCATTGCCAACCAGCCCGGCGATATGCGCCCCGTGCTGTTTGTTGAGTACTCGCACTCCATGGGAAATTCCACCGGAAACATGAAGGAGCTGTGGGATAAATTCCGCTCCACGCAGCGCGTTATCGGCGGCCACGTGTGGGATTTCAAGGATCAGGGAATTTTGAAAAAAGACAGCGCAGGCGTTGAGTTTTACGCCTACGGCGGCGACTTTGGCGAAAAGCTGCACAACGCCAACTTCTGCCTCAACGGGATTGTGGCCTCCGACGGTCGTCCCAAGGCGGCCATGTATGAGTGCAAACACGTGTACCAACCTGCCGAGAGCGAGCTCGCAGATGCCGATAAGCGCCTGATAAAAATTACCAACCGCCACGCTGCAAAGTCGCTTGCCGACTACAATGTGTACATTCAGCTGCGTGAAGATGGAAAAGTTATTTTGAAAAAAGATTTGCCCAAAATCGCGCTTGCGGCAGGTCGAGATACCACCATCAGCGTAGCGCAATATGTATCTTCCGTAAAAATGAAAAAAGATTGCGAGTACCTGCTCGACATTCACTTCACGCTACCGCAGGACGAGCCTTGGGCGCCCAAGGGACACGAGATTGCCGAAAATCAATTCGCGCTCACGCCCGTGGTAAAGCAGGCGGCTACCAATAGTAAATTCCCAGCCGTAAGCCTGACCGGCGACGACAAAGATTGGGTGGCAAAGGGCAAAAACTTTGAGCTGCGGTGGAGCAAGGAAAACGGCGCGCTGACCTCGTACATTTTCAACGGCAGGCAGCAAATATTTGCCCCCATGCTCCCCCACTTCTCGCGCCCCAACACCGACAACGACCGCCGCGGCTGGAAGCCTGCCAACAAGCTGAAGCCTTGGTACGAACCCAACCTGCAGCTGCAAACTATGAAGCAGGAAGTAGCTGCCAACGGCATTGCCAAGGTAAACAGTCTGTACAACATTATTGACGGCAAAGCGCAGGTAAATATAGCTTATACAATCAACGGCAACGGCGTACTAAAAGTTGATTACGCACTCAAAATAAACACCACCGACAGCCTGCCCAACATACCCCGCGTGGGCTTCCAGTGCGGCGTTGAGCGCAGCTACGACAGCATTACGTGGTACGGCCGCGGCCCGCTCGAGAACTACGTTGACCGCCGCTGGGGATTCGAGTCGGGCATTTATTCGCTACCGCTTATGAAGTTTATTGAGCCGTACGCTTACCCGCAGGAAAACGGCAACCGCACCGATGTTCGCTGGATGTTTTTGGCGAACAAAAAAGGCGAAGGCTTGCTCTTTTCCACCGACAGCCTACTCAGCATGAGCGCTTGGCCGTGGACGGAGGAAACCATAGTAAAAGCCCGCCACACCAACAAGCTGAAGGATGCAGGATACTTAGTGCTGAACATTGACCTCACGCAAATGGGCATAGGCGGCAACGACACCTGGAGCGACATCTCAGCCCCGCTGGAGATGTACCAAATTCCTGCGAAGAATTACAGCTACACGTTTTACATGACACCGTTTAAGGGGAATGTGGATGCAGTGGGGAAGGAGAGTAAGAGGGTGAGGTTTTAAAAAAATATAGCATTTTATATTGTTCAATATATTGATTATTTTTGAACATAAATTATCTCTATAAAAAGCATGACAAGAAAAGATGCAAGACCATTTTTAAAGTGGGCTGGTGGAAAAACCCAACTCATTAGTGATATTGAAAACTCATTGCCAAAAGGTTTGACAGAATCAAAATTTACTTATATTGAACCATTTGTGGGAAGTGGTGCAATCTTATTTTGGATGCTTAATAACTTTCCAAACCTTGAAAAAGCGGTTATTAATGATATAAACGAAGAACTTATTAATACATATAGGGTTATTGCCTCAAATCCGAAAGAATTAGTCTCTATTCTTGAAGTTTTGCAAAAAGAATTTCACGATTTGGAGGAAGATGAAGAACATAAAAAAGAGTACTATTATCAAAAAAGGGAGTTGTTCAATTCTCGAAAAGAAGAGCAAATTGGACAAGCAGCTTTATTTATTTTTCTCAATCGCACCTGTTTCAATGGGTTATATAGGGTGAATCGAAGGAATGAATACAACGTACCAATGGGTAGCTATAAGCGCCCAACCATTTGCGATAAAGAAAATATTTTTGCAGTTAGCAATGCTCTTCAAAAAGTAGAAATTTTATGCGGTGACTTTGAGCAAACCATTGACTATGTGACAAAAAATTCATTTTTGTATTTTGATCCGCCATACAAGCCCTTGAGCCAAACCTCTAGTTTCAACTCGTACGCAAAGGACGATTTCAATGATGAAGAGCAAATTCGTTTACGAAATTTTTGCTCTAAACTTGACACATTAAACCATACTTGGATTTTAAGTAACTCTGATGTAAAGGGTAAGAGCGGAACAGATAATTTCTTTGATGACTTATATTGCAATTTCAACATTCAGAGGGTTGAAGCGAAAAGAAGCATTAATGCAAATCCCGAGAAAAGGGGGAGATTGACAGAATTATTAATTACAAATCAAACTAGTAATAAGGAGTATGCCAACGCAATTTAAAACCTTTTTATCTCAACTTTCTGAAACAAATGCCACTCTTAATTACTTCACGGATTTTACAAAAATAAGAAGTAATGTAAATAAGATTTCTATCAAGTTAAATCAATTGAACTACTTGATTGGAAAAGAAAATTTAAAAGAGGCTGTCATTGAACTCTATCAGGAAAACCCAAAAGTTTTTGAGGTATTAGACATTCTTATTGCGGTTCGTAAAAATAAAAATGCTAAAACATTCAACAATAAAGGCGAAATTGTTTCACTCAACACTTATTTTGCTTCGGTGGAAAATATTTTGGAATATATTGAGGAAACAGGATTAGGTGAAGTTTTTAGAAGTAAAGAAGTTACCAATCTCGTGGATTATGTTTTCGGAATTGAAGTGGGATTGGACTCTAACGCAAGAAAAAATAGAGGTGGAGACAATATGTCGAAGGCCGTTTCTCTAATTTTTGATAAAGCAAATATTTTCTATAAAAAAGAAGTAAATAACACGATTTTCCCCGAGATTATCAGTTTGGGTGCAGATGTAAAACGTTTTGATTTTGTAATTAAAACGAAGCATAAGACATATTTGATTGAAACCAATTTTTACAATGGTGGCGGATCAAAACTGAATGAAGTAGCCAGAGCCTATTCCGACGTGGCCCCAAAGATAAATCAATATGAGAACTATGAATTTGTTTGGATAACTGACGGACAAGGTTGGCTTTCTGTCAAAAATAAATTGGAGGAAGCATATAATATCATTCCTCTGTTGTACAATCTAACAACGCTTGAAAATTTTATCAAGAAAATACAAACAGAAGGAGTAGTTAAGTTTTAAATGATAAAACCATACTTCAAATCTGATGATAAAAATTTCTATCTCCTTCACGGAGATACAATGGAGTTGTTGCCTCAGTTTGAGCACAAGTTTGATATGGTCTTTGCCGACCCTCCCTACTTCCTATCTAATAACGGACTTTCTATTCAAAGTGGGCAAATTGTAAGCGTAAACAAAGGCAAATGGGATAAATCTGAAGGATTCGAATTTGTTAATAAATTCAATCGAAAATGGCTTTCATTGGTTCGCGAGAAAATGAAGGACGACGCTACAATTTGGATTAGTGGAACGATGCACAATATCTTCTCTGTCGGGCAAATCTTGACAGAATTGGGATTTAAAATTCTCAACGTAATTACCTGGGAAAAGACAAATCCACCACCAAACTTTTCCTGTCGATATTTTACTCATTCAGCAGAGCAAATTATTTGGGCAAGGAAAAATGAAAAAGTTCCACATTATTTCAACTATGAATTAATGAAAGAGTTGAATGCCAACAAACAAATGAAAGATGTTTGGAAGTTACCGGCAATTCAACCATGGGAAAAGTCTTGTGGCAAACATCCCACACAAAAGCCCCTTTCTGTACTTACCCGCCTTATTCTTGCCTCAACAAGACCTAATGCATGGATTTTAGATCCGTTCACAGGAAGTAGTACAACAGGTATTTCTGCCAATCTTTTAAATAGGCGATTCCTTGGTCTTGATAAAGAATTTGATTTTCTAGAAATCAGCAAAAATAGGAAGTTAGAAATAACTAATCCAACTGTTGCTGAAGTATATAAAAATAAAATAGCCGGATTTATTGAGAAGCGGCAACTATCTACCTTCCTAAGTAGTGAGATAGACGATAGCGACATAAAAATCGCTCTCGGTTTTTGCAGAGTAAAAGAGTTAAAACATTTGAGCACTCAAAAAACATTCTATTTTCATGCGATCGAAGAAAGTCACAGAATTGTCGATTTCCCTACAGGTATTTTAGATGCAAAAAGATTATTTATTTATTCGGGAGGAAGAAACACTCCTATCTCACTAACAGGCTACTCGGCTGAAATTGATACAATCCAATTAAAGCACAAATCAAGAATTGCTGGGAAAGCAAATTCAAAAACAGCATTTTACTATGAAGTTGTTTTAAAAGATTATTTTTCTTTTGATCAAGAAAACATAGGCGAAGTTGACATAAATAGATTGTTTGATAAATCAGATGAAAAGAATAGGAAAGTGTTTAAACACTTCATCCCTGCATTGACCACGTTAGATAAATTGTTAAAGTCGAAAAAACTAAAATCATAATACAACGTTGGAATACGGAAAATTCATCATTACTAACTAAGAGTAAATTGCCCTGTGCTTCTTGGGTATTTTTCTTTGTTGCCCTTTGTGGTTAATAACAAGACAATGAGAATCAACAAACCCCTGTTCAGCGGCATGTTCACGTTACTACAAGGCGGCATGCGCGGTTAGGTTGAGCGTGATTTGTAATCGCGCTCGGAACATGGCACAATTTGTAATTGTGTAGCGGGCGGAATATTAAAAGCCCTAACGGGGCGCAAGCATTAGCATAGGGCGCAGCCCTATGAAACAAAACGACACCAATATTTTTAAGCCCTGTAAGGGCGTAAGAAATGGCCTTCGCGCTTTCAGCGCTTTAATTATAGCGCGTGTTGACATAACCGCAGGGCTTTACCCTGCGCTATTGCTCACAGGCTTTCAGCTTAATTGGTTAAGGAAAGAATTGTGTAGTCAGTGGCTACACAATTTCCACTGTTAGGGTTAATTGAGAAAACAACATCTCAAATTCAAAAAGTGTAAAGTAAAAAACTCCAAAAGTGTAAAATAAATCGTATATTTGCGTATAAATTAATATTATACAAAATTGGCGAAATACATTAATAGAATATCCGATAGCGAGTTAAAAAGAAAACTTGAATCAGCAGGAGCTTTGCTTATTCGAGGTGCAAAAGCTTGTGGCAAAACCGAATCGGCAAAACAATTTGCAAATAGCATTTTGGAGTTAGACCAAGACGAACAGGTTCCTTTTTTAATTGAAACGGCACCACAACGCCTACTACTTGGAGAAACGCCACGCCTAATTGACGAATGGCAGGAGCAACCCAAAATTTGGAGTTATATACGCCACGAAATAGATAACCGAAAGAAAACGGCACAATTTATCTTGACAGGGTCGACAAACCCCGAGGAGAATATAAAATTGCATTCAGGCGCAGGTCGATTTACCATACTTGATATGCGAACAATGAGTTGGCAGGAATTAGGCTTTTCTTCGGGAAAGGTGAGCTTGGCAGCTCTTTTTGAAGGAGGAAAAGTTGATATTTACGATGAGTCTGCCGAACTGGAATTTATTGTTGAGCGAATAGCTACAGGAGGATTTCCCGCCTTAATTGGCAAAAACATAAGGCAGGCGAGCGACTTGAACCGTGCCTATGTTGATTTGCTTGCCGAAGTGGATATGAGCCGCGTTTCAAACACAAAGCGCGACCCGACAAAGGTGCGAAATTTGCTGCGCTCTTTGGCCCGCAATACAGCAACATTAGTAGATATGAGAACCCTCGAATCCGATATTCGAGAAAAGGAATACAATGATCTTTCACGCCCAACGATTTACGATTACCTTGATGCGCTTGAACGATTAATGATAATCGAAAATCAGCCGGCTTGGAACACGCATATTCGCTCATCCTCCTCATTACGAAAAGCGCCTAAGCGCCACTTTACTGATGTTTCACTTGCAGTAGCAGCTTTAGGGGCAACTAAAGAATCGTTGCTTAACGATGTAAAGTTTACAGGCTTCTTGTTTGAGTCGCTTGCCACACACGAGCTGCGTGTATATGCACAAGCAAATGATGCAAAAGTGTACCACTATCGCGACTCCAGCGGCTTAGAGGTCGATGCTATTGTGCAAAAATACAATGGAGATTGGTGCGCTTTTGAAATAAAGCTGGGAACCGGTCAAATTGAAGAAGCGGCGGCAAGTTTGAATAAGTTTGTTTCCATTTTGGATGATAAGAATGTACAAAAACCAAAATCATTGAATATAATTACAGGCACTGGAATTAGCTACACCCGCAAAGACGGAATAAATGTAATATCACTCGCCTCACTTGGCTATTAAAATTCGTATAATAGTGAACAACTCTATTAACAAACCCGACATCTTAAGCAAACTTTGCTACACCGAACTTGTTTACGGGCGAATAAACAAAAAGCTGAATAGCAATTTTTCAAAATCAGAAATAGAAAAAATGCTTTTTGATATTATAAAGGAAACGCCCGAAATATTTTTTCAACGAATTGGGAAAAATATTTACGTTACCTGCCACGAAAAGAATATTAAAATAACCATAAATTCAAATACGCACAGAATTATAACTGTTGATGCTATTTAAATTCACCCCCAACCACGCCAAAGCGTGGCTATAACAGACTGCGTTTGCCAGTAGCGTCATTGCGAGCGAAGCGCGGAAATCTCACAATTTGTCCCGCCTTGCGGGACAATAAAAAGATTGCTTCGTCGTTCCTCCTCGCAATGACGCCTCGAGGCAGAAACTTATATAACCTACTGCGGTTATAGCCTCCTTTAGGGGGTTGGGGGTAAACAAAAAATAGAATTACAGAACCATACTCATATGAACAAATTCCACATCCTACTTGCTTTTGCGCTACTCTGCGCCTTCTCCTGCGCGCAGCCCAAAAGCACCGACAGCCTTAACCTTGAGGCCGACTTCAAAAATCCGCCCGAACAGGCCAAGCCGTGGACTTTCTGGTACTGGATGAACGCCGCCGTATCGCGCGAGGGCATTACCGCCGACCTCGAGGCCATGCAGCAGGCGGGGCTGGGCGGCGCCTACCTCATGCCCATTCAGGGTAAAAAAAATCCGCCGCTGATGGAGCCCGCCGTGGAGCAAATGTCGCCGCTGTGGTGGGACATGGTGCGCCACGCCATGAGCGAGGCCGACCGCCTCGGGCTGAAAATCGCCATGCACAACTGCGATGGCTTTGCCCTCTCCGGCGGTCCGTGGATTACGCCTGAGTTCTCCATGCAAAAAGTTGTGTGGACGGAAACCACTATCGAAGGTGGGGAAAAGTTTAGCGACACGCTTCCGCAACCCGAAAACTACAAAGGTTACTACGAGGATATTGCCGTGTACGCCTACCCTACACCGGAGGGCGCGGAGTTTTCTACCGAAAAAATTATTCCGAAAATTACCTCCTCTCTACCTAACGTAAACCCTCAATTTTTGGTGGATAAAAAGAGCCGGGAGAGCTTTCGCAGCAGCGAACCCTGCTGGATTCTGTATGAGTTTGAGCAGCCGTTTACCTGCCGCAGCATTACCATTCGCGTACGCGGCAACAACTACCAGGCGCAGCGCTTGGTGGTAGAAAAAAGCGACGACGGCCAAAACTTTACTCTTGTGCAACGCCTGCAGCCGGCGCGCCACGGCTGGCAGGATACCGATGCCGACGCAACGTACAGCATTCCCGCAAGCACCGCAAAGTATTTCCGCTTTTCGTTCGACAAGGCTGGCTCCGAGCCGGGTGCGGAAGATTTAGACGCTGCCAAATGGAAGCCGAATCTGAAAATCGCAGGCATTGATTTATCGGGCGAAGCCAAGATAAATCAGTACGAGGGCAAGGCTGCCTACGTGTGGCGCGTGGGCAACCGCACCGCTGCGGAGGCGGCTCCCGATGCGGCCTGCGTGCCGGCCAAGCAGCTACACAACATCAGCAAGTATTTAGATAAAAAAGGAAAATTAAGTTGGAATGCCCCCGCAGGCAAGTGGACGATACTCCGAATTGGGCACACCTCCACCGGCCACACCAACGCCACAGGCGGCGCGGCCATTGGCTTGGAGTGCGACAAGTTCAACACCAAGGCCATACAGCTGCAATTCGACAGCTGGTTCGGCGAAATTCGCAAGCAGGTAGGCAGCGAACTGGCAGGCCGCGTGCTCACAGGCTTCCACATCGACAGCTGGGAGTGCGGAAGCCAGAACTGGTCGGCTGTTTTACCCAAGGAGTTTAAAAAGCGCCGAGGCTACGACATGCTGCCCTACCTGCTCGTGATGACAGGTTTACCGGTAGAAAACGCGGATGCTTCGGAGCGGTTTTTGCACGACTTGCGCCAAACCATTTCCGAGTTAGTGGTCGATATTTTTTACGCCACCATGGCCGAAAACGCACATAAAGCCGGCTGCTGGTTCAGCGCCGAAAGCGTGGCCCCCACTATGATGAGCGACGGCATGGCGCATTACCGGAAGGTGGATATTCCCATGGGCGAATTTTGGCTCAACAGCCCCACGCACGACAAGCCCAACGACATGCTCGACGCCATTTCGGCTGCGCATATTTACGGCAAAAAAATTATACAGGCCGAAGGATTTACCGAGCTGCGCATGTCATGGAACGAGCACCCCGCCATGCTCAAATCGCTTGGCGACCGCGCCTACGCCAACGGCATCAACCGCCTGTCGTACCATGTGTTTGCGCACAATCCGTTTATGGACAAAAAGCCCGGCGTAACGCTCAACGGCGTAGGCCTGTACTTTCAGCGCGACCAAACCTGGTGGAAGCCCGGGCGCGCCTGGGTGGAGTACGCGCAGCGCTGCCAGCTGCTGCTACAACAAGGAAAACCTGTAGTGGATATTGCCGTATTTACTGGTGAAGAATTACCCGCACGCTCTGTATTACCCGAAAGGTTAGCGGCAACGCTGCCCGGACTTTTTGGTCAAGAAATGTTGGAGTTTGAAGCGCAACGCTTAGCCAACGTTGGCGAGCCACTGCAGGATAAGCCCGCCGGCGTGGTTAACTCCGCCAACTTTGCCGACCCCGCCAGCTACACCGATGTGCTGCGCGGCTACAAGTTCGACTCCTTCAATAAAGACGCGTTAATTCGTCTTGCCAAAGTGGAAAACGGACGCATCGTTTTGCCCGGCGGCGCCAGCTACGCCATGCTGGTGCTTCCGCAAAAAAATCCGCTCGTGCCCAGCGAGGATTTAATGTCGATAGAGGTGGCCGAGAAGCTGCTGGCGCTGATAAAATCGGGCGCCACGGTGCTGGTTGGGGCCAAGCCGGAGCAGTCCGTCAGCCTCAACGATGCCGCGGAGAACGACAAGCGCGTGCAGCGCATCGCAGCAGCCATTTGGGGAGAGGAGTTTGTTGAGCTCGGCGACGATGCTTTCGGAAAAATTTTGATAAAAAATCTCGGCAAGGGCCGCGTGGTTAAGCTACCCTACCAAGCCTCCACTTTCGATTTGCTCAAGCTCGAGCGCGATGTGATTATTGCCGACAGCAACCGCTACGCCAAGCAAATGGCATGGGCACACCGCGCCACCGACAGCGCCGACATCTACTTTATTTCGAACCAAAGAAATGAAGCGCGCAGCCTCACGGCATCGTTGCGCGTCAGCGGAAAAGCGCCCGAAATATGGAATGCCGTAACCGGCAAAATCATTAGCAACATCGCATGGCGGCAAGAGAACGGGCGCACCATCGTACCGCTGCAGCTGCCCGAAAACGGCTCGCTGTTTATTGTGCTTCGCAAAAAAGCTACCGCTACGCAAAATGCGGTGGAGAGCAAAACTCCCAAACCGCTTTTTGTACTGGAAGGTAAATGGCAGGTTACCTTCAGCGAAAAGCAAAATGGGCCTGCAACGCCCGTAACTTTTGACCAGCTCAGCGACTGGAGCCAGCACAAGGACAAGCAGATACGCCACTACTCAGGCACCGCCCGCTACGCGCAGAGCTTTACGTGGGTTGCGCCGAGCGAGAAGTCGCAGCGCGCGTGGCTCGACCTTGGCCGCGTGGCCAACTTAGCCGAGGTTACCCTCAACGGGCAGCCCTGCGGCGTAGCCTGGACTACGCCCTACCGCGTGGACATTACCCAAGCGCTGAGGGAGGGAAGTAACGAGCTGGTTATTGACGTTACCAACACCTGGGCCAACGCCCTGATTGGCGACTACGCCCTGCCCGAAACTGAGCGCAGGTACTGGACGCTGGCACCTGAATATTTGCTCAAGAATGTACCTTTGCAGGAGGCGGGCTTGCTGGGCGAGGTACGGATTGTGGGGGAGTAAAACAAGTAGGCAGCTGGCAGCTGCAGTAGGCAGTTAGCAATGGCGCCACCAATTAGAACTTATTTTGGTATTGTTAAGTTAATATAGATTCCATGATTTACAGCACTTGATGGTTATGTCATCCTGAGCAAGGCGAAGGATCTCAAGTTCGCACAGGGCTTCATATTCACAACATGAGATTCTTCGCCTTGCTCAGAATGACAA
>JAVBPG010000020.1:0-46300 GCA_031549685.1 Bacteroidales bacterium | reverse complement strand
AAAAGATAACGCACAACAGGTGGGTTTGCTCTATGGATAAAAGAGTAGAAGATTTTAACGATTGGGTACGTTATACCCCAAAGGAACAAATCAAAGCGGTTTGTAAAATTATTGAAAATATTTATTAGACTTTATATAATATCCATCGAAGATGTTGTGCAGAAAATATTATACAACGAAAATAAACGTTTTATTTTTACAAATCGCTATGAAAACAATTTTTAAAACCCTTTGCTTTGCTATTCTTGCCACATCAATGGCGGCCTGCAGCAACGACGACAGTGGCACTACCACTCCCAAGTACGGCGAGGAGTACTACGCCGGAGGCATCAACGGCACGGTGTTCGACATTACCTCGCACGCCTACCGACAGGCAATGCCCTTTGTGGATGCCGACCCCATGCTGGACAAGCAGTTCATGCGCGGCGAGCAAATTTTCGGCAAAGCCTTTGTAACCGACACCACCATGGGCTACTCGGGCTTGGGCCCCACGTACATTCGCAAGAGCTGCATTGCCTGCCACCCCAGCTACGGCGGGCGCAGCAAGCGCGTCAACAAGTACGATAGCAACGACAGCCAGAACGGCTACCTGCTTATGGTGTACGACCCCTCGCAACCCACGCTGCCGCTGGCCACCAAGTGGTTTACCGGCATGACGCAAACCCGCGCCACGGCGCCGTTTAAGGCCCCCATTAACGAAGACGGAATTACCATAACCTGGCATCAATACACCGACGAGTACGGCAACAAGCACGAAGACGGGACACCCTACGGCTCAGGAACCGCCTACGAGGGAACGCTGATTTACCCCACCGTAGAAATTGCGCAAAGCGCCATACTCTTTCCGCAAAGCCAGTTTGATATGAGCAAGTACAAGGCCTGCCTCGAGGCCACCATTGGCATTTACGGCAGCGGCCTGCTCGACGCCATTTCGGACGAAGACTTACGCGCCGAGCATGCAGCCCAGCAGGCCCGCGGCTACTGCGCCGGGGTTATCGGCGCCGACATTGACGACGATGCCACAGGCGGCAACAAGTACGACCCGGGCAAGCACCCCGGACGCTTTACCTACCTGTGTACGCGCGGCTCGCTGGAAAATGGCCCCGGCTCAAACGCTTTATGGAATATTACCAACGTAACGCGCGAAAACCGCCGCTACAACTACATTACCGACGAGTATGCGAAGCTCTCGTCAAAAGACCCCGATATTCAGGCGGCCTTGGGTAAAAGCGAGGCGGAGATTTACGCCGACCTGATGTCGAAATCGCTCAAGCCCGAAATGAGCATGGAGGATTACGAAGCGTTTATGGTGTGGCATCGCGGGCTGGCTGTGCCCGCTGCGCGCAACCTGGACAAGCCGCAGGTGCAGCGCGGCCGCACGCTGTTTTACGAGGCGGGCTGCAACGCCTGCCACCGCCCGTCGTGGACTACGCGCGCCGACTACAAGCCCATGCCCCAGCTGTCGAAGCAAAAAATTTACCCCTACACCGACCTGCTGCGCCACGATTTGGACATGGTAGAGCCAGGACGGGCAAAGGTATGCCGCACCACGCCGCTGTGGGGCCGCGGGCTGATGCCGATTGTGTCGGGGCACGGCGATATGCTGCACGACCTGCGCGCCCGCAGCTACGAGGAGGCCATTGTGTGGCACGGCGGCGAGGCTAAGCGCG
Organism: Bacteroidales bacterium; assembly: GCA_031549685.1. GTDB lineage: Bacteria > Bacteroidota > Bacteroidia > Bacteroidales > UBA932 > JAITMY01. The sequence goes on along the minus strand of JAVBPG010000020.1, from coordinate 44,630 downwards.
CCAAAAATAAGTTCCGCGCCATGCCCAAGGAGGACAGGGAGGCGCTGATAAAATTCCTGGAGGCGATATAAACAACTCTCCACAAAGAGCATAAAGGGTTTTCACAAAGTACACAAGGCTTTTTCTTTGTGTACTTTGCGTTTTCCACTTCGTGTTCTTTGTGGTAAAATAGTATTTATGAAACAAGCTAAACTATTTAAGCGGCTTGCCTATGGAGCGCTATTTTCTCTTTTGGTAGTGCTGGCATTTGCCACTATTTACGAAAAAATATGGGGGAGCGAGGCCGTACACCTACGCATTTACGGGGCGTGGTGGTTTGTTGCGCTGTGGGCTGTTTTCGGCGTAGCTGCGGTTGTTTACCTTTTTCAGCAAAAGCTGTACCGCAAGCCCGCCGCATTCGTGCTGCACTGCGCCTTTGCCGTTATACTCGCGGGAGCGTTCGTTACATTTTGCACCGCCAGGCGCGGATATATTCATCTTCGTCAGGGCGAAACAAAGAGCGCCTACGTTGCCGAAAAAGATTTGCAGGAACAAGCTTTGCCCTTCAGTGTCAAGCTCGTTTTGTTCGACATCAGCTACCACCCCGGCACCGATGAGCCTGCCGACTACATCAGCTTTTTGAAGGTGGACAGCGCCATGTGCCAGGTGTCGATGAACAAAATTTACAGGCAGCACGGCTACCGCCTGTACCAGCTCGAGTACGACCCCGACGAGATGGGCAGCACCCTGCTGGTAAACCACGACCCGTGGGGCATTGGCGTAACCTACACGGGCTACCTTTTGCTGGCTGTTTCCATGATTTGGCTGCTCCTGTTGCGGCTTGGTTGGAAGAGTACGCTTGGCATTGCGCTTGGCGTAGTGGCCGTGTGGGTGTACATTTCGCAAATCAAACCCATGACGCCCATACTACGTACGCCCATGCTGGCGGCGCACGTGTCGCTCATCATGGTGGCCTACGCGCTCATTGTGTTTATTACCGTAACCGGAGCTATTGCGCTGTGCTCAAGCCGACGCTCCGAAAAGTTTTACCGTTGGAATTCGCGGCTGCTTTACCCTGCCGTATTTTTGCTGGCAGCCGGAATTTTTGTTGGCGCCGTGTGGGCCAACATCTCGTGGGGGCGCTACTGGGGATGGGATGCCAAGGAAACCTGGGCGCTCATTACGCTGCTCATTTACGCCCTGCCCATGCACAAAAACAGCCTGGCTTTTTTCCGTACGCCTAAAAATTTTCACCGCTACTGCGTTTTTGCCTGCCTCACCGCGCTAATGACTTTTTTTGGCGTAACATTTATTTTAGGCGGAATACACGCTTACGTGTAGCGCCGCTACAGCGGCATTACCTCGTCCACCAGCCACCTGTCGTCGGCCGATTTTTGGAGGTAAAGCGTTTCCACGTTGTGCTTGCGGCCTTTTTCTACAAACTGGTAGCGCACCTCGGCCTTTTTGCCCATCAGCTTTACGTGCTTAATGCTCACGTCGGCCTTGCTGAGCGCGTTGCGCCGCTGCGCCGCCTTGCCCTCGGACAGCGACTTGATATACTTGTCCATTTGCTCCAAAAAATCCACCGCGCCGGGCGTACCCAGCTCCTTGGCCTTATCAAACTCCAGGTTTTTGAAGTGGGTTAGGTATTGCGTTGCCACCTTTTTTACCTTGCGCTCCTCGCCTCCCTGGCATGCGATTAAAGCAAGAGCGAGCGAGCACAGCGAAAGGAGTAAAATCTTTTTCATGTTGAAAGGGGTCTAAATGTTGCCCGTAAAAATACAGCTATTTTTCCGTACTTTTGCCAAACGTTGAATGCAAAAATGTTCAATGCTTTGCGTTTAAAATGGCTTAACCGTTTGATGCGCTCCGCGCGTCAGAAAACAACTTTGAACAATGGTCAAACCACTTTAAACCATCTTTAAACAAAACATGGAAGTCCGTCTAAATAAAGCCATCAGCGACTCGGGCATATGCTCGCGCCGCGAAGCCGACCGCTACATTGAGGAGGGGCGCGTAACGGTCAACGGGCGTGTGGCCGACTTGGGTACGCGTGTTACCGAGCACGACAAGGTTCGCGTAAATGGTCACCTGGTCAAGCGCCGCGCGCGCACGGTGTACATCGCCTTCAACAAGCCCGTGGGCATAACCTGCACCACCGACACCGGCGAACCCGACAACATTGTTGACTACATCAACTTCCCCGAGCGCATTTTCAACATCGGGCGGCTGGACAAGCCCTCCGAGGGCCTTATTTTCCTTACCAACGACGGCGACATTGTAAACAAAATCCTTCGCGCGGGCAACATGCACGAAAAGGAGTACGTGGTTACCGTGGACAAGCCTATCACGCCGGAATTTGAGCGGCACATGCAGCGCGGCGTTCCCATTTTGGGTACGGTTACCAAGCCCTGCAAGCTCACGCGCGAAACCGATACGCGCTTTCGCATTATACTTACGCAGGGGCTCAACCGCCAAATTCGCCGCATGTGCGAGGCCCTGGGCTACGAGGTAGTCCGGCTCCGGCGCGTGCGCATTATGAACGTGTCGCTGGGCAATTTACCTTTGGGCGAGTGGCGCTTTTTGACCGAAAAAGAGGTGGACGAAATTAACCGGATGGTAAAGGATTCGGTGGGAACGGAGGAAGCTTCGAAGGAGATTCAAAATTCAAGATTCAAGATTCAAGATTTAGCGCGCAAGGGTGCAAAGACGCAAGGCAAAGCAAAAACGCAGAAACCTACCAGTTGTCATCCTGAGCAAGGCGAAGGATCTCATGTTAGCAAAAAATTCTCAAAAACCACAAAGTCTTCTTTTACAAAACTGCACAAGCCCGCTAAGCCCTTCGGCAAAAAATCTTCTCAAAAAAGCGGAAAATTGGTAAAGAAAAAAGGCTGGGCCTAAAGGTTACGGCCAACGGTTATAAATATCTTTGCGGTGATCCAACTCCACAAACGTAGCTACTCCACCTTCAATAAATAGCCCCACTCGGTAGTCTCCTATGCGAATGCGATAAGTTGTTTTGTGCCCTTTCATCTTTTTGATATTCGGGATATCGGCCGTGCGCGTCGCCTTGACAACTTGACCGATGACCCTATCCAAGCCTTTCAATACGGCTTTATTGTTAAGGTTATCAATAATCCCTTCAAAATGGTTTGAAAACGCTATTTGCATTTTGATTTAATTTTCGCCAAAACCTTGCTTGTATCGGCTAAGCCTGTTGCTAAGCTTGCCTCCATGGCACTCAAAAAGGCAGCATCTTCAATATCCTCAACATCAGATTTTCTCAACTCTTTAGCCTTAACATCCAGCTCACGCAGCAGCGAAAAAATTAAGTTCGCCTTGCGTTTTGACGATGTTTGTAGTAGTATGGTCGTATTCATCTATGGCTATTTTTTACAAATATAAAAAAAATCTTGTCAGCTTTGAAACCTCTTGAGCAGGTACCTCACAGGGATGTTAGCGGCCACGTAGCCGATGAGCATTACGGCGGAGAAAACAAGAAGAATATCGGTAAGCTCCACCTTTACGGGGTAGGCATCGATGACAAAGTTGCCCGACAGCTTAATGATTTTGAATTGCTGCTGCGCCCAGCAGGCCGCCAAGCCCAGCGCCACGCCAACGGCGCAGCCAAAGAGCGAAATCATCACACCCTCCGACACAAAAATGCGGCGCACCAGCCTGTCCTCGGCGCCAAGGCTGCGCAGGGTTCCCACGTCCTTTTTCTTTTCGATAATGAGCATGGTAAGCGACCCGATGGAGTTGAACGAGGCCACCAGCAGCACAAAGGCAAGGATGAAAAACGTAGCCCACTTTTCGCTCTGCATCATGCGAAAAATTACCTCGTTTTGCTCGGCCTTGGTTTGCACCTTGAACTTTTCGCCCAGCGTTTTTTGCACCTCCTTTTTTACGCCCTGCGCGCCGGCGCCGGGCTGTAAATACAGCTCCACGCTCGACACCTCGTGCCCGTAGCCAAGCAGGTTTTGCACCAAGGGTAGCGGCGCAAAAACGTAGCGCGAATCGGCATCCATTTCGATAGAAAAAATGCCGGCGGGCCGCAGAAAATCGCGGTTAAAAGCGTTGGCGGCGTTGAAGGTAGAGAGCGTTTGCCCGCGGCGCGGAAAATATACCCACAACGGGTCGAAAAAGTGGGGGCGCAGCTCCAATGTGGCGGCAATTACCTTGCCCACAATGGCCGAATTTACATCTCCTTTTTTCACCACGGCCTCGCCCTCAACCATGCTTTTGCCAATGCCCGAGCGCTGCACAAAAACATCGTCAACGCCGCGCACGGTGGCAATATGCTGCTTGTCGCGGTACTTGAGCAGCGCGTTTTCTTCCAGCGCCTCGGAGTAAAACGCAACACCTTCCGTGTTTTTTATTTTGGTAAAATCAAACTCCTGCGGATTGAACACCTTGCCCTCCACGGCCGTAATTTTGAGGTCGGGGGCAAGGGCGTTGTACAGCGATTTTATGAGCCCGTCGAGGCCGTTGTACACCGACATCGCCACCACCAGGGCAAACGAGCCGACCGCCACGCCAACCGCGCTCACCAACGAAATCAGGTTGATAACGTTGTGCGATTTTTTGGCAAACAGGTACCGGCGGGATATGAATAGGGCGAGCTTCAAAAATTCAAGGATTCAAGATTCAAAAATTCATCAAAACGCAGGCTGCCCGGCTACACCGTCAGCACCTTTTGCCCGCTCTTGAGATACTCGGTCATGCGGGGGCCGAGGGGGTTGATGGCAATGCCCATTTTTTTCATCACATCGGACACGCCAAAGGTGGCGCAGCAGGTTTCGCAGGCCTCAAAGCGTACGCCCTGGTGCAGCATTTCCACCACCTCGGCCTGTACCTGCGCGTCGGTGCCAACGAGCTTTACCGAGGCGCCCCACAGCATAATGTTGACCTCGCTCCACCAGCCGTTTTTTACCGAGCCGATGGCGTACGACGATAGCATGTTGAACACCGTTTCCTTGCTCTCGGTTGTCCACAAAATGTTGAGCTTTTCCATGATTTTCTACTCTTGAATTTTTACGGGATTTTCGCGCAGCAGCCGCTCAATATTTTCAACGTAGTCCAGCGAGGCATCGAACACAAAGGCCAGCTCGGGCACCACGCGCAGCTGGTTTTTAACGCGCTTGCCCAGCTCGGTGCGAATGGCCTTTTCGTTCAAGAGCGATTTTACCTCAGCCGTTTTGTTGGATGGAAAAATGCTCAGCACCACCTTGGCAAAGCCCAGGTCGGGGCTCACCTCCACGCCCATAACGGTGAGCAGCGCACCCCCGTAGGCCGCCATGCCCTGCCGCTGAATTATTTCGCCAATATCCTTTTGGAGCTGCTTGCCCACCTTGAGCTGTCGTGTTGTTGGCATAGCTTACTTACGTTTTAATCGGTTGCTAACTTACTTTTTCTTTTCCCAAAAAAGGCCATGCCATACAACGCCCGTTGCAGGCAGCAGCCGGTAGGAGGATGCAAAAGTACAAAATAAATACCGATAATATTTACCGCCTATTTTATCTGCTATTTAAAACCAATCATTTACAGAAAAAGTTTGCGTTAACAGCCCGTTTTTTGTTGCGCAAGTCCTCGTCGTTACTTACTTTTGTGCCATTCTCTACTTTTGAAATAATGAAAAATATATACCTTACTTGTGCCATCATCTGCTTATGGGCTCTTCCGGCCTTTGCCCAAAGTAACCTCAAGGATGTTGTAGCCGTGGTGCGCCCCAACCTCCATCCATCCTCCGTAAAATTTTTGCTCGAGCTGAGCGAGGAGTTTAAAAAAGATGGCTACCCCGTTTCGGCCGAGCGTTTTAAAAGCTACGCAGAGAAAGGCGGCGGACAGGGTTCGGGCTTTGTGTATCAGGCTGCCGATAGCAGCTTCTACCTCATTACCAACCGGCATGTAGTGCTGCAGGCGGAGAGCGTTACCGTTGAGTTTGAAAGCGCTAACGGCGATGTAGCGACGTACAAAAATTGCACCATCGTGGCCATCGACAACGATGTTGATTTGGCGCTTATCGCTTTTCCCGCCGGTGCCAAGCTGACAAAATCAATTTCGCTAAGCCGGGCGCAGGTGCATGACGGCGACGAGGTTTTTTCGGCCGGATTTCCCGACCTGGCCGGCAGCGCATCGTGGCAGCTGGGCAAGGGCATTGTGTCCAACGCCGCGCTGCGGCTCGATGCCCGCATTGACCCGCTGCGCGCCACCGTCATTCAGCACACCGCGCAGGTCGATCCGGGCAGCTCGGGCGGCCCCCTGCTGCTGCGCAACGGCAGCCGCTACGAGGTGGTGGGGCTCAACACCTGGAAGGTGATCAACCGCGAAAATGTAAACATTGCCATTCCCTCCAAGATGATCTCCGAATTCGTTAGTAAATCATTGCATATAAATGATTTAATCAACAAGGAAACGCTTGAGAAGGAGGCTAAAAAGTTGGTGGATGCCGCTACCGATTACAAAAAAATGGCCCCCTACATTTCCTACGGCTATCTTTCCACCATAACGGCGCCGGCATTTCGCAGCCTCTACAGCTCATCGTCGAGCGAGGCCAACCGCGACATCAGCTACTTGCTGGACAACGGTCGGCCGGTGGAGGCGCTGCGCATAGCGGTGGCCGACGGCGTGGTACGTAAGCTGGACAGGAGTAAAAATCCGATGGACTTCATGGGGGTGGAGGGCGAAATTTCGGCTGCAGCTCCTACTGCGGTTCGCTACACGCTCGACAAAAAACCTTTCGGCACCACCTGGGTTTTTGAGCAGGGAACATGGCGCATTGCAAGCATCGATAACGTTACGATGGAGGGAAAGGCGGTGGCAACCAACGGCGTGGGCGTGGGCTACGATGTGGGCTGGGCCTTCCGCGGAGGCTTGGCGTTTCCGCTGGTTGACAAGCACGAAAAAATGTCGTACTCGCTCAACCTCTCCTCCTTGTACACCTATGTATTTTACGATTTTGACGTGCAATTCGGGCAGGCAAAAGTGGTGCAGGTAGAGCCGAACTACGTAACGCCAAGCCTCAGCGATACCACAACGAGCTGGAAAAGCTACGTGGGAGTGGCAGCGGGTATAGGGTTGCAGCTGCCCATAAAAATTTCGGACGTTTACCTGGTTCCATACGCAAAGGGCTTGGTGGGGGTGGATTTCGGCGGCGAGGAGCATACGGGTTTTACGTGGGGTTATTCGGTCGGAGTTCAAGCCATGTACAACTTTGGCAAAAGCGTTTATCCCTTGCTGGGCGTGGAGTACCGTGGCAAGTGGGCGTACATGGATGAGGAAAAAATAAAGACGCCGGCCTTGGGAGTATATATTGGTATTGCTTTTTAGTAAAAGCTATTTTTAAAATCAAAAAACATGAAAAACGGGTTCAAACTACTATCGCTGCTTACCGTATCGGCGCTGCTGCTTACCTCCTGCGGCGCTCCCAATCCCTTGCGGGGAAAGGTGTACATGAAGGACGGCTCGGTGCGCATGGGTATGATCGGGGTGCCTTCGCCCACAACAAAAACGGTGGGCTTAGTGCCGGCCGGACAGGATAAAACCGTAAAATTAGCGAGCCAGGACGTAAGCTACATAGAGGTTTGGCACGAGAAAGCGGGCGAGGATAAAGCCTCAAAGCTGATGTTTACCAGCTGGATTGAGCTGGATAAAAAGGGCAACAAAAAAATGTCAAAGAAAAAGATATGGATGATCAACATGGTGGGGCTACCCTACATTGCCGCCTTTGCCACGGGCGAGGGGTACTTGGTTCACTCCGACGGTTCGGCCAGCACGTACACCTCCACAAACTCTATCGGCGCGCCCGACATTTGGTACTACCTGCAGCGCCCCAACGAGGAGGTGCCCACCAAAATTGCGCTGAGCAACATTGCCTCATCTATCTTTTTGCCCGCCAACCGCTTTTTCAAAAGGTGGGGTCCGCACTACTTCAGCGACTGCCCCGAGCTGGTTGAAAAAATTAAAAACAAGGATGTAAAAGTGCGCACCAACAAGGAGCTGGCAGCGGTAATTTTGCTATACGGCGATTGCAAGGGACAAGCTCGGCCCAAGCCGAAGACCGATTCGAAGTCTCAGGAAAAGGAGCAGCCAACCAAGAAAAAGTAGCGGAATGTACGTATAAACAAAAATCGCCCTGTAAGCCCCGACTGCAGGGCGATTTGCTTGTTTCACAAGCTGTCGATATTTATTTTTGCTAAATCTCCTTTCGTTGACTATCTTCGTTACTTGATTTAAAGCAGCATGGCAACACGCAATGTATTTTAAATTAAACACTTACAACCTTTGATTCTCTATAAATCCTCCACGCGCTGTGTTTCAATGCACTAAATCATAAATCGTCAATCCTAAATCATAAATCCTACTATGGTTCTCTTCTTCCAATCCCCCGCCAGCGTGTTGGCCGTAAGCATCGAAAATCCGCTTGAGCAAGGCGACATCCAGAAGCTGGAGTGGCTTTTTTCGGGTGCAAAATATGTTGACAAACCCTCGCTTGATGCCAAGCAAACCTACGTGGGGCCGCGCCGCGAAATGATTACGCCGTGGAGCACCAACGCCGTGGAAATTACCCAAAACATGGGCCTAACGGGCATTAAGCGCATCGAAGAATTCTTTCCCGCCGCAAGCAAAAAGGCCAAGTTCGACCCCATGCTGCAGGCCATGTACCAGGGCTTGACGCAGGATGTGTTTACTATCGAGCATGCACCCGACCCCATTTTTTACATCGAAAACATTGCGGAGTACAACAAAAAAGAGGGCCTTGCGCTGAGCGCCGAGGAGGTAAAATACCTGGAGGAGTTGAGTAAAAAACTCAATCGTAAATTAACTGATAGTGAGATATTTGGTTTCTCTCAAGTAAATTCCGAGCACTGCCGCCACAAAATTTTCAACGGTACATTTGTAGTTGACGGCAAGGAAATGCCCTCCACGCTTTTCGCCTTGATTAAAAAAACCACGCAGCAAAACCCCAACCGCGTGGTAAGCGCCTACAAGGATAACTGCGCTTTTATACAGGGCCCCGTGGTGGAGCAGTTCGCTCCGGTGAGCGAGGACAAGCCCGATTATTTTGCCACAAGCGAAGTGGAAACCGTGATTTCGCTCAAGGCCGAAACGCATAACTTCCCCACCACCGTTGAACCTTTCAACGGTGCGGCTACCGGCACCGGCGGCGAAATCCGCGACCGCATAGCCGGAGGCAAGGGCTCGCTACCCATGGCAGGCACGGCCGTGTACATGACCTCGTACCCGCGCATTGAGGAAAACCTGAAGGATGCCGAGCAGCACCTCGCCCCCCGCCCCTGGCTGTACCAAACGCCCGAGGATATTTTGATAAAAGCCTCGAACGGCGCCAGCGACTTTGGCAACAAGTTCGGTCAACCCTTGATTTGCGGCTCGCTGCTTACGTTTGAGCACGAGCACGAGGGCAAAATGTACGGCTACGACAAGGTAATTATGCAGGCCGGAGGCGTTGGCTTCGGTAAAAAAATCGACAGCCTGAAGGATACGCCCAGCGTTGGTGATGTAGTAGTATTGCTGGGTGGCGACAACTACCGCATTGGCATGGGCGGCGGCGCGGTGAGCAGCGTGGCTACAGGCGAATTTACCAGCGGCATTGAGCTCAACGCCGTGCAGCGTTCAAATCCCGAAATGCAAAAGCGCGTGTGCAACGCCATTCGCGCGCTGTGCGAGGGCGCCAAAAATCCCATCATCTCCATTCACGACCACGGCGCGGGCGGCCACCTCAACTGCCTTTCGGAGCTGGTTGAGGCCACGGGCGGTTTAATCGACATCAGCAAATTACCCGTTGGCGACCCCACGCTGAGCGCCAAAGAAATTGTGGGTAACGAAAGCCAGGAGCGCATGGGCCTGGTGGTGCACGAGGAGGATTTGCCGCTGCTGCGCCGCATTGCCGAGCGCGAGCGCGCCCCCATGTACGTGATCGGCCGCACCACGGGCGACATGAAGTTCACCTTCGAGAATCCCGTAACGCACGAAAAGCCGATTGATTTGCTGCTCGACGACATGTTCGGCAACCCGCCAAAAACGGTAATGAAGGACACCGCCGTGACCGAAAAAGCGCCCGCTGCTATTGATGCAGATGATGATTGGGAATCGCTTTTAACCGAGGTGTTGAAGTTGGAAGCGGTGGCGTGTAAGGACTGGCTTACCAACAAGGTGGACCGCTCCGTTACCGGAAAAATTGCCATGCAGCAGTGCGCCGGAGAGATTCAGCTGCCGCTAAACAACGTGGCCGTTGTGGCGCTCGACTACCACGGCAAGCGGGGCATTGCAACCTCCATCGGCCACGCGCCTGCCGCCGCGCTTATCAACGCCGGAGCGGGCTCGCGCCTGGCCATTGCCGAATCGCTGACCAACCTGTTGTGGGCTCCCGTCGAAGGTGGATTGAAGGGCGTTTCGCTCAGCGCCAACTGGATGTGGCCGTGTAAAAACGAGGGCGAGGACGCGCGCCTGTACAGCGCCGTGCAAGCCGCCAGCGATTTTGCGCAAGCCCTGGGCTTGAACATTCCTACGGGAAAAGATTCGCTCTCGATGACACAAAAATACCCCGACGGGAAAAAGGTGTATGCGCCGGGAACCGTGATTATATCTACCGTTGGCGAGGTTACCGATATTCGCAAGTGCGTTGGCCCTGTGCTCAAAAACAGCGTTGACAGCACGCTGCTTTACATCAACATGAGCAAAACGGCGCTTACGCTGGGAGGCAGCAGCGCGGCGCAGGTGGTCGGCGAGTTGGGCGGCGCAGCCCCCGATGTGGCCGATGCCGCCTACTTTGCAAAGGCATTTACCGCTGTGCAGGAGCTCATCGAAAAGGGCATGGTGCTCGCGGGGCACGATGTGTCGGCGGGCGGATTGATAACCACGCTGCTCGAAATGAACTTTGCCAACACCGAGGGCGGGCTTGAGGTTGACCTCACGCCGCTGGGCAAGTTGGGCAACGCCTTATTTGCCGAAAATCCTGCCATCGTTTTACAGGTAAAAGATGCCGTAGCCGTAAAGGAGCTGCTGCACAAGCACGGTGTGGAGGCCGTCTCAATCGGCGCGCCCATTACGGTTCGCACGCTGCGCCTTTTCCACAACGGACAAAAGTACAAGCTGGATATTGACGAGCTGCGCGATGTGTGGTACAAGCCCTCGTACCTTTTGGATAGAAAGCAGAGCGGCGAGATTCAGGCCCAAGCGCGCTTTGAAAATTACAAAAACCAGCCCATACGGTACCGCCTGCCGCAAAAGTTCACGGGTAAGTATGAGCAGTATAATATCAATCCTTATCGCAAGGAAAAATCGGGAGTACGTGCCGCCATCATTCGCGAAAAGGGCTCGCAGTGCGACCGCGAAACCGCGTGGGCGCTGCACCTCGCAGGCTTCGATGTAAAGGATGTGCACATGACCGACCTCATCAGCGGACGCGAAACGCTGGAGGATGTAAGCATGGTTGTGTTCGTGGGCGGTTTCTCCAACTCCGATGTGCTGGGCTCGGCCAAAGGTTGGGCGGGGGCATTTTTGTACAACGAAAAAGCAAAGCAGGCGCTGGATAGCTTTTACGCCCGCCCCGATACGCTCAGCCTCGGCATCTGCAACGGCTGCCAGCTGATGGTGGAGCTGGGATTGATTACACCTGATGACAAGGTAAAACCCCGCATGCTGCACAACGACTCGCACAAGTTCGAGAGCGAATTTGTGGGCGTTGAGGTGCCGCAAAATTCTTCAATCCTGCTCGGCTCATTAAGCGGTTCTAAATTAGGAATTTGGGTGGCGCACGGCGAAGGAAAATTTGAGTTGCCGCTCGGCGCCGACAAGTACAACGTGGTGCTGCGCTACGCCTACGATGCATACCCCGCCAACCCCAACGGCTCGCCCGCTGCCGTGGCCGGCATTTGCTCCGCCGACGGCCGCCACCTGGCCATGATGCCGCACCTCGAGCGCGCCATTCGCCCGTGGACTTGCGCTTACTACCCCGACCTCAACAGGCAGGACGAAATCACCCCGTGGATAGAAGCGTTTGTAAGGGCAAGGGAGTGGGTAGAGAAAATGAAATAGAAGAAACCAACTAAAAAGATGGCTTATGGATCAAGAGTTTGAATTAAAAAGGCAATTAAGAAAATCAATTGACAACGAATTAGTTCCGTTCTTAAAGCAATTCGACTTTAACCACGACTTTTCTACAACAAATTATGGGCATGATTGTTATAAATTTGTAAAGGATAATGATGTCTATATTGATTTTTACTATTGCGGTTTTCATTTTCATGATTATCCATGGATGGCAAATCCCAAACTTGGGAAAGCAGGATTTAAAAAAACTACCGATAAATATGATAGCATTGGTTTATTGTATTGGAAAGAAAAAATAGCCCCTTTTGAACAAAGGGATAGAGATTTTTTACAAATAACTTTTGATAATTATCCAATTAATAGTGCTGAGCAAATAAAAAGGGCTATAGAACAAATTGTATTTGATCTAGATCATTTTTGTAGAGATTTTTTAAAAAATGACTTTATAGTGTTTGATAAAATTAGAGAAATACAATACCTTGAATCTTTGGTTCGTCGCAATGTTTATGGTACTTATTATCAAAATGGAGATCGGGAATTTCTTATAAAAAGTGAGCCAGAGGTTGAGTAAAACCAGAAATAATTGTCATCCATGAAAACCTCCGAAATAAAATTCCTTTTTGACCAGTTTGAAGCCGTAGTTTGCGACTTGAATGGTGTGGAGTGTTGGAGTGCGCGAGATTTGCAGCCTTTGCTGGGCTATGCAAACTGGCAAAATTTTGCCAAAGTGCTTGATAAGGCAAAAGATGCTTGTCAAAATGCAGGTGAGAAAGTGGACGATCATTTTACTGACATCAGTAAGATGATCGAAGTAGGGAAAGGTGCTGAAAGAGAGATAGATGATATTCTACTTACGCGTTATGCCTGCTACTTAGTTGCTCAAAATGGCGACAGTTCAAAATCGCAGGTTGCGTTTGCGCAAACCTACTTTGCTGTGCAAACACGTAGGGCTGAAATTGTGGAGCAACGGCTCTTGGAATATGAGCGAGTGAAGGCTCGTGAGAAGTTAAGTCAAACAGAAAAACAGCTATCGGGCGTATTGTATGAGCGTGGCGTGGACGAACAAGGATTTGCCATTATCCGCTCTAAAGGCGACCAAGCATTATTCAGATTAAAGACTGCACAGCTGAAAACAAAAATGGGTATCCCTGCCACTCGTCCGGTTGCAGATTTTCTCCCTACCATTAGCATAAAGGCCAAAGACCTTGCCGCTGAAATGACGAGTGTAAATGTGCAGGCAAAAGATCTCAAAGGACAACAACCCATAGAGCGCGAACATGTAGAAAATAATACAGCTGTGCGTAAAATGTTATTGGAGCGTAGCATTGTGCCTGAAAATTTACCTCCTGCCGAAGATGTGAAAAAGGTGCAAAGGCGCTTGGTAAGCGACGACAAAAAAATGTTGAAGGGTAAGAAAAAGTAGAGGGGATTTACACATAGCAACTGTTTTGAATTTTATTTTATCATGAAAAAATCAACCCTTCTTTTTGCCATCGCCGCGCTGCTGCTTTTGCCTGGCTGCTCGCAGCAGATCCATGCCCAGACCAACGCCAGCAGCGGCGCCACGCGCACCGAAATCAAGCCCGTGCTGCTTGAAAATTATTTTCTAAAAAACACGGTAAAGCTCAAGGCCGATGTCAACCTTTTGGTGGCGCAGGATTCGGCTGCCTTCAACAAGCAGTTCGGTGTGGCGCGCACCATGGGCAACAAAATCGTTACGCCCGATTTTTCAAAAAACACCATTGCTGCCATAGCCTGCAAATCAACAGATGTAGCAACAACTATTGCTGTGGAGCGCATTATTTCCAACGCCTCCTCGGTGGACATTTACGTAAAAATTACGCGTAGCGAAAAGCAGAACTTTACCTCCACGCCATTGGCCATTATTGCGCTGCCTAAGCTGAGCAAGGGTACAATAGTTAACGTAGTGAAAGGCGAGTGGGCTGTTGCATCAACCCGGCTGTAGCGCTGCATTTGTACGTTGCCATGAAAGTTTTTTTCGACCAAATATTTCCCCCCGAGGATGTGAAAAACCTGAGGCCTGCGCAAAGCGAGTTCGAGGGTTGCACCTTCAAGGGCTGCGATTTTTCGAGAGCCGATTTTTCCGAAAGTATTTTTACCGAGTGCACCTTTGCCGGCTGCAACCTAAGCATGGCCAAGCTGCACAAGGCAGCGCTGCGCGATGTTCGGTTCAGCGCCTGCAAAATGCTGGGGCTGCACTTCGACGACTGCATTCCGGCCGGCCTATCGCTGTACTTCGAGGATTGTGCGCTCAACCACTCCACCTTTACGCAGCTCAAGCTGAAAAAAACGGTGTTCAAAAATGCGCTGCTGCACGAGGCCGATTTTACGGGATGCGACCTCTCCTCGTGCGTTTTCAGCCGCTGCGATTTTACGCGCGCCACCTTCGAAAACACCACGCTGGAGAAGGCCGATCTGCGCACCTCGTTCGGCTACAGCATCGACCCCGAGAGCAACCGGCTGGCGGGCGCCCGCTTTGCCCTGCCGGAGGTGCTGCGCCTGCTGGATAAGTACAACGTTGAAATAGAAACATAACATGTCAACGCAGAGGCTAATACTTACAGCTGCGGCGCTGATCTTTTTGTGCTGTCGCCCTGCCTCTGCGCAAGACACCACGCTGGTGTACAAGAGCGGATGGGGCACGCCGGCTACCTTTTGCCGACCGTTTCTGGCCGATGTAAACAGCACCATTACCAGCGCAGGATTTGGCATTAACGCCAACAGCCGGGAGTACGACATCAGCACCGACAGGGTGGAAAAGTACAAGCTAACCGTTGTTACCAACCTGGGCGTTTCCATTCCCGTGTACACCTACAACTTTAAGCAAGACCGTTTTGGGCTGGCCGTTTCAACGCCCCTGCATTTTCAAACGTGGATAGATATTTTTGAGCCCACCACGGCGCCCGTTCTCAACACCGATTACAACTTTGCGCTCATTGAAATGAAATTTATCCAGCGATTTCAAAACCGCTGGTTCCGCAACTACGCCGTAAAGTTCATCCCGTTCTACCACCAAAGTACGCACCTGGGCGATGAGCTGACCATCTACCGCATGGAGCAGGAAATATCGCTGACGCGCGTCAACGTTTCGTACAACTACTGGGAGCTCTCGCTCTGGCTTAACGAGGCCGAGCGTAAGTACGGCAAAAATCACTCGCTGCGCCTTGCCGTTATGGGGCTGCTCAAGCCCAACGCAGGCTGGTACAGCGTTCGCCCGCAGGAAGTGCGGGATGGAGATGTAAAGCTGGTGGTGGAGGCCGATCGTCCCCTTGAGTTTTACCTGCAGTACCAGCTGCAAACGGGGAAGCACCGGCTGAGTAACGACAGGTGGCAAAACGTTTTTTCGGTAGAGCTGCGCAACCGCGTCAAGTACAACTATCCGGAGTACAACAATGAGAGCGGACAGTGGGTAGGCAAGGTGGGAACCGGCGGGAGCGGAAGCTGGGGGCTGAATATGTACTACGGCTGGCGCCTCATCCCCGATGTAATACCGTACAACAGCCTGGGGTTTGGCATTCAAGCCTACTACGGGGTTAATCCGCACGGGCAGTTCCGCAACCAAACCGACTACTGGTACGTGGGCGCTACCATGGTGTTTGAGTAAAATTTTTCGTTAGATAATTCGTTAGATTTACGAGCTACCTTATGCTTGATTTTGTTGCCATAGATTTCGAAACCGCCGTAGGCTTTCACGCCTGCGCGGTGGGCATCGTTACGGTGCAGGACGGCGTGGTTGCCGATGAGTATGTGGCGCTCATCCAACCACCCGACAACTACTACCACTGGGGCACCATTCGCGTACACGGTATCCACCCCGAGGACACCGAAGATGCTCCGCTCTTTCCTCAAATTTTTCCGGAAATAGAAAAGCGCCTGCTGAACAAAACGGTGGTGGCGCACAACGAGGCCTTTGACCGGAACGTTTTGCTGCGCAACGCGCTGCACTACGGCATCGGCGCTGCCGATTTGCGGTTGCGGCAGATGTGGGAGTGCACCTGCAAAATTTACCGCGCCAAGGGCTATAAGCCCGCCTCGCTGGATGCCTGCTGCTCCCGCAACGGCATTGCGCTGCGGCACCACGAGGCGCTAAGCGATGCAAGGGGTTGCGCGCAGCTGTACCTGCAGCACTTAAAGGGAGGGAAATAATTACACCCGCGAAGATTGACCAACCCTCGAAGGGTTTAAAACCCGTCGAAGGTTAATGTCGCTACTTGCTCTTTACAAACTCCACAACGCTTTTAGCCAGCTCGGCGTTCAGCGGCATATCGGGGTTGGTGTAGGTAGCGAGCTGCGCCTGCTGCTCAGTCGAGGAGCAATCCTTCAGCACATGGTTCATGTTGGCAACTACCACCTTCTTTGCCAGCGGATTGGCGGCAGCCAGCAGCTCCGCGTGCCTTACCGGCACCTGAATATCCGTTGTTCCCTGAATAATAAGAATTGGCATGCTCAGCTTTTTTATTTCGCTTTGCGGGTTGTACCTGAACCACGAAATGAGGTAGGGCTGCACGCTGGGGCGAAACAGCGCGCCGAGCTCAGCCGGAACGTTCGGAATGGTTTTACCCTGCTTCAGGTCGTCCAGCATGGGGTAAACCACATCCTTGACCTGCTGCGGCTGCGCGGCTATCTGCTCCTTGATGATTTCGTCGGCCGGGATGCCGGATCCGGCAATGGAGATAAACTTGCTCACGTTTTTGTTACCCTCGCAGGCCACCATGCCAATGAGCGAACCCTCGCTGTGTCCCGCTACAATTATTTGCGAAAAGCGCTTGTCTTTTGCCAATAAATCAATCCAAGCACGTGCGTCGTTGATGTAGCTTTCAAATCGCAAATCAGCCTCTTTTGTCATGGCTGCATGGCTTGCAGCAATGCCCCGCTTGTCGTAGCTTACCACGGAAATGCCGTTTTTGCAAAGCGCCTCGGCCAGCAGCTTCAGCGAGCTATTTTTTACCCGGGGCTGGTTGCCGTCGCGGTCGGTTGGGCCTGAGCCCGCAATGAGCAGCACCACCGGCGGCTTTTTTGCCGAGGGTAAATAAACCGTGCCGTAAATATTGCCCGACGGCGTGTTGAGCGTAATGGCTTTTTCATTGCACGATTTTTGTATAGCCGGTTTTGTTGTTGAACATGCCGAAGTGAAAGCAAGAACGCATATCAATGCGGCTAAAGTATAAATGTGCTTCATGATTTTACGGGATGAGGTAAATTAAAATTTTTGAAACCACCTGCGCTTTGCGTGCCGTAGGTACGCCACATTACTTGTGCCAAACAAGCCTCTTGACCAGCCTTACCGCCTCGCCCAGCCACAGCACCAAGGAGGTGGCACCGATAATAATCAACCAATCCTTAAGCTCGATTGGCGTGGTGCGGAAGGCCTCGCCGCCAAAGCTGACGATGAGGACTTGCCCCACCAAAATAAGCAAGGCCACCAAAATAAATCCCATGCTGCCGCGCATGTTGGCAAAGGCCGATTTGCCCGAGGCAAAAGCTTTTGCGTTGAACATATTCCAAAATTGCAGCATTACGAACGTGGTAAAAAAGCACGACAGGTGGTAGCGCGATATGCTGCCATCGGCCTGGGTAAAGTAGTGCAGCAGCCCCATGAGCAGCGCCACAAACGCAACGCCCATAAAGGCTATGCGCGAGCGCATGGTGGGCGTGATAATGAAGTCGGAGTTGCGGCGGGGCTTATTTTTCATTACCTCGCGGCTGGGCGGAAGCGATGCCAGCGCGCCTGCGGCAAAGGTGTCCATAATGAGGTTGACCCACAGCATTTGCGTTACGGTAAGCGGCAACTCTTTGCCCACTAAAGAACCGATAAGCACAATGAGCAGCGCCGCCAGGTTAATGGTGAGTTGGAATAGAATAAACCGCTGAATGTTTTGGTAGAGCGAGCGCCCCCACATTACGGCGGTGGCAATGCTGTTGAACGAATCGTCGAGCAGCGTGATGTCGCTGGCCTCCTTGGCCACCGAGGTTCCCGTGCCCATCGACAGGCCCACGTCGGCGTGGTTGAGGGCGGGGGCGTCGTTGGTGCCGTCGCCGGTAACGGCCACAATGGCGTTGTTTTTTTGCAGTAGCTGCACCAGCCGCTGCTTGTCGGTGGGGCGCGCGCGGCACATAATTTTGAGCGCCGTTACGCGCTTAACCGCCTCCTCGTCCGACAGCGCCTCGAAGTTCACACCCGTAATAATGTTTTGCTCGCCGTCGGTGTCCTTCCAAATGCCGATTTGCCGCCCGATTTCGGTGGCTGTTCCGGCGGTATCGCCCGTTACAATTTTCACGTCGATGCCGGCGTTGAGGCAAAGCTCCACCGCCGCAGGCACATCGGTGCGCACGGGGTCGGATATGGCAACAACGCCCAAAAATGTTAGCTCCGCACCAATATTGCGCAGGTCAATATTTTCTCCCTCGTCCACCTGCTTATAGGCAAACGCCAGCGTGCGCATGGCCTTGTTTTGGTAGCCCAGCAGGCGGCTTTCTACTTCGGTTTTTACCTCGCCGATGCTTTTTAATCCATCGGGCATTTGCGCGTGGCAGCACTTGCTTAGCACCATTTCGGGCGCGCCTTTTACATACACAACACGCTTGTTAAGCCTTGGGGAGTCGGCCAGCGTGGCCATATACTTTCTTTCGGTCGAAAATGTAAGCTGCTCTACAATGGGCGTGCTTTCGCGCAGCGGAAGGTAGTTTACGTTTTGCGAGTGCAGCCACAGCAGCAGTCCTGCTTCGGTGGGATTGCCTATGGCTTTTATTTTTTCGGGGTTGGCGTAGTCCAAAAATGCGGTGGAGTTGACCGAAATTCCCTCCTTTACGATTATGCTTATCTCATTGTCGACTAAAATATTATCGTTTAATCCAAGAAAAACTGCCTCGTGCACCCGCATTTGATTTTGCGTAAGCGTGCCTGTTTTATCGGTGCAAATAACGGTGGCGGCACCCATGGTTTCGCAGGCGTGCATTTTGCGCACCAGGTTGTTTGTTTTAAGCATCCGGCGCATGCTCATGGCAAGGCTCAGCGTAACGCTCATGGGCAACCCCTCGGGCACGGCAACTACAATGAGCGTAACGGCGATCATGAAGTACTGCAAAATATTTTCGGCGGTTTCAATGCCTATCCAGGCCGTACTTTGAAGTGGGTTTACGCCAAACAGCAGGCCAACGCAGCTAATTAGGGCAAAGGTCGCTACGCCAATAAATATCCACGCAAGCCAGCCCCGCTTCTCAAGCCATGTGGGCATCGCAGCATCTTTCTTAAACAGCGAAATTCCATCGTACACAATGGGCACCCAAACCTTGCTCATGGCAATAAGCGCGCCGAGCATGGCGGCTCCCAGCAGCCCGATTTGCCCAAGGGTATACTCCACTTTTCCAAGAAAAATATCCTTGACAAAAAGCGTAACGAACAGCGCCGCCGCCAGCGTGAAACCCGCCACGCCAATTAGCTTGGCCAGGCTGCCCAGCTGCTTGTTGAGCGGCGTTTCCTCCTCCGTTGCCTCGGTGGCTTTTTCGGCCACCTTGCCGTACTCCGTGGCATCGCCCACGGCAAACACCTGCATTACGCCGTGCCCGTCCACCACCTTGGTGCCGCGCATGGCGTGGTTGCTGGGGTAGGTGGCCTCGTGGTCAAAGTGCTCAGGCTTGTCGGTTTTGCGGCACATGAGCTCGCCGGTGAGCGTCGACTCGTCCATGTAGAGCGAAACGCTTTCGAGCAGCTCGCCGTCGGCGGGCACCTCCTCACCCGCTTCGAGCAGCACCACATCGCCCACCACCACCTCGTTTTTGGGGATCTCGCTCACGTTGCCGTTGCGGATAACCTTTACGGGCGTGGTATCGTTGACCTGATTTAAAACGTCGAATTTTTTACCCGCATCGTACTCAAA
Source organism: Bacteroidales bacterium (assembly GCA_031549685.1). Lineage (GTDB taxonomy): Bacteria > Bacteroidota > Bacteroidia > Bacteroidales > UBA932 > JAITMY01. Next base: position 24,681 of record JAVBPG010000020.1, on the reverse strand, counting down.
CCAAAACGATACGCCGGTGGCCAAAATGATGGCGCAAATAATGCCGATGGTCTCGGCAAACTCCATGTGCACAAACGAAATGCCGAGCGACAGCATGGCTGCCACCAGCAGTATGCGGATAGACGGATCGTTGAATTTTTTGAAAAATAGCCTCCACGCCGATTCGCGCTTGGGAGGTGTAAGAACGTTAGCGCCATGCTTCTGACGCGATTCGAGAACTTGCTGGTCGGTAAGGCCGGTGTAGGAATGGTTCATATTCAGAATTCAAAATTTAGGCACAACGCTACGCCCCTTGCGGTGCACAAGCGTAAACACGGAGCAATTGCACTCCGGTGGAAGAGTAAGGTAAGGGCTTAGGTTTTAGGTGTGCGCTACTCGCTGGAGTTGCCTCTGATTTTTACCTCGGGCATAGGCGCCGATAGTAGCTTTTCGTACAAGCTCTTGCAGCTTTCGCAGGTGCTCGAATCCGCCTCTATGTTAAACTCAATTCCGTTCCATCCGTAGGCCGCCACGCGCCAGCCGCGGTGCTGCCGGTTGGCGCTGGGAACAGAGTCAACTTCGTGCAAGGCGCATAGCACCTCATGGTTAGCAGGTAGAATTTGCGCATCGAGCAGCGGCCACGCCAGCGCCGCACCACGCCAGCGCGCGTAAATATTTTTTTCGTCGAAGCAGTAAATGTAGGGGCGTACGCCTACCTTATTATCGTCGTTAGAGTAGTGCCTTTCGAGCGTAAAAAGGTACTCGTTGCGGCCGTCCAGCTTTTTTATATCAAGCGCCACCAGCCCGTTGAGCGGCTTGGTTTTTACCTTTTTATTTTTGTAAAAAACCTGCAGGTTGGTTTTCGAGCGCAGCTCATCGCTTACCGATAGCGGCCAAAAAGTGTAGCGGCTTACGTTGAAAAGGTTGTTGATTTTTGTCGGCTTAATTCTCAAATCTACGCTGCTGCTGCTCACACGCGAGAAAAAGGAGTTGGGTATGGTGTGCGTGGTAATCCCCGAGCAGTAGATTTTGCCGCGCCTGATGCGGATATCGGCAATGAATCCATCCTTGGTAACCGGATATTTTTGGTCGAGCAGGTAGCTCCCAATGGAGAAAAACACGGGCTTGCCATTCACCATTTCGGGTTTTTGGACCACGTGCGTGTGGCTGCCAACCACCACATCGACTCCCCGCTTGGTCAGCCAGCTTGCCACGCGCAGCTGCTCCTGGTTAGGCTTCTCCGACAACTCGCCATCCCAGTGCACGCATACCACTACCACGTTCGACAAGGTTCTGGCAAGGCGAATTTTTTGCATTATTTCAACGGACGGAAACTCTGCGGCCTTAGCGCTGTTTTTCATCGACGAGGCATTGGTGGTTACCAGCGAAATAACTACATTTTTTATGGTAAAAAACTGGGGAGAATTGCTAAAGGTTATTGATGCTATTTGGTTATACGACAATTCCTTAGCAATATAATTAATGGAGTGATCGTTGGCAATATTCGAGTACTTGCTATCGATTGAAATGGTGGTAAACCCCGACATGCGGAGCATGGCAATATCGTCGTTGTTGATGCTTGAACCAAACGCTTCGCCCCGCTCCAGGTTGCCCACCACAAAATCCGACTGGCGAAACAGCGACAGCATATTTTGCCAGGGAGGTTCTCCGTATTTTTTATACTCACGCCGCACGTTGTCGGAGAGCAAAATATCGCCCGTAAAAAGCATGCGCACCTCCTCCCTGTTGCTGCCGGAGCAATACAGCAGCAGGGTAACGCAAGCCAATGCGGTTAAGAAGCGCAAAATAGTTCTCATAGCTTAGCTTCTGGTCTGACCATCTCCTTCAATTATCCACTTGTACGAGCACAGCTCCGCCAAGCCCATCGGGCCGCGTGCGTGCAACTTTTGCGTGCTGATGCCTATTTCGGCGCCAAGGCCAAACTGCGCTCCATCGCTAAAGGCGGTAGATACGTTGGCGTAAACGCAGGCCGCATCTACCATTTTTTGAAAAAATGCAATATTTTTTTTATCCTCCGAAATAATGCTCTCGCTGTGCATGGTGCCGTGCGCGTTGATAAAATCCACGGCCTCGCTCACGCTCCCCACCGTTTTTACAGCCATTTTATAGTTCAAAAATTCGACGCCGAAATGCTCGTTGGTGGCGGCGTGCAGCAGGTTTTCGGGGTAGCGGTTTTTCAGCGCATCGTACGATGGCTTATCGGCGAACAGCTCCACATTTTTTGTGGCCAGCTTTTCGCAAACAGCCGGTAGATCCTGCAAGCGCCCTGCGTTTACAACTAAGCACTCGGCAGCGTTGCACACGCTTACGCGCCGCGTTTTGGCGTTGAACACAACGTTTTTTGCCTTTTCCAAATCCGCCGCTTCGTCAACGTAGATGTGGCATACTCCGGTGCCGGTTTCGATCACGGGCACGCGCGAATTATCCCTCACAAAGCTGATGAGCCCTGCGCTACCGCGCGGAATAATTACATCCACCAAGCCCACAGCGTTGAGCAGCCCGGCGGTGCTTTCGCGCGACGGGGGTAGCAGCTGCGCCACCATTTCGTCCAGGCCGTGCTTTTTTAGCGCGGTATGAATAACGGAAATAATGGCTTCGTTGGAAAATTGCGCGTTGCTTCCGCCCTTGAGCACGCACGCATTACCGCTCTTCAGGCAGAGTGAAAATACGTCGAACGTTACGTTGGGGCGAGCTTCGTACACCACGCCCACTACGCCAAACGGAACGCTGATTTTGCTAATGCGCATGCCGTTGGGGCGCGTGCTTACCGCCAGCGTATGGCCCAGCGGCGAAGGTAGCTGAGCCACATTGCGAATATCGGCGGCAATGCCCTCAATTCGCTCCTCCGACAGCAGCAGGCGGTCGTACATGGGGTCGGCCTTGTCCATGCGCTCAAGGTCCTGCGCGTTGGCGGCAAGTATGGCGCCGGCTTGCGCCACGGCCTCATCGGCCAGCGTGCGCAGCACGGCGTTAACCTGCTCGTCGGAGAGCAGGTTTAACCGGCGCGATGCGGCGCGTATTTGCTGAAAAAGAGAGGTCATGATTTGAGTCAGCCCAAAATTCGAACGTCAAATTTAGTAAAAAAACGTGAGCCCTACGAGGTTTTCTAAGCTAAATAAAATAGCTGAACAAAAGCGCCTTACACCTCATCAAGGCCGGCTAAGGGTTTGAGCCCTTAAAAGAAAAACCTTGCAATGGGGATTGCAAGGTTCCTTTAGTTGCGGAGACAGGACTCGAACCTGCGACCTCCGGGTTATGAGCCCGACGAGCTACCAACTGCTCTACTCCGCGATATGGAGGGCAAAGGTAGCTCATCTTTCCATAAATTCCAAATTTATTTTTTACCGACGGACGTTTTTGCAAACAAGAACGGCTGCAACATTACTGCTACAGCCGTTTTCCTCAATCTGAATGAAACAGGTTAAATCAGCTTCATTCCGTCAAATACGTTCATTACCTCCTTCACGGCCTTGGCCGAGGCATCGAAATCCTTGCGCTCGGTTTCGTTGAGCTCAATTTCGATGATTTGCTCCGCACCCTCCTTGCCCAGCTTTACAGGTACGCCAAGGAAAATGTCCTTTACGCCGTACTCACCGTTGAGCTGTACGCAGCAGGGGAAAATACGCTTTTGGTCGCGCACGATGGCCTCCACCATTTGCGCTGCCGCCGAGCCCGGGGCGTACCAGGCCGAGGTTCCCATGAGCTTTACCAGCTCGCCGCCGCCGTTCTTGGTGCGCTCAATAATGGCATCGAGCTTATCCTTGGCTATGAGCTGCGTTACGGGAATACCCGAAACGGTGGTGTAGCGGGGTAGCGGCACCATGGTATCGCCGTGGCCGCCGAGCAGCAGGGCTTGAATATCCTTAGGATTGCAGCTCAAGGCTTCGGCCAGGAATGCGCGGTAGCGGGCCGTATCCAGCACGCCGGCCATGCCCAGCACGCGGTTCGATTTTACCTTGGCGGTAAGGAAAGCGCAGTAGGTCATTACGTCCAACGGGTTGCTTACCACGATAATGATGGCGTTGGGTGAGTATTTTACCACATTTTCGGTTACCGATTTTACAATACCTGCGTTGACCGAAATTAAGTCGTCGCGGCTCATGCCCGGCTTGCGGGGCAGGCCTGAGGTAATTACCACCACATCCGAGTTGGCGGTACGGCTGTAGTCGTTGGTAACGCCAACAACGCGCGAGTCGTAGTTGTTTACGGGGGCCGTTTGCCACAGGTCAAGGGCCTTGCCTTCGGCTACACCTTCCTTAATGTCAAGCAGCACGACCTCGTTGGCCAGCTCGCGCTCTGCGCAAATTTGGGCGCAGGTGGCACCTACGTTTCCGGCGCCAATTACGGTAACTTTTGTTGTGTTCATGATTGTGTTTGTAAAGTATAAAAGTTTGTAAAGTACAAGGGGAAACGGGTTTTACTCCATTTTTTACGGATAATGGCTGCAAAGGTAGGTATTTTCATGCAGTTTATTATTCAAAAGTTTGTTGTTAACAAAAAATATGCTACTTTTGCCCCGCGTTTTAGGAGGGATGGCAGAGTGGTCGATTGCGGCAGTCTTGAAAACTGTTGTACTGCAAGGTACCGGGGGTTCGAATCCCTCTCCCTCCGCAACTTAAGCAAAAAAGCAGAGCTCGTTACAAGTTCTGCTTTTTTTGTTTTTACCGGCCTCGGAGGGGGTTGCACAGCGGTGGGTTCATGCGTAAATAATGTCGTTGTAAAGCCCTATAAGCTGCCGGCGCAAATGTTTTACAGCGTAGTGGGTTCGCGAGGGTAACGTGTTAACATCCAAGCCCGTTACTTCGGATATTTCCTTTACGGAAAGACCGTCCAGCTCCGTCAACTCAAATGCTTCGCGCTGCTCAGGCGGAAGCTCCGCCAGCGCACGCTCCAGCTCCGTCCACACCAGCGACCGCAGATACTCTGTTTCGGGCAAGGGCGATGTTTCGCCGCCAAAGAGTATCTCAGAAAAATCATTTTGTTTTGGATTTTTGTATGAAATGTTGCTCTCTACCTATGTAGACAAGCGAGCATAAAAAATATTTTACGGCTTCTAAAAAATCTTTTGGGGTATCGCTACGTTAACGCAGGTTCCTTAATTATAGAGCTTGGTGGTTGTAAAATTTTCCTTAGCAAGAGCTAAGAGCGTGTGAAAATCTACAACAAAACTAACGGTGGGTTAAGTTGTAGCAAAATAGTATTAATAGGGTAAATAGCGAGCATGTTTTTCGAGGTTCGTATTTAAGTTTGTACTGAAATTCTTCTCAAAATACTCCGTACAAACTCCTTTAAAAATCTCGAGAAAAAATGAAAATGATATTTCACCCCGCAAAGGATAGGGGCCACGCCAACCACGGATGGCTGGACACGCACCACTCCTTCAGCTTTGCCGGCTGGTACAACCCCGACAAGGTACACTTCGGCGCGCTGCGCGTGCTCAACGACGATGTGATATACGGCGACAGCGGCTTTGGGATGCACCCGCACGACAACATGGAAATCGTTACCATTCCGCTCAGCGGCGCGCTGGCGCATACGGATTCCACCGGCTCGAAGGGCGTCATCCGGGCCGGCGATGTGCAAATAATGAGCGCCGGCACGGGCATTGAGCACTCCGAGTACAACGGCGCTCCCACCGGGGCAACATCGCTGCTGCAAATATGGATTTTTCCTGAGGAGGAAAATATAGCGCCCCGCTACGACCAGCGCAGCTTTGAAGCAGAAGAGAGAAAAAATGCGTGGCAAATACTGGTGAGCCCGCACGCCAGAACCGGCGGCCTGTGGATTAACCAGCAGGCCGTGCTGTCGCGCATTGACCTGGAGAAGGGCAAAACGGTTGCTTACGCCAACCACATCCGCGGCAATGGGGTTTACCTTTTTGTCATAGAGGGCAGCGTTGAGGCCGGCGGACAAAGGTTGTCCAGGCGCGACGCCGTTGGCCTGTGCAACGTTGAATCCTTCGAAGTAAAGGCCCTGGCCAACGCCGATGTGCTGGCCATAGAGATTCCGATGAGCAGCTAATTTCTAAATTTTTACAACCATGAAAACAATAATATTTGACAAGGATTTTGCAAACAAAAGAATTGTCGTGGCATGCCAGTTCAACGCCCCGCTAAACGTTGTGTGGGATGCTTTTACCAACCCAACCGTGATGGATAAGTGGTTTGCACCACACCCCTTTAAGGCCGTTACCAGGTCGATGAACTTTAGCAACGGCGGCCGCTGGCTGTACTGCATGCTTTCGCCCGAGGGCGAAAAATTCTGGAGCCTTGCGGAGTTCTCCAACATTCATCTTCGCAAATCTTACGAGGCGCTCGACGCCTTCTGCGATGAAAACGGCGGCATCAATACCGAGCTGCCCCGCCTGATGTGGCGCTACACCTTTGCCGAGGCAGGCGGCGTTACCACGGTGGTGGCCAGCATTGCGGCACCCAACGAAGCCGACCTGAAGAAAATCCTCGACATGGGATTCGAGGAGGGGTACAAAATGGCGCTGAACCAGCTGCGCGAACTGCTGCACGGGTAGCAGCCGGTGGCACACGGCAGCGGGACGAAGGATTTTGCAGTGCGATTTTTTGCGTATATTTACGCTGCAAAATCTTAAACCCAAAGCTGATGAAAAGTCGTAAAATTGTAGTAACCGTTGCCCCCGTTTGCCACGTGGGCAAGGAGATTCCCGCGGGATGCTTTAACCCGCTCACGCCCGAAGCCATTGCCGCTGATACGGCGAACTGCGCCAAGGCCGGCGCCTCGCAGGTGCACCTGCACACCCGCGAGCTGAACGGCGAGCCGACCTTTGACCTGACCGTTTTCAGCAAAACGCTGGACTTAATTCGCGCCCAAACCGACATCATCATACAGGGCTCCACCGGAGGACTCTCCACGCTCAGCCTTGAGGAGCGCTGCGTGTGCCTCAACGAGCCGCGCGTGGAGGTGGCCTCGCTCAACATGGGCTCGGTCAACTTCGGCGAAACGGTGTACGTAAACACGCTCCCCGAAATTCGCTTTTGGGCGGCCCGCATGCGCGAAAAAAAGATAGTACCGGAGCTGGAGATTTTTGACCTCAGCATGGTCGAGACCTGCAAAAAGATGGCCGATGAAAGCGTGCTGAGCCGCCCCCTGCACTACAACTTTTGCTTGGGCACCGGCACCGCCAGCAACCTTTCGGACACGCCGCGCAACCTCCTTTACATGACTTCGCTCACCGAAGCTGACGCGCACTGGGGCCTCAACAACGACCAGATGCAGGGCTTCAATATGCTGGCCTGCGCCGTATCCATGGGCGCAAGCGTGGTGCGCGTGGGCTTTGAGGACAGCTTTTACCACGCCCCCGGCAAGCTGGCGCCCACCAACGCCGTGCTGGTGGAAAAGGTAGTAGCGCTCATCCGCGCCATGGGGCACGAGCCCGCCACCGCTGCCGAAGCAAGGCAGATTTTTGGAATTGATAAGCTGCGGGGGTAGCTGCGGGTGGCTATCCCCCGCTGGCGGGGGTGGTCGAAGACCGGGGGTGGATGTCGCAATTCTAACTTCCACCTCCGCCCTCACGGGCACCTCCGCCAGCGGAGGATAGCCCACGCACAAAGCCACGTAGTGAATATGCGCACAAAATCAGACAACCTTTTATGACCCATCTCCTTTTCTCCGACCTTCAAAAAAAATACCCAAGCGCCGACAGCGAAAATCTCCGCAAGCAAATTGCGGATTTTTTGCAGGAGCATCGCATTAAAGTTGTGGTGCTGGACGATGATCCTACAGGAATACAAACCGTACATGGCAACTATCTTCTTACCAACTGGCGCGAGGAAAATCTGCAGGCTGCCTTTGCCGACGAAAAGCCGTTTTTTTACCTGCTGGCAAATACCCGCGCCATGACCGCACAGCAGGCGGAGCAAACCGTACGCGAGGCCATGAGCGCCGTGCTCAAGGTCAACCAGGCGCAAAAATTCCGCTTAATCTTCATCAGCCGCAGCGACTCCACCCTGCGCGGGCACTTCCCGCTGGAGCCCGAAACCATGCGCGAGGAGGTGGAGAAGAAGGGCCTGCAGCTTGGGCTTCCGGTATTTTTTATTCCGGCCTTCTTCGAGGCGGGGCGCTACACCGTTGAGGGTACGCACTACATGCGGGAGGGCGAAAAGTTGGTTCCCGTTTCGGAAACGGAGTTTGCCCGCGACAACGTTTTTGGCTACACCCAATCGAAGCTGACGGACTACATAGGCGAAAAATCAGGCGGAAAAATCACCCCGTCGCAGGTTGGCAGCATCGACCTTAACACGCTTCGCAATCAAGGTGTTGACGAGATTGAAAGGGCCATTGAGGCGGAGCGTGGCAAGCAGTACGTAACGGTAGATGCCTTTGACTACGGCGACCTTCGCACATTCTCCCTCGCCTTTTTGCAGGCGTTTCATCAAAGCAAAAATACCGCTGCCGTACTTCGCACCTCATCATCGCTGCCCAAGGCGCTGAGCGGTATTCCCGATGCTCCGCTGCTGAGTACGGAGATTCTTTCGGGAGGCAATGGCGGCGGAATTTTCATTGTAGGCTCGCACGTAAAAAAGAGCACAACGCAGCTCACGAAGCTGCTTGACGCAAAAGGAGTTGCAGGAGTAGAGGTGGATGTGGACGAGATACTACGCTCGCCCGAAGCGCTGCTCAGAAAAACGGAGGAGCAGCTCTTAGCGCTGCATAAAAACAGCGCCGTTCCCGTGGTGTACACCTCGCGCACCGAGCGCCGCTCGGACGACCCGGTGCTGCGCCAGCTCAACGGCCAAAAAATATCGGACTTTTTGGTAGAGATTGTTCGTAATTTGCCCTTTCAACCCGCGTACTTAGTTGCCAAGGGCGGCATTACCTCGCACGATATTTTGACCAAAGGCTTGGAAATTGAGCGGGCGCGCGTACTCGGACAAATCCTGCCGGGAGTTCCGGCGGTGCGCACCGGGGCCGACAACCGCTTTCCCAACATGCCCTACATTATTTTCCCGGGCAACGTGGGCAGCGAGGAGGCGCTGAAGGAGGTGTTTGAAAAACTGTCTATATTTTAACCGGAGTTTGTCCCGCAAGGCGGGAGAGACACGGAGAACACAAAAGAAGCTGAAATCATACTTGCTCTGTGAACTCCTTACGATAAATACATTTTTACTAAAAAAAGAGGCTTGGAGAAAACAGAAAAACAACAAAAATTGTATTGAGTTTTCTTGGTGCTCTCCGTGTCTTTGTGGTTATACGTTTTGAATTTTGGACAGATTCCTGCACATGAGAACACTAATTACCGCTTTAACTTTTTTATTTTTTGCTGCAATATCTTTGCATGCCCAAGAAAAAAATTCGCTTAAAACAACCTTCCTGTCATTTGCCACCGGCTCCACCAAGCTGACCTACGAGCGCGCTACCCTTCCCAAGCAATCGCTTGAGGTAACCGGCGGAATTATTGGAGTTGGGTACGATAAGTTTGGCGTAAACCCCAAGGGTGGCCTGTTCCGTACGGCCTATAAGTTCATATTCTCGAAAAAAGCGAATGCGCCGCTCGACGGATTGTATCTTAAGCCCGAGTATGCCGTTTCGATATTCGACTACGACTCAAAATCCTCCGGTAGAGTTAACTCGTCCATGCACACCATTTTGGCCAATGCCGGTTATCAATGGATTATAGGAATGCTTGTTCTCGATGGTTTTGTTGGCGCCGGAGTAGGACTCGGAAACCCCACGGAGCTGAACTACCACCACGGTTTTATTGATTGCTACGGCTGGCTTACCCTAACGTTCGGCATGAAAATCGGGGTGGCGTTTTAGAAATTGCACACGGACGACACGGAGATTACGGACAAACACGGAAATGCATTTTAGCCACGGATGCACGAGCTATTTTTGTTGCGTGCATCCGTGGCTAACTCTTTAAATTCGCGGTCATCCGTCCAATCCGCGTCGTCCGCGTTCCACTTTCACTCTTCTACTCCAGCGACTTTGTCGGGTCAATGCGCAGGAATAAAATCGAGCTTACCACCAGCATGCCGGCTATGATGAACAGCGGAAAGTTGTAGTTGCCCGTTGAGCTGACTAAGTAGCCAAACACCGTGGCGCAAACAAAACCTCCCAGGTTTCCCGCCGTATTCATGGCGCCGGAAATGGCTCCCGCGTACTTTTTCCCAACATCTATGCAGATGGCCCAGGCGCTCGGCAGCATCAGGTCAATGACGCCAAAGCACAGCGACATGAATACAAACACCTGCAGCTTGCCCGGAATGAACGCGGCCAAAAACATAAATACGGCCGAGGCAAACAGCGAGCCCGCACCCAGCAACCGCCGCCCGCTTTTCAGGCCATACCTTTTCGAGAGCCTTGTGCTGAGGTAGCCTCCGGCAATGTTGCCAATCATGCTCATAAGGAACGGCACGGCAATGGCGTAGGTCAGCTCGCTCTTGGCAAATCCGCGCCCCAGCTCCATGAATGTAGGAAACCACGAAAAGAAAAACCAGCTGGCCCAGGCGTAGAAAAAGTACATGCTCAAAATCAGCCAAAACTGTTGGCTTTTGAGTATTTTACGCCAGGGAATCTTTACCTTCTCCTTTTCGGGCGCAGCGGCAGGCAGCGCCGCCAACTCGGCCTGTGAAATTCCCTTGACCTTAGCGGGATTATTCCTGTACCAAAAATACCACGCCACCGACCAAATACCTCCGATAATGGCGAAAATGTAAAACGTCCATCGCCAACCCAAACCGCTAATCATGGGAATAACCAAAAACGGCGTGAGCGCACCGCCCATGCGGCTTGCCGCCCAAATGTAGCCTTGCGCCACCGAGGTTTCGGACTTGTGATACCAGCGGCTGATTACGCCCGTCATGCAGGGGTACGAACCCGCCTCGCCAATGCCGAACATGAAGCGAATAATAAGCAGGGAAATAAAGCCGTTTGCCATGCCGGTAAACCAGGTAAATACCGACCACCACAGCACAATTACCGCCAGCACAAAGCGGTGTCCGCGCCTGTCGCCCCAGGCGCCGAGCGGAATTTGGAGAAAGCCGTAGGAAATGATAAACGCGCTGAGCACCCACCCCCACTGCTGCGTGGTGAGGCCAAGGTCGTGCATAATGGTTGCCCCCGCCACGCTGATGTTAATCCGGTCGAGGAAGGTAATCATCCCGATGAGAACCAGGAAGAGCAATACTATGTTCCGTTTTTTCATATATACATTTTTTACTAAGGAAGATGACTACTACTGTCATTGCGGGCTTGACCCGCAATCTCCATCCAGGAGTGTATTCTCCCAATCTCCACTTAAATCAGCCCAACAGGGGTTTGCTTTTTCAATTAGTGCATTTTTCCACTCTCGCTTCCAGTTTTTCAGCTGTTTTTCGCGGGCTATAGCTTCCTCAATTTGATTGAAACTCTCAAAATGTACAAGCATATTGCAGTTATACTTTTTCGAAAACCCATCCACCATACCACTCTTGTGTTCACACACACGCCGCTCCAAATTATTGGTTACACCAATGTAAAGCACGGTGTTATATGCATTGCTTAGGAGGTAAACCCAGTATTGATGGATTGTTTTCATTATTGAGGTAGGGGATTGCGGGTCAAGCCCGCAATGACAATAAATTCTAAATCAAATTCTGCTCCTGCAAAAACTTTTTCACGCCAAGTACCCCCAGCAGCGGGCTCGACAAAACCGCCTTTCCGGTTATCTCCGCCAACTTAGCCTCCATGCGCGCCATGGAGCCCTGCGCCAGCACAATCAAATCCACCTTATCCGCAATTTTCTCCGCAGCCTGCTGAATCAGCAAATCGTGCTTGGCAGAGTCGCCCGACTGCCCGGCCTGAAAGGCGCCATCGGCCAAGCCTTCTACCACCTCCACCTGCTGTCCCGCCTCGGTAGCCTTGCGGCGCAGCAGGTCAACCGTTGGACCAAGCGTAGTAGGCAGCGTGGCAATTACGCCAATGCGCTTGGCGCTCACCACCGCCTTTTCGGCCATGGGGCCGTCAATGCGAAACACAGGGCACTGGGCTACCAGGTTGCCCATTTCGGCCACCGCACCCACCGACGAGCAGGTGTTGTAAACGAGCGTTGCGCCCGAGCCGGCGGCAGCCTGGTAGTAGCTCAGCAGGCGGCGGCGCACGGCGGGCGTAACGGCGTTGTTGGCTATCACCTCCTGAATAAGCGAGTCGTCGGCAATGTTGTTGATTTTAACCATGGGCAGGTGCTCCTTGAAGAGCTGCGTGGTAGATTCTACCAGCGCCATAGCGGTGTGAACGGCAACAATTTGTATCATAATTGCTAAAATTAATGGGTTTAAGGATACCAAATGTAGCGTTTTTATTTGAAAAACAGAGCATGCTTGCAGCTATACACAAAACGGGCCTCGAGCGTGGCGCCCGAAGCCCGTTTACACACGCACTCTTGAGCTATTTTTCCCCGCCTTTAAGCCGAGGCGCTTGTAATCGGTCATGGCCTGCTCCATGGACAGCTCGGGGTCTTGCAGCTGGTCTAAGCGTTGGCTGGCCACCTCCGCCATCCACAACTTAAAGGGCTCCGCCTTGGGCGAAGGGATGGACTGTATAAGGCGAAAAAGTTGCTCCGTGTCAGCCACATCGGTAAGGCGCATTTTGCCGTCGGGGGCCGGCATTTTCAAACCGTGACAATTCGTCACGGTTTGAAATTAACTCTTTATTCACTTCCCTTCCACCACTTCGACAGGCTCCGTGGAAAACCTGCATGTTACTGCATATTGCCAACTGCTACTGCACACTGCGGCTACCTTATCGTAGTTCCGCCGCCGGCGTTAATGGCCTTGGCGTGCTTTATTACCACCTCCTTTACGCCCGCACGGATGGCCTTGAAGGCGTTGTCCACCTTGGGAATCATGCCGCCCGAAATGGTGCCGTCGGCCTTGTACTGCTCGTAAATTTCGCGGGTAATTTCGGGAATGGCGGTGCTGTCGTCGTTGGGGTTGCTGAGCACGCCGCTTTTTTCGAAGCAAAAAACAAGGCGCGTGGGCATGGCGCTACTCATGGCTATGGCCAGCGAAGAGGCCACGGTGTCGGCGTTGCTGTTGAGCAGCGAGCCGCGCGCATCGTGCGTAATGGCCGAAAACACGGGCGTAAGCCCCTGCTCAAACAGCGCCTGAATGAGCCGCGTGTTGATTCCGGCAGGCGCAACATCGCCCACAAAGCCGTAGTCGATAGGCTGCGGCGCGCGCCGGGTGGCGGGAATGGCGTTGCCATCGGCGCCCGAGAGGCCAAGGGCGTTGCAGCCCAGGGCCTGCAGCTGCGCCACCACATTTTTGTTAATCCAGCCGGCGTACACCATGCTCACCACCTTCAGCGTTTCGGCATCGGTTACGCGCCGCCCTTCGATCATCTGCGTGGGAATTTGCAGCGCCTCGCTGAGCTTGGTGGCCAGCTTACCGCCGCCGTGCACCAGAATTTTGTACCCTCTGACGGCCGAAAAATCTTTAAGAAATTGCGCCAGCTGCGCGTCATCGTCAATTACGTTTCCGCCAATTTTTATAATGTTTACCATGGTTGCGTGATTTTTTGTACCTTTGTTGATTGCGCTTTTGTGCAAAGGTACAGGTTTTTTTCGAAGGATATTTTACTTGGAAGAGCTAAGTCTTGAGCTTGCCATCCCGAGCTTGACTCGGGATCTCCCGTCAGGGGATTGCGGGTCAAGCCCGCAATGACAATGATTATTTGAAGTACCTCGCGCAGCACGACAAATACATATAGTGTAATCAGAAGATTTTATTTTTATGAACAGCAACCTTATTTTCGAAATTTTGGGATACCTCGCGCCGGTGGCGCTGGTCATATCGTTTTTCTTTAAGAACATGAAGATACTGCGGTGGGTCAACACGGTGGGTTGCCTGCTGTTTGTGGCCTACGGCGTAGGCGTGGGCGCGTGGCCGGTGGTGGTGGCCAACGTCATCATTTCCATTACCAACCTCTACTACCTGTTCTTTGCCAAGGAGGTAAAGTTTGTGGGCAAGCAGGCCACCACCGAGGCGCAAAAGGAGTACATGCGGCAAGCCATCAGCCTGGCCTCGCAAAACGTAAGCGAGGGCAAGGGCGGGCCCTTTGGCGCGGTAGTGGTCAAAAACAACGAGGTAATCGCGGCGGCAACCAACCGCGTAGCCATTGACAACGACCCCACCTCGCACGCCGAAATAAACGCCATTCGCCAAGCCTGCCAGCAGCTGGGCACCTTTGACCTCAGCGGCTGCGAAATATACACCAGCTGCGAGCCGGGCCCGCTCAGCCTGTCGGCCATTTACTGGGCGCGCATCGGCAAGGTATATTACGCCGCCAGCCGCGGAGCCGCCGCGGCCATTGGCTTTGACGATTCGCCCATTTACGACGAGCTGGGCCGCCAGCTCAACCAGCGCAAGCTGCCCATGGCCGCCATGCTGCAGGAGGAAGGCGAGGCGCCGCTGAAGCTGTGGAAGGAAGCGGAAAAGAAGGTAAAATATTAGACCAGCGACTACCCGACACGCGATGCTCGACCTCTTTTTTTCGCGTGTCGCATGTCGCGAATCATTTGTCCAAAAAATTGTATTATGAAAAAGCTAACCATTGGCCTCTTCGGCTTTGGCACCGTGGGCGAAGGCCTGCACCAAGTGCTGCAAAAAAGCAAAACCGTTGACGCGCAAATCAAGCGCATTTGCGTGAAGAACGCCGACAAAAAGCGCAGCATCGATGCTCAATATTTTACCACCAACGCCGAGGATATTTTGGGCGACCCCGACATCAACTTAGTGGTGGAGCTCATTGACAACGCCGACGACTCGTACCGCATTGTAAAGGGCGCCATGGAGCGCGGCAAGAGCGTGGTAAGCGGCAACAAGGCCATGCTGGCCGTGCACATGGCCGAAATGATTGAGCTGCAAAAAAAGCACAACGTGGCGCTGCTGTACGACGCTTCGGCCTGCGGCAGCATTCCCGTTATCCGCAACCTGGAGGAGTACTACGACAACGATTTGCTGACCTCGGTTACGGGCATTCTGAACGGCTCGTCGAACTACATCCTGACCAAAATTTTTCAGCACGGAGAATCGTACGAAAAAGCGCTGAAGGAGGCGCAGGAGCTGGGCTTTGCCGAGAGCAACCCCTCGTTCGATGTGGACGGCTACGACTCGCTGTACAAGCTGGTCATACTTACGCTGCACGCCTTTGGCGTTATCATTCAGCCCAGCGAGGTGTTCAACTTCGGCATATCCAACATTTCGGATTTCGACATTAACTACGCCAAGGAAAAAGGCCGCAAAATAAAGCTGGTGGCGCGCGTAGGCAAGCTGGACGACAACAAAATTTCGCTGTACGTAATGCCGCGCATGCTCACCTCGGACTTGTACATTTACAGCGTGGAGGAGGAGTACAACGGCGTAGTAATCCGCGGTCAGTTTTACGACAAGCAGTTCATGTTCGGCAAGGGCGCGGGCGCGCTGCCCACGGGCTCGTCGGTGCTGTCGGACATCACAGCGCAATTTCACGACTACCGCTACGAGTACAAAAAATTCAACACGCCCAATCCGCCCAAATACGTTACTGATAACCTGGTGGAGGTGTACCTGCGCTACCGCAACGTAAGCGATTTTGAGCACTTCCGCTTTGCCGAAATTTCGGAAAAATACACCAGCAACGACAGCTGCTACGTGATTGGAAAAATTCGCCTGAGCAACCTGCTCAGCATAAAATCGCTGCTCCCTAAAATGGATGTATTTTTGGCAACGATGAGCTCGTAAATTTGATAAGCCCAATGGCCAAAAAACAATATATTCATATTGGTAATGCCGAAATCTCTCTTATTGCTCAAGGGCAAGAGGACTACATTTCGTTAACCGACATGGCGCATAGCCAAATGGAGGAACACGTTATTATTAAGTGGTTGAGCCTAAAAAGCACCATCGAATATATTGGCGAGTGGGAGTTGCTTTTTAATCCTCACTTTAATTGTACCGAATTCGGTACAATTAAAAATGCAGCCGGAAGCAACAACTTTGTTCTCTCTGTAAAACAATGGATTGACAAAACCAATGCCATCGGCATTACTGCAAAAGCCGGTAGATACGATAAACGCTTCGCGATAAAAAGATAAATGCTCGCTTTGCTCGCGATAAATTTATCCCTTTATCTTTTTTTATCGTGCGAAGCACATTTATCTTTTATTTTTGAAATAATTTTTGAATTCCGCCCTTCCATACCAAATCGCCCTTACGCTTATCCCCGGCGTGGGCAGCATTAAGGCTAAGCAGCTTATAGCGTACTGCGGTAGCGCCGAGGCGGTATTTAAGGCCACGCCCAAGGAGCTGCTGCGCATTCCCGATATCGGGAAGGTGCTGTCGAGCAATATTGTCACCGCAAGAACGCTCGACCGGGCAAAGCAGGAGGTAGAATTCATGGAAAAAAACAGCGTTGAGGCGCTGTTTTATCTTGATAAGAATTACCCCGAGCGGTTGCGCAACTGCGAGGACAGCCCTGTGATTTTATACAAAAAAGGCAGGGCCGACCTCAACGCGCAGAAGGTGGTAAGCATAGTGGGTACGCGCCACGCCACGGCCTACGGCAAGCAGCAGTGCGAAAAGCTGGTGGCGGGCTTTACCGAGCTCGGCTACCACGTTGTGGTGGTAAGCGGGCTGGCCTTCGGCATTGATGTGTGCGCGCACCGCGCTGCGCTCAAAAACAAGCTCCCAACAGTAGGAGTAGTGGGGCATGGCTTGGATATGCTGTACCCGCCGCAGCACAGCAACGTGGCCGCCGAAATGCTGGAGCAAGGCGGAGCGCTGCTCAGCGATTTTACCTCGGCCTGCACCATGGATCCGGCCAACTTTGTGCGCCGCAACCGCATTGTAGCGGGCATGGCCGCGGCCACCATCGTCATCGAATCGGCCGCCGAGGGAGGCGCGCTCATTACCGCCGGCCTGGCCTTTGACTACGCGCGCGATGTGATGGCGCTGCCCGGCCGCGTGGGCGACAAGTTTTCGGCAGGCTGCCTCAAGCTGATAAAAAGCAACAAGGCCGCCCTCGTTGAAACCGCGGCCGATGTGGCGTACGCGCTCAGCTGGGACGCTCCGCAAAAACCGGCCGTGCAGCTGCCGCTGTTTTTACCCGACTTGTCGGAGAACGAAAAGCAGCTGCTTGAGTTCCTGTCGCCCAGCGAGGCGCAAGGCATTGATGCTATTTGCCGAGGTACAGCGTTGAGCATGCCTGCCGCCTCGGCGGCGCTGCTGGATATGGAGTTTGCCGGACTGGTAAAGGCATTGCCGGGAAAAATGTTTGTACGGATTTAGAGGAAATGAGAGCTCGGGGGAGTAGCAATGCGCCTTAACTTTTTTACTAAATATACTATTCTGCTTTTCTTCGCTTGCGGCACAAGCGTAGCATCGTTTTCCCAAGTCCCAACCAGGCTGCGCGGGCAAGTGGTTGACGAGGCGAGCGGCGCCGGCATACCCTACGCCGATGCGCGCATCAAAGGAAGCTCCAAGGCCACCTTTGCCAACGACAGCGGCTACTTTAGTATCAGCGGTGGCGCCCTTCCGCTCACGCTCATCATATCGTCGGTGGGCTACGAGCCCAAGGAGGTGGTGGTGGAGAGCGCCCAGGGCCTGCACCGCGTTGCGCTAAGGGTGCAGGTAACCCAGCTGAGCGAGGTGCGCATACGCCCCCGCGAAAACCCGGCGCACACCATCATGCGCAAGGTGATTAAAAATAAAGACCGCAACAACCCCGATAACATTAACGCCTACAAGCTCAACGTTTATCAAAAAACGCTGGGGCAGCTCAAGAACATCGACTCGGCCTGGGTGGAGGAGTACGCCGCGCTGCGCTCGCTCCAAAAATCGATGATAAAGCAGCCCGACTCGTTGCCGCGCTACACCATTCCGCTCCTGTTTTCGGAGGAGGTAAAGCAGGAGGTGCTTAGCCGCAACCCCTACATTTCGTACAGCATTCCCGAGGTAGCGCGCAAAAGCGGGCTCTCGGTATTCGAGGAGGCCTCGCTGTTTTCGGACTACGTTGATATTTTCAGCCGCGAGCTCAACTTTTACAACGACAACATTGTGATCAACGCCGCGCCCATGCTCAGCCCCATTTCGTCGCTGGCGTTTGCCTACTACAACTTCTGGCTGCACCCCGACACGATGCGCGATTCCGAAACCGGATTGCGCCTCATGCGCATTAAGTTTTTACCCAAAAACCCGCGCAACGCCGTTTTCATGGGCGAGCTCACCGTATATGACTCCATTTACGCCATAAAAAATATTTCGGCCAAGCTCTCGCCCCTGTCCAACGTGCCCTTCATCATACGCTACGAGGCCAGGGTAAGCTACATGCTACTGCGCGACAGCACGCAACTCCGCCCCTTTGTACAGAGCAGCAACCTGGAGGCGGACTACCATTTTTTGAAGCTGAAGGACGGCAAAGACCACGCCGTGGCTAACATTCGCCTGCACAACAGCTACTCCGATGTGCAGCTCAACCCTCCGCTGAGTAAAATTGTGGAGGACGAAAAAACGCTCGCCGCGGCGCAGAAAATCTCGGAGGAGCAAATGAACCCGCTGCGCAAGGATTCGCTTTCAAGCGTGGAGAAGGAGGCCATGGTGGCCATGAGCGAGCTCAACAAGGTGGGCTGGGTGGCCTTTGCCAACAGGGCCGCCATTGTGCTGGGAAGCGGCTACTACAACGCCGGCAAGGTGGACTTCGGTCCCTACGGCGAGGTGCTGAAGCTCAACGGCGCCGAGGGCGTGCGCATTAACCTGCCCATGCGCACCAGCAACACCTTTCATCCCAACTTTTTTGCCGACGGCATGGTGGGCTTCGGCACCAAGGACGCCAAGGCCAAGTGCTCGCTGGATATGGGCTGGAAGTTTAACACGCGCCTGCGAAAAGTTGTTAAGGTAGGCGGCGAGTACAACTCCTTTCGCGTGGGCGGCAACGAGGCACACTTTGCCCTGCTCAAGGAAAATTCCCTGGTGCTGAGCGAAGACCTGCTCTGGTTCTCCATTTTTTCCGTACAGCTGGACGACAAGTACACCACCCGCTACGGCGGCTACGTGGGCTACGAGCGCGAGTGGCGCCGCTGGATTTCGTCCACCATTACGTACAGCAGCTACAACATTGAGTCGTCGCAGTACACGCCGTTTACGCACGAGGGAAATCCCGTAAGCGTGATCAACCAGCAGGAGCTGTCGCTGCACCTCCGCCTATCGTCCGACAGCGAGCTGCGCTCCGACTTTTTTGCCCGCCGCATTTACATGAGCAACAGCAACCTGCCCATTGTACACCCCATACTAAGCCTGGGCAGCTACTACCTGCGCGGGGTAGGCTACCAGGGCTACTACGCCAAGCTGCACCTCGCGGTAAAGCAGCGCATCTCGCTCGGCACCACCATGCTGCGCTACGTATTTGAGGGTGGCGCCATACTGGGCGCGGTGCCCTTTCCGCTGCTCGAGGGGCACCGAAGCATCGAGTCGTTTATGTTTGCCCCCTACAAGTTCAACCTGCTGTACAACCTCACGCTGGCCAGCGACCGGTACGCCTCGCTTATGCTGGAGTACAACCTCAACGGGCTGCTGCTCAATCGCATTCCACTGATACGCAGCCTCAACCTGAAGGAAATGTTCAACTGTAAAATTCTGTACAACTTTCAGGATGTGGCTAAGCACAGCAAGGTGCTCGATGCGCCCGGCTACATTTACGCGCGCAACAGCGCCAAGCCTTACGTGGAGATTGGCACGGGGATTCAAAATATTTTTCAGGTGCTGGGCGTGGGTTGCGTGTGGCGCGTACCCATGGGTGAGCCTAAGGATTTGCCCTACGCCTACACCGATTTCAGCGTGGTACTTAAGGTGTCGTTTGGCAAGTAGAAGCCCCACCCTCCAATGGAAAAAGATTTTCTACATCATCATTTTTACCCTCTTCACTCCCTCCACCAGCTTGTCCACCTCCTCCAGGGTGTTGTAAAAAGCAAACGAAGCGCGCACCATTCCGGTAAGGCCGTAGTGCTGCATGGCCGGCTCGGCGCATAGCGTTCCGGTGCGCACGGCAATGCCCAGCTTATCCAAAATTTGGGCAATATCGAGGTGGTGGGCTCCATCGAGCGTAAACGAAACAAGGCTTGACTTACGCGCGGCGCTTCCGTAAATTTTCAGGCCCTCAACGGCCTGCAGCTGCCCGGTGGCATGCCGTAGCAAGGCCTGCTCCTGTTGGTGTAAATCGCTCGCATTCAGCGACTTTAAAAAGTCAATGGCAACCCCTAACCCAATGGCGCCGATGTAGTTGGCTGTGCCGGCCTCGAACTTGTAGGGCAAGTCGGCGTAGGTGGTTTTGGCAAACGAAACGGTTTTGACCATATCGCCCCCGCCCTGGTAGGGCGGCATTTCCTCCAGCCACTTTTCCTTGGCGTAAAGCACGCCGATACCCGTTGGCCCGTAAATTTTGTGCCCCGAAAAAACGTAAAAATCGCAGCCCGTTTTTTGCACATCCATGCCGCCGTGCTGCGCTCCCTGCGCGCCATCCACCAGCACGGGAATATTTTTTGCATGGGCAGCTTTTACAATTTCCTCAACAGGGTTAACCGTTCCCAGCACGTTCGAAACCTGCGCTACGGCTACTATTTTTGTTTTCTCGGAAAGGAGGGAGGGGAGCAAATCCATGCGCAGTTCGCCGCCATCGTCGAACGGAAGCACGCGCAGCGTGGCGCCCCTGCGCTCGCACAGCAGCTGCCAGGGCACAATGTTGCTGTGGTGCTCCATTTCGGTTACCAGCACCTCATCGCCGGCCGTTACATACTTTTCGCCAAACGAAAATGCCACCAGGTTGATGCCCGCCGTAGTGCCCGCGGTAAATACGACCTCATGCGCTTTTTCGGCGTTAATAAACGAGCGAATGCTTTCGCGTGCGGCTTCATAACGCATGGTACACTGCTCGGCCATGTAGTGTACGCCGCGGTGGATGTTGCCGTTGAGCGTAGCGTGCAGTTCATTCACGGCATCAATAACCACCTGCGGCTTTTGCGCCGTAGCGCCGTTATCCAGGTACACCAGCGGCCTCCCGTTGACGGTTTGGCTAAGGATGGGGAAATATTTTCTATAATCGTTCATGCAAGTTAGGAGTTGAGAATGGAGAATGGAGAGCCCTTTCCTTCATTCTCCATTTTCAATTTTCCATTATACATTATTAAAATACCGGCCGATCCAGCGCCTTCGACAGGTCGGTGCGAAATCCGTTGAGCTGGCGCAGGCGCAGCATCAGCTCGTCCTGCTCATCACCGCTTTTGCTTGCCATTTCGGAGTGGATGCGCGCAATGGCCTGCGTGAGCACCTTGGCCTTATACACGGTAATTACCTTGGGGACATCGATTTGCAGGCGCTCCTCATCGGTCATAACCGTGCCGTGGTGCTGCCAAATGCGGCTGGGCGTATATTTGGGCGAAAGCAAATCAATGGTCAGCTCGCACACCTTGGCGTCGGGGTGGTTGATAAAATACTTTACATCCACCACCTTGTGCTCCTTGCTCAGCGCAAGGTATTCTTCAAAGATTTTGCGGTACTCCAGATTCTGAAAGTTCAGGTCGTCGTCCAGGATTTCCTGAATAACGTAGCTGGCCACCGTGGTATCGTACAAGCTGTTGTTGCCAAACTTGAGCAGGTAGTAAATAATTTCGCGCTCCTCCTCGCGGCAAAAAATATTTTCGACGTAGCCCGGCAAGGTAGGCGTGTGCGGCGCCTCGGCCGGCTCCGACCCGGCGGGATCGTCCTCCCTGGGCTTTGCGGCATCGCGGGCGTCGTAAATATTTTTTCGGCGCAGCTTGGTAACCTCGGAGGTAAGCACATCCTCGCCGATATCCATCAACTTGCTGCACTCCTTAATATATACGCTGCGCGGTATGGCATCGGGGATAACCGAGATGCTGCGCACGATGTCGCCGATGAGCGCGGCCTTTTTTATGGGGTCGCTTTTGGTCTCGTCGAGCAGAATTTTTGTTTTGAACGAAATGAAATCCTGCTCATTTTTCTCAATAAAATCGTTGAGCTGCGAGGCGCTGTGCGAGCGGGCAAACGAGTCGGGGTCTTCGCCGTCGGGCAGCAGCAGGGTTTTTACGTTGAGCCCCTCCTCGAGCAGCATGTCAATGCCGCGCAGCGAAGCTTTAATGCCGGCCGCGTCGCCATCGTACAGCACGGTAATGTTGGGCGTAAAGCGCTTGATGAGGCGTATTTGATCGGTGGTGAGCGAGGTGCCGCTTGAGGCCACCACGTTTTCAATGCCCGCCTGGTGCATCGAAATCACATCGGTGTAGCCCTCCACCAGAAAGCACTTATCGTGCTGCACCATGCTTTTCTTGGCAAAAAATATGCCGTAGAGCGTGTTGCTCTTGTGGTAAATTTCGCTTTCGGGCGAGTTCACGTACTTGGCAACGCTCTTATCGGTTTTGAGCGTACGCCCGCCAAAGCCAATCACGCGGCCGCTTAGCGAGTGTATGGGAAACATCACGCGGCCGTAAAACCTGTCCACCAAGTCGCCGTTTTCGCGCTCAATGGAGAGCCCGGTTTTCACCAAAAACTCCTTTTTGTAGCCATCGCGCAGGGCGGTGTTGGAGAACGCCGCGCGGCTATCGAGGCAGTAGCCCAGCTGGAACTTTTCGATGGTGGGCTTGGTAAATCCGCGCTCCACGAAGTACGGCAGGCCGATGTTTTTGCCGTCGATGTGCGTGTGCAGCGTTTTGGCAAAGTAGTCCTGCGCGTAAGCTACCGTTACCATCATGCTCTCGCGGTCGTTGTTGTGCTGCTGCTCCTCCACCGACAGCTCGCGCTCCTTGACCTCAATGCCGTACTTTTTGGCCAGCAGCTTCAGCGCATCGGCGTAGCCCAGGCTCTCGTGCTCCATCACAAAAGTTACGGGGTTGCCGGCCTTGCCGCAGCCAAAGCACTTGAAAATATTTTTGGCTGGCGACACCACAAACGAGGGGGTTTTTTCGCTGTGAAAAGGGCAGCACGCCATGTAGTTGGCGCCACGCTTTTTGAGCGTAACGTAGTCGCCCACCACCTCCTCAATGTGCGATGCGTCGAAAATTTTATCTATAGTAGCTTGATCAATCATGAAAGTAAAAACGGAACGTAAAGATAGGAAAATTTACCATTGAACGATTTAGCATTTAAACTCAAGGTGGAAGTAATTCAATTGTAAATCGTAAATTTGTAAATTGTAATTCCTCAATAGAATGTCTATTTCCGAACAAAAATCCGCCTTACGGCAAAAGGTAAAGCTGCTGCTGGGCCGGCTATCGGCCGAAGAAGTTGCGGCAAAATCCGCCGCTATTTTTGAGCAGGTGGAACGGCTCGAGGAGTTCAAAAAGGCCAAGCATATTCTTGCCTACTCATCGCTGGCCACCGAGGTGCAAACGCATGATTTTTTGCAAAAATGGAGCGGAGAAAAAAATATTTTTCTGCCCATTGTGCACGGAGATGAGCTGCTGGTTGGCAAACTTCCCGCTGCATTTTGTCATTGCGGGCTTGACCCGCAATCTTCTGCCACGTCTTTGCGAGGCGGGACGACGATGCATTCTCATCTTGATTGGGAGATTGCGGGTCAAGCCCGCAATGACAAGGAAGGAATAAGCGCTTTCCGCAAAGGAGTTTTCGGCATTTTAGAGCCCGCGGATGCCCTTGCGGAAATGCCGCCGCTCGACCTCGCCATTATCCCCGGCCTTGCCTTCGACCGGCAAAACAACCGCCTGGGACGGGGCAAGGGTTACTACGATAAATTCTTGAAGATGAAAGATTTGCAAAAAATAGGGGTTTGCTTTGGCTGCCAGCTTTTTGATGAAATTCTCCACGAGGAGTTCGATGTGCGGATGGATAAGGTAATTCACGACTAAGCGATATTCGACATGCGATTTGCGATTTTTCGCAAGTCGCATGTCAAAGAATCGCGCGGCTATTTTTTGGCGTACTTTTCGTTCAGGAAGCCGGTGTCGGCCAGCTTATCCTTTTCCCACAGCATTTTTTTC
The DNA here is from genome assembly GCA_031549685.1 of Bacteroidales bacterium. Taxonomy (GTDB): domain Bacteria; phylum Bacteroidota; class Bacteroidia; order Bacteroidales; family UBA932; genus JAITMY01. The sequence continues at coordinate 686 of JAVBPG010000020.1, read as the reverse complement.
CCAAAGCCAAAGCGGTTATCGGTCAGCTTAGCCCAGGTGGGCTCGAGTATCCAAAAGTTGGTATTGATGAGCGCGGCGTACGGAAAGCGGCGCATGTAGGCCTTGCGCGCCAACTTTTGAAGGTCATCGCGCGGCTGAATGACGATGCCCTGCAGCTGTATGCCCTGGATTTTTCCCACCGCCTCGGTTTCGAGCGCAATGTTGGCCGCCACAAAAATGTTGTGCGATAAATCCCGCACGTGCTTGGTGCTGTTTTCCGACGAAAAAGCAAAGCAGCCCTGCTCCTCCAGGTAGGCGTAAAAAACGGAGCAGCAGTACGGCTCATCGTTAACGCTGGTGGCCAACGTGAGGACGTGATGCTCCTTAATCACATCAACAAAAGGTGGGGGCATGAGGTTCATGGGGCTACAAAAGTACAAAATCAATGGATAATGGACAATGAATAATGGATAATTATGGCTAGCAACCTTGAACTTACCCTTAGACTGTTGCTAATTTTCAAATCATCACGACACCTTCTAATGTCTAATAAATCAACCGCTTATTTATACAGTGTTTTTACAATCCCCATCTCCAGCCCCCTCAGCTCGGCAAGCCCGCGCAGGCGGCCGATGCCGGAGTAGCCGTAGTGCTTTTGCGGCTTCTTCAGGTCATCCAGCATTTGGTGCCCGTGGTCGGGGCGCATG
>JAVBPG010000006.1:0-27093 GCA_031549685.1 Bacteroidales bacterium | reverse complement strand
AAAAGGGGGCTTCCGTTTGCCATTTAAAAATAGGAAAACCGGTAAGGATGGACATTTTCCAGGTGTTGGTAAAATCCCACGCCGCGGTGTTCCAGTTGCCCGTGGTGGTGTAGAAACTTTGCATTTGCAGGGTGGCAAGGGTTTGGCTGCCTCCGTCTATGCCGCTTGTGCTGCTGGAAATGGTTTTGGCGCTGCCGTTTACCAATACCACCATGCTGCCAAGGGCGTAGTTGTTGGTTAAAGTTGACATTATATTGTTTCCGCACACACGACCAACAAGGAAAACTCCGACAACGGAGTCATTGGCAGCTACGCAGTTTTTGATGGTAGCCATGCTGCTCTCTCCCACCAAGCCGCCAATTTCAGATGTACCGCTTACCTTGCCGGTGGAGTAGCTGTTGCTGATGGAACCGCTACAGGCTCCCACCAAGCCGCCAACTTTGTCATTTCCGCTTACATTGCCGGTGGAGTAGCTGTTGCTGATGGTAGCGTTACTGAATCCCACCAAGCCGCCAACATGGGCATTTCCGCTTACCGACACATTGCTAAGACCCAAGCTGTCGATAGCGCTACCGCTGTTGCAACAGCCGAAAAGCCCGATATCAACCGCTGTTGGGCGATTGATGCTTAGGTTTTTAATCACGTGTCCGCCGCCGTGGAAGTTGCCGCTAAAGCCGGTTGTTTCACCATCTCCGGAGCTCATGTCGCCAATGGGGTTCCAGCCCTTGCCGTCGCCCTTGTCCCAGCCTGTTAGGTCGAGGTCGTTCATCAGGCGATAGTGCACGCCTGCGGTGGCAGCGCCGTTGCCGGCATTTACGTAGCGGGCGAGGGATGCCAAATGCGAGGTGTCGCTGATTTGCCAAGGGTTGGACGCTGTGCCGCTGCCGCTAACGCCGCTCGCCGGCCATGGTTGCGCTTGCAGACTAAAGGCTGCGAGGAGCAGAGCTAAAAGGGTAAGGAGTTGCTTTTTCATGTATGGGAGAGAGTTTGTAAAGTTCAAAAGTTTATAAAGTTGAAAGTCTGAAAGTCTAAATTCTCACGCAAAGGCGCTAAGGCGCAAAGAGTTTTAGACAAGATTACAGGTTTTTCGTTGTGGTCTTTGTGGTTAAATATTGTATTATCTGTGTTTATCCGCTCAATCCGCGTCATCAGCGTTCTAATATTCTCTCGCAAAGGCGCTAAGGCGCAAAGAGTTTTAGACAGGATGAACAGGATTTACAGGTTTTTCGTTGTGGTCTTTGTGGTTAAATATTGTATTATATGTATTTATCAGCTCAATCCGCGTCATCAGCGTTCTAATATTCTCTCGCAGAGGCGCTAAGGCGCAAAGAATTTTAGACAGGATGAACAGGATTTACAGGTTTTTTGTTGTGGTCTTTGTGATTTAAATCGTTGTGTGCTTTGTGGTTAAAATATTGTATTATCTGTATTTATCCGCTCAATCCGCGTTATCAGCGTTCTAATATTCTCTCGCAGAGGCGCTAAGGCGCAAAGAGTTTTAGACAGGATGAACAGGATTTACAGGATTTTCGTTGTGGGCTTTGTGGTTTAAATCGTTGTGTACTTTGTGGTTAAATATTGCATTATCTGTGTTTATCCGCTCAATCCGCGTCATCAGCGTTCTAATATTCTCTCGCAGAGGCGCTAAGGCGCAAAGAGTTTTAGACAGGATGAACAGGATTTACAGGATTTTCGTTGTGGCCTTTGTGGCTTAAATCGTTGTGTGCTTTGTGGTTAAATATTGTATTATCTGTGTTTATCCGCTCAATCCGCGTCATCAGCGTTCTAATATTCTCTCGCAGAGGCGCTAAGGCGCAAAGAGTTTTAGACAGGATTATAGGATTTACAGGTTTTTCGTTGTGTGCTTTGTGGCTTAAATCGTTGTGTACTTTGTGGTTAAAATATTGTATTATCTGTGTTTATCCGCTCAATCCGCGTCATCAGCGTTCCCTGCATTTCAGGCGCAAAAGTACAGCGTGAAAAAGCCTTAGGGGTGTCATAATTACACGACTTGGGTGTCATAATTACAATTTTGCATTTTTTAAGCGCTATTTTCTTTTATTTGCAAACAACAAACATTTGCATATCAATATATTAAATGCTTATTGACATAGTTAACGGTATTTTAGACGCGAGGCGTAAGCCCAAGATCCGGCGTTACTTCGTGTGAGGACTTTTTTTAGCGCTAAGGCGCAAAGATTTTTTAGACAGGATTTACAGGATTTACAGGCAAAGACAATCCGTATCATACTGTCTAATATTGTATTATCTGTGTTTATCCGCTCAATCCGCGGCATCAGCGTTCTAATATTCTCTCGCAGAGGCGCTAAGGCGCAAAGAGTTTTAGACAGGATGAACAGGATTTACAGGATTTTCGTTGTGGCCTTTGTGGTTTAAATCGTTGTGTACTTTGTGGTTAAATATTGTATTATCTGTGTTCATCCGCTCAATCCGCGTTATCAGCGTTCTAATATTCTCTCGCAGAGGCGCAAAGGCGCAAAGAGTTTTAGACAGGATTACAGGATTTACAGGTTTTTCGTTGTGGGCTTTGTGGTTTAAATCGTTGTGTACTTTGTGGTTAAATATTGCATTATCCGTGTTTATTCGCGCAATCCGCGTCATCAGCGTTCTAATATTCTCGCGCAGAGGCGCTAAGGAGCAGAGAGCTAAATACAGAAGTAAAATACCGCCAAATTCCGAAGTAAAAACTTGCCAAATCACGAAGTTATGCATACATTTGTACTGACAAATACTCTCCGTTATGAACACAAGCAATTACACAGCAAGAATTTGCGATGTAGAACTTCAAAATGCATTGGACACCATGGGGGCAGTGCTTATTGAGGGCGCAAAGTGGTGCGGGAAAACGAGCACCGCCGCCAACGTTGCGCGCAGCGCGCTGTTTATGCAAGACCCTGATAGAGCGCGCTCCTATCAAAAAATGGCCGATGCACAGCCCTCGCTACTGTTGAAGGGCGAAAATCCACGCCTGATTGACGAGTGGCAGGTGGCGCCTGTGCTTTGGGATGCCGTACGTTTTGAGGTGGATAAACGAAATTTAGCAGGGCAATTTATTTTGACCGGCTCCTCCGTCCCCCCCGACAACGCCGCAGCCCACACGGGCACAGGGCGTTTTGCAAGAATTCTAATGCGCCCTATGAGCCTGTACGAGTCAAAAGAATCCAACGGGGCGGTTTCACTTGCCAGCCTGTTTGACGAACAACACGAGGTTGACGGTGTGTCCGATTTGAGCTTAGAGCAGGTGGCGTTTGCGCTATGCAGGGGAGGCTTTCCGGCAAGCATCAACAAATCCCATGCGGCAGCCCTGCGAATGCCTATTGATTACGTGGAAGCAATTATTAATCAGGACATTTCGAGGGTTGATGGCGTAGAGAAGAACCCCAACCGCGTTCGGCTGCTTTTACGCTCGCTTGCCCGTAATATCTCAACAATGGCTTCGGTGCAAACCATTCTAAAAGATGTGGAGAGCACCGAAACAAGCATTTCGGATAAAACTTTTGATGTGTACTACAATGCCTTACGCCGCATTTTTGTAGTAGAAGATATGCCGGCCTGGTCACCCTCGCTACGCTCTAAAACAGCCATACGCAGCTCGCCGAAACGCCACCTCGTTGATCCTTCGATTGCTACGGCCGTTATGCGCATTAATCCGACGGCTGTTCTACAGGATTTTGAATACTTTGGCTTCCTGTTTGAGGCGCTATGCGCCCGCGACATGCGCATTTACGCACAACGCAATGACGGAGACGTATTTCACTACCGCGACAAAAGCGGATTGGAAGCAGATATGGTTGTGCAGCTGCGCGATGGGCGTTGGGGGGCAGTAGAAGTAAAGCTGGGCAGCACCCAAATTGAGCAGGCCGCAGAGAATTTGCTAAAGCTGAAAGAAAAGATTGACACGGATAAAATGCGGAAACCATCGTTTTTGCTCGTATTGACCGGCGGAGAATTTGCCTACCGCAGAAAGGATGGCGTTTTGGTAGTCCCGATTGGATGTTTGAAAAATTGAGAATCCGCGCAATCCGCGTCATCAGCGTTCTAATATTCTCTCGCTGAGGCGCAAAGGCGCAAAGAGAAAGACATTGTATTATCTGTATTTATCCGCCCAATCCGCGTCATCAGCGTTCTAGTATTCTCTCGCAGAGGCGCTAAGGCGCAAAGATTTTTTAGACAGGATTACAGGATTTACAGGATTTTCGTTGTGGCCTTTGTGGTTTAAATCGTTGTGTACTTTGTGGTTAAATATTGTATTATCTGTATTTATCCGCGTCATCAGCGTTCTAACATCAACTTTTAATCTTTAATTCTTAATTTTTAATGCATTAATCTGTACCTTTGCACCCCATCTACACCAAAGGTTGTTGCGTAACGTTATGCAGGATTTCTACTTCGGGTCGGTTTTTATGGCAGCCGTGGCATATATTGTTATGGCGTTGCTGCTGCTGCTACAGCGCAAAAAGGGCGAGCGGTCGCGCACCATACTCGGCGTGCTGGTGCTGGTGTCGGTGCTCAACTACGGCTTGCGCATTGCCAGCCTGCTCCAACATCAAACACCCGAGCCGGTAGTTTCGGTGCCCATGCTGCTGCTGGCTATCTTTATGGTAAGCTGCTACATCCTGTACCCCATTGAGGTAATATCTCCCAACTCGCTTAACGTTAATAATATAGCAAAAGTTTACTCGCCGCTGCTAGCGCTAACTGTTATATGGTTTATTACCAAGCTATTAGGTGTAAACTATCAGCCCTACAGGGATATAGCAGCGATGCTTCCGCACCTTGAGCGCTTCGATGTGTGGTTCAGGGTGCTGCTGGCCTTCATGGTATTTTTGCCGCTGATATTCATCTTTTTTGCCCGCTACGACAAAAAGTACAGCAACACCAGCAACAGGTGGATTAGAGGATACGTTATTGCATTTTCCATCAACAGCTTAGGATATATAGCCGTGCTGGCCTACAATAGCATTTACATAGGCACAGCCTACTACTACATCAGCGTGGGCTGCGAGCTGTACATTGTATATCAGGAGCTGTTTGTGCGCCTCATACACAAAGATAATGATGCTGAGCGGGTTAGGATAAACTCTCCGGAACACGAGGAGGCTAAGGAGCTGGATATTAAGGTTGAGGCCAGGAACTCGGAGCTGTTCAGGCGGCTGAACGACTACCTGCACAGCGACTGCCGCTGGCGCGACCCCGACCTGTCGATGGGCACGCTGGTGGCTCAGCTCAACACCAACCGCACCACGCTGGCGCTGGCCATACAGGAGCAGGGTTTTGACAACTACGCCAGCTACATCAACAAGCTGAGAATAAATGAATTTATCAGCATTGCGGGCGATGGAAAGGCAGGCAACTTTCAGGAGCTGTTTTTCGATGTGGGCTTCCGCTCAAAGTCAACCGCCCTGCGCAACTTCAGGCTGGCCACGGGAGTTACGCCATCGGAGTATTTTTCCAAGTGATGAGTGATTAGAAATTAGGGATTAGAGGAAGAGGTAAATGGTAACTCATTACTGCTCCATTATTTTTTGAATTTCCTCGTCCGTTGCTCGCAGCTTCTCACGGCAAAATTGCAGCAGCTCGGCGGCGCGCTTTACCGCCACCGCCATTTTATCCACATCCAGCTCGCCGGCTTCCAGCTGCGCTAAAATCTTTTCCACCTCCGCCAAGGCCTCGGCGTATGTTTGCTCTTTTTTTGCCATTTTTTTAAGTGATTAGAAATTAGTGATTAGTAATTAGTAATTAGTAATTAGTAATTGGTGATTAGTGGAGGAGGTTACTGGTTACTGGTTACTGGTTACTGGTTACTCGTTACTCGTTACTCGTAACCTGATTTTCCCTTCGCTCAGCACGGTTTCCAGCACGTCGCCCTCGCGCACCTCGCCTGCGCTGCGCAGAGGGATACCGTTTTTAAGCGTAATGGAGTAGCCGCGCTTCAAAATATTTTGCGGGTTGAGTAGCGAAATCCGATTTTCCAACTCCTCTACTCTAAAATTATTGAATTCAAATTTATGAACGCACAGCTGCCTGATACGCTTTGGCAAAAACTCCTCAAGCAGCATTTTTTCTCTTGCCATTTTCTGTCGCGCCAGCATGACGAGCTGTGATGAGTGCGAACGTAAAACGTTGCTGTTGCCATCGTACACCTCGCCCCACAGGTACGAAATTTCCTCCGCCAGCTGCTCGATGCGCGCGTCCTGCCCGGCAAATTTTTCCACCAGAAATTCAGCGGCGGCGGTCGGCGTTTTCAGCATGGTGTGCGCCACCATATCCGTTACACTCACATCGCGGTCGTGCCCAATGCCGGTAACTACGGGGAGCGAAAATTGCGCCACGTTGGCCGCCAGCAGGTAGCTGTCGAAGCACGAAAGGTCGCTCTGCGAGCCACCTCCGCGCAGCATGGCCACCACATCAAACTCGTGCGCACGCGCATGAATCCGCTCCAGCGCGGCGATGATGGTCGGCTCGGCCTCCCTACCCTGCATGGCTGCCGGAAAAAGCGTAACAACAAAGGTGTAGCCGTAGCTGTTGCCCTGCAGCTGCCGCATAAAATCGCCGTAGCCCGCCGCGCTTTCCGAGGAAATTACGGCAATGCGGCGCGGCAATAAGGGCAGCTCCAGCTCGCGGTTCATGTCGTACACGCCCTCGTCCTTGAGGCGGTCAATAGTTTTTTTGCGCTGAAGCGCCACCTCGCCCAGGGTGTAGGCCGGGTCAATATCCAGAATGTTCAGGCGCAGGCCGTAGAGCTCGTGGTACTGCACCGCCACGCGCACCATTACCTTCATGCCATTGCTCAGCGACACACCTGTGGTTATTTCAAAGTACGGCTTTACCATGCGGTACAGGTTAGCCCAAATGTTGGCGCTCACCTTCGCCTCAATGCGCTCGTCGGTTTCGCTCTTTTGCACCAGCTCCATAAAGCAGTGCCCGGCGGAGGACTCGCGCAGTTCGTTCACCTCGGCCACCACCCAGTAGGTGTCGGGCAAGGCCTCCACCGCCCGCTTAATGGTAAGCTGGAGGTCTTTTAAGCTTATGGATTTTTCAGGATTCAACAATTCAACAATTCAACGATTCAAGGATTCAAGGATTCAAGGATTCAAACTTCGATCGAAGCTGTATTTTTAGCAAAGACTTCCACCTCCGCCCTTTGGGCACCTTCTCCCGCCGGTGGCGGGACGGAGGACAGCCACCCACATTCTCCATTCTCAATTCTCCATTACTCTTTTATCATCTCCTCTGGCTCAACGAATTCCCCGCGCTGAGACTCCATTTGCTTGAGGTAGTCGGAGTTTTTCTTATCCACCTCGTCCTGGTCGGCGGCTACGCCGTTGGTGTAGGTAGTTTTTCGTTCCACTTTTCCGTTGGCTTCGTAGAACATCCACTCTCCCGTGCGCAGCCCGTTTTCGTACCTGCCCTCAATGTAAATTTGCCCGCTATCGTAGTAGTAGCGCGCCTTGCCGTTTTGCCTGCCGCCGGCAAACATTACCTCAAACACCAGCTGCCCGCGAATGTCTATGCGCTCGTACACGCCCTCCTGCAGTCCTCCCGCAAAGCGCTTGCGCTCGTACACTTTTCCATCGGGGTAGTACACCTGCGATGCGCCGTGCAGCTTCCCCATTTCGTAGGTTTCGTCCATCACCAGCTTTCCGCTGCGGTAGTACTTCCAAAGGCCGTGCTTAGTATTTTCGCCCACGTAAAATCCCTCGGCCATGAGCGCTCCCTTGTCGGAAAAAAGCTGGGCAAAGGCGGTGCCGTCGTCACGGTAGTCAATCACCGCCATTTTTGCGCCGTTCTCGTGAAAGCGTACCATCGCACCCTGCGGCCTGTCGTCAACAAAGAAAACTTTATAGGCAACTTTTCCGTTGGGATATTTTTTGCGCCAGTGCCCCTGCTTCATGCCCGCCGCATCCACCCGGTTGAAGATGGTATCCTGCGCCAAGGCCGCAGCACAGCACAAGCACAGCGCCAATAGTAAGCTGATTTTTTTCATTTTATTTTTTGAGAGAAAACACATTTACAACGAAGCCACCTTTTTCAACACCAGCGTATTCATGGCGTTCGGCTCCATGCCCGTAACGCCGGCCCGGACAAAGCGGGTAACCTTATCGTAAAACAAAGGAACTACCGGGGCGCGGGCAATGCACAGTCTGTCGAGCGCGCGGTAGCACTCCGCCCGCTTTTGAGGATCGGAGGTGTTGAGCGCCCGCTCGTAAATTTTATCGTAATCGCCGCTTTTAAAGTGCGTATAGTTGGGCCCGTTGGGCGAAAAATTCTTGCCGTACAGCAGCGACAGGTAGCTCTCGGCATCGGGGTAGTCGGCTATCCACGAAGCGCGAAACATGGCCAGCTTACCCTCCGAAAGCCGCTGCCTGTAGGCCGAGCCCGAGAGCACGTTAATGCTCAGCTTTACGCCCAACGCCGACAGCTCGTGCTGAATAAATTCGCAAATATCTAAGTAGTCATCGGTGGTGGAAAGGGTAATTGCGGGCATGTTTTTTCCGCCGGGAAATCCCGCCTCGGCCAGCAGCTGCGCGGCTTTCCGGGGATTATAGGTAAAGCCCTCCAGCGATGTTTGAAAGTTAGGCATGCCCTGCGGAACAAAGCCCGAGTGCGCGGGAGCCGCCAGGTTGCTTCGCAGAAACTTTACCATTTTTTCCCTGTCGATACCGTAGGCAATGGCCTTGCGCAGCTTTTCGTTTTGCAGAGCGGGGTTTTGAAATCCGCCCGTATCCACATAAAACCCGATGTACTCGGTGTTGAGGTACGGCCCCTGGAGCAGCTGCACGCGCCCGGCGTACTTGGGGTTGAGCGCTCCGCTCCGCGTAAGCAGCTCATCGCGCGAGGCCGGGTGCACACCCGAGAGGTAGTCAATTTTCCCCTTGGCAAACTCCAGAAATTCGCTCTGCTTATCGGGCACAAAGGTAACCACCACGCTCTCTAAGTAGGGCAGCCGCGCTCCGCTTGTATCGACCTCAAAGTAGCGCGCGTTGCGGCGCATCACCAGCTTTTCGCCCTGCCGCCACTGCTTTAGGTAGAATGGCCCTGCGCCCACCGGATTTTTTCCAAAATCTTTTCCGAAAAACTCCACCGCTTCGCGCGGCACCACGCAGCAGTACGGCATGGTAAGCGTACTCAAAAATATGGGCGTGCGGTACCTGAGCCTAACGCAAAAAGTGCTGTCGTTCGGAGCAAAGCAGGTGTCCATGGGCGCCAGCACCCAGCCGGCAGGCGAGGCCAGCTGCGGGTTGAGCAAGCGGTAGAACGAATAAACAAAATCGCCCGCCAGCACCCGCCGGCCCTCGCCGTTGACAAAGACCGGGCTGTTGTGAAAGTAGGCATCGCGGCGCAGCGTGAACGTGTAGAGCAGCCCATCGGCCGAAGTGGTGAAGCGCTCCGCAATGCAGAGTTGAACGTTCAGCTTCTCGTCGAGCTGCAGTAGCCCGCAGAACAGCTGCGTGCAGGCGTTGATGGCATTCTGCGAGCTGGCAAAGGCGGGATCGAGCGATGGAATATCCTTGCTCTCATTGTAGCGAAAAACCATGCCGGAGGGTAAGTCGGTGTGTGTACATGAAAATGTAAGCAAGAACGTCATTGCGAGGAGGAACGACGAAGCAATCTCGCGTTTTGCGCCGCTATCGCCACAATAGAGATTGCCGCGCTTCGCTCGCAATGACGCTTCGAGGAAAAGCTTATACAACCTTCTTTGGTTATAGCTACGCTTTCTCAACATCTTCAACTCCATCTTCATCGCCACGTAATTTTAAGAATATACGCGCCACGGTAAGCACGTCCTTTTCGCAGTAATCGACGATGCGCCGGAGATTTTTTTCGTTGTAGTAAACATCGGCTACCTGGCTCCCGTCAATGTCATCCTTGGGCGTGGGAATGCCAAATATGGCGGACATCAGGCTGAGCGAAGTAAAGTGCTTGTAGTCGCCAAACTTCCACAGCTCCATGGTGTCGAGAAAGGTGGTTTCCCAGGGTTTTTGCCCATGTATGTTGAGCGCCTGCGGCAGCTTTAGACCGTTGACCAGCATGCGGCGCGCAATGTACGGAAAGTCAAACTCCTTGCCGTTGTGCGCGCACAGGTAAGCACCGCGCTTGGCCGTGTAGAACCGCACCAGCGCCCCGGCAAAATCGGCCAGCAGCGCTTTTTCGTCATCTCCGGCAAATGACTTCACGCGGAAAACCCGCCGGCCGCTTTGCCTTGCGATGTAGCCCGCCGATATGCAAATAATTTTTCCGAACTCGGCGTAAATTCCGGCGCGCCCGTACACCTCCTCGGCCGTTTGCTCGGGCTTGCGCAGGTAGGCCGATTTCTTTTCCCACAACTCGCGGAAATCTTCCGCCATATCGCCAAATGCAGGCGTGGCGGGCACTGTTTCAATGTCGAGAAACAAAATATTTTCGGGTAAAATAGCTTCGAGCATAACAGCAGCTGGAATTTAATGGTTTCCGATTTACGATTTTAACCCCGCTAAGTTACTCAAAAAAATGCTTAACTTTGCACTCCTATAAAATTCGCACCATGGAGCTATATCCGCTAAAATTCAAGCCTATCCTCAAAGAAACCGTTTGGGGAGGAAGCAGGTTGCGCACAATGCTCAACAAAAAAGTGGCCGCCGATAAAAAGGTGGGCGAGAGCTGGGAGCTGTCGAGCGTAAGGGGCAACCTGTCGGTGGTAAGCAACGGCTACCTCAAGGGCAACAACATTGAGGAGCTGATAGAGATATACATGGGCGAGCTGGTGGGCGATAAGGTATACGAGCAGTTCGGACAGGAATTTCCGCTGCTCATAAAATTTCTCGACACCACCGAAATGCTCTCGCTACAGGTTCACCCCGATGATGCCACCGCGGCCGAGCGGCACCACGCTTTTGGAAAAAATGAAATGTGGTACATCATGGCTGCCGAGGCCGATGCAAAAATTGCGGTGGGATTCAACAGGGACGCCAACCTGGGAGAGCTGCTGGATCACATTAAAAACAACTCGCTGCAGGAAATTCTCAACCTTGAAAGCGTAAAAGCAGGCGATGCCTTTTATGTGCCCGCAGGCACCATTCACGCCATTGGCAAGGGCATTACGCTGGCCGAAATTCAGCAAGCATCGGACATTACCTACCGCGTGTACGACTGGGGACGCAACGACAAAAACCGTCCGCTGCACACCGATTTGGCCATGGATGTGATAGACTACCATGCGGCAAAAGGTAACAAAATCAGCGTATCCACCGACAGCAAAGAGGCGCAAATTGTCGGCTGCGAATACTTTACAGCCAACCTGCTAAACCTCACGCAAAGCACACAGCGCAGCCTCAGCGAGCTGGACTCATTTGTAGTATACCTGTGCACCGACGGCGCTGCTAAAATAGTATGCAAGGGGCAGGAGGAAAATATTGAGAAAGGCGAAACGCTCCTTCTTCCGGCCTCCCTTACCAACGACGTGGCGATTGTGCCTCAAGGTAACGTGAAGCTACTCGAAGTTTACATCAAATAAATAAAATAGCGAATGAAAAAAAACGTAATTGCAATCGCAACGCTGCTCATCTGCTCAGCCAGCGCAGCCAACGCCCAAAGCTGGCTTACCACCGATGCCGATGCCGCGGCCAACAAGCAAAAGCTATCAGAAATTAATAAACCTGCGGACAGCAAGGTGCCGCCATTTTACGCCGAGGGCCTGCCATCGCTTACCTTCTCGCAGGCGCAATACTCCGACAGCTGGCAGGATGGAAGCAACTCGCTCGGATTCCGCGCCGCATTTCTAGGCTCCACCGTTTATACCAAGGATCGCATTTTTTTCAAAAATTCGCTTGATATGGCCTACGCCAAGTCAAAGGAGGGCGATGCCACCGTGTACACCAAAAAGGAGGACCGCCTCAACTTCAACAGCTCCTTCGGCTACGAAATTACGCCCTCGCTGCCGCTGTACTGGGTAGCGCAGGTCGACCTCAAAACACAGTTCGACAAAGGTGTTAATGCCGATGGAGAAACCGTTTCGAAATTCTTTGCCCCGGGCTACATCATTGCCTCGCTCGGCGTGCGCTACCAGTCCGACTTCGGGCTGAGCGCCATGCTGTCGCCGCTCTCGGGCCGCTTTACGGTGGTAAGCGACACCATGTACTGCAAGTATGTGGATACCGACATGGCCGCCGACCCGCGCAACTTCCGCGCTCAGGTTGGCGCCTACGCGCAAATTTCGTACGACAAAAACCTCAACAAGTACGTGGGCATAAAGTCAACCCTTGAACTGTTTTCGAACTACCAGCAGAATCCCCAGAACATCGATGTGGACTGGATTACCAGCGCCAACTTCAACATCAACAGCTGGCTTACCATCATCTTCTTCAACCGCATTATTTACCGCGACCTCGACCGCTACCAGGTAAAGGTTACCGATGCCAACGGCGTTGAAAGCATGGTACAAAAAGGCCCAAAGGTGCAGTGGATGGAATCGCTCAACGTGGGCATAGCGTATAAGTTCGCTACCAAGTAGGCAGCGAACCCCGCCTTGGCAGAGGTGGGGATAATCAAGAAAACGAACCATCTATATTTTGTTACTAATCCCAAAAATAAAAATCGCCGCTATTATTTAATAGCGGCGATTTTCGTTTTATCAAATCCTTCTGTCATTGCGGGCTCCACCCGCAATCTCCCAAACGCAAGGAGTGGGGATTCCGGCCCAAGGCCGGAATGACAGCACATTGTACTACAGCTGCGGGCCGGCAGGAATCAAATCCTTACCCTCGGGCAGGTACTGCTCAAAGTTCTTGATGTACTTTGCGGCCAACTGCTTTGCCTTGTTTTCCCACTCCGCCTTGTCGGCGTAGGTGTCGCGCGGGTCGAGGATGCCCTCCGAAACGTTGTTGAGCTTCTTGGGGGCAACCAGGTTCAGCACGGGGATATTTACCGTTTCGACCTTGTCGATGGAGCCGTCGATAATGGCGTCGATAATGGCGCGGGTATCCTTAATGGAGATGCGCTTGCCGGTGCCGTTCCAGCCGGTGTTTACTAAGTAGGCCTTAGCGTTGTGCTTCTGCATTTTTCCAACCAGGGTCTTAGCGTACATGGTGGGGTGCAGGGTCAGGAAGGCCTCGCCGAATGCAGGCGAGAACGACATTTGAGGCTCGGTAATGCCGCGCTCGGTACCTGCCAGCTTTGAGGTGTAGCCGCAAAGGAAGTGGTACTGCGCCGACTTTTCGTCCAAAATTGAAACTGGAGGCAGCACGCCGAAGGCATCGGCCGACAGGTAAATAATTTTGCTTGCGTGGCCGGCCTTTGAGGGCAGCACAATCTTGTTGATGTGGTAAATGGGGTACGATACGCGGGTGTTCTCGGTAATCGAGCCATCGGCGTAGTCGGGGGTGCCGTCGGCCTTCACCACCACGTTCTCCAGCAGCGCATCGCGCTTGATGGCGCGCCAGATGTCGGGCTCGTTTTCGGCGCTCAGGTTAATAACCTTAGCGTAGCAGCCGCCTTCGTAGTTAAACACGCCGTTGTCGTCCCAGCCGTGCTCATCGTCGCCAATGAGGTAGCGCTTGGGGTCGGCCGACAGGGTGGTTTTACCGGTGCCCGACAGGCCGAAGAAAATAGCCACATCGCCTTGCTCGCCAACGTTGGCCGAGCAGTGCATGGAGGCCATGCCGCGCAGCGGCAGGTAGTAGTTCATCATAGCAAACATGCCCTTCTTCATTTCGCCGCCGTACCAGGTGCCACCAATGATTTGAACTTTTTCGGTAAGGTTGAACATTACGAATACTTCGGAGTTCAAGCCTTGCTCCTTCCAGCTGGGGTTAACGGTTTTTGACGAGTTGAAAACCACAAAATCGGGCTCGCCGTAGTTAGCCAGATCGTAGTGCGAGGGGCGGATGAACATGTTGGTCACAAAGTGTGCCTGCCATGCCACCTCCATAATGAAGCGCACCTTCATGCGGGTATCGGGGTTGGTGCCGCAGTAGGTATCCACCACGTACAGCTTTTTAGCGGTGTTGAGCTGCTTTAGCGAAAGCGCCTTGCAGCTGTTCCAAACCTCGGTGTTTACGGGCTTGTTGATGGTACCGTCCCACCAAATGGTGTCCTTGGTGGTATCGTCCTTTACAATGTAGCGATCCTTGGGTGAGCGGCCCGTGAAAATACCGGTCTTTACCGATACCGCGCCGGTCGTAGTAAGTTCGCCCTTTTCGAATCCTTCGTTCTTAGGATCCATTTCGGCCTGGTACAACTCTTCGTACGAAGGGTTGCGTACGATTTCGATATCCTTCGAAATGCCGTACTTGCTGAGATCTAAATTAGCCATGTTTCTCCTTTTTTATGAGATTAGTTTTTCTTTAAAAATTGGGCGAAGTTAGCAATAATTTCAGCGTAAGGCAAGATACGCCTCAGCTAAATATTAACAATTTGGGGATGTGTACGGGCACGGGGCGGCAAAGCGCCAAACAGCAAAAACGCAGATGGGGGGAGTTAGTCAACATCAACAATCATTGCATCTAACTGTGGGATATTTTTAAATCCCTTATCGGCAGTAAGTAGCGGCAGGTTGAGGTGTTGAGCCGTAGCGGCAATAATCGCATCAGGGAGCTTTACATTGCAAACCTGCTTAATGGAGATGGCCCGCTCTTTTATCTCATTATTAAACTCCACACGTAGCATTACCCCAAGAAAATCGCGGATAGTCTTATTTTCCTGCGGAGAAATGTTTAACCTCCCAAGCAACTCCATTTCGGTAATAACCGAGTACGCAAAGTTGAGGGTAACATACCTTTTCATTATGCTATTACCCTCCAAGATGTATATCAAAATGTTGGTATCAACCAAAAAATCAACCCCAC
Organism: Bacteroidales bacterium; assembly: GCA_031549685.1. Classification (GTDB taxonomy): domain Bacteria; phylum Bacteroidota; class Bacteroidia; order Bacteroidales; family UBA932; genus JAITMY01. The sequence continues at coordinate 12,250 of JAVBPG010000006.1, read as the reverse complement.
TCATCGCGCTGCTGCTTTTGATACTCCAATCCATCTATGCCTCGCTTAAGCTTGCCAAAGAAGTTAGCAACGCTTTTACTTGACTTTTTACGTCGGCGAAATTTCAGCACAGCTTGCTCCAACTCCAACATTGTAGCCTTTTTTGGAACAACAAGAATCATATCGCTATCCTTTTTTTGAGATTTCTACAAATATAGCACTCTTTTTACAGCTTCACAACCCCCTTCCCTATACCCCCCTGGTAACTGGTAACTGGTAACTGGTAACTGGTAACTGGTAACCGGTAACCGGTAACCGGTAACCGGTAACTGCTCTACATCAGCAGCCTCCTCACCGCCTTCATGTTCGGCTCGTTGACAATATTTTTTGCCTCCGGCGTGTAGAGGTGGGTTAGGCGGTCGGCGTAGGTTTTTTCCACCTTGCCGCGCACCACCTTCAGCGTGCTGTTCATCATGCCGTTTTGCTCGGTAAAGGCCTCGCTCACCACGGCAATGGCGCTCGGTATCCAGCGGTTGGGGAACATGCTCGCGTAGCGCCCCTCGCCGCGGTACTCGGCCACCTGGGCGGCAATGAGCTCCAGCACTAAGCGGTGCGCCTCGGGCGAGTCGGGCGACAGGTTTTCCTTATCCAGCCAGCGCCTGATGGCATCCTTGGCCGGAACCACTATGGCCACCGTGTAGCTCTTCTGGTTGTTGTGCAGTATGCACTGCTCAATGTAGGGCGACTGCCCCACAATGGCCTCCTCAATGCCCTCGGGGCTGTACTTCTCGCCGTCGTCGGCAATGAGCAGGCTCTTGAAGCGCCCTAACACGTAGAGCCAGCCATCGGAGGTAAGGTAGCCCAGGTCGCCGGTGTAGAGCCAGCCGTCGCGCAAGGCCTCGGCGCTGGCCTGCGGGTTGTTCCAGTAGCCCGCCATCACGTTCTCGCCGCGAATCACAATTTCGCCCTTTTCGCCGGCCGGAACCTCGTTGCCCTTATCATCGCAGATTTTAAAATCCATGTGCTTTACCAGCTGCCCCGACGAGCCGAACTTGTACAGGTGCGGCGCGTTGGATGAAATCACCGGGGCCGCCTCGGACAGGCCGTAGCCCTGCAGCATGGGTATGCCGATGGCCGCAAAAAAACGCTGCAGCTCGATGTCGAGCAGCGCGCCGCCGCCAATAAAAAATTTCAGGCGACCGCCGAAGTTTTGTCGCACCTTGGCAAAAAGAATTTTGTCGAACAGCGACACCAGCGGCCTCAGCATGCAGCGCCAGCCCCGGCCACTGTCGTAGCCCAGGCCGTTGTAGGTGTAGGCCACCTTCAGCCCCCAGCCGAAAAGCATTTCGGCCACCCGGCCCTTTTGCGCCACGCCGCTTTCTATATTTTTTCTGAAATTTTTGGCCAGCGAGGGTACGCTCAGCAGCAGGTGCGGTCGCGTTTCCTTAATGTTGACGGGGATGTTGCGCAGCGCCTCGGCCGCGGTGTTGCCCACCTGCACCGCCGCAATGGCCGCGCCCAGCTTAATGAAGGTAAACAGGCCCACGGTGTGCGCAAAGGCGTGATCCCAGGGCAGGATGAGCAGCGTTACGTAGTACGGCGGAATATCCATGAGCGTGAGCGACTGCTCCACGTTGGCCGTGTAGTTGCGGTGCGTAAGGATAATGCCCTTCGGGTCGGAGGTGGTGCCCGAGGTGTAGCAAATGTTGGCGTAATCGCCCGGCTCCACCGCCTTGAACCGCTGCCACAGCTTGGTGTGGTGCGTGGCTATAAGCTTGCGCCCCTCCTGCAGGGCATGCTTCATGGTGGTATAGGGAAAGTTGTCGCCACGCTGCGGGTTGAGGCACACAATGGTTTTAATGTCGCCATTCTCACGCACGCCGGCCTCCCTGATTTTGGGCACCTGCAGGCGCGATACGATAAGCATTTTGGCGCCCGAGTGCTTGAGCCTGAAGTTAACCTCCTCGGCGTTGAGCTTAATGGACAGCGGCACGTTGATGGCGCCGGCGTACAGAATGCCCAACTCGGCCACCATCCACGCCGAACAGCCCTCGGCCAGCAGCGCCACGCGGTCGCCCTTTTCCAGGCCCTGCTCAATGAGCCAGGCGGCAAAATCGTGCACCTGCTCGCGCATGGACTTGTAGGTTATGGAGTCGTAGCTGCCGGCACGCTTCTCCCACATGAGCGTGTTCTCCGAAAATTTTTCTACACTTTCCTCAAAAAGCGAAACAATGGTTTTGGACATATAATGATTGCCGATTTTTGATTGTTGATTTACAATTGCTACAAATCAATAGATAGCATATACCGTTGAATACTATGCGCCGATTTCTTCCTAACAGCTAACGCTATGGCATCTGTAATTTCCCCGCTCAACATTTTACCATAAAGGGCGCAAAGAGTTTTACGCAAAGAACGCAGGGGAGTTCACCCTTGGTGTTCTTCGGGAGTTGAGCTTTGTGATCTTAGTGGTTAAATCTTCTTTCTTCCATTCAACAAAAAACCGCCCCTGTAAGTACAAAAGCGGTACAAAGATAAGCTATTTTTCAGAGGAACGCTACGTGTAGCGCACGCGCTGGCCAAGCCTTAGTATCGACTTGCTGCTTATGCCGTTGAGCTTACACAGCCGGTCGACCGAAACGCCCGTGCGGCGCGAAATGTTCCACAGCGAGTCGCCCGAGCGCACCACCCAGTAGCGCATTTTTGCAATCTCCTGCATGTACTCAAAGTTCGACGCCGTAAGCTGCAGGCTGTCCGTGTAGGGCCGGCCCGTTTCAAAATCAATGAGCGTGGCGGGGTCAATGGGCTGCCCCAGGTAGCGCATTTCGTAGTGCAGGTGCGGGCCGGTGCTGCGGCCGGTGTTACCGCCCAGGCCAATCACATCGCCCGATTTGACCTCATCGTTCACCTGTACGTTTATTTTGCTGAGGTGGGCATAGGTGGTTTCGAGGCCGTTGTAGTGGCGCACCACAATGTAGTTGCCGTAGGCCTTGCCGCGCTTGGCAATGCGCACCCGCCCGTCGAAGGCGCTGCGGATGGAGTCGCCCACGTACACCTTTACATCAATGCCGTAGTGGAACTTCCAGCGGCGAAAGCCGAACTTGGAGGTAATGTAGTTGAGCCGCGGGTGCGTGTAGCCCGACATGTCGATGGGCACGGTATCCTTCATGCCCGCCACCGAAATGTTGTAGGGGTTTACCACGGCGTGGTTCCAGATATGGCCGTACAGCGCCGCCGCAGGAATGCTCACATCTATAGGCATTTCGCTAAGTGCCAGCGAGTCCGTCCCCTCGGCCTCATCCTCTTCTATGCTTAGGTCGTAGGGCTGCAGGTCAACCGAATCCTGCACCAGGCGCTGGTTGGCCCAAGCGGCGCTCATACCCGCCACCAGCGCAAAGGGCAGGATGATGCAGCGCTTCATGTGTAAAAATTTCAGCTTGCTCAAAATAAATTTTCTAAACAGTAAACAAATTAGCATTAGCAACATCGTATCAACCAAGGCTATACCCTACTTGCGGCAATGGCCCGGTACTCCATGTACGATTGCAGAATGATGCAGGCGCTAACCTTGTCCACCAGGGCCTTGTCGCGCCTGTCCTTCTTTTTTACGCCGGCGGCCAGTATGGCCTGCTGCGCCAGGCGCGAGGTAAAGCGCTCGTCGAAGGTGGTAATTTCTATCGCAGGAAGTAGCTTCTTAAGCCGCACGGTAAACTCTGCCGCTCCCGCCGCCGCTTCGGCCGGCAGGCCATTGAGGTTTAGCGGGTTGCCAACCACTATCAGGTCCACCTTTTCGGCGACAACGTAGCGCTGCAAAAAGGCCAGGGCCTCGTTGGGCGCAAGCGTTTCGAGCCCGTTGGCAATGATTCGGAGCTCGTCGGAGGCGGCAATGCCCACCCGTTTTTTGCCGTAGTCTATAGCTACTATCCTACCCAATGAGTTTTAAAAGAGGCTGCAAACGTAGCACTTTTTGCTTAAATATTGATATTTTTTTCTACCTTTACAATACTTTTTCACAAAAATAAACGCCCGCACGGGTTCATTGATAAGTTGATTATCAAATTATTAATTAATCATATCTTTCGCATAAAATTACAAAATTCTAATAATCAGCAAATTGCAAATTGTCATCGTAGGGGCTTTGTAGTGAGGTAAAAATGGGTCTAATGTTTTAGACAGGATTTACAGGATTTACATGTTTTTGTCTTATCCTGTTAATTTTGTAAATCCTGTCTGAATAAAACCAACAATACCAAACGCAAGAAATACGAGTAAAATATTAACATACAACATGTTAGGAATAGCAACAAGTTCAGTAGTGCCCATGCGGGCCGAGCCCTCGGAGCGGAGCGAAATGGTATCGCAGCTGCTGTGGGGCGAGACCTTTCGCGTGGAGGAGGAAAGCGACCGCTGGCTGCGCATCCACTCCAACCTCGACCGCTACTCGGCCTGGGTTAACCCGCTCATGGTAACGCTGGTAAACGATGAGGCCTGGGCGCTGGAGGTGGGCGTGCCCTACCACGTGGCGCAGGCTCCGCTGAGCTACGCCGTGAACGAAAAAACCAGGGAGCGCGTGCTCATTCCGCAGGGCGCGCTGCTGTACCGCTACAACGAGGCCTCGCACACCTTTGCGCTGCTGCAGCACAGCTACAAGCTGGAGCTGCCGCCCGAAAAGCTGCCGGCCAACAAGCGCAGCGCCCTACTGGCCGCCGCCCAAAGCCTCGTCAACGCACCCTACCTGTGGGGCGGAAGAACGGCCTTGGGCATTGACTGCTCAGGACTTACGCAGCTGGCCTACCGCGTGGTGGGCATACCCATTCCGCGCGATGCCTACCAGCAGGCCGAAAAGGGCGAAACGGTCAGCTTTCTTGATAGCGCCCAGCCCGGCGACCTGGCCTTTTTTGACAACGAGGAGGGAAAAATTACCCACGTGGGCATGCTGCTGGGCAGCGGCCGCATACTGCACGCCTCGGGCACGGTGCACGTGGACAGCATTGACAGCGAGGGCATTTTCAGCAAAGCGCAGAACAAGTACACGCACCGCCTGAGGGTCATAAAACGGCTGGTGTAGGGGTAAGTGCGAGCTATATGTCCCCCGTTCGGCCGAGGCTTTCTGCCTCGGCCGCTCTATCAGCACAGGCTAAGCCTGTTGGCATACCTCGACCACGCCTTGGCGTGGCCGAACGGGAGTAGCGAAGCAGAGTAAACGCATCAAGGGCAATAACAAAAGGCTATTTACACCTAAAAATTAGCACTATTTCGTGCCCCGTAGGGGCTATATCTGATTAACCGTAGGTGGAGCGAAGCGTAACCTACTGGGCAAAAGCAACATCCGCTTGTGGCGCACGGAGCAGGAATTTGGTTCTGGGAAGACGCTTGCTCCGTGCGCAAGGCAGAGGGTGCACTTACACCACGGGTTGCGCTTCGCTTCACCCGCGGTTAATAATCATGCTACCCCTGCGGGGTAAGGTACTGGTGTAAACAAATATATCATCACCTAACAAAAATAGGCTGTACAAAAAATGTACAGCCTATTTTTGTCTGGCCAAAAGCCCACGCTACAATCGCCACGGAACGTTCCAGGTAAACTCGTGCATGGAGGCGTTACCGCTCTGCTTGGGCGGGAACAGGGTGTTTTGGTTAATGGTATTGGCCACGGCAAAGTGGAAGAGCACCCAGTCGCCCTCCTCCATTACCAGCACCACGTATACCTCCTGCCCCTCGTAGTCCGACAGCTCCTCGTAGTGCCCGTACATGGTGCGGTTGCTGGGGTAGCCCACCTGGTCAAAGGTGGTAAGCGGATCGCCCAGGCTATCCACATTGTTAGTAATGTACAGCTTAACCTTCATGGTGGTGGCACCGAACAGGCGGGGAACAAAGGTAAACTGAAGCGTGTCGCCCGTGGCAACACCAATCAGAGGCGAAATGATTTTGAGGGGCTCGCCGTGATACTTGGCGGCTATGGACCAGCCGGCGTTGGCTACGCCCCACTCTTTTTCAAAGTCGTAATACCACAGGGTATCCTGGCCGCTATCCTCGGTGCCCTTGTACTTGTCGAGCACCCATCCGCCCCGCGTGTAAACGGGCTTTTCGGGCGAAAAATCGGTAGCGTAGGGGGTTCTGAAGAGCGCCGATTGCAGGGTGGTAAAGGAGCCCACTTCGCCGTAACTTACCCCCTTGCCGTTTTGCGCAAAGGCGCGGTAGTAGTACTTGGTGCTGGTTTCGAGGCCTGACACCGTTACCTCGTAGCGCCCCTCCTTGGGAGCTACCATGCCGCCCACCAGCGCATCGGGCGACTGGAGGCTGGGGATGCTCCCCTTGGATACCACAAAGCCGTTGTCGCGCATGGCCTTGTTACCGCCGTCGCTTACCACCGTACCGGAAAAAACGGCCATAAGGCCAAGGTTATCCACCAGCGAATCGGTGGTAACTATGGGCAGATTGCCTTCCACATCGGGGTTGGGCTCCGTGGGCGACTCGTAGCATCCGGAGGCGAGCAGCAGCGTTGAGGCCAGCATTCCAAAAATATATTTTCTCATAATCTTGTATTACGTTTTTTTATTCTACTCAAAAAAAATGACCGGCGGGCAATCCGCTATGGGTTATTATCTCCCTCCGAAATGCCTCCATTATTAGTAATTTCCGGCCGCGGAATCCGAAAGCGGAATACATTACTTTCGGGCAGGTGGTTAACCTTGGCGTTTTCCCTGTGATTGGAGCCCTGGTAAATGCGGGTAATGCCCAGCTTCAGGCGCTTGTGGTCAAAGTACGAAAACCCTTCGCCCCACAGCTCAATGCGGCGCTGCAGGTAAATTTCCTTGCGCAGGGCATCGCCAATGGAGGTTGACTTTACGTACTTGGGGTAGCGCGTAATCACAAAGTCGTACAGCAGGTTTTGCGCCTCGGCGTACTGGCCGCTAAGGGTAAGCGCCTCAGCCTCGATAAGGTACATTTCGGAGGCGCGCATAAAGACGTAGTCGCCAAAGTTGTCGGTAACTCCGGCCTTGTAGTACCCGAACTTCAGGTTCGAATACTTGGGGACCTTGTATCCGTTGACGGTTATATCTGCCTCGGCAAAGGCCTTGTAGCGGATGTCGGAGAGCGGAATCTTGGCGTACAGGTCGGCGTCAATCATCTTTTGCATGTTGCCGGCGGTGGCGTACCCGTAGCTAATTGACGAGATGTGCGAGGTGGGGTTCACAATGCCCGATTTGGCAATGTTGGTTTGGTTGGTAATGTCGGCGCCCCACATCCAGTCGGGCTCAGCAATGTTCACAAAGCCTGTACCATTTTTTACCAGGTCGTAGTTCCACTGCGTAATGCTGGGCGTGTAGCCATCGCGCGCCATGCGGGCGTAGCGTGCAGCCTCGGTGCCATTTTCCATGTTGAGGTAGGCCCTTGCCAGCAGGCCTTCTACCACCTGCTTATCCACCGCTACCTTCGAGGTGCGGGTGTAGCTTTGCAGCAGGTCATCGGCAGCTTTCAGGTCGGCAATAATGAGGTCGTACACCTCCTGCACCGTGGCACGGGGGTTGTTGGCCATTTCGGCATCGGTAGATTTTTCGGTAACTATGGGTACCGCAGGGGCGGTTTCGTGCCCTACGTAGGTGTGCTGGTAAAGCTGCACTAAGTACAGGTAGGCAAAGGCACGCATGGCCAAAGCCTGCCCTTTTAACGGAAGCAGCCTTTCGTCGGTAACGCTTTCATCAAACAGGTAAATGATATCGTTGGCGCTTTTGATGAGCTTGTAGTAAAAGTTCCACGGCAGGTACACGTACGTCGACTCGTAGTTGGGGCGCAGGGAGAAGTCGTAGTCATCGTAAAACCAGCCGTAGTTTTGGGTATTCTGCACCATATCCTCGTTCATAAGGTCGGTGGTAAGCATTACCGACAGGTGGCCGAAGTCGGTATGCAGCACCTGCGTCCTACCCAGCGTGTTGTACTGAACAAGCCACGCGTACAGGCCTGTTACCTGCGGCTCAAGCACCTCCAAAAAGGCCTCGGGGCTTTGCGAGGCCAGCTCCTTCAACCTTTCGCGGGTAATGGAGGTGGTGGGCTCGGCATCCAAAAAGTCGGATGAGCACGAGTACAGCGTAAGGGAAGCCGCACACGCCAAAGCTATAATGGTATATTTAAACATTTTCATATTGCTAACTCCTTAATATTTAGAAAGACAAGTTGAGACCTAAGGAAATGGTGCGTATGGGCGCATACAGGCCCTGTGTCGATGCTCCGCTCCACGAGGTGCGGGGGTCGTAGCCGCGGCGCGCCGAGAACAGGTATACGTTATCGGCCACAGCGTACACGCGCAGCGTGGCGATGTTTACCTTATTTACCCACGCCTTGGGGAAGGTGTACCCCAGCGTTATATTTTTTATGTTAAAGTAGTTGGATGATACAAACCAGCGCGATGAACTTCTATTGTCGAAATCGTTTCCAGATTGCAGGCGGGGCACATCGGTATCGGTGTAGTTGGGTGTCCACCTGTTGAGCATGTCCTTGTGCATATTCTGGCCGTAGGAGTAGCTGGTCATGGTCGAGGCGTAGGCGGCATCGTAGCCCTTGCCGCCCAGCTGGTAGGCGGTTTGAATAGAGAAGTCGACGCCTTTGTACGAGAGCGATGTCCCCAGACCTCCGTATATTTTGGGAACGGCATTGCCCTGATAGTAGTCGGTGGCTTGAGCGTGGTCGGTGGTGGTGGTAACGCCGGTAACGTTGCCGTTGGCATCCTTTACATCCATGTACCACTGTGACCGGCCGTCGGCAGTCAGGCCGGCGTAATCCTTAATGTAGTAGTCGTATATGGAGCGACCCTCCATGAGCTTAAAGTTACCGTTGGTTATACCGTCGGCACTGCGCTCAGGCGGCAGCTTAACAATTTCGTTGGTAAAGTGTGTGGCGTTAATGTTGGCCGTCCACTCAAAATCTCTTGTTTTGAGCAGCACGCCGGTAAGGTCAAACTCCACACCCTGGTTTACCATATCGCCAATGTTGTCGGGGTACGAGGCATCGCCCGACGAGGGGGCAATGGGGCGTGAGAAGAGCATATCGCTGGTTTTTTTGTAAAAATACTCCAGCGATCCGCTAAGCCTCCTGTTCAGCACTGCGTAATCGAATCCGGCGTTGAAGGTTCCGCTCTTTTCCCAGCTGATATCCTTGTTGCCTCGGTAAACGCGCACCAGCGCTATATCCTCGCCGTTGGCCACGATCTGAAGCTGGTCGGCCCAGGGAGCATCGCCGCCTATGGCAAGGTTGTCGTTACCCTGCGTACCGTAGCTGGCCTTGAGCTTGAGCTCGCTCAGCCACTCGGCGCCCGACATAAATTCTTCCTCGTTCATGCGCCACGAGCCGCCCACCGACCAGAAGTTACCCCAACGGCTATCGGGGTGGAAGCGCGACGAACCGTCGCGGCGGAAGCTGGCGGTAAGGTAGTAGCGGTCGGCGTAGTTGTACTGCACGCGGCTAAGGTAGCTCTCGAGGGCGTACCTTGAGGCAGAAGAGCTGGCCGCGGGATTCTTAATGGCACCTGCCAGCTCTATCTGGTCGGGGTCAAGGAACTTTTCCTTCTTAGCCGACCATGCGTTGTAGTCATTTTCGTACGACTCATGCCCTGCCAGCACATCAATGCTGTGCTTGCCGAACTCCTTGCCCCAGGTAAGCAGCTGGTTGGCCGATTGAGTTACGTTGCGCTCGCCACGACGGGACGACACGCCATCGTTGTCCTTAAACTGCCCGTACAACCCGTTCTGGTACTGGAGGCCGAGGTTGTTGCTCACATCCACCGAGTAGTTAACGGTAAGCTTAAACTCCCACACCTTGATGTCGGCAAAAAATTTACCGTTGAATATGTTCCAGTCCGCATTGTTCTTATCCAAGCTTTGCGAGGCCACAGGGTTGGTCATGGATGCTACGGGGCGTGCGTAGCCCCCGTCATCGCCAAAGTCGAAGCGGCGATTGCCTTTGCTATCGTACACGGGCTGCTTGGTATCCTTGTTGTAGAGGTACACGGGGAAAATGGGCGCCATTACCTGCGCCATGTAAAACATGTTGTCGCCGGCGGTGTTGGCCTCCTGCACAGAGTTGCGCTTGAGGTGCGAGTAGGTAAGGTTGGTTCCCACCTTAAGCCACTTGGTTACCTCCCTGTCGAGCTTTACGCGGGTGTTGTAGCGCTCAAAGTCGGAGTTTACCACGTAGCCCTCATCGTTGAGGTAGCCGAAGGAGAGAAAGTAGGAAGTTTTGCTATCGCCTCCGGCAATGGTGGCCGAGTACTCCTGCCTGGTACCCTGCTTAAACATTTCGTCGTCCCAGGTATCGTGGTAGGCCAGGCGTGCCGATGAGTAAACGCGCCCCGTGGTAGGGTCTATAATGCCGTTATCGGGGGCGTAGTAGTTGTTGTAGCCACCCAGCTGCTTTATCATGTTGCCCGAGGCGTACATGGCTGCCTCGGCCCACGAGTAGCCCAGGCGGTAGTGCTGGTCGTTGCGCATGGCCTCCCAGGTCATTTGGTAGTACATGGCGGGGTCGTCCATCACATCGTAGTTGGGCACGGCGCGCTGGTTCACTCCCACACGGGCATCAACGGTAACGCGTACAGCACCGGCCTGCCCTTTTTTGGTGGTAATAAGAATAACACCGTTGGATGCGCGGGAGCCGTAAAGCGAGTTGGCGGCGGCATCCTTGAGCACGGTCATGCTTTCGATATCGGAGGCGCTGATGCTGGATATATCGCCCTCGTAGGGCATGCCGTCAACCACGTACAGCGGCGTGGTGGTGGCGCTTATGGAGCCGATACCGCGAATGCGGATGGAGCCGCTGGAGCCGGGTTGCCCCGAGCTGCTGGCAAACTGCACACCGGCGGCGGCACCCTCGAGCGCCTTGGTAACGTTGCCCGTTTGCAGCTTGGCTATTTCTTTTCCCTTAACGGTGGAGGCCGATCCTGTAAAAGTTCGCTTGGTGGTGGTTCCGTAGGCAACTACCATTACCTCCTCCAGCGTTTCCACATCGGCGTTCATACCTACGTTGAGCTCCTTGCCCTGGGCCTTTACCTCCTGGGTAACCATGCCTGTGTAGGTAAATACCAGCACATCGCCTGCCGAGGCGGCCACGGTGTACTTGCCATCCATATCGGTGTAGGCGCCCTTGGTGGTACCCTTTACCAATACCGACACGCCAATGAGGGGCTCTCCATCGTCGGCGCTGGTAACCGTACCGGTAATTTGCGCCGAGGCGACCTGCGCGGCAAAGAGTAGCGCTATAAATAACAGCAGCTGCTGAATCCTCTTTTTCATCTGTAATATAGTTTTTTTATTTTTTACTTAACAATGCTCAGCAGCTCGCTCATGTCGAGGCTCAGGCGCAGGGTAACTCCTATGGCCAGCGAGTTCATCCTGTCGCTGCTGCCCGCTACGCTTTGGCGCTTAAAGTCGGCCGGGGTTTGGCTTTGGTAGGCCACCAGCACGCCGTTGGTGTTGGTGCCGTTTATGTTGTTGAGGCCGTAGTCGCAGTAGGCGCCGGTGTACAGGATGTACTTGCCGGGCAGCTGCCACTTGGCGCCCAGCTCAAGGGCCAGCATAAACGATGCTTTAAGATCCAAGTCGGCGGTGTAATGCTGGTAGCTGTCGGTAAAGCCGCGCTCGGGCAGGTCGCCCGAGTAGTGGAAGCCCGTGCCGTAGTTGCCCTCGGTAAGCAGATGCCCCGACGCCTTGTACTTGGCGCTAATGGGTATGCCCACCTTGGCGCCAAAGGCCACGTAGAGGCCCTTGCCATCGCCCGTTTGGTACTGCGCCATGAGCGGAATGGTAAGCATTACGGTCGAAGCCTTTTCCTCGTAGCCGGTGTAGGTGGCGGTAAAGGTAAAGTCGCTGCCGTCGAACCCGTCAATGGCGGGCTGGCTGTACACGTTGCGCGCCAGGGTCGAGGTGGCGTTGTAGAAGCCGAAGTCGACCCCCGAAACAACTCCCCAGCTGGGGCTTAAAAAGTATTGGTATCCCAAGCCTACCTTTCCTCCAAAGCCTAACTTTTGCTCGCTGTTGCCGTACGAGAAAATCAGCGACGACAGGCCGGCGCCGGCGTTGACCGAAACCTCTTGGCGGTGCTGCGCTGTGGCCACTCCTGCAATTGCAACGGCAAGTAGTAGTGTAGCTATTCTTTTCATCTATTTTATTGTTTTATTTTTTTACCCTGAGAAATGGCTTGGCTACATGACGCCTGACTATTCTACCCTGTAGTTTTTTTATTTTTTATAAAATTATGCTTCAGTGACTGGATATTAATA
>JAVBPG010000029.1:0-46803 GCA_031549685.1 Bacteroidales bacterium | reverse complement strand
AAAAAGATAACGCACAACAGGTGGGTTTGCTCTATGGATAAAAGAGTAGAAGATTTTAACGATTGGGTACGTTATACCCCAAAGGAACAAATCAAAGCGGTTTGTAAAATTATTGAAAATATTTATTAGACTTTATATAATTTCCGTTGTCATCCCGCGCTTGACGCGGGATCTCCTGTCTAAAAAATCTTCTTTATGAGATTGCGGATCGAGTCCGCAATGACACGTGTTCGTGTTTGTCGCATGTCTGTGTACTCTGTATGCCAACAAAGAAGGGGAAGCCGTTTGGCCTCCCCTTTGCTCTTAGTTGATGCGGTTTTCTTAGAAAGAAAGCTCGCTACCAGCTTTGAACTTAGCAACCTTCTTTGCCTTAATTTTAATAGGCTCACCGGTGCGAGGATTGCGGCCGGTGCGGGCGCTGCGCTGTGAAACGCTGAAAGTACCAAAGCCCACGAGAGCAACCTTGTCACCCTTCTTCAAAGACTTTGCTACCACTTCGGTAAAAGCATCCAAAGCTGCCTTAGCGGCTACCTTTGTCAAGTCTGCCTTGTCGGCAATTGCATCAATTAATTCTGCCTTGTTCATGACTGTAATTTTTTGTTGGTTAGTAATAAAGTGAACAATTTGTAGGGGCAAATGTAAGCGGGTTTGTAGTAACAACCAAATATTTTCGCCACTTTTTTTAGTGTTCTCGCCGCCTGTAGGCTTTTTTCTTTTTCAAAAAAAACATAAAATAGTGATAATTAATTATTTATTGTTTTTTAAGGGGTAAAAAAAATATCAACAAAAAGGGTGTTTTTTGTTGATATTATTGAATATGCGAGGGTTTTTTGAGTAAAAAAATGTGAAAATAAATTTTACGCCTATATAATAAGGTGCTCAACTTATACCCTTTTCGAAATTTCTGCCATTTTTCCCATTACCTCCGCCGCCAGCTTATCGGCTCCGGCCTGCGTTCCGCTCTCGGCGTATATGCGAATGATGGGCTCGGTATTCGACTTGCGCAGGTGCACCCACTCTTTTCGAGCGTCAAAATCAATTTTCACGCCGTCAATACCCGTTACGCGTTCTCCGGCGTAGGCGTCTTTCATAGCGCTCAGCACCGCGTCCACGTTGATGTCGGGCGTCAGCGTCAGCTTGTTTTTCGACATAAAGTAGGGCGGATACACAGCGCGCAGCGAGCTCATGCTCTTGCCCTGCTGCACGTAGTGCGACAGGAACAGGGCCACGCCCACCAGGGCATCGCGGCCGTAGTGCAGCTCGGGGTAAATTACCCCGCCGTTGCCCTCGCCACCGATTACGGCGTTGGTTTGCTTCATTTTTTCCACCACGTTTACCTCGCCCACGGCGGCAGCGGTGTAGGTTCCGCCATGCGCCTCCGTAACATCGCGCAGCGCCCGCGACGACGAAAGGTTGGAGCAGGTGTTGCCTTTTTTGCGCTGCAGCACGTAGTCGGCCACCGCCACCAACGTGTATTCCTCGCCGAACATCTCGCCGTTTTCGCACACCAGCGCCAGGCGGTCCACATCGGGGTCAACCACAATGCCCATGTGCGCCTGCTGCTTTTTTACCTCGGCCGAAATTTCGGTCAAATGCTCAGGCAGCGGCTCAGGGTTGTGCGCAAATTGCCCGGTGGGCTCGCAGTTTACCTCCGTAATTTGCTCCACGCCCAGCGCCCGCAGCAGCTCGGGTATGGCCGTTCCGCCAACGGAGTTTACGGCGTCAACTACTACTTTTAAATTCGCCTCACGAATGGCTTTGGCGTTTACCAGCGGCAAGGCCAGCACCATCTCGATATGCTTTTGCAAAAAGTTAAAATCCTGCGTTTCTTTTCCCAACTCATCTACTTGCGCAAATTGCAGGTTGCTTTGCTCGGCGATTTTTAGCAACGTTTCGCCATCTTTTCCGCTCAAAAATTCGCCCTTTCCGTTGAGCAGCTTGAGCGCATTCCACTGCTTGGGGTTGTGGCTGGCGGTAATAATAATGCCGCCGTGCGCCTGCTTGTAGGGCACCGCCAGCTCCACGGCCGGCGTGGTGGCCAGGCCAATGTTGATGACATCAACTCCGCAGGCCTGCAGCGTTGACACAATGAGGTTGCTCACCATAGACCCCGATATGCGCGCGTCGCGACCGACCACCACTTTGAGGCGCGTACCGCAACATGAGCATTGCTGTGCCTTGAGCCAAGTAGCATAAGCCGAAGTAAATTTTACAACATCAATAGGTGTGAGGTTGTCACCCGGCACACCACCAATGGTGCCGCGAATGCCGGAAATGGATTTGATTAAAGACATGGTTGTCGGTTTTGAAATGAATGCGTAAAAGTACAAAAAATACAGCTCTATTTTCAACCGAAGTGCAGTCAGTAACAATGATTATAGAGGCAGCTGGTACTTTAGATTAAAGGTAAACATAATATAGGTTTGTCCATTGGGACTTCCTCCCATTCCAGGAATGCTGTACCCATACATTTTTTCTTCTATGTTTCCAGGAAAAGAAAACTGTATATCAAAGTTAGACCAAAGTCGCCGCCATATTTTTACATCGAGTCCTGTAGCGATACTAAGCGCCGGAACATACACGGTGTGACTTTTTAATCGGCTTTCGCTCTCGTTGTAATACTCTGCTTTTTCACTGACCAGCGCATTATTGAAAAAAATGCCAATGTGGGTAAAACATCTTTTTTGTAAATCCTCACGAAGATTTAAGATTATGCCTAATTTTACAAATCCCCCCGAAATTTTCAGATTTTGGTACCCAGAACAGGTATGGGTTTCGTGGGTAAACATCGTAAATGTAGATGTGCCGGCAACATTAATACCATAACCACCCTCTGCGTATGGTGTCAGATTTTTGTTTAACTCAAATGAGTAATTAGCATTGATAAGGGTGGTAAATAATATTTTGGACAAACTTGATCCAACATATTGATGTTTGATTTCTTTTTGAATTTTTAATGTGTCACTGTTTTGAGCAACAGCGATTGTAGAAAGCGTTACAAAAAACAGTAGTTTGAGAAATGCGATCACTTTGATCATACCACAATGGTTGATTGGTTTGTACAAACATATAAAAACTCTTTATAATCACACAAGGGGAAGGTAATTTTAACATTAGTCGAGTCAACCTTCTAAATCAATCAACACAGAACTATGCCCAAATTAACTCCAGCATAATGCCATCGGCCACCATCCAGCGTTCCTCCGGAATTGTCAACGTTTCATTTATTAATGTAAGATTTTTATTCTCAACTAATTTTTGTGCTTTTTCGAGGCTGTATTTATGAAGCTGGCTGTTGAAAACTTGCCGCACATACTCTAAATTAATACCCCACATGGTGCGCAATCCGGTAAAAATATACTCGTTGTAGCGCTGCTCCTCGGTAAGATTTTCTACCTCGAAAAAATTTTCAACAGGGTTGTCATCCCGCGCTTGACGCGGGATCTCCCAATTTGGAGATTGCGGGTCAAAGTTTATCCCGACTTGGCGGGACCCGCAATGACAAGCAGCATTTATCCATTCTATGTACTGCGTATTATTCGCCACATTATTTTGCCGCTGCGCGCCGTTGTACGAGTGCGCCGAGGGGCCAAGGCCAATGTAGGGTTTTTGCTGCCAGTAGGCCGTGTTGTGCTGCGAAAAAAATCCTTCGCGGGCAAAGCTCGAAATTTCGTAGTGCGTAAAGCCGTGCCGCGCGCTCAGCTCGTCCAGCAGGCGACTTTGCTCCACCACCTCGCCTTCGGTGGGCAGCACCAGCTTGCCCCTGCGCTGCTGTACCCCGAACGGGGTGCGCGCCTCAACCGACAGCGCGTAGGCCGAAAGGTGCTGGACGCCGAGCGAAAACGCCGCCTCCAGGTTGTCGCGCCAGCGCTCCTGCGTCATTTGCGGAAGGCCGTAAATGAGGTCTATCGAAATGTTGTTGAAGCCGATTTTCTGCGCGCTAAGCACGCAATCCTTGGCCTGCTCCGCCGTATGCCGGCGGTTTACCCGCTGCAAATCATCGTCGAAAAAGGACTGAACGCCAACGCTCAACCGGTCAACGCCGAGGTCGCGCAGGGATTGCAAATATTGGGGTGTAGCATCATCGGGGTTTAGCTCAACGGTAAACTCCACGAACTTTTTTATACCAAAAACCCGAATGGCTTTTTGCGCCAGCGCGGCTATTTGCTCCGGCTGCAGCAGCGATGGCGTGCCACCACCAAAGTACAGCGTGGCGGTGTTACCACCTGTCATCCCGTGCTCGACACGGGATCTCCCCATCGAAGCGTCCTCCTCTTGTCGGGGATTGCGAGTCAAGCCCGCAATGACAGCCTTCTCAAAATAATTTCTCCGCAGCTCCAGCTCGCGCAGCATGGCATCAACCATAGGCTGCACAAGCGCTTGCGAGGCCACGGAGTAAAAATCGCAGTAGCCGCACTTGCTTTTGCAAAAAGGGATGTGGAAATAAACGCCAAACATATTGCAAAATAAGCTACTTTTGTCGGATAATTCGAATTTATAGCAATGGAAAACACCAACGAAGGGCCGTCAACGTACCGCCCGCGTACCGGCAGCATGGAGCGTCGCAAAACCGTGAGCGCACCAAAAAGGGCTGTGAAGTCCGCCGATGAAGAGGAGCCGCGCCCAAAGCGTGCCGCCCGCAAGGAGAAAGAAGCTGATGAGGCGCCTGTGAAGCGCGCTTCGACCAGGCAAAGTTTTTTCAAAAACCGTACCCCGCAAGCAGAATCGCGCGAGGAATCTTTTGATGAAAAACCAAAGCGCGCGCCACGCAAGGCTTACGGCGATGGCGACGAAAAGCCCCGCCGCAGCTACGGCGAGCGCAGCGGCGATGACAAGCCCAAAAGGCGCTCAGCCTTCGACGCTCCCCACGGCGACAAGCCGGAGCGCAAACCATACGAACGGAAATCTTTTGGGGAAAAACCTTTTGCCAAAAAATCTTACGGAGAAGATAAACCATACGAGCGGAAACCGTACGCTAAAAAAACATACGGGGACGAAAAACCGGAACGCAAGCCATACGCCCGAAAAACGTATGGCGATGATAAGGATAAGCCGTATGAGCGCAAGCCATACGCTAAAAAAACATACGGGGACGAAAAGCCGGAGCGTAAGCCCTACGCCAAAAAATCGTACGGAGACGAAAAGCCCTACGAGCGGAAACCCTACGCTAAAAAGGCATACGGGGACGAAAATCCGGAGCGCAAACCCTACGCCAGAAAATCATTTGGCGATGACAAACCCTTTGAGCGCAAGCCTTACGGCAAAAAATCATTTGGCGAGGATAAACCATACGAGCGCAAACCGTATGCTAAAAAAACTTACGGAGAGGAAACTTCCGCCGATGCAAAGCGTCCGCGCCGCAGCTTTGAGGATAAGCCGCGCAAGGACATCCGCGTGCTGGAGCCCAAGGCAAGAAAAGCCGCCCAGGTAAAAGACCCCGATGCCCCGGTGCGCCTCAACAAGTTTATAGCCAACTCGGGCGTATGCTCGCGCCGCGAAGCCGACGAATACATACAAAACGGTGAGATTACCGTAAACGGAGCGGTGGTTACCGAGCTGGGCACAAAGGTGCTTCCGAGCGACGAAATCCGCTGGAACGGCGATAAGCTGTCGGGCGAAAAAAAGGTGTACATTCTGCTCAACAAGCCCAAGGGCTACGTTACCACGGTTGAAGATCCGCATGCCGATAAAACGGTAATGGACCTCATTGCCGGAGCCTGCCCGGAGCGCGTGTACCCCGTGGGCCGCCTGGATAAAAACACTACCGGCGTGCTGCTGTTTACCAACGACGGCGAGCTGACCAAGGTGCTCACCCACCCCAGCTACAACAAGCGCAAGGTGTACCAGGTAAACCTCGACAAAACGCTGAAAAAACCCGATATGGACAAGCTGGTGGCCGGCGTGGAGCTCGAGGATGGTTTGGCCATCGCCGACGAGGTGGGCTACACCAACCTGGAGGATAAAACCGAGGTGGGAATTGAAATTCACTCGGGCCGCAACCGCGTGGTACGCCGCATGTTCGAAGCCTTGGGCTACGAAGTAAAAAAGCTCGACCGCGTTTACTTCGCCGGGCTTACCAAAAAATCGCTGGAGCGCGGAAAATGGCGCATACTAACGCCCAAGGAGGTAAACATGCTCAAAATGGGAGCGTACGAATAGGCCTTGTCGTGTAAAACCCTAACAGGGTCTTGAAATCCTGTTAGGGTCATAATATTCAAAAAGTAAAGCGTTGAAAGTTTTTTCAACGCTTTACTTTTTACTTTACTTCGCCGTAGGTAATTTTCAGCTGCGGTTTGCGGTTGGAGGCCGGACTGTTGCTTACCAGCGCACTCCTTGCATCGCTCATGTAGGCGTAGGGCACAATAAGCATGGGCGTGGTTTTTCCTTTAAGCAGCACATCGTTGAAAAAGTGCGTAATGTTGAGCGTATAGCACATTTGCGAGCGGTTTATAGCCCCATCGAACGAGCCGTTGAACGCACCCGTGTACGAGAAAACATCGCGCGTATAGGCGTATCCCTTCGGTTCTTTGGTCATGCAGTACAGCTGGGTCGAGTACAGCTTATCAAGCTCATTGGGGTTGGCGTAATCCTCCACAGGCAGCAGCAGCTCGGCGCGGTTAACGGCGTAGTGCTTATCACCCAGCCAGGCCTGCACGGCGCTTTGGTCGAAGCTCATTTGCAGGGCCACGCCTCCCAAGCCCTGCATGTAAAGCACCGGATTGTTGGGCTGCAACACGGTAGTGCCCGAGTAATCGTGGCTAAAGGTGTTGAAGCGCGGCGTGGTGCTGCTCACGTCGTAGATAATCCTTTTGACGCTGTCGGGAGCCTCATTTATTGTATCGTTGTAGTGGTAAAATCCAACAAGGGCGCTGGTTGCATAGGCATTTGTCGTGTTTACCAAACTAACGGACTTTATGCAGCCTCCGCTGCCGTCGGCCACCTTTACGTATAGCCCGTTAAAGTTTTCGGCAAAGTTTTCGGCAGTGCTTATGTTGAACAGCCGCGTGTAAAGATCGTTGCTGTTGCTCAGCCGGATGGTAACGCCTACGCTATCGGCGGTTACTATGCCCTCGCCTATTTTTACGCTACCCACCATGCTGTTTACAAAGGCGGTATCGCCTCCGTAAAAGGTGGTGGTGTCGCTCAGCGCCGAGGCAAGCTCGTACACCTCCACGCTCATGGGCGTTTTGTCGGAGCCAAAGGTGGAGGTAAAGCCGAGGTGCAGGAAAACGGAATCGAGGGCCGGTCCGGACTGGTACCCGAGGTCGCTGCTGTAAGAGTATGGTATCAGCTGCGTGGCAAATCCCGCCGTGGTTTTGCCCAGGCGCACATCGGTAAGGCGACCCAGCGTGCCGGTGCTGAAGTTTCCGGTGGACAGCGAATCAAGCATTACGGTTTGCATGGCAAAAAATCCGCCGGCATCAAAAACTTGCACCTTCAGCTCCTGGCTTTCGGGAATAAAATCTTCGCCCAGCGTTTTATCCATGTCGGTGCAGGAAAAGGCAAAAACGGAGAGAAAAAACAGCAGCGCAGGGACGGGACTATTTTTTAGCAAGAACTTGGTCATAAAAATCGGCGTAGGTTTCAACGTACTGCTCCTCGTGAAACGGCAGTACGGGAGCTTTTAAGGTTTTGATATGCTTTTGCAGCGCAGGGTTAATATTTTTGCTGCCAACAATTACGCCATCGGCGTACGTCATGGCAACCTTCATGAGCTCCACATACCCGGCGCTCGACAGCGACTCCACTTCGCGGGGGCTAACTCCGCCCAGCAGCGCTTTTTTGTGAAAATTCTGGTCAAAACGGGCCTCAAAATTTTCGTCGTAAATGGTAAGCACCACCTTTGATTTGGCAAAGAGCGGATCGTCGTGGTAGGCCTTTTTTACAAACAGCGGCGTCATCATGCTAAACCAGCCGTGGCAGTGCACAATTTCGGGTTGCCAGCGCAGTTTTTTAATGGTTTCGAGCGTGCCGCGGGCAAAGAAAATCATGCGCTCGTCGTTGTCGCCAAAAAACGCGCCGCCATCGTCAAACAGCATGCTCTTGCGCTGAAAGTAGTCCTCGTTGTCGATGAGGTACACCTGCATGCGCGCGGCGGGAATCGACGCCACCTTGATGATGAGCGGGTGATCGGCCTCGTTGATGATAAGGTTCATGCCCGAGAGGCGAATGACCTCGTGCAGCTGGTTGCGCCGCTCGTTTACCACGCCGTAGCGCGGCATGAAAGAGCGAATTTCGTTGCCACGCTCCTGAATGGCCTGCGGCAGGTAGCGAGCTATCTTCGATATCTCGGTCTCCGCCACATAGGGCATCATTTCTTGGCTTACGAATAAAATTTTATGACTCTTTGCCATAGGTTTGTGTCGTGTATTACAAAACAATACCTAGCAAAGGTACAAAAATATTGCGTAAATAGTGGCTTTCAGCTCTTTTTAATAAAACCAACCGATCATATCTCTCTTTGACACAAGTCGTTGTAGATATTCCGGTAAAAGTAAAAATCAGCAAAGCAAGAAAAGTAGTACATTTGTTGGCTGTTTTACCCTCGAGTTTTTGAACAAATTGTTATGCTGCCTTTAAAACCGTGGGT
The DNA here is from genome assembly GCA_031549685.1 of Bacteroidales bacterium. GTDB lineage: Bacteria > Bacteroidota > Bacteroidia > Bacteroidales > UBA932 > JAITMY01. Next base: position 38,213 of record JAVBPG010000029.1, on the reverse strand, counting down.
TATCATACTGAGCTTATCGAAGCCCGCCGGGCTGATTTAGTCGGGCAGGCGTTGAGCGGAGGGTTGTCCCCCGCCGCACCTCCCGCCAAGGCGGGACTCAGGGTAACAACGCACGAAAAACTTTGCGTGTCAAATCATCATAAAAATGTATAAACCTCAACTCCGAGACATCCAAAAAGCGCGGCAGCGCATCAACAGCGTGGTGGAGCACACGCCGCTGGCCAAAAATGTGGCCTTGAGCGAACAGTACGAGGCCAACGTGCTGCTCAAGCGCGAGGATTTGCAAATGGTGCGCTCGTACAAAATTCGCGGCGCGTACAACAAAATCGCCTCGCTGACCAAGGCGCAGCTGGCCGCCGGAGTGGTGTGCGCCAGCGCCGGCAACCATGCGCAGGGCGTGGCTTTTGCCTGCCTGGCGCTGGGCATTAAGGGCACCATTTTTATGCCCACGCCCACGCCCAACCAAAAGGTAAAGCAGGTAAAAATGTTTGGCAAAGGCAACATCGAAATCGTATCGGTGGGCGATACCTTTGACGACGCTTTTGCCGAGGCCGTGAAGTACTGCGACGAGCACAAGAGCACCTTCATCCATCCGTTTGACGACGAAAAAGTAATTGAGGGGCAAGCCACCGTAGGCCTCGATATTTTGAACGATGCCGACCAGCCCATCGACTACCTGTTTGTGCCCATTGGCGGCGGCGGATTGGCGGCGGGTGTGGGCAGTGTGTTCAAAAACATTAGCCCCGAAACCAAAATTATTGGCGTGGAGCCCGTGGGCGCGGCCAGCATGAAGGCCGCCATTGACGCCAACCAAATTGTTACGCTGTGCGACATCGACACCTTTGCCGATGGCGTGGCCGTAAGGCGCGCGGGCGAGCTCACGTTCAACATTTGCAAGGAGGTGCTGGACGATATTGTGCTGGTGCCCGAGGGAAAAATCTGCTCCACTATTCTTCAACTTTACAACGAAAGTGCCATTGTGGTAGAGCCGGCAGGAGGCATATCTATTTCAGCATTAGATTTCTACAAAAAGCAAATCAAGGGAAAAACCGTGGCGTGCATTGTGAGCGGCAGCAACAACGACATTACGCGCATGGAGGAAATCAAGGAGCGCTCGCTGCTGTACGAAGGGCTGAAGCACTACTTTGTAATCCGCTTCCCGCAGCGCGCCGGAGCCCTGCGCGAGTTCCTGGAGTTTGTGCTCGGCCCCAACGACGACATTACGCACTTTGAGTACAAGAAAAAGCACTTCCGCGAAAAGGGCCCCGCCGTTATTGGCATTGAGGTAAAGCAAAAGGCCGACTTCGAAAGCTTGCTGGCGCGCATGAAGGAGCGAAAAATCAGGTACGAGTACATCAACGACCAGCAGGATTTATTTCAGTTTTTGACGTAAGAAAAGGAAAGATTAGAAAGGATAAGAAATGAAAAAGAGGCCATCAAAGCCTCTTTTCCTTTTCCTCTATAACCCTTTCTAATCTTTTATTTCCTTAAAAAAGGTAGGCAAACCCCACGTTGCCGTAAATATTATACAGCTTATAGGTTACGTTGTGAAAATCGCTCTGAAAAATGGGCGTTGCGCTCCACGCAAACTGCGCCGATACGGCAAGCCGCTCGAACACCCGCCAATCCACCGCCAGCTGCGCACCAAAATCGAAGTAGCGCACATCATCGGAAAAGTTGTAGCTGGCCGACTCCACCGCCGTGCGCCCGGAGGCCACGTTGTACAGGTAGCCGTCTTTGGCCTCGCCGGTAAAGTTGCGGTCAAAATCAAATGAGGCAAAGCCGCCAACACCAAACCGCCACTTCTCGCCCAAATCGTAGGTAAAAATAACGGGAATGGTAAGGTAGCCGTTTACCGAGTTGGTTTTTACCGTGCCCGTAAAGTAGCCCTGCGCCTCGCCGGGTTGGTCGCCGTTGCTCACGTTCATGGTAACGTACCACTGCTGCACGGCAGCGGTGGTGTGCATGCCCTTATACTCCAGGCGCAGGCCTGTAGTTACACCCCACGGCTTGGATACAAAGTAGTGCACGTTGCCCTCGATAGAGGGAACGAGCGATGGGCTGTAGCCCTCTATTGTCCGAATTTCGGCAGGCAAACCTAAGGGCGATGTGCCGCCAATGCTAATGCCTGCGCGCAGACGATAGTCGAAGCCCTCGGCGGCAAAAAGGGCGTTGACGCACAAAAGCATTAGCGCAAAAACGGTAAGTTTTTTGATCATAAGATTCTTTTTTAATTCGTAATTCTTTGCGAAGAGATTTCTCTCTTCGCTACGCTACGTTCGAAATGACGGCGACAAGAATTTTTGGGAGGAGGTGGGGACGGCTTTGCCATCCCCATCTCCTCCCCTTCCTAACAACTTACACGCTCGTCATGTCTCTCCGCCGGCTGGCGGAGAGACATCTCATCGCAAGCGCACTCCCTAATTCTCTTCGTAGCACTCCAGCGTAACCTCGTCTACCAGCAGCGTGCTGCCGATGGCTCCTTCAAACGTGCCTCCGCTTTTGCTTGAGGTAAACACTATGGCCAGACGGTAGTATTTGTTCACAAAATCTATTTGCGCCTCCTTAGCGGGGTCGTACACAAACGGAATGCTGAACGGAGTGTAGCTGCTGCCCACCGTGCTCACGCTCGGCATTAGCGCCTTGGCTACAATGCGGTCGGAGGTTTGAATGTTGTGCCCATCAAGCGTGGTGCCGCCTTCGTCGCTCTCAAAAAAGATGGCGTAAATAAAGCAGGAGTCCACCCTTCCGTCCACCTCGTTGTTATTTTTATCGGTAAACTTCTCCCCCGATTTATACTGGTAGTGTCCCTTCAGCGTTTTGGGTTTTTGGTCGAAGGGCTGGCCAAAGCGGGTAAACGTAAGCTTGTCGCCAAAAATATTATCGGTTTTAAAGTTGCCCCAGAAGAGGTTTCCGGCGGCAATGGGTACTCCCGCAAAGGTAGCCCCCATGACGGTTTGCAGCTTAGCGGCGCGCCCCGAAACCGCCACATCGGTGTAGGATGCTGGATATTTACTCGGATCCTTTCCCATGTAAATGGCCACGGCGGCATTTCCTGTTGCCCACTTGGTATCCTCCGGCAGGTAGTAGCTGGCGCTGCCCGTTTCGGACAAAGTCCACTTATCGAACGAAAAAAGGTAGTTGCGGATGGGCGGTATGAGCGTAACCTTGTAGTCTTTTACGCTCTGCCCATTTTCGGAGGTTATGGTGTAATGGGCCACGTACTCGCTGGTGTCCGTGGTGGAGCGCTCAAAGCGCACCATTTGCCCCGAAGCCGGTGCGATGCTTGCCCCCTTTGAAACCTCAATGGTGGGAGTTGCCTCCATGTAGGGGCCCTCGGTTTTTCGCACAAACACGTTGACAAAGCCGTTGCCCACATCGCACGAGCGCTGCATGCTTTTATCGATGTTGAAGGACACTATTTCGGCCTCCACGTTGGCGGGTTCGTCCTTTTTGCCGCAGGAGCTCACGGCTATGGCCATGGCGGCAAATATGACCAGCTGTTTAGTATATCGCATTTTGATTTTTCTTGGTTTTGCAGCGCAAATATACCGTTTTTTTGGCGCCGTGTCAAGGAAAAACTTGCGCCGGGGTGCGCCGCCAAACAAAAAACGCTCCCTTGCGAGGAGCGCTTTTTTACATATTAAGCTAATGGTTAATCATCTGCTAATTTTTGACCATTGAGGCCTACGGCAAAAGGCATCGTTTGTTGTGGGGTAACCATCGTGCCCGAGGTTTGAACATTTACTTTTTTTGTCGAGGCGTTATAGGTGCCTTGACCAGATAGGCTTAGCGCGCCCATTGCGGTAGTTGCCGATTGCTGCGCAATGTCAAAAAGTACTTGCTCGCCGGAAGTTGTAATATTACATGCCTTTAGCACAAGCATCATAGGAACCCCTTGTCCTATAGGAATATTAAACGTTCCTGTAGTAATTAACATGGTGTCGAGACTTGTAAGCGAAGCTGGCGTAATAGCCCAGCCAACATCTATGCTCCCCATGGCCACAGAAACGCTGCCCGAGTAGGAGCCTATCAAATCTTCCTTTTTTGCATCAACCTTTTCGCCGTCATCATCCTTATTGCACGAGCTAACCATTGCGGTGGTCGCTGCGGCCATCATCAGCATGGCCAGAATTTTTCTCATTTTCATAAAAATTTATTTTAATTGTTTCAAAATTTCGAGCGACAAAGGTACGGTCGTTTTGCCCTCTGTCAATACAAAAAAAGTTAATTTGTATTGTGGCTGCTTGGGGCTAACGGGCTACAGGCCCTGCTCCACGTTCCACACAAAGGCGCGCAGGCCCTGGCGCTCGATTTCGCTATCGAGGTCGCGCAGCGCGTTAAGCAAATCCTCCACCTGACCATCGTCCACAATGGTCAGTATGGAGCTGTTCATGGCGGGCCAGGTGTGGGTGCCCATGTGCGGCTCTCCGCCGTTGCTGCCCCGTCCAAAGGTGGTTTCCCACATGCTGAAGCCGCGTATGTTTTCGCGGTCGAGAATGGCGTCCACGCGGTCGGTGAGCGCTTGGTTGTATGATATGAATACTGCTTTCATAAAGCCCCTCCTATATCCTCCCCTAAGGGGAGGCCTTGCCTTGGCGCAAGTCCTCCTTCAGTAAGGTTGAACTGTTTTATTAGATTTTTAATTTATATATGAAAAACTTACAAGCTTGCTGCCCTCCTCCCCCTCTCCTTGGGAGAGGGGCCGGGGGAGAGGCTTCTTTTTTTACACCGCATGCACCTTGCGCACCCGTCCGTCGCCCTGGCTTTGCTGGCGCTCCTTGCGCTCCTTCTTCATTTTGCCCACGCCAAACATGGAGTATATAACAGGCACCACAATGAGCGTAAGCACGGTGGAGAAGCTCAGCCCGCCGATAACGGCCACGCCCATGGGCTTCCAGATTTCGGATCCTTCGCCCGAGCCGATGGCCAGCGGCACCATACCCAAAATGGTGGTCAGCGTGGTCATGAGCACGGGGCGCAGGCGCGACTTGCCGGCCGTAATTACCGCCTGGTTGAGCGAGAGCCCGCGCTCGCGCTGCAGGTTGGTGAAGTCCACCATCACAATGCCGTTTTTAACCACAATGCCCACCAGCATAATGGCGCCGATGAGGGCTATGATGCCCAGCGCCGTGTTGGTAAGCCACAGGGCCAGAAATACGCCGGTAAAGGCAAAGGGCACGGCAAACATGATGATAAACGGCTCGCGCAGCGATTCGAACTGCGTGGCCATAACAATGTACACCAGCATAATGATGAGCAGGAGCAGGGTTATGAGGTCGGAAAACGACTCCTGCTGGTCTTCGTAGGCGCCGCCAATGGTTACGCTAACGCCCTGCGGGATGTCGGTTTTGTCCACCACCTTTTGAATGCCTGCGGCCACCTCGCCCAGCGCGGCGCCGTACATGGATGACTGAACGGTAATCAGGCGCTGGCGATCCTCACGCTGGATGGTGGGCGGGGTAAAGTATTCAACCACGCTACCCAACTCCTTGAGCTTTATGCCCTTGCCCGAGGTGGGGCTGTACAGCACAATATTTTCAACATCCTCCAGCGATTTGCGGAAGGGCTCGTCGTAGCGCACCATAATATTGTACTCATCGCCATCCTCGCGGTACTTGGTGGCCGTAAGCCCGTTGATGCGGTTGCGCACGTAGGTGGCCGCCGTAACGGTGTTGAGCCCGAACTGTGAAAGCTTTTGCCGGTCGAACTCCACGCGGTATTCGGCCTGCATATCCTCGCGGCTCACGGTAACGTCGCGCGTGCCGTACACCTCCTGGCTTATTTTGTCGCGCAGCTCAAAGGCCAGCTTGTTGGTTACATCAAAGTCGTGGCCAAATATTTTTACGTCCACCGTATTGCTGCCACCCATGCCGCCACCCATGCCGCCGCCGGGGGTTACGGTATACTTTTTTATTTCGGGAATTTTGTTCAGGTCGGCACGCATCAGGTCGCCGATTTCGAACATGGAGCGCTGGCGCTCCTTAACTCCCTTCAAACGAATGGTATAGTTAATAATCTGGTTGCCGTTTTTGCTCATGGCCGCCCAAATGTTGCTGCTGGTACCGGCGGCACCCACGCTTGAGGCAATGGTTGCAATCTCGGGATAGTTGGCCGTAAACACAGCCTCAACTTCCTTCGTTATGCCCCGCGAGTAGTCAAGGTTTACGCCCTGCGGCAGCTCCACCATTACCGCTATCTGCCCGTTGTCGGACTGCGGGAAAAACTCCGTGGGCACACGCGTTAGCAGGAATAAGCTCGCAATGAAAATGAGCGCAGCGCCCACCACCACCACCGCGCGGTGGCGCACCGCCCACGTGAGCATGCGGGCGTAAAAGTTGTCGAGGCCATCCAAAAATTTGTCAACCGGCTTAAATAAAATGCCCAGGCCCTTGTAGGTGTGCGCCTGCTGCGACTTGAGCATGAGCGCCGACATCATGGGCGTGAGGGTAATGGCCGCCGCCGTGGATACCAGCACCACAATGGTTACAATCCAGCCCAGCTGCTTAAACATAATACCGGCAATGCCCGTTACCATGGTGAGCGGGAAGAACACGGCCACCAGCGTGAGCGAGGTGGCAATAACGGCCAGCCACACCTCGTTGGTGGCGTAGATGGACGCCTCCTTGGACGAGCTGCCCCTGTCCATGTGCGACGAAATGTTTTCGAGCACCACAATGGCGTCGTCCACCACCAGGCCAATGGCTATGGAGAGCGAGCTGAGCGAAATGATGTTGAGCGTACCGCCCGTGGCAAACAGGTAAATAAACGCCGTGATAAGCGACACGGGGATGGTGCAAATGATGATGAGCGTTGCCCTCCAGCGGCCAAGGAAGAAGAGCACCACCAGTATCACAAACAGGAAGGCGTACATTACCGTTTCGCTAAGGCTGTTGATGCTGTTGGTAATGTAGGTGGTGGTGTCCATCAGCACGCTGATTTTAACGTCCGGGGGAAGCGTTTTTTCGAGCTGGGGCAAGGCCTTCATAATGGCCTTGGCAATGGCCACCGAGTTGGCGCCGCTCTGCTTTTGTATCACAATCTGCGCGCCCTTGTAGCCGTCAATGCGCTGCTCCATGGTTACCTTTTCAATGGTATCCTTTATCACCGCCACATCCGACAGGCGAATCTCCTTTCCTCCGGCGCGGCTAATTACCAAATTCTTGAGCTGGTCGCTGCTCGAAAATTCGCCCTGCGTACGGATGGAAAAGTTTTCCCGACCAATGTCGATGTTGCCGGCGGGAATGTTCGAGTTTTCCTGCGCAATGAGGGCGCCGATCTGCTCCACGCTCAAGCCGTAGGCCTCAATCTTGCGCGGGTCAACGTTGACCTGCACCTCGCGCACCGGCGCACCGCTGATGGACACCGAGCCCACGCCGTTGATGCGGTTGAGCGGCTGCGCAATTTTTTCGTCCAGAATTTTGTACAGGGCGCCGTAGCTCTCCTCGGCCGTGGCCGAAAGGAAGAGAATGGGGATCATGCTCATGCTGAAGCGGAACAGCTGCGGACGGTCGGCGTTCTCGGGAAGCGAGCGCTCCACGCGGCTAATCACATCGCGCATATCGTTCGAGGCCTCGTCGAGGTTGGTTCCCCACTCAAACTCCACCGAAATGAGCGAGAGGTTGTCCTGCGAGGTGGAGGTAATCTTCTTCAGGTTGTTTACCGTGTTCAGCTGGTCCTCGAGCGGACGGGTGATGTTGGTTTCAATATCGGCGGCGCTGGCCCCCGAGTAGGTGGTAAACACGCTGATGGTGGGAATATCCATGTCGGGGTACAGGTCGATGGACAGCTTGCTGAACGAGAACACCCCCAACACAATGGCCGCTATAAATATGAGTGCGGTAGATACCGGTTTTCGGACCGCGGTTTCGTATATTTTCATTTTAAAACAATTAATAAAGGATTAAAGACGTAAAGATTAAAGAACAAAGATTTTATATTGTCTTTGCTCTTTATGTCCTTCCTCTTTCGTCCATCTTATTTTACAACTTCTACTTCTGTCTTATCCACCAACCTTGTTGCGCCGGCTACCACCACCTGCTCGTTGCTGGACACGCCGCTCAGCACCTCCACCTTATCGTTCAGACGGCGGCCAAGTACCAGCGGACGGCGCTGCGCTACGCCATCCTTAATCACAAAGGTAAAGCGGTCGTTGGTGCCCTGCTGCTTTTGCACCGCAATGTCGGGAATAATGGTGCGGGGCATGGTGCCTAAGTTGAGGTTAACGCGGGCAAACATGCCCGGGCGAATGAGCATCTGCTCGTTGGGAATGCTGATTTCTACGGTAAACGTGCGCGTCATGGCGTCAATGGTGGGGTACACCAGCGACACGTTGCCGCGGAAAATTTTGTCGGGGTAAACCTCAAAGGTGATGTCCACCTTCATGCCGGTTTTTACGCGGGCAAAATACTCCTCCGATACGTTGATGCGCACCTTGAGCGGGTTGAGCTGCTCCACCACCAGTATGGGTGCGCTGCCCACCACGTCGCCGTTATCGAAGTTGCGGGCGGTAATTACGCCGCTCACGGGCGACACCAAGCGCGTATTTTCCTTCAGGTTTTGGGTAACGGTGGTAGATACCTCAAGCTGCGTTTTGAGCTGGTCGAGCTGCTGCTTTGATATGCCGCCGCTTTGGTACAGCGCCTTTGCGCGATCGTACTCTACCTTTAAGTTTTCCAGCTGCGCCGCGGCTTGCAGGTAGTTTGAGGGCTCCATGTCCACCAGGGTTTGGCCCTTCTTTACATTATCTCCGACCTCTACCTTAATCTTATCAATGCGGGTTGCCCCGGCGCTCGAAATGCTGTTGCGCACGTTGGCCATTACCGTTCCGGTAAACTCCACCAGCTGCTCCACGTTTTGCCGCTCTGCCGTAGCTATCTTTACCTGCACCTTGGCCGTTGCCTCGGCTACTGCCTTCTCCGCGCTTTCCTCCAGCTTTTTACTTCTCTCGCACGCGGCTGCGCCCGCCAGCATTGCTGCCAAACATGCATAGCCAATGATTTTGTTTGCTGTTTTCATTTTGTTTGTATGGATAAATTTTTTGTTTGTTTCAACTATTATTGTCATCCCGAACTTGATTCGGGATCTCATACCATTAGGTTTAAGGTTAACTTCGCCGAGCTCCACTTCGTTCCAGCTGCTTCGCCGCTCCTCCCCGCAATGATGATTTGCGAGGAGATTGCGGGTCAAGCCCGCAATGACATTTAAATTTATACTCCCAGCACCTTTTCAAACTCCGATTTTGCGCTCAGGTAGTCCGATATGGCCTGGTTGTACGACAGGCGCGATTGCGTGAGCGCCAGCTGGGCGCTGCGCAGCTCCAGCATGGTGCCCATGCCCGTCTCGTAGCGCTTTTGCGAAATTTCATAGCCCTTTTGCGCCAGGCGAACGCCCTCCTTGTTGGACTCCACCTGCTCCACCGCCCGCTTCATGTTGCCAAGCGCCACGATGGCCTGCATATTAAGACTGCTCTCCAGGTAGTCGCGCTGCAAATTCAGCTCCAGCGATTGGATCTTGATTTGTTTTTCCTTGGCGGTATTGGTAAAACCTCCGAAAATAGGAACGTTGAGCTGAAGACCAACAATCAAGCCGTTGCTAAGCCAGGAGTTGCTCCCCGGAATGCTTACGGGGATTTGTTGCCCCGCCATTTCCATGGTCATGTCCATCGCATTCATTTTTGTATTGGTGTAGCCATACTGTACAAAGCCTCCCAGCGTGGGCATGCGCTGCGTGCGCTGCATTTCCAAGCCTTTCACTATCTTTTTTTGTTGAATATCAATCTGTATCAAATCTGTATTGTTGGTCAACGAAATTTTCTGATTTTCCGAAACCTCCTTCAGCTCGCTCTCAAAATCCATCAACTTGCCATCCACCGCCAGCTCCACGCTGTCATCCACGCCCATGAGCAACTTAAGGTAAAGCTTGGTTTGCCGTATGGCGTTTTCGGTTTGCAGCATGTTGGGCACAATGTTGCGCATTTGCACCTCGCTCGACACCAGGTCGTACTCGGCAGCGGCACCTACCTCGTAGCGACGTTTAGCCTCATCGTAGCTTTGCTTGGCCAGGTCGTAGCCCTCCGTAATAGCCTCATACGAATCTTGCGCCAGCATAATGTTGTAAAATGCTTTTTTTACCTCGTTGCGCATCGTAATTTTCGATGCACGAGCGCTCTCCAACGCCAAGTCCATATCAAGGCTGGTCATTTGAATGGAGCGCCACAATCCGGGGGCAAAAATCGGAAGCGAAAGGTTGAGCGAAGCTGAAATGTTGTGGTCGGCTGGGTTGTCTACCTCGTTACCAAACTGAATCATTTTGGCCGGCAGCACATACTTCATGGCCTGCCCTGTGGCGTTCAGCGTCGGCACAAGACCGCGCTTAACCACCTTTTTTGAGTAATCCACCCTTTCAATTTCCTTGTCGGCGATTTTAATGGTGGGGTTGTCGCTGAGCGCAATTTCCAGCGCCTTGTTCAAGTCTACCCTTAGGGTATCCGCCGCGCTCGCCGCCATGCCCACCGCCAGAAAGGCTACCATGAGCGCTACTTTTTTCATCTTCATTTTTATACTTGCTTCTGTTTTGTTGTTGTCTTAAATGTTTTCGATCATGGCGTCTATTTCGGCAATGCCCTTGATGGTCGAAATGCCTCTAAAAAATATAACCATGGCGTGCCCCATGAGCTCCACCATTTCGGTAAACGAGGTGTAGCGCTCGGTTTGCGCAAATACCTCCATTTGCTCCACCAGTATGTAGGCCGCTATTTCGGCGTTCGTTTTCGGTAAAAATATGCCCTCGCTTTTTCCCTGCTCAATGCGCAACCGCAGCTGCTCTACGGCAAGGCGCACGGCGGCGCTTATTATTTCGCGGTGCAGCTCGGGGTAGTACTTTTTTATTTCCTCAAAAAAACGGAATTCGCGCTGGTGGTCCTTAAAGTTAAAGCCTGCCCCCTTGAGCGTTGCGTGCAGCATTTCCACCGTTGTCATTTGCTGCATTTTGTCCATTTCGTGCTGCTTGGAGCACGAGTGCGCCAAAAGGCAGGCGCGCAGCAGCTGCAGCTTGTCGCCCACGTTTTCGTAAATGGTGCGCTTGGACATGCCGAGGTTCGACGCCACGTCGTCCATGGTTACGGCCTTCACCCCGTGCTTCAAAAAAAGCTCGGTAGCACCTTGAACTATTCTTTCTTTTGTTTCCATTGGGGGTGCAAAAGTATTGGAAACTTTCGAAACAAAAAAAGTTTTCTGTGTTTTTGTTTGTTAAAAAACGACACAAAAATTAGTATTTATATTTTAATCAGCCAATTAAAGAAAACTTTGGGCGTTTTTTTAGTTTTCAAAAGGGTAAGATTTGGGAGCGCGCAAGAGCCTTACAGGGTTTCATCACCATTGACCCTAACGGGGTCTCAAAACCCTGCGTAGGGTTACGGACGCTACGGGTGCGGGGAAGCCCCGCTGGCGAAGAAGGCGGAGCGGTGCTGCGGGTGCGGGGAGATGTCTCACTTCGTTCGGAATCTCCAACCTGATGAACCCCCATCAAAAATATAAACCCCTTCGGGCGAGGCCAAAATCCTCGGCCGTTCTATCCGTACTGGCTTAGCCTGTTTTTAAATACCTCGACCACGCCCCGGCGTGGCCGAACGGGCGTTAACGATGCCGGCCGCGTAATTCTTTTTACGGGCTTCACATACATAACCTTTCACAACACTTTTTCACTTCAAAATATCATACCTTTGTCCCTATCGTTCTTTTTGTTTTAAACCTTAAACTCGTTCATACAATGAAACAATTTTCGAAAAGCTGGCTGCTCCTGCTTATTTGCGGAGCCGTGCTGGTGTTGGCCTCCATTCTGGTGCTCATTAAAGCCGACAACGTGGTGAACCTGCTGGTGTACATCGCCGGCTTTGCGCTGCTGGCCTTGGGCGTTGTGCTGTGCATTATGGCCTTTGCCCCCTCGCGCAAGGACGAGCGCGGGCAGCTCCTCCTGTTTGCCCTCGGCAACGCCGCGCTGGGCGTTATTATTATGCTGGCCAGCAATATTTTTATGCTGCTGGTGGGCCTGGCCATTGCGCTCAACGGCGTAGGCGTTATTACCGAGGCGGTGCACCTCAAAAAGCTGGACAGCGAGCGCTGGATGAGAACCCTGCTGGTAGGCATCGGCTTTACGCTGCTGGGCATCGTTGTGGCCATCTTTTACCAAGCCATTACCGCTGCGCTGGGCGTATCCATTGGGCTCGCGCTGCTGGTGCTGGGCATTACGTTCATCATTTTTGCGCTGCTTGCCCGCAAGAATAGCAAGAACGGGCTGGCATAATCGTGCGCAAAAGTAGCCGCAGCGCCACGCTTTGGCAACAAAAACTCTACCGGCAAAGGTTTTCCGCAGGGCAACTCCGGAAAAACAACGATAAAATCCGCGAGCCGGTGCTTGATGTGCGCACCTTTATATATAACACCGTTTTATGTTTGCGCTGCTTGTAGAATATAGCATTGCCCTTGGTATAGTGTACGCCTTTACCACGCTTGCCCTTGTGCTGGCGGTAATGCAGCAGCACGGCGACCCCACCAAAACCTTGGCGTGGATGCTTTTTATTGCCTTTGTGCCCGTCATCGGTTTGATCTTTTACCTCACGCTGGGCAAAAGCTACCGGCGCGATAAAATCATTTCGCGCAAGGAGGTTTCGGACCAAAAGCAGCTGCGCCTGGTGTCGGAAATGTTGGTGGGCAAGGAGGCGCACAACGTGTTTCCGCTGACCAAAAGCCAAAGCCCCTTCGGCGATATCGCCCACATGCTGGTGCATACCAACAAAACAATGCCCACGCGCTACAACCAGGCCACCCTCCTCATCAACGCAAGCCAAAAGTACGAGGCGCTCTTCAGGGCTATTGAGGAGGCGCGGCAGCACGTTCACCTCGAGTACTACATTATTTACGACGACGGGGTGGGCAACAGGCTGCGCGAGTTGCTCATTCGCAAGGCCGGGGAGGGCGTGGAGGTGCGCCTTATTTACGACCACCTGGGCAGCTGGGGGCTGAGCAAGAAGTACCTGCAATCGCTCAAAGACGGAGGTGTAAAAGTTTTCCCGTTTTTGCCGGTGCGCCTATCGTTTTTTAAGAGCAAAATCAACCACCGCAACCATCGCAAAATCGTGATTGTTGACGGCAAAATTGCCTTTGTGGGCGGCATCAACATTGCCGACTACTACCTCAGCGGGCTGCCCGAGCTCGGCAGCTGGCGCGACACGCACGTAATGCTTAAGGGCGATGCGGTGCGCTGGCTGCAATCCATCTTTATGCTCGACTGGATATTTGTGAGCCGCGAGCAGATAAGCAACGCCATGCGCTACTTCCCTGCGCACCACATCCGCAACGAGTGCACGGTGCAGATTGCCAGCAGCGGCCCCGACTCCGATTGGGCTACCATTATGCAAACCTACTTTGCAGCCATCAACACCGCCACCCACCAGCTGTACATTGCCACGCCCTACTTTGTGCCCAACGAGAGTATGCTTACCGCGCTGTGCGCCGCCGCCCTGCGCGGCGTTGATGTGCGCCTCATGATGTCGGAGCGGAGCGACTCCAGCATTACGCAGTGGGCCAGCATGTCGTATGTTGAAACCATGCTCGAGGCCGGCGTGCGCGTGTTCCTCTACTCTAAGGGCATTACCCACTCCAAGCTGCTCATGGCCGACGGTGAATTTTGCTCCGTGGGCACCGCCAACATGGATGTGCGCAGCTTTGAGCACAATTTTGAGGTCAACGCGCTTTTTTACGATAAAAACTTTACCCGGCAGGTGGAGGAAATGTTTGTGCAGGACTTGCGCTACTGCAAGGAGGTGCTGCCCCACGAATGGGAAAAGCGCCCCCGGCGGGAGCGCTTTATGGAAAACCTGTCGAGGCTGCTGGCGCCAATGCTGTAAGTCAAGCCTGCCTATACACCGGTTCGGCTGCGCCTGGTGCCAAGCAGAGCGCAGGACAACAGCCCCTTTCTACCCGTTTACACCCTACGGAACAAAACCGCCTGCGCCACCGTAGCGCTTAAAGCCGCCGCCGCCTTCGCGGTAGCGCTGGCGATCACCATCTCCATCGGAGCTGCGCTGCGGCGCCTGCCCAATGTTGCGTAGCGTATAGGTAAAGCTGAGCATGTAGTAGCGCGACAGCACGTTCGACACGGCGTCCTCAATGTAGCTCTCGGTTACGCTTCGGCTATAATTTTTGTTTTGGTTCAAAATATCGTACACGGTAAACTTGAGCTCGCCGCGGTTATTTTTCAAAAACTTTTTTCCCACGCTGGCGTCTAAGCGCAGGTACTCCTGGTTGTAGCCCTCGCTCAGCCCCTTGTACTGGTCGTAGCTGGCCACGCCTTGCATGGTTATTCCCTTCCAAATAACGGCGTTCAGCCTTCCGTTGGCCGAGTGCCTGAAGTAGGTGTCGTTATCGCGGCTTTGCAGCGTATTTTCGGTAATGTTGTACGAGGCATTGTACGAAAACGTAAAGTCAAAATTTTGGCTAATGTTGCTGCTCAGCACCACACCCTCGCTAATGCCATAGTTGTCCGAAATATTTTTTTCGCCGTTAATAAAACCCGGCTGGCGGCTGTACGAGCCGGTGGTGGTGAGGTTGAGGTTGCTCTTTATGAAGCCTATGGGCAGGCCGAAGGTAAGCACGCCGCGGGCGTTCCAGTAGCCGCTGAGGTTAACCGGACGGCTAAACTGCGAGCCGCGTAGCAGCATAATGGTGTCGGAGTTTACAATCAGGGCCGTATCGCGCCGGGCGGTAATGGAGCTGGTGGTAATGTTGTCCATGGTGTTGGATACAAAGGCCATAGCAAAAAACGTGGTGGCGGTTTCCAGCGAGGTTTGGTTGTAGCGCACCGATAGCATTTGGCTGTAGGTTTGGTTGAGGCCGGGGTTACCGGTTCGCAGTAGCAGGGGGTTGCTGTTGTCAATCACGCTTTGCAGCTGCGATATGGACGGCGCGTTGGTGGATGACCTGTAAAAAACGCGCAGGGCTTGCTGCTTGGTAAACTTATACTCAAACGTGGCCATGGGCAAAAACGACTGGTACTCCTTATCAATGGCCGGGCGCACGGGCATTGTTTGCTGGCCGTCGAGGATAGCGTACTGGCCGTTGAGACCCACCATGCCGTTGAACTTTTCGCCGCGGATGCGGTAGCTCAGGCCCACGCGGTGCGTAAGGTAATCGTTGCTGTAAATGTTGGAGTACAGCGAGTCAAGGCCGATGATGGTGTTAGTTGCGGTGTCAACGTTGTAGGTTTCCTTGTTGCTTTCGCCGTGCGAAAAATTCACATCGTAGTTGGCCTGCACCATGCCCATGGTGCCTATGGGCTCGGTGTAGGCAAGGTTGCCGCGCGCCCCCCAGTTGTTGGTGGGGTTGTTCGACTGCTGGTTGCGGTAGTTTTTCAGCACCACGCCCTCGCGCGTTTGGCTGAACAGCTTGTTGTCGCTTTCGCTGTCGCTGATGTTAAACCTTCCGCTGAGCGAAATGGTGCGCCCCGGTTTTTCGAACTTGTGGCGCAGCAGCAGCTCGTTGTCGAAGTTAAAGGCGTGGCTGTTGGTGTTGTTGCTGCTGTTGGCATTGTTGAGCCCCACCATTTCGGATACCTGTCCGCTGCCGTTTTCGCGGCTTTGGAAGCTGAGGCGCGGAACGTACAGCAGCGAAGTTTTTTCGTTGAACTTGTAGTCCATGCGCATGTTGAGGCGATGGTTGTAGTTGGTGGCCGTGGAGTTGGACAGCTGGTCGTACAGCTGTATCGAGTCCTGCTGAATAAAGTACTGCCGGTGCAGCTGCCTCCAGGTATCGTTGTCGGTGTAGTTAAAGAAGTAGCTGCCCGAAACCTCCATCTTTTTCCCCCACATATCGCTATAGTTAAGGCCAATGGCCGTGGTGCTGGCAATGCCGTCGCCGCCGCCGCCGAAGTTGCTCCCGCCGCGCCGCCCGCCGCCCGTGGCGCTCACCAAATCCTCGGAGGCAAAGTCGCGCTGGTTAACGTTGTTGGTCATGCCCAGAATCGACACCCGCCGCGTTTTGCTGAAGAGGTTCACGTTACCGCCTGCGTTGTAGCGCGCCTCCTGCTGCACATCGTCGTAGCCGCCGCCGGCGTACAGGCGGCCAAACTGCCCCACCCGGCGATTTTCGCGCGTTACAATGTTGATGGTTTTTTCGGCGTTGCCGTCGTCAAAGCCGGTAAGCTGCGACTGCTCGCTTTGCCGGTCGAACACCTCAATTTTTGCAATTACCTCGGCGGGCAGGTTGCGGATGGCAATGGTGGGGTCGTCGCCAAAAAAAGGCTTGCCGTCCACCAGCACCTTCTTTACATCCTCGCCCTGCGTTTTTACGGTTCCGTTTTCAACGGTAACGCCCGGCAACTTTTTCAGCAAATCCTCGGTGGTGGCATCCTGCGCCACCTTGTAGGCATCGGCGTTAAACTCGGTGGTGTCGCCCCGCTGCGTGGCGCGCGCGGCGTAGGCCGTAACCTTTACCTCCTCCATTTCCACCGCGTCCTGGCGCAGGCGAATTTTTCCCAAATTCTTTTCTTCGTTGCCAAGGGTCAGCTGCTGTCTCGCCTTTTCGTAGCCCAAAAAGCTAAACTCCACGCGGTAAGCTTGAGCCGTCAGGTTGGCTATGGTAAACGTGCCATCGGCAGCCGTGGTAACGTAGCGCCGCAGCGTGCTGTCCTTTACGCTTATGGCGGCCACGGTGGCGGCCACCATCGGTTCGCCGGTGCGCGAGTCCACCACGCTGCCGCGAATGCCTGCCGCATGCGCTTGCCCAACACAAAATAGGCCGACAAGTATCGGCACTATACTCCTCTTCACAAATCCTTTATGCATTTTTATTCGTAAAAAAATAGGGTAAATTTAGGTAGTCCGCAGGCGCCGCTATGGCCTTTCCTGCTTGCGCAGCACGTTGATAAGCTCCATCTTAAACGACTCCTCGGCGGCGTAATACTTGAGCAATTTTTGGGGTGAAAGGACTTTTGAAAATTTTTCGTTGTACTCGCGCAAAAGGTTGGCGTCGTCCTGCGCGTTAGCCACCAGGCGTTGGGTTACCTGCTGCGCCTTTTTATCGTCAAACTGGTCGTGCTGTATTTTTTTCATCAGGTTGTGGCGCTCAATAAACAGCTTATCGCGCTTTTCCCAGTACTCGTTGTACAGCGGCCAGAAGGCTTGCGCCTCCTCGGTGCTAAGCTCGAGCTTGGTGGTAAAGTAGCCGACTTTCCGCGCCTTTATCTGGTCCTTGCGCTCCTGGTGGCGGCGCACGGCGGCGGTATCGCTCGCTTCGCCACGCTCCCTCCGCTCTTTTTTCCAATCCGTATTTTTTTCTCTGGTCTGCGGTTGCTGTGCAGAAGCAGCAAGCGTCATAAGCAATACGGCTGCGAGTAAAAATATTTTTTTCATCTGTATGAATTTTTAAGCTTCGCTTAATACCCCAAAGCTAAGTAGCCCACGTGGTTATCGCAAAGCAGGTAATCTACTATGGCCTCCTCCCCCACAACGTCCTCCACCGTTACGCTTTCTGCAACGTAGGTTTCAATGTCAAACATGCTGATTCCGTAGGGTGAAAGCGTCAGGTCGGAGGCGGTTTCCTGTGGCGCGGTGGTGGCAAACTTTACGGTGACGGTGGCCACCGCCACCAACAGCGCAAAGCCTGCGGCAAAGGCCAGCTGAGGACGAATAACGCCCCACAGCGAAAGGCGCTTTGCCGGTTTTTCCGCGTGCTCATCAACGCGCTGCATTACCCGCTCCTGCAGGTTCTCAAAGTAGCCCGCAGGAACGGTAAATGGCAATTTTTTGTCTTGCGCAGATATGTTATCTATCTTCTTCATTTTATCAAATACTAAAGATTGTTGTCATTGCGGGTCCCGCCAAGTCGGGATAAACTTTGACCCGCAACCTCCTGCCGAAAGAATACTTAAGAGAGGAGATGGCAGATCAAGTCCGCCATTGACATGGGGAGCTACTACATGCCGCCTTGGGGACGCCCCTCGCCGCGCGCACCGCCCTGCCTGTTCTGACGCTCCTTTTGCTGGTCGCTCATCCACTGGTCGTACTTTGTGCGCTGCTCTTCGGTCAGCTGCGTTTTTACTTCAGCCACGCGAGCGTTTTGAATATTCTCCATTTTCTGGCGCATGGCGCTGCGGTCGCCACCACGATTTTCGGGGCTAAACAGCGCTATCTGCTGCTTGTCGTACTTGGCGTTAACGCTGTCCACCTTGGCGGACTGGGCGGGGGTCAGCGCCAGCTTTTCGCGCAAATCGGCGCTGCGCCTCGTTGCGGCCTGCTCCATTCGCTGTTGGCGCTCTTCGGGATTAGCCCTTTGTCCACGTCCACCCTCGGCAGGTTGCGCCATTCCTACGTTTACAGCCAGCACTAAGGCGGCTACTGCAAAAATTACCTTTTTCATTTCTACCAACTTTTAAATTGTTTTTTTTAATGTTTTCGTGCGCACAACTCTATGACCGCTGCGCGCAGAAAAAGTTTAACGCGCTACAAATATTTTTCTATTTTCTGCACGGCGTGGTGGTACGATGCCTTGAGCGCCCCCACCGAGGTTTCGAGCACTTCGGACATTTGCTCGTAGGGCATTTCGTCAAAGTAGCGCAGGTTGAATACCACGCGCTGCTTGGGTGGCAGGGCCAAAATAGCCGCCTGCAGCTTGGCCTGCACCTCGCTGGCGTTGAGGTGCGAATCTGTAGAGCGCAGGTTGCGCAGCAGCTGCTCGGCATCGCCGAAGCTGAGGCGCTGCAGGCGCTTTGTTTGGTTTAAAAAGGTAATGGACTCGTTGGTGGCAATGCGGTAAAGCCAGGTAAAGAGCTGGGCATCGCCGCGGAAGTTGGCCATGCCCTCCCACGCCTTTATAAAGGTGTTTTGCAGCACGTCGTCGGCATCGGAGTGCGACACCACCATTTTGCGAATGTGCCAGTACAGCCGCTCGCCGTGCCGCTGCACCAGCACGCCAAAGGCATCGCGCCGCGTGCCCTCGTTCTGAAGGCGCGCGCGCAGCTCTACCTCATCGTTGCTATGTAGCATGCTTGCGCTCAAGGTTGCAATAGTAGGCATAAAACCCACAATATGTTGCGGGTTTACTCCTGTTGGAGTGTATTTTTACAAAAAGGTTTAACGGTTGATCAGCATTTTTTTAACGCCCTGCTTTTCGCCGGAGTTGAGCTGCATAAGGTACAATCCTTGAGGTAGATGCGAAAGCGTCAGCTCATCATGCGCCTGTACCTGCCCGGTATGCAGCAGCTGGCCTGCCATGCTGTACACATTTAGCGTAAGCGTGCCACCCTCCTCCGTGTCAAGGTAGAATACGCCGCTGTTGGGGTTTGGAACGATGTTAAAGGGTAGCATTAATTCGCTGTGCTCCGATCGGTTGAAGGCGATGGAGGTAGTAGAGCAGTCGCTATACGGAACGACGGGAATGCTGCTGCAGGCAGCTCCCTGCTTTGCTTTTACCGCCTTTAGCACGTTAAGCTTTCCGGCTCCGCGAGTATTTTCCGGAAGGGATAAAATGGCTTCGTCCAGCAGCGCGGTTCGCTTCAAAATATTGCGCACGCTGTCGGGGGTGAGCGTGGGACACTCCTGCAGCAGCAGCGCCACCGCACCCGCTACCATGGGCGCAGCCATGGAGGTGCCCTGCATTCGAGCATAGTAGTAGGTTTTTGCCCCCCTGGTTTCGTTCGCCACGGTATTCCACGCCTTGTACTCGCTATCGCAGCTGTTGACCGATGAAACAAGCGAGCTGCCGGGTGCCACTAAGTCGGGCTTGGTGCGCCCGTCGGCGGTGGGGCCAAGGGACGAAAAGTAGGCAATGGTCGAGCTTAAGGTTGAGTTGTAGGTGGCGCCTACGCTAATAATCTTTTTTGCCGTGCCGCCGATTTCGCCCACGGTACACTCGGTGTCGCCGTCAACCCAGGTGCTTCCCCCGGGAATCAGCGCGCTAAATTCTGCATCGCTTTCGTCATCGCCCGTGTTCCAAAGGTGCACCTTGCCCGATGTGGCCTTGAGCACCAGCACCACGCTGTACTTATCGGGGTGGGCGTTGGTGGCCAGCACCTCCACTATGCCGCGGATATTGTTTCCATCGCCACCGTAGCCTTGCGCCGATATTATTACGGTGTCCCGGTTGCTGTTGTAAAAAAACTTCTTATTTTCAACTCCTCCACCGGTTGTTTGCGATGTAGAGTACAGCCTTGAGGTGTTTACCGTATTCAACAATTTTTTTGTTTGCTTGTCCCAAATTTCCACGTTCCAATTCAGCTGCTTTCCTATTTCCATCCACGCCATGGCGTAGCTTTCGCGACCAGCTATGCCGACCTCCGTACGCATGGTGTCGGTAGATCCGGCAAAGGAGTGTGATGCGTGCAGCTTAATATCGCCTTCGTTGCCGGCTGCTCCCACCACAATTTTTCCGGTGCCCACTAAGCCATCAAGCGCTTGATCAAACGACGAGGTGCCGTCGTGCGGGCCAAAGTGGTAGCCAAGGCTAAGGTTAACCACCGCCGGTTTTCCCTGCGATTGCGCGTAGCGAAAAACGTAGTCGATGCCATCCAGAATTTCCGAGTCGGAGCCATCTCTCAGCTGCACCAGCACGATGTTTGCCTCGGGAGCAACGCCCTTGTACTTTTCGGCCTGTCCGCCGCCGCCCGCGGCAATGCCGGCCACGTGCGTGCCGTGCGACTCCCCGCCCGCCGAGCATATTTTTTGCTCCATAATATCCTGGCTATCATAAACAGAGCCATAGCCGTACGAGGGCCTGCAGTATCCGCTTTTGTCCAGCTGGTTCCAGGCGCGGGCTATGCGCAGGTTGCCCAGGCTGTCGTAAAAGGTGGGGTGCGTGTAGTCAAACCCTTGGTCAACAATGCCCACCACCACGTTGCTGCCGGTGTACGCCTGCGGCAATCCGCCCAGCCCCCGTTGTACCGAATCGGCCTTGACAAGCGGTACCGCCACATCCAGCTTTGGCCGGGCCCTGTTATTGGCGGCCATAAATGCAACGCCATCCATTGTCGCAATTTGCCGCAGCTGCGACGGTGTGGCGCGCAGCGCTACCGTATTGCCCACCTGCGTACCTATTTTTGCCCCGACATCCGCAAAGCGCTGAGCGTTGAAGCCCGGCTCCACGGTAAGAAGCGCACCGACTTCCTGCTCCTCCGCGCTTACGCTTCGCAGCAAGGAAGAAGAGGGCTGTGAGGCCTCGGCCTGCTCAATAATTTTTGCCGTGCGCAGCGTCATGCTCGCTTGACCCGCGGCAAAAAAAGGCAGGCAAAGGAGTAACGTAAGTGGGAGCTGGGGGAATCTTTTCATTTTTCTGGTTTACCGATAAATCAACATCTTTTTTGCTTCGGGTTTACTCCCAACCACCTGTACAAGATATAAGCCTTGAGGCAAAAATGGAAGTGAAATATCATTGTTGGTTTGCGTGGAGGTGGCGTAGAGCAGCACTCCCGACAAGCTGTAAACATTTACATTAACGAACACATTATCTGCGGCTTCCACTCTGAAAGTGCCGTTATTCGGGTTGGGCGCTATGGCGTACAGCGCTTTGTCTTCTTCGGCAGTCCAAGGTATGCGTCCGCTCGATGTTGCTATTTTGGACTGCATGGCTGCAAGTATATTCAGCTTTCCTGCCCCGCGCACGGTCTCCGGCTCTGAGGCTATATAATCATCCACCACGGCGCTTTGTTGTAAAATGTTTTTTATGTTGTCCGGGGTAAGATTGGGGCGCTGCTGCAAGAGTAAGGCAACTGCTCCCGCTACCATGGGCGCCGCCATGGAGGTACCCTGCATGGCGGCATAGTAATACTCTCTACCTCTTTCCATTACGCTATCCACAAGGGTACATCTCCAAGCGTCGCTCAGGGGGTCGCAAGAGTTAACCGAGGCAACCAAGGCGCTGCCCGGTGCAATAAGGTCGGGCTTAACCCTTCCATCGGCCGTGGGCCCGCAGGATGAGAACGATGCTATTTTACCTGAATCACCAACGCCATAGCTCCAACCGTCCCCATCGAAAAGGCTACTCCACTTTTGTTTGGAAACATAAGCTCCTACCGTTATGATTTTTTTTGCGGTTCCTCCTATTTCGCCTACCGTACACTCCACGTTACCGTTAAGCCAGGAGGCATTGTCGTACAAGGCGCTTAGCTCCGCATCACGGTGATTATCTCCATCCCATGCGCCATAGTTCCAGAGGTGCACCCGCCCCCCAAGGGTTGCGCCTTTTAGCGCTAGCACAACGCCATACTTATCTTGGTTGGTATTTCTTACCGTTACATCCACAACGCCGCGCTCCTTACCGTAAGCCAGCTTGTAACCGGCGGCGTTGACGGTAATCGTATCCTGATTATTGTTGTAGAGAAGGGTTTTATCCACCTTTTTACTATAGTCATACTTGGTGGAATAAAAAGCATTTACAGTCGTCAACCGGCGCTTCGTTACCATGTCCCAGACTTCGAGGCCCCACATCACATGATCTGTTTCCCCCATCCATGCACACACATTTGCTTTTTTTGACGGCGTTATTTTTATTACCGTACGCACGGTATCGTAAAGGGAGGTAAAGGTGTGCGATGCGTGTAACTTATCGCCTCCCTCGTTCCCGGCCGAACCAACCAGTATCTTGCCCGGGCCAACCAGCTTATCTACCGCCGCATCAAAAGATGATGTGCCATCATGCGGGCCAAAGTGCGTACCATAGCTGAGGTTTACCACGGCGGGCTTCCCCACCGATTTTGCATAGTTAAAAATATAGCTCAGCCCATCTATCATTTCCGATGTTATGGCTTTATTCAGCTGTACAACTACGATTTCGGCCTCCGGAGCAACGCCCACAAACGTTTTGCCTTTTCCTCCCGATCCGGCAGCAATTCCTGCCACATGAGTCCCATGGGTGCCCTTTGTAGAAATGCAGGAAAGCTGTTTTATATCGCTTTGCTGTGTGTACTCCCTGCCATAACCGTAGGGGTGGGCGTTTTCTCCCGTATTGTCTTTTTGATCCCACAGGCGCACAATGCGTAGGATGTCACCGGCCGGATTATAAAATGTGGGATGGTTAACGTCGAAGCCATCATCAATAACGCCCACTATAACGCCTTTTCCGGTGAATGCCTGCGGTAAACCTAAGCCCATTTGTACGCTATCTCCTTTTATTGACTTAACCGCCATATCCAGATTAGGATGAATACGATTATCGGCATCAATAAAGGTAACTCCGCTTATGTTGGCCAAACTCGCCAGCTGCGATGCCGTAGCGCGAACCGTTACCACTCCGTTTACGCTGGTGCCAACTTTAACCCCTGCATCCCTCAACAGCTTGGTGTCAAAATCCGGTGCAACGGAAAGGGTCGTGCCAAACTCCTCCTCCGGCTCTGATACATTTTTTACCAGCGAAGAAAAAGATGGGTGCGCCGAGTGCTCAATAATTTTTGTCGTGCGTAGCGTCATGCTCGCTTGGCCCACGGCAAGAAAAGGCAGGCAAAGGAGTAACGATAGTGGAAGAAGAGCTGTTTTTTTCACGCGCAAAAATTTTTGGCCTTGGTAATAAAGTATGAATATAGACAGGATTTACAGGATGTCTCTCCTTAAAATCCTGTCTATAAAACGACGATAGAAATTTTTTCTATCACATTGATTATCAAAAACGTGAAATGGATTAACAAGTTTGTGTTTTTATTTTGTTGTAAATCCTCGTGATTTCTTTATGGTAAAATCTATACTTAATTAGCAATTCCAATTTTTTTAGCAAAAGCAAAGATAGGCTTTTTTGCCACCAAGCGGTTGACAAAAAGCAAGCGCCGGAGCAGAATTTTGAGCAAATTGTTGAAGAGGTGTAATTGTTGAGGTAGTTACAACACCAGCATGCTGCATCCCCGCGCCTGGCTTTTGTCCATGCGCCCCAGGATTTCAAACCCGCCGTCGCCGTGTATTTTTCCCAAATCCTGCGTTTCGATAAATGAGCAAGAATTTTGGTTGGCCAAATCGATAATATTAACACCTCCGGAGGTTCCTGTTACCGCTTTTGCAAACGGGTTATTTAAGTCGCGCGGCACAACTTTCATCCACGGCGGAGCAAAAAACTTGCCGCCTCCGGTAGAGTACGCCTGCGAAAGCAGCTCCGTCATTCCGTACTCGGAGTGAATGGTGCTCACGCCAAAATTGTGGCACAACACCCCGTGCAGCTCCTCGCGCGGCAACTCCCTGCGGCGACCTTTCATGCCGCCGGTTTCCATGATGATAAGCCAGCTGTCATTCCGGCCTTGAGCCGGAATCTCTTCTCTCTTGGAGGGAGATTGCGGGTCGAGCCCGCAATGACAACCGAGTATATTCCCCCACCCCTCCACCAAATCCAGCAGCGCAAAGCTTACGCCAATAAGTATCGTCGGCTGGTTTTTTTCGCGCAGGTCGCACAGCGTTTTCACCAAATCCTCGTGGTTGCGCAGGTAAAACCCGCTCTGCGGGTGTCCGCTTTCCTTCACCAGCCTTTCGACCATGTAAATGAGCGACGAGCCCGGCCGCTCCAGGTAGCCCGGCAGCAGGGCCAGCACGCAGAAGCTTTTTACATCGCCGTAAAAATGCTCAAAGCCGCGGGTAAACGACTGCTCGTATAAGCTAAGATCGGCAACGTGGTGGCGGCTGGTTTCCGCCCCGGTGGTACCGCTGCTGGTAAAGGTGGCTTGCGGCTCGGCGCCTCCGCAAATAATTTTTTCGCTTTTAAAAAATTCGATGGGCAAAAAAGGAATTTGCTCCACGCTGTTCACATCCTCAACGCTTACGTTGAGGTACGAAAGGTAGCGGGCGTACGGTTCGCACGCGCGCGCCTGCCGGCGAAAGGTTTCGAGGCACGCAAGGGCAAAATTGCTTTCGGTGGATATGGAAAAGATGTTCGGCATTTTAATAGCTGTTTTATAGCAACGACATTGCGTGTAGGGCAAGCTCAACTCCTGTATGTCATGGCGGACTCGATCCGCCATCTCCCGATTAGAAGATTGCCACGTCGCTCATTCTTCACTCCTCGCAATGACGAGACGCGGCAAATTTACTTCGTTAGTGTACAAAAACAAAAAAGCCGTTACGCACATTTGCGTAACGGCTTGGTGACCCCGGAGAGACTCGAACTCTCGACCCAATGATTAAGAGTCATTTGCTCTACCAACTGAGCTACGGAGTCAGGTTGTACCTTTAAAAGGAGTGCAAAGGTAAACAAAAATGTTAAATTTATCTGCTACAAACCTCTTTTTTTAGGAAAAAATAGCTGATTAGCGATGTTTCTGCTGTACAACAACGTTGATTAAGTCGCTATAAAACAACCATTTAATAATTTTAACAGCTAAAAATTGGGCGATTTGAACAAGTTGTGAACATCGCATTTCCTTATTTTGTATATTTGTATACAGGTTGAAAAACCAAGAAAAATGACATAAGGCGCTATCAACCAGTAAAAAGCAAAAAAGATAGCGACCAAGTAGCCCAAAAAATCAAATTATTGCCATGATTGGATTTTTTGCTCCCTCCACCAGGAATTGCAGGTCTCGGTGGAGGTTTTTTTATGCCCCGGTCGCTACCTCGTAAAGCGGGTAAAAACGCTCAACGGAAGTTTTTTTCCGAACCTGTCTTCCAATATTAATTCGCCGCTTTCGCGCCGCTTGGGGTCGCCAAAAACGCTCCTCACCAGCGTATCGCACACCACCGATGAAAAGCCCAGCGCGTATAGGTTTAAGACCACAAACGAGTCCTTTGGTTCGAGCATTTTTTCCACCCCGCTAAGCAGCTCCAGAATGCCCTCGCTAAGCAGCCAGCGCTCGCCGTCGGGGCCGCGACCGTAAGCCGGAGGGTCGAGTATGATGCCGCTGAATTTGGTTCCGCGACGAACTTGTCGTTGTACATATTTTAGCGCGTCGTCCACCAGCCAGCGAATGCCGTCGAGCCCGCTAACCTGCATGTTCTCATTCGCCCAGGTAACGGTCTGTCTTATTGAATCTAAGTGAGTTACATCGGCACCTGCCACACGCGCCGCCAGCGATGCTCCGCCGGTGTAGGCAAAAAGGTTGAGCACCTTCGCATCGCGCTTTTTGAAATTTTTTGCCGCGCTGTAAATAAAATCCCAGTTCGAAGCTTGCTCTGGAAAAACACCCACATGCTTAAATGAGGTAAGCCCCAAGCGCAGCTTCATATCCAAACCATTGTGCTTGTAATTCACAATCCAGCGGTCGGGCATTTCGGAGCGGCGCATCCAGGTGCCGCGCTCGTCGGGGTTGCTGGCCGCTCCTTTTTCGTGCTGAAAGGTGGCGTGCGCCAACTTGCGCCACTCGGCATCGGGCATGGATGGCGCCCACACGGCCTTGGGTTCGGGGCGGCGGGTAACGTACTTGCCAAAGCGCTCCAGCTTTTCGAAGTTGCCGCAGTCGATCAGCTCGTAATCCGCGAAATTATGTGGTGAAAGAAGAACCAAGTTTATTTACAATTTGACGATTTACTATTTACAATTTTCTCCCGCCAGCATGGGCAGAGGGTGGATTCCTTACTACATCAACCTCATTTCCTCCGCCACATATCCCCTATCCCTCGGCAAGTTGGGCTGTAGGCTGGCTGCTACGGCCAGCTGGTCGCAGCGCTCGTTGTTGGGGTTGCCGGCGTGGCCTTTTACCCACACAAATTTTACGCTGTGCTTGCGGTATATTTTCAAAAACCGCAGCCAAAGGTCGGGATTTTTTTTGTTTTTAAAATTCGGCGCCGATGCCCAGGCAAACACCCAGCGCTGCTCCACGGCCTCAACCACGTACTTGGAGTCGGAGTAAACGGTAACCTCGCAGCCCTCGTTTTTTAAGGCCTCCAGCCCCACAATTACGGCCAGCAGCTCCATGCGGTTGTTGGTGGTAAGCGCAAAGCCCTCCGACAGCTCCTTGCGGTGCTCGCCCGAAATTAAAACGGTTCCGTAGCCTCCCGGCCCGGGGTTTCCGCGCGCCGCGCCATCGGTATATATTACAACTTTTGCCAAAATTAAATACAATAAATGTGCTTCGTGCGCTGGCTACTGCAACTGCCGACTTTCCTTACATCCTCAACGGCGGTTGCATGCTGTTTCTGCGTAAAAATTTCTGCCGCGTAACATCCTGCACCGTTACGCCCTTTATTTTGCTCTCGAGCCACGAAATGAGGTCGAGGTAAAGGAAGGGACGCTTTTCATAGGGCAGGCTTTCGTAGGGCAGCAACTTTTCGTACAGCTTGCGGAACAGCTCGTTGATGTCGCTGCGGTAGAAGGTGTCGAGCTTGCTCAGGAAGGTCAGCATTTCCTTTTGCACCACGTTCAGGTCGTTCATTTTTACCAAAAAGCGGTAGGTCGATTTTATCTGGTACTCCATCATAAAGTCGTCGCCGCTCTCGTACGAGGCCACTAAGCGCAGAATGCGGGCAAAGCACTGCAGGTCGGAGCGCACCTCCTCGTCGCGCGTATCGATTATTTTGTTGAGGAACGAAATGGATTTTTTGGCCTCGCCCGCGCCAAAGTACAGGCTGGCTATTTTGTAGTAAAACACCAGGATGTGATGCTGGTCGATTTTGTTTTGATTTTTTTCGATAAAATCCAGCAGCTCGGGTACCACCTCCTGCCCCTCGGTAAAGGTGCCGTCCATGAAGTGCAGGTTGAGGCGGTTGGCGTAGTAGAAGGAGCGGGCAAGAATTTCGGCGTTCTGGTTGGGGATATTTGTTTGCCCTGCTATTTCCTCGTGCAGCGCGTCAAGAACCTCCTTAAACTTGGCATAGTGGCGCAGATAAAAAAGGCTTTCTAACAGATAGTTATACGACTTAAAGTAGAGGTCGGGCATGCTATGCTTGAGCATGGCGTGCGCGCTGAAAAGGTCAACGTTGCGCTGCGTGTGGCGGTAGCACGACACAAAATCCTGCATGATGTAGCTGTACCAGTAGTTGGACAGGTTCATGTACAGCAGCTCGTACGGCCCCTGGTTGCGCGGGTCGAACTTCGGACGGTTTTTTGCAAAGTAGTCCTCAACAAACATGATGTCGTTGCGGTTGCGCACGTGGCCGCGCTTGAGGTACAGCGCGTAGAGCTGAATGGAAAGGTTGGAAAATTCGTTGGCCTTTTGAATGGTGTAGCTCAACTTTTGCACCGCGGTGGTAAGGTCGTCGGCGCGGGAGGTGCTGCTGCGGGTAATAAACTGCGACTCGATAAGCTTTTCAAACTCAACCACCTCGAGTGCCGTGGTAAACTGCAGCTTTTCCAGCGCCTGCGCCTTGGCGCGGTCGAGAATTTTGAGGCTCTGCTTGTACATTCCCTTGGCGTAAAGAATGCGGGCAAAGTCCAGCTGCTCGTGCAGCGACACGTCGTCGTAGGTGTCCACGCCGCTTTGGCGAAGGCTGGTAAGCAGCTCGTGGTACAGGTAGCTTTTCACGTTGGCCAGCTGCGATTTGGGGACGCCGCTTTTTTTCAGAATTTTGGCCTCGTCAAAAACCGGCAGCTCGTCCAGCGCATCGAACAGGGCAACGAACATGGCGTTCTTGCTATCGTCGATACGCGTGGCGTAAAGCCGGAAGGAGCGCTTCTCGGCCTTGGTCATCGACTTAATGAGCTCGTGAACGGGATCGGGTTTTATTTTACTTTGTAATGCCAAAATTTATCACACTTGCTGTCGTCCCGAACTTGATTCGGGATCTCCTTCGGGAGATTGCGGGTCAAGCCCGCAATGACAAGCTTAACTATTTTTCTTTTGCTATTTCAATCGCCAGCTCCTTCAGCTGCGAATCGTCGATGCGCGAGGGCGAGTCAATCATCACATCACGGCCGGCGTTGTTTTTGGGGAACGCAATGTAGTCGCGAATGCTGTCGCTGCCGCCAAACATGGCGCACAGGCGGTCGAAGCCAAAGGCAATGCCGCCGTGGGGCGGAGCGCCGAACTTAAAGGCGTTGGTGAGGAAGCCGAACTTGTACTCGGCATCTTCGGGCGTAAAGCCCAACACCTTAAACATTTGCTGCTGTATGCCCGAGTCGAAAATACGAATGGAGCCGCCGCCCAGCTCCACGCCGTTCATCACAAAGTCGTAGGCGTTGGCGCGTACATTCTCCAGCTCCTCCTTTTTGCCGCCCATAAACATGGCCATGTCCTCGGGTTGAGGCGAGGTGAAGGGGTGGTGCATGGCGTAAAAGCGCTGCGTTTCGTCGTCCCACTCCAGCAGCGGAAAGTCGATAACCCACAGCGGGGCAAACTCGCCGCGCCTGCGCAGGCCAAGGCGATTGCCCATTTCGAGGCGCAGCTCGCACAGGCCCGACAGGGTAATTTTTTTGGCTCCGGCCAAAATAAGAATCAAATCGCCCTGCTTGGCGCCAAATTCGGCCGCAATTTTTTGCAGCTCTTCGGGTGTATAAAATTTATCGATGCTTGACTTAATTCCTTCTGCCGTAAGGCGAATATACACCAAGCCTTTGGCACCGATTTGCGGGCGCTTAACCCACTCGGTCAGCTCGTCGAGCTGCTTGCGCGTGTAGTCGGCGCAACCCTCGGCGCAAATGCCGCCAACGTAGGCCGCGCTGTCGAACACCGAAAAGTTTTTGCCCTGCACCCGTTGAGTCAGCTCTTTTATTTTCATACCAAAGCGCACATCAGGCTTGTCGCAGCCGTAATCGCGCATGGCGTCGGCGTAGGTCATAAAGGGCACCTGATCGAACGTAACGCCAAGCACGGTTTTGAACAGGTGCCTCATCAGGCCGCCAAACATGTCGAGAATATCCTGGCGCTCCACGAAGGCCATTTCGCAGTCGATTTGCGTAAACTCGGGCTGACGGTCGGCGCGCAAATCCTCATCGCGGAAGCAGCGTACAACTTGGAAGTAGCGATCGTAGCCAGCCACCATGAGCAGCTGCTTAAAGGTTTGCGGGCTTTGCGGCAGGGCGTAAAATTCGCCGTGGTGTACACGTGAAGGAACAACAAAATCTCGCGCTCCCTCGGGCGTTGATTTTATCAAAAAGGGTGTTTCGATTTCCAAAAAATCTTGCGCATCCAAATATTTACGCGCCTCCTGTGCCACGCGGTGGCGCAGCATCAGCGCATTTTTTACGGGGTTGCGGCGCAAGTCCAGATAGCGATATTTTGCTCGCAATTCTTCGCCGCCATCGCTTTCGTCCTCAATGGTAAAGGGCGGCACCTCGGAGGCGTTGAGTATTTTAAGCGCAGAGAGGCTGATTTCAACATCGCCGGTTGGAATTTTGGCGTTCTTGCTGGCGCGCTCCACCACCGCGCCCTCCACCTGCACCACAAACTCGCGCCCCAGCTTTTCGGCCGCAAGGCGGATCTCCTCGGGCGTTTTTTCGTCCACCGCCAGCTGCGTAATGCCGTAGCGGTCGCGCAGGTCAACAAAGGTCATGCCGCCCAGCTTGCGCACGCGCTGCACCCAGCCCGCAAGGGTTACTTTTTTCGCAACATCGGTCAGGCGAAGCTCGCCGCAGGTGTGTGTTCTGTACATTTTGTTTTGATTTAGAGAGCACAAATTTATAGAGAAAGAACTAAAGAACAAAGGAAAAAAGAAAAACAGAATAAAAAACCACCCGCTCGCTGCCGAAGGGGTGGTGATTACAAAAAGCGTGGCGAAATTTATTTGACCGATTTTCTATACATCTTGAAAAATAAAAACGGGAAAAAGGCAAAATTAATAACCATTACTGACGCGAATAAAATCACGGTCGTTCCCGGCCAGTGAGAGATTTTAAAAACCACAAAAGCGGTCAACAGTACTACCCCCAATAAGCCGGATATATACTTCAGTTTGTTGCTCAAAGATTTTGTCAACTCCCTTTTGTACAGACTAATAAAAATGGTTGGCAGAAAGAGAAATGCTAAAATGAGCACCGTGGTTAAAAACACCAGCTGCCCACCGGCAACATGGTTTAACTTCATAAAAATGGTGGTGGTTACCCCTATTGCTGATAGGTAACCCGATACATACATTAATTGCTTCATGGCTTTAATTTTTTTAGAGGTTAGTAAAAAAACTGTTTCTTTTTGAATTTCATCAAAACCATCGGAACAAATATTGTGGTAGGCTTTATCATACGATTTATCAAAATCCGATCCACGCTTCATTTCCTCCTCTACCGCGCAGCAGAAGTGGTCGATTAAATCTTCCTTCATTGCCGCGGATTTAATACTGCTGCTGTTGATTCTTTTGGAAATAAAGTCAACATGCTCATCGCTTAGGTAATTCATAAAATGCAAATTATGATGTAATAATTTTGTTGATTGTATTTATAAAATCCCTCAGCTCCGCCTCCTTCTCAAGCTGCACTCTGCGACCCTCCTCGGTAAGCGAGTAGTAATGACGAATCCGCTTACCAATATTTTCGGTTTCAACCGAAATCAATCCGTCATCCTTAAACTTATGCAAGGCCGGATACAGCGAGCCTTCTTTAAGCAAAATTTTTTCATCGGATAACAGCTTTACTTTTTGAGTAATTTGATACCCGTACATTTTACCGTGTTGAGCAAGCAGCTTAAGTACAATTGCCAACAAGGTTCCTTTTAGTAGTTCTCTTGAATACATAGCGCAAAGATATATAGAATTATGATGTATTTCAAATTTTACGGCAAATATTTTATAACTAGATAATAACCAATGTAAAACCTTACGGGTTGGCAATTGGCAGCCGTGCCACTTCAACAAGTTTAGGGCGACAGCACGCGCCATTCTCTTGTTCTTTTGTTCTATTTTTCCTGTTTTCCCTTTATTTTTTATCTTTGCAACCTAATAAAAACAAAACGACATGGCAACAACTGCAGATTTTCGCAACGGTTTGTGCATTACCTACAACGGCAAACCCTGCTCCATAGTTTGGTTTCAGCACGTAAAGCCAGGCAAGGGCGGCGCGTTTGTAAAAACAAAAATGCGCAACCTTGAGAACGGCCGCATACTGGAAAACACGTTTACCGCCGGTGAAAAAATCGACGTTATTCGCGTGGAGCGCCGTCCGTACCAATTTCTGTACAAGGACGAAAGCGGCTACCACTTTATGCACAACGAAACGTTTGAGCAAATTGACCTGCAGGAAGAGCTGGTGGATTGCCCCGATTTTATGAAGGAAGGCCAGTACGTGGAAATGATGATTAACACCGACGACGACGACAAGGTGCTTACCTGCGAAATGCCCGACTCCGTTGAAATGACGGTGGTTTCGGCCGAGCTGGGCGCCCGCGGCGATACCGCCTCGTCAACCGTAATGAAGCGCTGCACGCTGGAAACCGGCGTTGAAATTATGATTCCCTCGTTTGTAAACGAAGGCGAAAAGATAAAGGTAAATCCACACGAAAAGACGTACCTGGAAAGAGTGAAGTAATTTACGATTTACTAAGTACAATTTACTAATTGGTAGAAACAGAAACGGCTGCAAGTGATTGCAGCCGTTTCTGTTTTTGAGAAAGTTTTAAGAAAAACTATTTGCGTTGGACTCAAGAAATCTCCTCTTTTAGTTGGTTACTATCGCCCCTTCCTGTGTTGCGGGGTTTGCCGCGTTGCACGATGACACCGCTAAACCAAAGTTGCCTGTGCCGTCGGGGCAGCGGGAGAAAGAGTATTGCGGTGTGGTAGTTCCATAATCAGGTGCGCAAGTTACATCTAACGCTCCATCTGTTTTCACGCGCGCAAAACTATCTATCAAATCGCCGTTGGGCTTTTTTACCTCAAACTTCACGGTCTTTTTAGGAGATATTCCGCCATTGCCCGTGTATTCGTTGGCTCCCTCGGCGCCACCACTTTGCGCAATGGTATAACGTCCCCCAGCCGCAATGTTCACGTTAGCGCCACCTGTCCACCATGTGCCGGTTTCGTTTTTTACCAGCGTAACGCCCTCCAACGAAATACTTGCAGCTCCCTTATTGTAAAGCTCCACAAACTTACCGTTGCCATCCACCTCGTTGATTACCAAACCGCTGTAGTCAACGGTTAGCGCCGCAACAGTAAACGTGTCAGCCACGGATTGTACCGCGCCATTCTCGTTTACAGCTTCTACAAAGTAGATTATCTCCGCGCCGTTGGCCTGTCCGGGTATGGTATCGGAGTACTTATCGCCGTTGGCAATCATGGTTATGTCAGTTTGGGCAACATTGTTAAGCTTCCACTTCAACTTCACAGAGCTTAGGCTGGTGCCGAAGTGCGCAATAGCGGTAGCCGATACCACCACTTTTTGCTGCGGCACGGGCGTCGCTACGCTGCGCGCAACGCCCGTAAGCGAAGGCAGTATTACAATTTTGGTAAGCCCCGTTGTGCTTGCCCCGTTGGTAAGACCCTGCGTTCCGGCCTCGGCGGTGTAGTAAAAATCGCCCGTGCCGTCGGGAATGCGCGAGTAGGCGTTATCCCGATTCTCGTCAGCGTGTATCCTAAAGGAGTCGAGCGCGACGCCATCGGGGTTTTGCAGCGCCACCCTAATACCCTGCTTGGACGAAAGGCCGGTCTGCAAGTCGCTATCTGGATTCTTATCCTTTTTGGCGCCCTTGAGCAGCAAAAATCCTTTGGCGGCGATGCTGTCGCTTGGGTCGCCTATCCAAGTAATTTCGGGGTCGGAGCTCACGTTGTTGTACCAAAGGGCTACTCCCTCGAGGTTAATGGCTTTGTCGGAGCCGTTGTACAGCTCAATGTACTTGTCGGCATCCTCTCCGTTGCCGTTAATCTCGTTAATTTTAAGTTGCGAGTACTCCACCACTTTTGTTGTGTCGTCTCCGGGGCCGGGACCCGGATTATCGGTTGGCTCATCGTTGTCGCTGCACGAGTATGCGCCGAGCATTAGCAGGAGGCTTGCAAAAAGTAAAGTTTTTTTCATTTTTTGATGTTTTTTTGATTGGCGATGGCAAATATAGTCACTAAAAAGTCAAATCCTCAACATTTTAGCTTAAAAGTTGAGGATTTGTCTGCAAGGCTTATTGGTTGACGCCAAATAGCAAAATTTCTTTTTTTGCTTACAATCATCTGCTTACACAGCAATGGGCGCTTTTATTCCCGGATGCGGGTCGTAATTTTTTAACACAAAATCCTCATACTCAAAATCAAAAATGGATTTTACCGCCGGATTAATTTCCATTATAGGTAAGGCGCGCGGCGCGCGGCTCAGCTGGGTTTTTACCTGCTCCATGTGGTTGAGGTAAATGTGCGTATCGCCCAGCGTGTGCACAAATTCGCCCGGCTGCAGCCCGGTAACCTGAGCCATCATCATGGTAAGCAGGGCGTACGAGGCAATGTTGAAGGGCACGCCCAAAAAGGTGTCGGCGCTGCGCTGGTACAGCTGGCAGGAGAGCTTGCCGCCCGCCACGTAAAACTGAAACATGGTGTGGCAGGGCGGTAGGGCCATGTGGTCAACCTCGGCCACGTTCCACGCGCTTACAATGTGCCGGCGCGAGTCGGGATTTTCCCTAATTGCTTTCTCCACCTGCGCAATTTGATCCACGTGGCCGCCGTCGGGCGTAGGCCAGCTGCGCCACTGGTAGCCGTACACGTGCCCCAAGTCGCCGTTGGCGTCGGCCCACTCGTCCCAAATGCTTACACCGTGGTCGTTGAGGTACTTGATGTTAGTGTCGCCCCGGAGGAACCACAGCAGCTCGTAAATGATGGATTTGAGGTGCAGCTTTTTGGTGGTCAGCAGCGGAAATCCTTTCTGCAAATCAAAGCGCATTTGGTAGCCGAACGTGCTGATGGTGCCCGTGCCCGTGCGGTCGGATTTTTCAACTCCGTTGTCCACAATGTGCTGTAAAAGGTCTAGGTATTGCTTCATTATCTTTATTTTGTAGCAGGAAATGTACTTGATGTCATCCTGAGCAAAGCGAAGGATCTCTCGTTAGCACAAAGCTATTTTAGTTCTTCATTTAAAAATTTCCACTCCGGATTCATGGTTGCGATAAGCGCATCCTTTTTGGCTCTTGTCCAGCCTTTGATTTGCTTTTCTCTATCAATAGCAAGGGTTATTTCCGGAAATCTTTCCCAGTAAACTAAATAAATGCAATTATATTTTCCTGCAAAATGGCTTTTCTTTTCCACCGAATCTCTTTCATGCTCAAATAGCCTCCTTGCCAAATCGTTTGTTACACCAACATAAAGAACTGTTTTATCAACATTGGTTGTTATGTAAACGTAGTAGTTATGTGTACCAAATAGTTTCACTTTGCTATTTTCTGCCAACTTGAGATCCTTCGCTTTGCTCAGGATGACAAGAGTTTACGTTTTCTTCATTTTCAGCTCCAGCCTCCTTTCCCACACCGCCACCATGGCAAAAATAACGCGCAGCGACAGCGCCCAGAATGCCGACGCGCCAACGGTTACAAACAGCAGCAAGTCCTCCACGTTGCTGTGCGAAACGGCTATGTGGTGGTTGAGCAGGTCGAGCTCCTTTTTGTCCACCTTTCCGCTCTCCTTTTCCTCCATCATCACCGCGGCGCCGTAGGCCAGCCCAAGGGTTTGCGATACAATCCACAGGAAGGATGTTTTTGCCGGAAGGCCGAAAATGTGCAGCAGCGGACGAAAAAATTTGGCCACCCAGCGCATTGCACCCAGGTCAGCCAGCACGCGCTGCAGCACGGTTAGCGTTACAATAATGGTAAACATTTTGGCCACCAGCGCCAGCGTACTTATAGTCCAATGCACCAGCACCACGCTGAAGTTATCCTCTACCACAACAATATTTTTTACCGATGCATCGAGCTGGCCCTTGGGTAAAATGAGGTTGAGCAAAAACCCGCAAACAACTGCAAAAAAGAGCCTTATAACCACCATGCGGATGGCCGATGAGCCCGTTTTTTTCTGAATGGCGGTCTCCAAAATGAGGTTGTGCGCGCACAGGCACATCAGCGCCAGAATGGTAATGGAGCGCGGGTCGAAGCCCACGGTTTCAACAACGGCGATGGCGGCGTAAATGTTGACCAGCGCCCCCGAAATGAATACCAGCGCGGCCTCGCCCGAAAGCCCGAGGTGCAAAAATAGCGGCGTGAGCCACTCCGAAATTTTGGCAATAACGCCAAAATACTGCATCAGCATTACGCAAAACGATATGAGCACCGTAATGCGAATCATCCACCACGCGGTCTTCAGCGCCGCACGGAAACCCTTTACGGACGAGGCTTTTATAGTGTGGGCTATGGTATTTGGGAACATTGTTTAATGCTTCGCGTTTAAGGTGGTTTAATATTGTTTAAAGCGCTTTGCGCGTTTGAATTTGTTTAAGGTAATTTTCTTCTAACAAATTCAAACCGCTTTAAACGCGAAGCGTTAAACCATTTTAAACTCTTTTAATATCAACATTTCTCCGTCAAAATCGGCGTAGGTGCAGCCGGTAATCCAGTCGCTCAGCACCGCCAGCTGCGCGCCGCCGGGCAAATCCAGGAGCACGGGCGCATGCCGGTGACCAAAAATGATGTAATCTACTTTTTCGTTTTGTATTACCAGTTCGGCAACTTTGTATAGCGGCTCGTTTTTGCCATCGAAGGTAGCGGCAAGGCCTTTTTCAATGCGGTTGCGCTTGCTCCAGGCGTTGCCCAAGGCCACAGCCCATCGGGGATGCAGGGCCGAAAACAGCTTTTGCAAAAGCGGGCTGGCAAACATGCGCTGCAGGGGTTGCGTAACCTTATGCCCGTGCGCCAGGCAAAATATTTTTCCGTCAATCTCCACCACCTCGCGCCTGCGATGAACGGCAACGCCGCACTCCTTTTGCAGGTAGTCGCGCGCCCACTGGTCGTGGTTGCCTATAAAAAAGTGAACGGCAACTCCGCTATCGGTCAACTCGGCCAGCTTGCCCAAAAAGCGCACGTAGCCGCGCGGCACCACGTATTTATATTCCCACCAAAAATCGAACACATCGCCAAGAAGGTAAATGCTTTTAGCAGAGTGTTTTACCGAATCAAGCCATTGCACAACTTTGCGCTCGCGCTCCGCCGGGTTGCCCATTTGCAGCCCGAGGTGCATGTCGGATATAAAGTAGGTGTGCGTGCGCATGGTAAAATTTTGAGGGACAAAGGTACGGATTTTTTCAGGTTTATTTTTTACATTTACAACTTACAACATTGTGGTGTCATCCCGTGCTCGACACGGGATCTCCCAACGGAGAAATGTTTTTTTTCAGGAGATTGGCTTCGCCGAACTTGCCCCTTCGGGGCTGCGGTTGCGGATCAAGTCCGCAATGACAACGCTTTTTCGTAGAAAAAATTTAAACGGACAATAACTATGCGTAAAACAATTCTTTTCATCATGGCCTCAACCATTGCTCTTTTGGGGTTTGCTCAACCCGCCGAAACTCCCTTGTGGCCGCAGGGCGCGCCCAACAGCAACGGCATCGCCACTCCTGAAGAAAACGGGGAAAACGGCCGCGTGGGCAATGTGTCAAGCCCGACGCTGTTTTGCTACCAACTGCCAAATGCACAGCAACCCACTTCGGCTATAATTATTTGTCCCGGAGGTGGTTATGCTCGTTTGGCAATGATGCACGAAGGGCATGAATTTGCCAAATGGCTCAACGAGCAAGGTGTTGCGGCCTTTGTGCTTAAGTACCGCATGCCCAACGGCCACCACGAGGTGCCACTAAGCGACGCGCAGCAAGCCCTGCGCATGGTGAGGCAAAACGCCAAAGCGTGGAATATTGATCCCAACAAGGTTGGCATTGCAGGATTTTCGGCCGGCGGACACCTGGCCTCAACCGCCGCTACGCACTTTACCGACAGCATTACCCGCCCCGATTTTGCCGTGCTTTTTTATCCGGTAGTAACTATGGATAAAAACGTTACCCACGGCGGCTCGCGTAAAAATTTGTTAGGCGAAAACCCAAGTGCAGAAATGGAAAAACGCTACAGCAACGAGCAGCGCGTAACGCCGCAAACCCCGCCTACCCTACTCTTCCACAGCGACGACGACAAGGCTGTTCCCGTGCGCAACAGCGTTGATTTTTACAGCGCCCTTAAGCAAAATAAGGTGCACGCAGCCATGTACATTTTTCCTGAAGGCGGTCATGGTTGGGGAATGAGGGAAGGATTTGCGTATAGCAAGGAGTGGCGGGAGTTGATGAAGAAGTGGTTGGAAATGAACGTAAAATAGCCCTGAACAAGACTTTTTCATTCGTGCATTAGTGGCTATTCTTATGCTATGTTTTAAGGTACGATTACTACTTCATAATAAATATACTCCGATAGTTTATGCTTTTCTTTCCATCGTTTCGGGTGTGTTTTACTGTTTCGTAATC
>JAVBPG010000009.1:0-119057 GCA_031549685.1 Bacteroidales bacterium | reverse complement strand
CGACTTGCCTTGGGCTATCATTCGTTTAATTCAGCGTGCAGGTCGTGTAGATAGAATAGGACAATCAGCCGAAGAAATATTTTGCTATTCGTTCTTCCCTGCTGATGGTATAGAAAATATTATTCGACTTCGGCATAGGCTCAATAATCGTATTAACGAGAGTGCCAATGTTGTCGGTGGAGATGAAATTTTCTTTGAAGGAAATGAGCAAAATCTAACCGACATATACAACGAAAAGAACGGAGTGCTTGATGAAGAAGATGAGGGGGAAATTGATTTGGCATCGCAAGCGTTTCAGATTTGGAAATCAGCAACAGAAGCGAATCCAATACTAAAGAAAATTATTCCGGGCTTAAGCAATGTTGTATATTCTACAAAAGTAAATAATCACGGTTCTCTGAAAGAAGGAGTAATTACTTATGCAAAAACTCCCGAGGGGAACGATATGCTCACTTGGATGGATAAAAAGATGAAAGTTGTTACCCAGTCTCAACAAACTATCCTCAAAGCACTCTCTTGCTCTATGGAAGAATCGGCGGTTGAAGCTCTCGAATCTCACCACGAGATAGTGGCAAAGTCAATCTCAATGATGCAGCAACAAGAGGTGCGTACAAGTGGAATTTTAGGAAGTCGGTTTAGTACAAAATATAGACTTTATACTCTGCTTGATGGATATTGCAAAAATGAACAAGGCTCTCTATTCTTCAGGGATGAAATAAAATTGGCAACAGACGATATATATAACTATCCTTTGTATGAAAATGCCAAGTATATTTTGGGACAGCAACTCAAAAGAGGAGCCCGTATTGATGATATTGTCGATATGGTAATTGAGCTCCGAAAAAATGACGAGTTGTGTATTATCAACGAAGAAGAGGCTATACAGAGAGACCCTCAAATTATTTGTTCAATGGGATTAAGTAATGCACTGTAATTATGAATAGAGCACATTTTAACAACTATATTAAATCGGCTGATTTTCGCATACTATTCAATGAACTTGGATGGGATAATGTTCGTAATGCACAGTATGACACCTCTATCTCCATTGATGAGTCGGATTTTGACTTTAAAGCCATAGCTCACAAAAGCGGTTTTTTTGTCTATGTGTGCGAGGTAGACGCAATTCCTCAGAATGCCCTTTGTCGCAAAATAGATATGAGGTTGCGTAGGTATTCCAATGATTATATTTTGATATTTACTCAACAAAACACAGAGCATCATCTGTGGATGACACCTGTTAAAACGATTGAGAAGCGCGACTTAGTAACCATTGAATATACGGAAGCAGCTAAAGCCGAGTTTTTGTTTAGTAAGCTGGATAGTGTC
This sequence comes from Bacteroidales bacterium, assembly GCA_031549685.1. Lineage (GTDB taxonomy): Bacteria > Bacteroidota > Bacteroidia > Bacteroidales > UBA932 > JAITMY01. The sequence goes on along the minus strand of JAVBPG010000009.1, from coordinate 117,728 downwards.
AGCTTTGAGATAGACGAACAGGTAACGATCGTTGATGTTACTGCTCGTATTCATCAAGCCTTTGAGGTTAATTCGGGCAAAATTACCAAAGATTTCTATGCCGGATTTAAGAAACAACACAATTCGTTTGTTTCCTTTATTAAGGGCATCGAGGTAGAGGGCGACCGCCAGTGGTATGCTTCGGTAATGCTCAATCGATTGATGTTTTGTTACTTTATTCAGAAAAAAGGATTTCTCAATTTTGATGTGGATTATCTGCGGAATAAATTAGAGTGGACGAAGCAACAGCGTGGCGATGACCAGTTTTTTAGTAGCTTCTACAAAGGATTTCTTTGTGTGCTGTTTCACGGAGGGTTGAATAATCCTACTCACAACAGAGAATTCGAGGCAATTTATGGTCGTATTCCATACCTCAATGGGGGTATGTTTGATGAACACGAATTAGAGAAGCAATATGGAGATATAGATATTGCAGATGAAGCATTTGAAGAATTGTTTGGATTCTTCGATAAATGGCGGTGGCATCTTGATACGAGAATTACGGCAACAGGCAAAGATATTAATCCCGATGTGTTGGGTTATATCTTCGAACAGTATATCAATGATCGGGCTCAAATGGGAGCTTACTACACCAAAGAGGATATTACGGAGTATATAGGGAAGAATTGTATTATCCCTTTCTTAATGGACGAAGTAGCAAAAACATCTTCGGCTAAAGATTTCAAGACAGACGGATTCGTATGGCAGATGCTCCGTGAGAGCGGAGATAGATATATTTACAGTGCTGTTGGCAAGGGTTGTGATAAACCACTGCCCGATTATATTGAGCAAGGCATCGACACAACTACTCCTAACCTTATGGAACGTCGGGCAAGATGGAATGAGAAAACACACGACGAGTTGGCATTGCCTACCGAGATATGGCGTGAGACAGTTGAACGTCGTGGACGATATTTTGACATTAAGAATAAGATTGCAAGCGGAGAGATCACACAAATAAACGATTTCATAACTTACAATCTCGACATACGCCAATTTGTATATGATTTATTGGCAAAAACCGAAGATCATCTCTTTGTTAAGCATTTCTATTCAGCTTTACAACAAGTAACTATACTTGACCCTACGTGTGGTTCGGGAGCATTTTTGTTTGCGGCACTCAATATATTGGAGCCACTCTATGAGGTGTGCTTAGACCGTATGGTAGAGTTCAATGGAAAGAACGACAAACTCTTTACTGATGAGCTCCATGAGATTCAGAATAAATATCGCAGCAACATTCAGCACTTTATCTATAAGAGTATCATCTTGCGCAATCTTTATGGGGTTGATATAATGGTTGAAGCTACTGAAATAGCCAAGTTGCGACTGTTTTTAAAGATGGTTGCAGTTGTCGATGTGGATAGACGCGCCGATAATTTAGGACTTGACCCACTGCCCGACATTGACTTCAATATACGCTGTGGCAATACTTTGGTGGGCTATGCCACTAAAGAAGAGTTGATGAATGATGTTGCCTTTGGGGATATGTTTGCTAAACAAGAGTTTGAAAAAAAGATAGATATTGAAATGCAGAAAGTAGCAATGGCTTACGATGTATTTAAGCACATTCAACTGAGCCAGCACGACAATATTGAGGATTTCAAACAAGCTAAAGATGGATTACAAACAAGACTTAGAGAGTTGAACGAGCTACTGAACCGAAAAATGTATCATTTGGTTAGTACTTACTCTTACGAAGAGTGGGTAGCCTCTCATCAACCATTCCATTGGTTGGCGGAGTTCTATCAGATTATTCAAGGTAATGGCGGTTTTGATGTGATAATAGGCAATCCGCCATACGTGGCATTAAAAGGTATTACTTATACGCTAACTAAATACAAAACTATTGCTTGTGGTGATGTTTATGCATTATGTGTTGAACGCGCTATAACATCATTATTAAATAAACAAGGAACGATAGGAATGATTGTTCCTATCTCAATTGTATCAACAGATGGATACAGCTCTCTTAGAAAGGTTATAGGCTGTGGCTATTATTTTGCAAACTTTGGGGTAAGACCTTCTAAATTATTTGATGGAGTCGATAAAAGACTTACTATCTTAATTAGCCACAACAAAGGAGAGTCAAACTATACGACAAAGTATTATCGGTGGCTATCAGAGCAGAGAATGGATTTATTCAATACAATAAACTATCACATTTCTAATGATAATACATTATCAATTAGTGGATACCCTAAAATTGCATCAGTAATAGAGAGTGATATTTTGTCAAAAATAGAAAAGAAACAGCCAATATCTTTTTATTTAACAGGAAACTCTCAATACAAAGTCAAATACACCAGAAAACTACAATATTTTATTCAGTTTTTTGAGCAGCCTCCTGTAATTTTTAATGGTAATAAAGAAAAGATAACACCCTCCGAGTTAAAAGAAATAAATCTGAAAGATGAAGCCGATAAAGACATTATTCTCTGTACTCTTAATAGTAACTTATTCTTTTGGTTCTTTGTTGCTTTTTCTGATTGTAGAAATGTAAATTCACGAGAGATAACGAGTTTTCCTGTGGGGATAAGAGAATATGATAATAACTTAGTTATCAAATTGTCTGAACTCGCAAAGGAGTTGATGAAAAGTTTTGAGCTAAACTCTATTTTTCAAGTTAGAAATGATAAAAGGGCTGGGACTCTTGAAATTCAATCCTACCAACCGAGATTATCCAAACCAATAATTGATAAAATAGATAAAGTATTAGCAAAACACTACGGATTCACGGATGAAGAGTTAGATTTTATCATCAACTACGACATCAAATACCGTATGGGTTCCGAACTCGATAACGATACCGAAGAATGAAGTCATCGTGTACATATAAAACAGCGTTTCTTGCTTCTCGCACCATCTCGTCAGATTCGGTGCTGAAATGCTACGACTGGGCAACTGAGCAAAAGGGGTTGGGGCGATGTGTAGTGAGTGGCTTTCATTCAAAGCTCGAAAAAGATGTACTACACTTTTTGCTCAAAACCCAAACACCTACAATACTTGTACTCGGTCGTGCTCCCTACAAAAAACTACCCCAAGAGTTTGAAAGGGCAATTGCTGATGGACTGTTACAAATAATATCCGTGTCAAACAGCCCTCGTCAAACCAAAGAAACAGCAAGATTGCGAAACGAATACATAATCTCTATAGCCGACGAAATAGTTTTTGCTTCACTAAACGAGCAGAGTTCACTATATCCTCTCTATAGACAAGTAAAAACGTTGAATAAACCCGTAATACTTTTATAGTTATGAGTAAGCTGCAAAAATTATACGATATGATTCAGTACTCAAAGGAGTTAAACCTACCTTTGCCTGATGAGTATTTACAACAAGCCAATGAATTGGAAGAAGAGATTATCAAAAAAGAGATTCTCCCAATTCTGAGCGAAAAGATAGAGCCGGTAATTGGACAAATTCAGCGAGAGTTGGTATTGGTTGTAGATTATATACCGAATGAACCGCTGAGTGTTCGAATTTCTAGGAAGCGTAATTTTACAGCATCAATGGAGACAATTGAAATTGTTCCCGATCCTAAAGTCGAACATAATGTAGGTAACATTAAGCGAAACTCACCAACTAAAAGTGCTAAAACAAATTTACGTGTAACATTTCGGGATGGAACTTTGATAGAGAATCGCTTTGCAAAAGACACTCTATTGGAGGTAATACAAAAAGTTGGTGTCGAAAGAGTACGTGCTATCGGTATAGTCCAATGTGGCGTACCGCTTATATCGAATACCATTGACAATGTATATGGAAATGCTCAAGTCGATATTGCAGATGGATGGTATCTGATAACCCACAGTTCAACGGGGCAAAAACGGCAACAGATTGAAAAAATATCCGAAGCTCTTAATTTGGGCTTAAAAGTAGAAATTCTATAATCTCATCCCAATTGAAAGATAAGAGTCTATGGCTAAGAATATCAATGGCAAAGCATTCAACGGGGAAACTCAACTGAAACTCGATATTTTCAGAGAGTGTTTCCGTGAGTGGTTTCCTGTGTTTTTGCACAACCGCTACGTTTCACATATTTATATTTATGACTTGTTTGCCGGAAGCGGGACGGACGCTGAGGGTAAATACGGATCACCTCTGATACTTTTAGAAGAAGCGAGAGGAGAGCATTCAAAACATTGCACTTTCATTAAGAATGATAACAAGCAAATAACGTTCATCTTCAATGAAAAAGAAAAGACAAAAAAGCAAGAAAAATTCGAGTTACTTCAATCTAATGTAAACTCTTTTTTCTCTAAATGCAAGGAAGAGAACAACTGTGAACAAGAGTGCATTTATAAATATCATTGCACAAATAAAGGTTTTAAGGATGGTTTCTATGATGATAGTACGGATTTTCAAAACATACTGAGCAATAAAAAGTTTGCAAAATTCTTATTATTGGATCAATATGGATTCAGCCAAATTGATAATAATGTGTTCAATAAATTAGTCAATTCACCTAAAACAGATTTTATATTTTTTATTGCAACATCATTCATAACTCGCTTCAAAGAACATGATAATGTCAAAAAATATATAGACACAAACAAAATTGAATTTGACTCAACAAAACCGCATGAGTGCCATAGAGTAATTGCAAATTATTATCAATCGTTGATTCCGGCGGATAAAGAATATTACCTACATCATTTCACTATCGAAAATGGAGCCAACAGATATGGACTTGTTTTTGGAACAGCTCATACATTGGGGATGGAGAAATTTTTGAAAGTATGTTGGAAGTATGATAATCTTGCCGGAGAAGCAAATATGAATATTGATGGTAATCATAAGCCGGGAGAGTTGTTTTATGTGGCAGGTAATAGTAATAAGAAAGATGCTGTAAAAGAGGAAATAAAGAAAATGGTACTATCTGGTCATATCACTGACAATATCACTGGATTTAAATATGCTTTAAAGCAAAAATGTATGCCAAATGTGTTGAGTGAGGTGATAAAAGAATTGGAGTCAAAAAATAAGGTTAGGCGCATTGGCGCAAAAAGCTATACTTCAACTGATATTCACAAAATAAAAGTTGGTGGCAAAGATTATTACAAAATAGAATTGTTGTAAGAATATGAAAACGACGAAGATAGAATGGACGGATAAGACGTGGAATCCGATTACCGGTTGCACCAAAATATCGGCTGGATGCGCGAATTGTTATGCAGAAATAATGTCTAAGCGACTGCAAGCCATGAAACAGGATAAATACAAAAATGGCTTTACATTGACAATGCACAATGATGTTCTTGATGAACCTATAAAATGGAAGAAGCCTCACACCATTTTTGTCTGCTCAATGAGTGATCTTTTCCATGAAAACGTGCCATTTGTTTTTATTGACAAAGTAATGGAAACTATTAAATCTACGCCTCAGCATAACTATCAGATTCTTACGAAACGAGCAAGTCGGATGGCAGAGTATTTTTCTGATAAAAGCATTCCTAAAAACGCTTGGTTAGGAGTTACTGTCGATATTGCAAGCTCAAAGAGTAGGATTGATTTTTTGCGTAATCTTAATGCTCCAATAAAATTTCTTTCATGCGAACCCCTTTTGGAGGATTTAGGTGATATGAATTTAGATGGAATAGATTGGGTTATAGTTGGCGGAGAAAGTGGAGCCAAAGCTCGTCCCATGAAAGAAGAATGGGTACAATCCATAAAGGTTCAAACTGAAAAACAGGGTTCAGCATTTTTTTTCAAGCAGTGGGGCACTTGGGGCAGTGATGGAATTAAGCGGAATAAAAAAGCCAATGGCAAATTAATAAATGGCAAGGTATATCAAGCCATGCCAACACTAAATATTGGGAGTTGAAAGTATATTATGAACATCAAAGAACTAATAAAACAACCCGAAGGGCGAAGGCTTGAGTTTAAGAGCGAGCTGCCTGAGAATGCAGATTTGGCAAAGACCATTGTGGCTTTTGCAAATGATGCCGGTGGAGAACTATATATCGGTGTCAGAAATATTCCTCGTGAAGTAGTTGGTGTTGCCGAAGATGAACTTATGGCGATTGAAGAGAAAGTCAGCAGTATTATTTACGACCGTTGCTATCCTGCAATTTTGCCTGAGATTACATTTCTTACCGACGAGGACAAACATCTGATTAAAGTTTCGGTATATCGCGGTAGCACACCACCCTATTACCTGAAAGATAAAGGCAAATTGCAGGGTACATATATCCGTGTAGGTTCGACCAATAGATTGGCTGATGAAACGATTATTGCCGAATTGGAACGAAGACGGCGTAACGTTTCGTTTGATAGTGAAATTATCGTTGATAAGCCAGCCGAACAGTTGAATCTTGATAATTTCGCAGGCGTTTTTAAAGAAAAGACAGGAGAAACATTAAACGCCCAAGTTTTAAGGAAGTTGGAGTTGACAAAAGAACTTAATGGCGTTGCATATCCTACAAATGCGCTGGTATTGTTCTCCGATGACGATCTCCGTAACTCAATGTTTCATTATGCAAAAGTAGAGTGTGCGAGGTTTAAAGGTACAGGATCGGAAGAGTTTATCGACCAAAAGAGTGTCCTGACGAATATTGCCATCCAAGCAGAAGAGGCTTATAATTTTGTGTTGCGGCATATCAACAAAGGGGCAACAGTCGAAGGAGTTTATACGGTTTCACATTGGGAATACCCGATTAAAGCCGTTCGTGAGGCTATTCGTAATGCGATTGTGCATCGAGATTATTCGCTTACAGGTAAAGACGTTAAGGTGGCTGTCTATGACGATATGATTGAAATTACAAGCCCCGGACTTCTCCCTTCATCGATTGACTATTCCGCTATGGAAAGCCGTCAAAGCGATGCGCGAAATAAAGTAATTGCACCTATCTTTAAGCGGTTGGGAATTATCGACCAATGGGGCAACGGGTTGAAGCTGATATTCGATGAGTTGAAAGCCTATCCGCAGATTGGATTTCAGTGGAAAGAAGTTGGATTATCATTTCAGGTTCAATTTGTGAAGTTGGATTATGTAGCGAAGCAAGAGTTGGGGCAAGAGTTGGGGCAAGAGTTGGGGCAAGAGTTAGGGCAAGAGTTAGGGCAAGAGTTGGCAGAGCAAACGATGTACAGTTTAATTCTTGAAAAACTAACGGTCGAACCGATGTCCCGTCAAGACTTGGTTGTCGCTTTTAATCTCAAAAAAGTTTCCGGTTATCTTAATCGGACGCTGACTAAACTACTCGCACAAAAATTAATAGAGCATACTATTCCCGATACACCGAATCACCCTGCACAGAAATTCCAACTTACTGAACGTGGCAAGATGTTCTTGGAGTTGTTATTGGATGCCAAATAAAGTTAGTCGCAATGTTTCGGTGATATGCAAAATTTTGCTACCTTTACGCAGTAATTGAACCAACAAAGTAAAGTTCCGCGAAGCTGTGCAAAGTGGACGACTGAAATGGGTGGGACTTTTACGTAAACGAGCATATAAAATCTTGATATATTGAGTGTTATCTGAGTCGTTCGATCCGTGGTGGCACCACAAAAAAAATCCCTGAAAGTAACTCTTTCGGGGATTTTTGTTTTTCTCCGGAATTCCACTTTGTTAGTAAAACCAGGCAGCTTCGCCGGACTAAATCGTGTACATTTCTTTAGTCCTCAAAAAAGCGCCCACGAATAGCCACTTAAGTCGCTGGCTGTTTTATCGTTAAACACTCATCATTTTACAATACCAATCAAATTACTATTTCGATACCTATTCATTGGATTATTTTCAATGTTCAGTTCTCAAAAATCTCCGCTAATTTATTTTGCAAGATTTAGAAACTGTTTAAGAAACTGTTTAAATTCTAACCACGGAGACACAGAGAACACAGAGAATACAAAGAAATTATACTTAGGTCTGTTTCCTCTGCACTCTTTTAACCTTACAGAATAATTTTAGAAATAAGGAGTTCACAAAGTGTTTTTTCTTTTGTGCTCTCTGTGCCTCTCCCGCCCTGCGGGATTAAATGCTTTTTGATTTCTAAATTTAAACAGTTTCTAAAAAGCAACGTCCCATTTTTGCGAAAGAAGGAACACAAACTGTAAGATACGAAGTAACCGATAATTTCCTGCGCTTTTGGTTCAGATATATTGAGCGGAACAGGTCGCTGATTGAGATTGGAAACTTTGAAGGGCTGTCTAAAATCATGCTCGATGATTATCCCACTTATTCGGGAAAAACATTAGGACTGTACTTTAAACAAAGGCATTAACAAAATATAGTTTTAGACAGGATTAACAAGATTTGCAGGATTTTTCATGTCAATCATGTTAATCCTGTCTAAAATAAATTGATTATAATGCATTGGTAATCAAAATTAAAGAAGAAATGCCAATCATTAGATTTTTGTGAATCTTAATCATCTATTCGTCGTCATTAGCCAATGCTATATTTGATTAACAATGCCTAAACAAAAGATGCAGGAGAGTTTTGCCTATCGGGCAATAGGCTCGTGGTGGGAACCAAAAGGGAGTCAGAATGAGATTGATATTGTGGGAGTATATTTGGATAATAAGAGTGCAGTTGCTGTTGAAGTAAAACGGCAGAAAAAGAACTTCAAACCCCAATTGTTTGAAGAGAAAGCCAAAATCCTAAAAACAAAGGAACTGAATAAACATACAGTAGAAAGTCTTTGCTGGGATTTGGCAGATATGTAATAGAAGTAAAGATAGTTGAGATGTGGATGATAAGCTAAAAGCAGCTATAAGCAAGGTATAGACGATTGTTTTTTACCTCTGGCATGCGCTGTTTTTCCAGCACACGCTCAGCTCCACATTCGCCTCCGTACCTTTTCCCGGCTCCGAGTATATTTCTATGCTGCCGTTGAAGGCGGCGAGGCGGGCGCGCAGGTTTTTTATTCCCATGCCCTGCGGAGCTGTTTGCGGGTCGAAGCCGCAGCCGTTATCCACTACTGAAAGGTAGGCCGCTTCGCTGTCCGTATTGAAGTGAACCTCAATGCGGGATGCTTGGGCATGGCGCAGGGCATTATTCACCAGCTCGTAGGCGCAGCGATAAAGCACCAACTCCTTTTCGGGCTCGAAGCGGCGCTCTGGCTCCGAGCAGTAAAATTCCGCCTCGGGAATGGAGCGGCAGAAATCAACCAACGCGGCAAACAGCCCTTTCTCCGCCAGGGGGGCGGGCATGATGTGGTGGGCAACGCGCCGCAGCTCCACGATGGATTTATCGAGCCCGTCCAGCGCCTTGCTCAGGTAACCCGCCTCCCCGCCGGTAATGGAGGAGTGGGACGCCATAATATTCAGGTTGTTTTTTACCACCGAGAGCATGGCGCCGACCCCGTCATGCAAATCACGGGCAATGATTTCGCGCTCGGCTTTCTCAGCGTCCAAGGCCGAGCGTGCAGCAATCAGCTCCTTCTCCTGCTCCAGCTGGCTGATTTGCTGCTCGGCAATTTTCCGCCGTTGTACGGCCAGCCGATGGTGGTAGAACAAAAGCCCCATGGTCAACAGCAAGGCAAGGGTAATCGCCGCCACCAGGCCAACGTACAGCTCCAGGGTGGCAATGCGCAGCTCCTGCTGCTCGGTCTTATACTGCACCTCCAGGCTGGCCATTGTCTCCCTGAAATTCTTATCCGTATTCAGCTCCATTTGCTTGGCGTGGGCCTGAAAAAAACGGTAGGCCTGCGCCTTGTTTCCCGCAAACATTTCGGCCACGGCAATATTGAATGCCACATCGGGATTGAGCTCAACGGCGGAGGGGCTAACCTCCAGGGCCTTTAACGCCTGCCTTTTGCTCTCCTCGTAGTGCCCCAGGGCAAAGTAAATATCCGACAGGGTTGCCAGCGCTTTTGCCACCACCAACACATCACCGTCCTCCTCGGCATACGCAATGGCCCGCTCCACGCAACTCTGCGCCCGGGCATACTCCTTCCGGTGCAGGTGAACCCTGGCCAAGCCCTCCATGCCGTATGCATTATAGATAGCTATTCCGCCTGCGTTTTTTTGCACCTCATAGAGGTCGTTAGCGATGTCAAAGGTGCGCTGCATGTTTTCCTCGGCCGCCTCCAGCTCTCCCCTCTCCAAGTACACCGCGCCCATGATGTAGTATATTTGAGGAAGTATGTATCCTACGGACAAGTCCCCTATCTCCGTATATTTTTCCAGACTCTGCTCCGCATAGTAAAGCGCCTGGCTGTAGCTACCTATGTTGTAGTAGCATTCGCCGATATTGGCCATTGCCCGTACCATGTTGGAGCGCTCGCCCTTTGTCTTACTGTGTTCCGCCACATGCAGGCCCTCCAGGTAGTACTTCAGCGCTTCGGAGTATTGGCCGTCAAAGGCGTAGGCGTTGGCTATGTTCACCACGATGCGCCCTCCCTGATACCTTTTTCCTCCCGGTACCGCCAGCGCCTTCCTCAGGTAAAAACGGGCGGAATCGGTATCTCCGTTCTTGGTGTACAGCAGCCCCATCCGAAAGAGGGTTTCTATTTCTGCCTGATTGGTCAGCCCGGGTAAGCTCAAGCTGTACGATAAGGAGTCAATCAGCCGCCTGTCGTACCCGGCCATCGGTTGGGCGGCAAGCCCGGCTCCTCCGGCCTGCATAAGCAGGGTCAGGAGGCCGGCGTATAGCGAGCGGTGAAAAAATGGCATGGTAGGTTATGCTGTTGTTTTACGATGTGAATAGCGCCGGCGGGAGCTACTCAATAAATCCTTTTTCGCGCGCCTTCGCAATAAGCTCTATCGGATTCGAGGCACCCAGCTTCAGGTTCAGCTTCTTGCGGAACGAGAGCACCGTTGAAAGGGCCACCCCCAGCTGCTCTGCAATCTGCGGATTGCTCATGCCGATGGCCACCATTTGCAGCACCTGCTTTTCGCGCGGGGTGAGGCTAACGGCCATTTGGGTGGTTTTGCGTATGACCTGCTCCATTTTCCGGCTGATATAAATTTCGCCCTTCGTTACAGCGTCAATGGCCTCAAGCACCTCCCCCACGGCTTCGCTTTTCACAATATAGCCCGCGGCCCCGTTTTTCAGCATAAGCATTACGCTCGAGTACTCATCGTGCCCCGTCAAGCCAATGATTTTGAGCTCCGGGTACAGCTTGTGCTGCTCAGCGCAAAACACAATGCCATTCCCGTCGGACATGTTGATGTCGAGCAGCAAGATGTCCGGCAGCTCAGAGGATAAGGCTGTCCGGCACCCCGACAGCGTCAGCGAGTATCCCGCAACGCTGGCAATACCCGAGCGGTTGATTACCGGAATAAGCAGCTCCACCACCATGGCATGGTCGTCGGCTATGTGTACGGCTACCATATTTTACATTTTCTGTTGCTGCAAAAGTAAGCATCCCACAAAAAAAATTATCCCCTCATCAGGGGATAAATGTACAACATCTCCTCCGTAATTTTACCTCCGTAAAACCGGTGGCCTGCCTACCTCAGGCTGCATTTTGGCTGCAATTTTTTCAGCAAAGTTGCAAGAGCCACGCTCTAAGATACATTCCGTTTCAACTCAGCTAATTTTTAGAGAAAACAGGGTCAATACTTATCCCGAAAAAAATAAAAGCATGAAAAAATTAATCCATTCCCGTATGAAAAAACAGATACAAATTTTTGCCATGCTACTCCTTGCAGCAGGAATCGCCGTAAAATCGCAGGCTCAACCGCAACAACCCCCCGCTAACGCTACTCAATTTACCTCCGAGCGTAAGGGATTTACCCTGGATGCGGGGATGTCGCTACTCTTCCTGAGTACAAGCAGCGAGCTCGAAGCTTTTGGCGGTTTGGTTATCAACGGCGGATACTATACCTCCGCGCACAGCCTTTGGGGGCTTGAGCTGGGCCTGGTATTCGGCGGCGGCGATGAAATCGGATCCTTCTCGTACTACTATAGCAACAACCCGGGTAAGCGGTACGACGATGGTAAAATTACCCGCGACTACCGGGCTGTACCGGTTTTGGCCTCATGGAATTACGTGTTCAGCTGCACGGAGAAATTCCACCTGCGGTTAGGCCCTTCATTAGGACTTATTTCATTGACCGCCTTGAACTCCTACGATCCGTCAAATATTGACGGTTTGCCGGACAAGATGTCTCAAGGCAAAGCACTTTTTGCCTTTGGTGCAGGCCTCGGCGCCTCATGGGATATACTCAAACACAGCAGCATTACCGTTGGCTACAAGCTTATCGTCAACAGCGGCGGCTCGTTTGAAAACACGGACATAAACCCTATTGCCAACCAGCTTAATATTACCTGGGGCTGGTATTGGTAACCCTGGCTGTAACGCCAAGCCGAATTATATTTTACCCCAATCCGTTTTAGGTATAGCCCTGTATTGAAAAGGACAGCCAGCTGTTTTTTGTCGAGATTCTTTATTCGTATCTTTGCTACACCAAAACCCCTTTTATGCCAAACACTTTTTTCTCCCGCATAAAATACCTGCTGTACACATACGGATTGTTCATCTTGTTTTTTCTGGCGCAAAAAATCGTTTTTTTGCTTTACCACTTCAGCAGCTCGGCGCAAAATAGCTTAGCCGAATGCCTTGGCGTGCTGTGGCACGGGCTGCGCATGGATGTTAGCGTGGCGGGCTACCTGTCGCTGCTGCCGCTGCTGGTGCTGCTTGCTTCAACCTTTTTCAACGGCAGAATTTTTGCCCGTATTTTGCAGGTTTACTTTGCTCTTGTTGCCCTGCTTACCTCCTGCATTTTTGTGGGCGACCTGATGCTGTACGGCTACTGGCATTTTAAGCTTGATGCCACCGTATTTACCTACATTAGCAACCCCAAGGGTGCCACGGCCAGCGTTTCGGCAGGGGTGGTGGCAATCGGTATTTTTGCGGTCATAGCTTGTGCGTGGCTACAGCTTTGGTTGCTCAACCAATGTGTTGCAAAGCCGCTTTTGCGAAGCAAAAAATCAACGTACCGTATTGTAGAATCTGTTGCTATCGTGGCGCTTGCAATACCCATGGGAATCGGCATTCGTGGCGGCCTGTCAGCCTCCACCATGAACGTGGGCGCGGTGTACTTCAGCCAAAATATGTTTTTAAACCATGCCGCTGTAAACCCCAACTTTAGCCTGCTCAGCTCGCTGCAGTACAGCCACAGCTTTGGCCAGCAGTATCGCTTTGTGAGCGATGATGAGGCCAACGCTGTATTCGAAAAGCTAACCCGCTACCCCGCGGCCGACTCCGCTACCTACCTGCTCAGCTCCAGGCGCCCCAACATTATTTTCATCATGCTCGAAAGCTGCGGCGCGCGCTTTGTAGAATCGCTGGGCGGAGAGAAAGGCGTAATGCCCAACCTGGATAAAATTGCGGGCGAGGGCATATTTTTTACCCAGATGTACGCCAACAGCTTTCGCACCGACCGCGGCATAACCTCATGCTTAGCGGGGTTTCCGGCGCAGCCCACCATGTCCATTCTGAAGTACCCCAAAAAGTGTGAGCAGCTAAGCTCCATCCCCAAATCGCTCATCAATGCCGGGTATAACGCCTCCTACCTGTACGGCGGCGATGTGGATTTTGCACAGGTAAGCTCCTTTTTTATCTCACAAAAAGTAACCGACATTACCAGCCAAAAAAATCTTCCGAAAAGGGAGCTGCAAAGCGCCTGGGGCGCGCACGACCACACCATGTTTGAGCATTTGCTGCAGGAGGTAAAAAGCGAAACGCAGGAGCCCTACATCAAAATATTCCTCACGCTCAGCAGCCACGAGCCGTTTATCGTTCCATTCAAAAAGTTTGACGAGCCCTGGCTCAACGCCGTTGCCTACACCGACAGCTGCCTCGGCGACTTTGTGGACAAGTTGAGGAAAACGCCGCAGTGGGATAATACGCTGCTGGTGCTGGTACCCGACCATGCCGCCAGCTACCCGTACCTGCAGCGCTACACGCCCGAACGACACCACGTGTACATGGTATGGAGCGGCGGCGCCGTAAAAAAGGTGCAAAAGGTAAATCACATTTGCTCGCAATCCGACATTGCGGCCACGCTGCTACACCAGCTGCAGCTGGATGTTGCGCCATTTACATTTAGCAAGGATGTGCTTAACCCGCAGGCACCCGACTTTGCCTTTTACGCCTTCCCCAACGGCTTTGGGGTGGTAGCCCCTCAGGGAAGGATTGCATTTGACTGCGATGTGAACGCACTTATACTTGAGGAGGGTAAGGGCACCGACAGCTTGCTGCTGCAAGGAAAAGTTTTTTTGCAAAAGCTGTACGACGCCATTGAGGATTTGTAGGCACTGACCCTAACAGGGCTTCGAGACCCTGTCAGGGTTTTACCTGATGGCCATTTGGCATAGCTATACGCATAGCAAAGGGGCGGAAACTATCGATTTCCGCCCCTTTCTTAGCTGTAAATCCGGCCTAAAACAGGTAGCCCAGCGACACGGAGAAGCCCTGTACCTTGTACGAGCCGGTGCTTACCAGGTTGTTCAATCCCCAGCTGTAGCGGCCCATGAGCTGCACCTTCTGGAAGAGCTCAACTCCCAGGCCAAGCCCAATGCCGTAGTCAAAGTTATCCACATCGGTGGCAGCAGCAGCATCGCCGTCGTGCACCCAGGTTTCCACATCGGTGAGGGAGTAGCTGATGTAGGGAGTGAGGGCCACAAAGGGGCGCACAATCTTTAAATCGATACCCCAGGTAATGTTGAGCGGCACGTCAAGGTAGCTCACACCCTTACTGGTGCTGGCGCCCGATGCATCGGTAACTTCCGAGCCGCGGTACGCGTACAGCAGCTCGGGCTGCACGCCAATGCCAATAATGGGAATATTGAACTGCGCCAGCACGCCGGCGTGGAATCCGGTGCTGGCCTTGGCCGAACCCACCAAATCATCCGTCTTAATCGATGGCATTTCCAATCCCGCCTTTACACCAAAGGCAAAGATTTTGGCCTGAGCCGTCGCGCTAAGCAGCAGCGCCGCTACTAAAAGTAGAGTAATCTTTTTCATTTTCGTAATTAAAAATTTAATTTGAATGCGGTAAAGTTACGCAAATATTTTCAATCGCCGGCAGCTTGCATCTTTACCAAAAATGGCTACCTTTGCAGCCTACGCTTCCAAACGTAAACGAACGATTTTACCGTTTCTGCGTTTTGGATTATAAAGAAGGGGGGAGAGAACAGGCTCTGCGAAACCCTAGCAACCACCTAACTAACAAAGGGTTAAGGTGCTAATACCTGCCTCGCCAAAAGCGGGGAATTATAATTTAAAAACACGTATTTTACCATGTACAAAAAAGATTACTGCGGATCGAACGTGCAGCATTTTGCCGCGCCACACCCCATTGCGCTTGAGTGTGGACGCACGCTGCACAACGTTAACATAGCCTACCACACCTACGGCAAGCTCAACGAGGCCAGGGATAACGCAGTGTGGATTTGCCACGCCTTTTCGGCCAACTCCGATGCCGCCGACTGGTGGCCCGGCATGATTGGCGAGGGGCTGCTGTTCGACAGCTCGCGCGACTTTATTATCTGCGCCAACATACTCGGCTCGTGCTACGGCACCACCGGGCCGCTATCGCTTAACCCGCAAACCAACCTGCCCTACTACTTCGATTTTCCGGAGGTAACGGTGCGCGACATGGTGGCGGCGCACAGGCAGCTGCTGCAGCACCTCGGGGTGGCGCACGTAAAAGCAATTGTCGGCGGCTCCATCGGCGCCTTCCAGGCGCTGGAGTGGGCGGTGAGCGAGCCCGAGCTATTCGACCGGCTCGTATTCTCGGCCGCGGGCGCCAAAACCACGCCGTGGGTAATTGCCATCAACGAGGCGCAGCGCATGGCCATTGAAGCCGACCCGACTTTTTTCAAAAACCGGCCCAACGGCGGCGAGGAGGGCATGAAGGCGGCGCGCGCCATGGCCCTGCTCAGCTACCGCAACTACAGCACCTACAACGCCACGCAGGCCGAGCCCACGCACGATAAAATCAGCGGGTTCCGCGCATCGTCGTACCAGCGCTACCAGGGGCAGAAGCTGGCCAACCGCTTCGACGCGTACACCTACTACCGCCTGTCGCAGTCCATCGACTCCTTTGATGTGGGGCGCGGACGGGGCAGCGTGGAGGCCGCGCTGGGGCGAATCCAAGCGCGCACCATCGTCATTGGTATTTCGAGCGATATTTTATTCCCCACCGGCGAGCAACGGTGGGTTGCCGAGCGCATCCCCGGGGCCGTGTACGCCGAGGTGGAGTCGCAGTTCGGCCACGATGGATTTCTTATCGAGCACGAAAAGCTGACGAAGGTCATCGGGGAGTTCCTGGGAAAGTAGAGGCGCTGTTGTCATTCCGGCCCTGAGCCGGAATCTCCATTCCATACATAAAGACTCTTTGATTTGGAGATTGCGGGTCAGGCCCGCAATGACAGACAGTTGTCCAGTAATAAAAAATCCGAAGCATTCGCGCCTCGGATTTTTTTTATTTTACAAAAAGAGGAAAGCTACTTTTTCTTTGCCTTCACGTAGTTTTCGTTGAGCCCGCTCAGTATTTCGCCGGTAACGTTGAGGCCCGGATCGCCGTACAGCACCACGGTGCTGCCGCTGGTGCTCAGAATAAGGCTGTAGCCCTTTTCGGCGTTGTACTCCTTCACGTAGCTCTGGATGTTAGCCTGTATTTGGCGCAGCATTACGGCCTCCTCCTCCTGCAGCTCAATTTGCAGCTGCTGCTGCAGCTGGCGCATTTCCTGCTCACGCTTGGCCAAACCCTCCTGCAGCTGCTGAGCCTGCGAGCGGGTTACCAGGCCCTTCTCTACCTTTTCCTGAAAATCGCGAACATCGGACTCAAACTTTTTCATCTTTGCCGTAAAGTCGCCGTCCTTTTTCTTCGCCTTAACCTCAAATTCCTTTTGCAAGTCAAAGTACATGTCGTAGCCGCGCACCAGGGAGTCGATGTTTACGTAAACCACGCTGCCCGCCGTTGCGGTAACCGCGCCCTCGGCCGAAGCTTCCGCTGCCGACGAGCCTGATTTTTTACCGCCCAGCACAATGACAAACAGTACCACCACGGCCACAAACGACACCGCCGAAAGTATGAGAGATGCTTTTTTCATTTCGTTTTACATTTTTGATATTGAAGGAGCAAAGTTAGAAATTATAACGGATTGAGCAAAATTCTTTCAGGCTGCCGCTGCAAGGGGGAACCGCAACGGCATTCAGAATAAAAGATTGGGGATTGGTGGCTATGTATAGATTTGTTACATTTTACCCCCAACCCCAAAGATTGCTTTATGCCGCCCCCAACTCTCCTATGCAAGGTTGGGCGTACCGTTTTTTATGCTAATTTTGCTCCAATTTTTCAGCAAAAATATGGAATTTCAAACGCTATCGCTGCCCAACGGCATTCGCGTAGTGCACAAGCGCGTAAAATCGCCCGTGGCGTACTGCGGGCTGACCATCAACGCCGGCACGCGCGATGAGCTGGAGGGCGAGCACGGCATGGCGCACTTTCTGGAGCACGTACTTTTTAAGGGCACCGTAAAGCGCAACTCGCTTCGCATAAGCAGCTTCCTGGAGAACGAGGGGGGCGACCTCAACGCCTTCACCACCAAGGAGGAAACGGCTATTCACGCCGTGGTGCTCAAAAGCGATGTGGGCAAAGCCTTCGACATTATCGCCGACATTGCGTTCAACCCGCTTTTTCCCGAGGCCGAGCTGGACAAGGAAAAGGATATTGTGCGCGATGAAATAAACCTGTACCGCGATAACCCCTCGGAGCAAATTTTCGATGAGTTTGAGGAGCTGATGTTCCCCTCGTGCAGCCTTGGGCGCAGCATTCTGGGTACGCCCAAAAGCTTAAAAAACTTCACGCAGGAAAAGGTAAAGAATTTTGTGCACCGCTGCTACGCCACCAACCAAATGGTGTTTGCCAGCGTGGGCAACTACAACATCGACCGCGTGGCGGCGTTGACCGACCGGTACTTTTCGAATATTGCCGAAAACAAAAACAGCAGCAACCGCGGCACCCCCGGCGAGTACAAGGTGTTCAACGTGTCGAAAAAGCTGCCCAACTACCAGGCCAATTGCCTGCTGGGCAACCGCTCGTTCGACTACAACGATGAGCGCCGCTACGCGCTCAACCTGCTTACCAACATGCTTGGCGGCCCCAGCCAGAACTCGCGCCTCAACCTTGCGCTGCGCGAAATGAACGGGCTGTCGTACGGCGTGGAGGTGGCCAACACGCTGTACTCCGACTGCGGCGTAACCACCATCTACTTTGGCACCGATAAAAGCTCGGTGGACAAATGCCTTGCGCTGGTCAACACGGAGCTGGATAAAATCCGCAACCAGCCGCTGAGCGCGGTTGAACTCAACCGCGCCAAAAAGCAGCTCATAGGCCAAATAGCCATAGCCTCGGAAAGCAACGAGCAGCTGATGCTGGTGATGGGAAAAAGCATGCTGTCGTACGGGAAGGTGGAAACTCCCGAAGAAATTGAGGAGCGCATAAAATCTATTACCGCCGAAGAAATTTTAGCGGTAGCGCAGGAGGTTTTTAACCCCGAAAAAATGTCATCACTCATTTATAATTAGCAACGGATAATGGACAACGGACAATTACTATCCGTTATCCATTGTGCGTTATCCATTAGGATGTTTGACTTACTCGAAAAATATTGCCTTACCCGCTCCACCCCCGAGCCCGGGCTGCTGGCGGAGCTGGCGCGCGAAACGCACCTGCGCGTTATTCAGCCGCGCATGCTCTCGCACTGGCAGCAGGGCCTGCTTTTGCAAATGCTGGCAAAGTTGGCGGGAGCCAAAAACATACTGGAAGTAGGAACCTTTACCGGCTACTCGGCGCTCTGCTTAGCCGAGGCGCTTCCGCCCGACGGCGAGCTGCACAGCTACGATGTGGACGATGAGATGCTGGAAATAGCGCAGTCGTTCGTTGACCGCTCACCCCGCGCAAAGCAAATATTCCTGCACCTCCAAAGCGCGCTGGAGGGCGCGCCGGCGCTGGGAAAAACCTTCGACTTCATTTTCATTGACGGCGACAAGCGCGAGTACCCCGACTACTACCGCATGGCGCTGAAGCTGCTTTCGAGCAGAGGCGTGATTGTTGCCGACAACGTGCTGTGGAGCGGAAAAATTCTGGACACGCCCGCCACTGGCGACAGGCACACCAAGGCGCTGCAGGAATTTAACGATATGGTGTCAAACGACAGCGCGGTGGAGAAGATAATTTTACCGCTACGCGACGGGCTCACAATCATTCAGAAAAAAACAATGTAAGACGCATGGATACTGCCAACTACTACAGGAAAGAGCCAGGCAGGGAGGGAGTAAATCCATTTGATATTTTTCGTACCTTTGCTAATATGAAAGCAAAATCAACATACCGTTTTACTTCATTGAAAGAGCCCTCGCTACGGGAGTTAAGAATGATTATGCAAGAGGTCGCTGTTGAGGCAAAAGAAAAATCAGAAATTGCTAAGCAGGAATTTTTTCGTAAAATTGCCGAGCAGCTAAAGAAGGAGTCCTGCTAATGAGAAGAAATATATTCTCAACCTCTCTTTCGCTTCACAGAGGGAGATTTGGTAATTAAATATAGACTTTTACCCTCCGCAAATCACGGGGATTTACAACCAAGGGAAACGCAAGGATGTAAATCCTACTACATACCGAGAATTAATATACTAGATTATCTCATTGTCATCTCTTATTAGACAGGATTTACAAGATTGGCTTCGCCGAGCTTCGGTTAACATGAAAGACATCCTGCAAATTTTGTAAATCCTGTCCATATCTATACTTTATTACTGAGGGTAAGCTTTTCAAAAAATACCTTTCGCTAAAACCCTACCTCTGGGCAAAACAAATCTTTGATATTTTTGAGATTTAAACAATCTCTTTAGCACTTTTCAAGATTCTCCCCACAAATAGCGATGCAAACGCCTTGATTTTGTTGTAACTTTGTATGCTATCTCCGTTACTAAATTTTCTACATAAAATGGACAAAAAAGTACTACTCATGATTCTCGACGGCTGGGGACACGGCAAGCGCGACCACAGCGATGCCATTTTCAGCGCCCACGTGCCCAACGTGCCGCGGCTGGAAAAGGAATACCCCTCGTCGGAGCTGCTTACCTGCGGCGAAAATGTGGGCCTGCCCGACGGACAAATGGGCAACTCCGAGGTGGGGCACCTCAACATTGGCGCGGGGCGCATCGTATATCAGGATTTGGTGAAAATCAACCGGGCCTGCCGCGACAACAGCATTATGCAAAACCCCGAGGTGGTGGCCGCGTTTGAAAACGCAAAGAAGAGCGGCAAGCAAATTCACTTCATGGGCCTGGTGTCCGATGGCGGCGTACACAGCTCGCTCGACCACCTGTTTAAGCTCTGCGATATCGCCCAGGAGTACGGGCTGCAAGGCCGCACCTTTGTGCACTGCTTCATGGACGGTCGCGATACCGACCCCAAGAGCGGCAAGGGCTTCATTGAGCAGCTGCAAAACCACATGAAGGGTTCGTGCGGCGAAATTGCCTCCATCGTTGGCCGCTACTACGCCATGGACCGCGACAAGCGCTGGGAGCGCGTGAAAGAGGCCTATGAGCTGCTGGTAAACGGCGTAGGCACAACCGCCGCCGATGCCGTGCAGGCCATGCAGCAATCGTACGACGAAAATGTAACCGATGAGTTCATAAAGCCCATTGCTTGCGCCGGAGGAAAGGGCCGCATACAGGAGGGCGATACGGTAATATTTTTCAACTACCGCAACGACCGCGCCAAGGAGTTGACCATTGTGCTCACGCAGCAGGATATGCCCGAGGCGGGCATGAAAAGCCTGCCGCTGTACTACTGCTGCATGACGCCCTACGACGATAAATTCAAGGGGCTGCACATTTTGTTTGACAAGGATAACGTACAAAATACGTTGGGCGAAATTGTATCGCAAGCGGGGAAAAAGCAGCTGCGCATAGCCGAAACCGAAAAGTACGCGCACGTAACCTTCTTCTTTTCGGGCGGCCGCGAGGAGGTGTTTGCCGGCGAGGATAGGATTTTAATCCCGTCGCCCAAGGTAGCCACCTACGATTTGCAGCCCGAAATGAGCGCCTACTTAGTAAAGGACGCGCTGGTGGCGGAGCTCAAAAAGCAAAAGTTCGACTTCATTGCGCTCAACTTTGCCAACGGCGACATGGTGGGGCACACGGGCGTGTACGAGGCCATTGAGAAGGCCATCAACGCCGTTGACCAATGCGTGGGCGAGGTGGTGCAAACCGCGCAGGAAAACGGCTACACCATACTCATTACCGCCGACCACGGCAACGCCGACAACGCCGTAAACCCCGACGGCTCGCCCAACACTGCGCACTCGCTCAACCCCGTGCCCTTTATTGTGGTGGACAAAGAGGTGAAGAGCGTGAAGAGCGGCGTGCTGGCCGACATTGCGCCCACCGTGCTAACGCTGATGGGTGTTGAGATTCCGAAGGAAATGACGGGAAAGGTGCTGATTTAATCCCGCAAAGATCCCAACGGGGCTTTGAGACTCCTGTTAGGAGTTTATCAAGAGCAAAAAAGGAGCTCGAACTTCGGGCTCCTTTTTTGTGCTATCTCAAACAAATTATACCGGAAGCAGTAGGCGCAAGGTAGAGCTCGCGGCGGCGTAGCAACGCTCCGGCATAGGTTTTATTTTAATAATGAAAAAAATACATGAAATCATTTTTTATTGGTAAATACGAAGTTAAGCTGCCCATCATACAAGGCGGTATGGGAGTTGGCGTATCGCTGTCGGGGCTTGCCTCGGCCGTAGCCAACGAGGGAGGAGTAGGCGTAATTTCAGTAGCAGGATTGGGCTTGCTTTACCCCGAGCTCAAGGGGAGCTATTTAGAAAAATGCACCCTTGGCCTTAAGGAGGAAATACGCAAGGCGCGCGAAAAAACCATTGGCGTAATCGGCGTAAATATTATGGTGGCGCTCTCCAACTTCTCGGACATGGTGCGCACCGCCATTGCCGAAAAGGTGGACGTTATTTTTGCCGGAGCAGGGCTGCCGCTCGACCTGCCCTCGTACCTGCACAAGGACGATAAAACGCAGCTGGTGCCCATTGTATCCTCATCGCGGGCTGCCAAGGTAATTTGCGATAAGTGGCTGGCCGGCTATGGCTACCTGCCCGATGCCATTGTGGTAGAAGGCCCCAAGGCCGGCGGACATTTGGGCTTTAAAAACGAGCAGATAGAGGATGAGCACTACTCGCTGGAGCACCTCATTCCGGAGGTGGTAGAGGTGGCCAAAAGCTACGCGGTACAAAAAAATATTCCCGTAATTGCCGCCGGAGGTATCAGCACCGGCAAGGATATTGCCCGCTTTATGGAGCTGGGCGCCTCGGCCGTGCAAATGGGCTCCATATTTGTGCCTACCGATGAGTGCGACGCCGCCATGGAGTTCAAAAAGGTGTACATTAACTCACAGGCAAAAGATGTGCGCATTATTCAAAGCCCCGTGGGCATGCCCGGCCGCGCCTTCGACGGCGAGTTTATCCGCAGCGTATCCGAGGGTAACGAAAAGCCTAAAAGCTGCCCCTTCCACTGCATTAAAACCTGCGACTACACCAAAAGCCCGTACTGCATTATCAAGGCGTTGTACAACGCAGCCAAGGGCAACATGAGCAAGGGCTACGCCTTTGCCGGAACCAACGCCTACTTAGCCGACAAAATCAGCTCGGTGAAGGAAGTGGTTGAGAAGCTGAAGGCTGATTTCTTTTTGGCACAAGCCAAGGTTCCCGTTTACCATCAGCAACCACCGTTTGGGCTTAAGTAGTAGGAGTTTGCCAATAGAAAAGGAGTTCGAGTTTCGGGCTCCTTTTTTCGTTGATAAAAAAATGCTGTTGGTTGAATCCGTGCTCCTATTGCAAAAGGTTGATGTACCTTTGTATTCTTATAAACTTCAAAAATTTAGCAAACAAGGCTGCTATCTATAAAATCTAAAAATTAGCTCCGCAAAAGATCGTAAGCTAAGCCTCATGGGGGGTTGGAACCCTGTGAGGATTTGGCGTAAAAACTTCCTGTAAACTACATAATATGAAAACGCACCGACTCCTCATTTTGCTCTGCTATACGCTGGCGCTGCTGGTAAGCTCATGCAGCAGCACGGACGATGCCGAGCCCGCTGTTAACAACGATGACGGCTACGACGAAGATTTTACGCCCAACACGCAGCCCATTTTGCTCGACAGCTCCGTAAGTATTGCGTTTACCGATAGCGGCATTATGGTGGCCAACCCATTCCTCAATAACGGCGTAAGCGTTGACATTGCCAACGGCCGGGTAAGCGTTACCTCCACCATTACCGATAGGGAGCTCAGCTACATTCTTTCGGGCGAAACCGCCGACGGCTCGGTAAAAATTTACGGCAGCTACAAGCTTAACCTTTACCTCAACGGCATCAGCATTACCAACCCGCACGGCGCAGCCATCAACATTCAGTGTGGGAAAAAGGTGTCGGTGTACCTTGTGGAAAATACGGACAACCGCTTAGTTGACGCGGAAAATTACTCGTATGTAGCTGGCGAGGATATGAAGGGCTGCTTTTTCAGCGAAGGCCAGCTGAACTTTTACGGCACCGGCAGCCTGCTCATCCGGGGTAAGCACAAGCACGCCATTTGTACCGACGACTACTTCCGCATGTACGAAGGCAACATTACCGTTAAAGAGGCGGCAAGCGATGCCATTCACGCCAACGAGTACATACAGGTTGATGGCGGAACGCTTACTACATCGTCGGTCGGCGAGGGTATGGATTGCGAAAAGGGGTACGTAAAAATTAACGGCGGAAATATCAACATTACCACCGGCGGCAGCAAGGCGCACGGGGTAAAAAGCGCGACCACCACCGAGGTTAACAGCGGCGGGAGCATCAGCATTGCGGTTATCGGCGCGGCATCAAAAGGATTCAAGTCAGCGGGCGATATGACCATTGCCGCAGGCAGCATAAACATTACCACTTCGGGCAACGCCTTTTACGATACCGACGAAAAAGATATTTCATCGGCAGCGGGCATTAAGTGCGATGCCAACCTTGCCATAAACGGTGGAAGCATTAGCATTACCTGCTCCGGCAGCGGAGGCAAGGGGATTTCGGTGGATAAAGCTATGACCGTAAACGCCGGCAGCATTACTATCAGCACTTCGGGCGGGCGATTTACCTACGGCAAGGACGGCAGCTCGGCCAAAGGGATAAAAAGCGATGGCAATTTGGTGGTAAACGGAGGCAGCATTACCATTAAAACAAGCGGCAGCAACGCCGAGGGAATGGAGAGCAAGGATACGCTGCGCATTGCCGGCGGCAGCATTGAAATCGAAGCCAATGACGACGGCATCAACGCGGCAAAGCACATTGCCATCAGCGGCGGAACCATTTACAGCAACAGCAGCACCAACGACGGCATTGACTCCAACGGAACAATGTCCGTGTCGGGAGGCGTAGTAGTTTCGTGCGGCGCAACCGCCCCCGAGGAGGGTTTTGACTGCGACCAGAATCAATTTAAAATTACCGGCGGGGTAATGGTAGGGCTTGGCGGCGCAACCAGCACGCCAACCGCAAGCGTATGCACGCAGCGCAGCTTAGCCTACAACGCATCGGGCTCGGGCGTTCAAATTATTCGCATCGAGAGCACCAGCGGAGGCGCCGAGGCGCTTACGCTAAAGCTGCCGCGCAGCTACAGCTCGCAAATGTGCCTGCTATTCAGCAGCCCCAGCATGCAGTCCGGCACCGGATACACCATCTACACGGGCGGCAGCATTTCGGGTGGGAGCGATTTTCACGGGCTCTACACCGGCGCAAGCTACACCAAGGGTACGCAGGCGGCAACCTTTACCACCTCAAGCATGGTAACCACGGTGGGCACTTCAAGCGGCCCGGGCCCGAGGCCCAGGTAGAGGCATAGAGCACAGATCTTTTACCCTTGTAAAATACAAATTTATGAGCAGCAGCAGGCGCATACGATACATTGAGGGCGGCATTTACCTCCTCATTTGGCTGGTGGTAATACTCGCACCATTCTTCATTTCCGGAGGACAGCCGGAGCGCAGCTGGGAGTTTATTTTCAGGGGATGGAAAATCATGGGGCTGTTTTTTGTCGTGTTTTGCATCAACAATTTTCTGCTTGCGCCACGCCTTTTGCTCAAGAATAAGGTGTGGCAGTATGTGGCCTGCAGCCTTGCGCTCGTTATCGGCATCGCGGCGGTTGACGCGCAATTCATACGCAAGGACATGGAGCAAAAGTTCATGCGCGAGCAGCGAATGGAGGCCGGGCGCCCTCCCCTGCCCGGGCATAATTTTGAGGTGCCGCCGCACGACCGCATGCCCCTCCACGAGGCAGCACCCATGCGCAAGCACATGGAGCCTCGCCCTCCGCTATTAGGATTCGGGCTGCTGGCCATCTGCGTACTTATTTTAGGGTTCAACTCGGGCATAAAAATTTTTATCCGCTGGACGGAGGAGAAAAGCGAGCGCGGCGAGCGCGAAAAGCAGCACCTGATAACGGAGCTGGCCTACCTGAAGAACCAAATCAGCCCGCACTTTTTCATGAATACGCTCAACAACATTCACGCGCTGGTAGATATTGACGGCGAAAAGGCCAAGGAGGCCATCGTTAAGCTCTCGCAGCTAATGCGCTACCTGCTGTACGAGCCCGAGGCCGAGCTCACGCCGCTGCGCAAGGAAATCAACTTCCTGCAAAGCTACGTGGAGCTCATGCGCCTGCGCTACGACGAGCAAATGCTGAGCGTAGAAACCGTTTACCCCGAGGAGAGCGATGGCGTGATAGTGCCGCCGTTCCTGTTCCTTTCGTTTGTGGAAAACGCCTTCAAGTACGGGGCAAACCCGCGCAGCAAATCAAGCATCAGCATGCGCTTTGCGGTGGAAAATAATTTTTTGGTTTTCAGCATCCGAAATCATACTTTTGCAAAGGCCGAAACGGGGCTCGACGAGGGTTCCGGCATAGGGCTGGAAAATATCAAAAAGCGCCTGCAGCTCATTTACCGCAACAGCTACTTCTTATCCATAAAAACCGAGGAGAACGAGCACGTGGCAGAGCTGAAAATTCCAACAAAAATATAATTAAAAAGTTCCACATAGCTACCCCCTTGTCATCCCGTGCCTGACGCGGGATCTCCCAGCAAAAATAACACCCTGCAGGAGATTGCGAGTCAAAGTTTATCCCGACAAGTCGGGGACCGCAATGACAGCTTTAGAAATAAACATGACCCTCCGCTGCCTTGCCATAGACGACGAGCCGCTTGCGCTAAAGCAAATGCAGGCCTACGTTGAGAAAACGCCCTTTCTTGAGCTGGTGGGGCTTTGCAGCAATGCCTTCGATGCCATGAAGCTGGTAGGCGAGCTGTCGCCCGATTTACTTTTTGTGGACATCAACATGCCCGAGCTGAGCGGCGTGGATTTTGTGCGCTCGCTTGGCGGCAAGGCCATGGTAATTTTTACCACCGCCTACAGCGAGTACGCGCTGGAGGGCTTTGAGGTCTCTGCTGTCGATTACCTGCTCAAGCCCATTGCCTACAACCACTTTTTGAAGGCCGCCACCAAAGCGCAGCAGCTGACAGGCATGAAAAACGGGCAGGGAAATTCCGCTTCAAACGGAGATTACTTATTTGTAAAATCGGAGTACAAAACGGTGCGCGTGCAGCTGGGCGATGTGGAGTATATAGAGGGAATGAAGGAGTACGTGAAGATACACATGGCTAACCATCAGGATATTACAACGCTGCTTAGCATGAAGGCCTTGGAGGAAAAATTGCCTGCCGATAGCTTCATGCGCATACACCGCTCGTTCATTGTCAACCTTTCAAAAATTACCGCCATTGAGCGCCAGCGGGTAATTATAGGCAAAGAATACCTGCCCATAGGCGAGCAGTACGGCACGGCATTCTTTAAACGTATTGGGGAAAAGATGGTGTAGGCACATAGACCTTCCTACCTCTTCAACTCCACCTCTCCACTCACACCAACTTCACTCACAAAATGCCTATCGTGCGAAATGACGAGCAGGCTTCCGCGGTAATTTTTGATGGTTTGCGTGAGGATATCGAGGCTGGCAATATCAAGGTTATTGGTCGGTTCGTCGAGTATAATTAAGTCGGGCGTTTGGGTGCTAATCATGAGGCAGCAGAGGTAAAGGCGCATTTTTTCGCCACCGCTCAGCGCACGGCAGCTCTTATCCCATGTATCGGGTGGAAACAAAAATCGGTTGAGGCGAATTTTGATTTCGTGCTCGGCCAGCGCTTGCGTATTGTAGCGCTCAGCCAGCTGCACCACCGTATCGCTTACATCCACCCGGGTATAATTTTGGTCGAGATAAATCCACGAAAAATCGGCACGGCGCACCTCTCCGCACAAAGGCGCAAGCACGCCCGTAAGCAGGTTGGTAAAGGTGGTCTTCCCCGCGCCGTTACTGCCTAAAATGTGGATACGATCGCTACTGTACAGCTTAAAATCAACGGGCTCCGGCCACAGCCTTTCGTTCGCATGGTATGCAAAGTTGATTTGCGAAGCCTCCACCAGCAACTTTCCGGCATGTAGCGAAGTATTATCAAAATCTACTTTCAAGCTGCGCATGGCGCTTTGCTGCTGGCGCAGGTCGCTTAACTTTTTCTGACTTTCGTCAATAATTTTCGCGTGCTTATCCTTGAGCTTTGCCGCCGTATTTTCGGCTGAACCTGCTTTCGCATTAAGCAGAATGGGCGGCGCGCCGCCTTTGGCCTTATTCTTTTCGCCTTGGCTTGCTCGCCTTTCCTGCCGCTGCCTTACCTCCTGCGCTTTTTTCCGCGCAAGGCGCAACGCCTTTTCCTCATCGCGAATATTCTCCGACAAAGCATTATCCTGCAGCTCTTTTTGCTCGCGGTAAAAATCATAGTTACCACCGTATAATTTTATGCCAAATTCCGACAGCTCGCAGGTGGTGTTCAGCAAATTCAGCAGCGCTACATCGTGGCTCACAGCTACAATGGTAGCGCGGCTTTGCTCAATGTAGCGGTACAGCAAAGCGCGGCTCGTTTGGTCAAGGTGGTTGGTGGGCTCGTCAAGCAAAATAATTTCGGGGGCATGAATGAGCAAGCCTGCCAAATACACCTTTGTTTTTTCGCCACCGCTCAAATCATTCATGGACGAATTCAGCGGCACATGCGAAATTCCCCAATACGCAAGCGCCGATTTACAGCGCTCCTCAACGTCCCAATCATCGGCCAGCGCATCGTAGTCCGCCTGCAGCACGCTGCCCTTGCCGATGGCGTCAAGCGCCCGCAGCTTTTCACTCACGCAAAGAACCTCGTCCACATTTTGGGACAACACGCCGGTGTGCTGCGGCACGTAGTATGGCTTTGAGGAGCAGACAACACCTCCTTCGGCCGGCTGCAAAATACCGGCCATCAAGCGTAGCAGGGTAGATTTTCCCGCGCCGTTATGGCCCAAAATGGAAATTTTTTCCGCCTCCTCGACAGAAAAATTAATGTGACTGAATAAAAAATCTTGATTGGAGTAGCGAAAGGAAAGGTCGCTAACGATAATACCCATGATGAAATAATTAATAGTGAAACCGCTTGTTGCCGCGCTCATTTGTCATTCCGTGCTTGACACTGAATCTCCAAATCAAGGATGAGGATTGGCTGCGCCGAACTCGTAAACTCGGTTGCGGATCAGGTCCGCAATAACAAGTTTCTCGGAAAAATGTCGGTTTCGTAAACCAACTATTAATTGCTGAGTTTCATCGGAGTATTTTTAGGTGAAACGTAGTGCAAAGGTAAGAAAAATATGGCAGATAGAAGACCCTAACAGGGTTTTGAGACCCTGTTAGGGTTTAGCAAACTTACTTTTTCAGCGTTACCAAAACCTTATCAATTCTGGCACCGTCCATATCCAGAATTTCAAAATCGAAGCTGTACCACGACAGCTTATCGCCCTCGCTCGGGATATGCTCCAGCCGCTCCAGGATTAGCCCGCTAAGGGTGTTGTAATCGTTTCCGGCGTACAGCTCCTCCATATCGAGGCGCTCCAAAAAGTTGTAGAACGAATACTGTCCATCGACCAGCCAGCTGCCATCGGCGCGCTGCACCATGGCCTGGCTGCTGGCCTCCGGAACTTCGCCAATCAGGGCCTCCAGAATATCGCTCAGCGTTACAACTCCCTGCACCGAGCCAAACTCATCGGTAATAATGCCATGCTTTACGCGGGCATTTTTAAGCTGCTCCAGCGCATTGTACACGCTTTGATTTTCGGGCATATAGTTGGCCGGCTGCACCAGCTCCTTCAGCGAAAAATCGGCGGAACTAATGCGCCCGAACAGGTCTTTGAGGTAAACCACGCCCAGCATATTCTCCAGCATCTGCGAGGCAACGGGGTACATGGTGTATAAATTTTCCTGTACCTTCCTCCGCGTTTCCTCGGGGCTGTCGGTAACATCGAGCCACACCAGGTCGTTGCGGTGCGTCATAATGGAGCTCACGTTGCGGTCGCCCAGGCTGAACACGCGCTCCACAATATCGTGCTCCACCTCCTGCACCTCGCCCACATCCAGGCCTTCCTTTACAATGGCCTTGATTTCCTCCTCGGTAACCTTATCCTCCTCGCTCGATTTTATGCCCAAAATTTTTACCATGAGCGTAGTGCTCTTGGAGAGCAGCCACACCATCGGCGAGGCAATGCGCGCCAGCGCGTTCATGGGCGCGGCAACAGCTTTGGATATGCGCTCGGCCTTGCTCATGCCAAGGCGCTTGGGCACCAGTTCGCCAAATACCAGCGTAAAGTACGTTACCACCACCACAATGACAATATTGGATATGGTAAGTGCGTAGGGGCCGATGACAGGGACTGCCTTCAGGTGCCCGGCAAGGTCTTTTGAAAAGGCTTCGCCCGAGAACAGGCCGGTAAGAATGCCCACCAGCGTAATGCCGATTTGCACGGTGGACAGGAATTTATCGGGCTGGTTTGTCAGCTGGAGCGCGCTCCTGGCAGACTTGCTCCCCTTTTTGGCCTGCGCCTCAAGCCGCGATTTGCGCGCCGACACCAACGCAATTTCGGACATTGAAAGTATGCCGTTGAGCAGTATCAGCCCCGCTATTATTAGTATTTCCATAAGTGTTTCAAAAGAATAAAGGTACGATTTTTTCGCATGCTTTACTCAAGATATTTATGGATTAAGCAGGGCTAAAAGCCGGTGGACGGCACCACGCTTACCTGCAGCGTATCGCTATTGAGCCCCGTAAATATGCCGTATCCGTTGCTTACGTTAGCGTGAATTTCGGATACGGACTGCGAGGTGTTGCCCTGCGTTTGGTACAGCAGCGCGTACTCGGGCTGCATTTTAATGAGAATGACGTTGTGCCTGCCGTAGTACGAGAAGCTTTGCTGCGACAGCTGGCTTGACGAAGCTTGCGTCGGCTCCATCCTGAACATCGGCTTAGGCCTATCCTCGTCATCGTCCCAGTCGTAAATGGAGGTGGGATTGCTCTCCGTATTTTCCACCACCACCATGTAGTAGCTGTTGTCGGTATTGCTCCACGACACCACCGCCGGCTCACGGTCAGCTGCGGCTTTGGCCATGCCACCCATGTGCGGGCGCCCCATTACGCTTATGGTGGATTTTGATAAAGCCATGCCCTGCGGCCTTTCGGGAATGGTGGTGGAGGCCGTTACGCTCTCGCCGTTATAGGGCAATTTCAGCGTGTAGGTATGGCCCTTCTGCACCACAAAATTGCTATCGCGATACAGGCCGTTACCCTGTGGCCGCAGGCTTGCAACATCGCCCGTGCTCTCATCGGTAACGGTAACAATGAGCTGATCCACCTCCTCGCCGGAGTAGGCCACATCGCTGCGAAAGGGAATAAGCCTGCCTATTTTTACCGCGGGCGACTTCCCTGCATGCAGGTACCCTTCCACCACCGCCTTGTCCTGAAACTCGGCCACCAGCGTGGGCTCGCAGCTCATGGCAAGCAGCGATAGGGCGATGGGTATAATTGCTTTTTTCATACTATTTTCTTTTGCCTCCAATCATGCCAGGACATGATTAGAGGACAGCTGCTAAAATTTAAACGTTAGCGATAGGTTTGGCGTTATGCTCAAGTAGTTGATGTTGCTCTCCAAAATCACGCCGTCCACCACCTGGAATTTTTTGGCGCTTACGTTGTGGCGATTGTAGGCGTTGAACAGCGAAAAGCTGATGGCGTTGGGCCTTCCCTTTCCCCTGCTCCAAAAGAAATCGAAGCGGTACGAGGCCGCTAAATCCAGGCGGTGGTAGTCGGGCAGGCGGAAGGTGTTTTTATCGCTTACCGCAAAAAACGACTCCTCCGTTCCGTCCACCAGCGTAAGGCTGTAGGCGCCCAGCGGCGCGGTGTACGGCCGCCCGGTGGAGTATATCCAGGTGGCCGAAAGGTCGAAGTTGCCCAGCTTGTAAATGCCCACAGCCTTGAACTCGTGCGTTACATCCTGGTAGGCGTAAAAATATTTTGGCGATTGCAGCGGAAACTTATTTTTCACCTCGCCAATGGTGTAGCTAAGCCAGCCGCTGAATTGCCCCGCCTTTTTTTGCGCCAGGAACTCAACCCCCGTAGCGTAGCCATCGCCCGTGTAGAAGCGCTCGGAGGTTTGCAGGCCACCGTTTTGCATGGGCTTGCGGTTAAAGCGCATGGTGTACTCCGAAATGTCACTGTTGCGCTTGTAGTAGCCCTCAACGCTGAAAAGGTAGCCGGGCAAATCGTAGTTGATGCCGAGGTTGAGGTGCACGGAGCTGCTCACCGGAATATTTTCTCTGTCGGACAGGATCCAGAAATCGGTATTACCCGACATCACATCTTCGCGCACCACGCGGTTGGCAAACTGGTAGTAAAGTCCCGTGGCGCCGTTGAAAATCCAGCGTGGCGTGAGCGCGTAGCTGGCCGAAAGCCGCGGCTCAACGTAGCACTGCTGCGTGTTGGAAAAGTACGAGGCGCGCAGGCCCGGCGTTACCGTCAGTTTGCTATCGAAGAAGCGAATTTTATCCTGTAAAAAAGCGCCCAGCAGGGTCGATTTATTAGCCTTGTCCACCAGCTTGGAGGTATCGCTTTGCGCGTAGCTGTAGCCGATATCGTAGTGGGTAGCAAAGGCGCCAAACTCAAGCACGTGCTTATCGGTAAGCGAGTACTTCCAGGTGTTGGTAACCGTGTAGTCACGCAGGTCGTTGTCCTCCAGAATGCCGCTTTTTAGGTTTTGCGAATTGCCGCTGCTATCGGTATAGCTGATGGAGCGGCTCTCATCGCGCGTGCTGTAAAAGTTGGAGTAGCTGGCCAGCAGCGTTGATGTCAGCTTTTCATTCAACTTGCGCGACCAGCGGGCGCTCACGCCCACGTTGCCGTAGCGCGTGTAGTCGGAGTTGTCCATGGCCAGGCTGCCCATCATGGCGCCGCCACCACCCGACCCACCCCCGAAACCACCACCTCTGCCCCCCGGAAAACCGAAGCTGGGCGTGTTGTCCAGGTAGTCCGTTCCGTTGAAAAAGCTGACCGAAAAAATATCCTTCTTGGTAGCGTTCCACGTAACTTTTGCGTTCACATCGTAAAAGTACGATTCGGCCTGCGAGGATTCTCCCGGCCGGCCTCCGGGGCCCGCAGGGCGCGCCACGGCGTTGGAGGTATTCGAGCTTGTTGCGCTCGAAATCCTATTGTACAGCCACCCTTGGTACGAGCGACGAAAGGCAAAAAGCGAGGTAAGCTTATCGCCGATGGGAAACTCGGCGTAGGCGTTTACGCTTAGCAAGCTGACATCGCCGCCAAGCGTTGCTTTTTTCGAATTTCCATCCTTGCCCGTAATCTCGGTAACGCTTGATAGGCGTCCGCCAAACTTGGACTCAAAGCCTCCCTTGTACAGCTGCACATCCTTGATGGCGTTGGAATTAAATGCGCTGTAAAAGCCGTGCAGGTGGTCAACGTAGTAAACCGTGAAGCCGTCGTACACGATAAGGTTTTGGTCGGGGGTGCCGCCGCGCACGTACATGCCGCTGCTGTTCTCATTGGAGGAGCTCACGCCGGGCATAAGCTGAAAGCTGCGCATAATATCCTTTTCGCCCACGTTGGGCAAAAACTTCAGCGCCGCGGGCGACATCTTTATTTTTTGCTCCACCATCGCCTGCTCCAGGGCCTTGTCGTCCTTGCGTCCGCGAATAAATACCTCGGCTATTTCGTGCCTCTGCGGAGTGAGCTCAACGCGCAGCGAAGGGTTATCGGGCGCGGGCTCCAAATCGACAAACTTTTTCTCATAGCCAATGTAGGTTACAACAAGCGCCACGGTATCGGCCGGCACGCGCGGCAGCGTAAACCGGCCGTTGGCGTCGGTGGTAGCGGAGCTGCTCAGCCCCTGCACCTGCACAGTGGCGTAGGGTATGCGCTCGCCGTTATCCTCGTCCACCACCACGCCGGTAAGCGTAAAGTTGCGCTTGACGGGCAGCAAGGCGCGCCTCACGCTCGTTTTCGCCTCTGCCTTTTCGGTGTTTTTTTCAAAATTCCGGCTCTGCAGCGCGACCAGCTGCTCCCTGTCTTTTGCAACGTAAATGTAGCCATCGGGGCTAATGAAGCTGACCATATCCCACGATTGGCCAAACATTTTCAGCATGCCGTTTACCGTTTTTTCTTCGTAGGTGGTAATGGAGGTCGGATACTTGGCGAGCGTTTCCTTGTCAAACACAAAGCGGATTTTCATCTCGCTCCCCATCTGCTCAAGCAGCTCGTCAAGGCGGCCGCGGTAGTCGCGGTTCAGCTTCAAGCTGCCTACGGCTTGCGCGCAAACAAGCGAGGACTGAATCGCTAAAAGGAAAAGGAGTACAAGGCGTTTCATCGGCTATTTTTTTCGGAGCGTAAAAGTAGCAGCCGACGGGCGCATTTGAAAGCAAGTTCAACTAACGCCTGAAATGTATCAATGAAACTAAGCCTGATTTTTTTTGCCCCTAATAGCTGAAGCTCAGCAGCAGCTCTGCCTTAGTATAGCTGCCTTGGTAGGAGGAATTTACAAAAGATTGTCGCCAGCCGAGGCTAAGCATGAACGAGGAGAAGCGGAAGACGTTGGTATCAAAAACGGCTTCGTAGCCGGCGCTGTTGACATGCGTATTGACGCCGCCGACAAGCAAAAAGCTATCGTAAAATAAGTTGGCGCGAATACGCTTGATGTACGCCACAAGGCCAAGGGACAGGTCGGGGTACCACAGCGGGAAGGCGTAGCTGAACGACATGGAGCAGGCATCATCGAAGGCATAGCCGTCGAACTCCGACGCTCCGCCGCGTGGCAATAACAGCTTGGAGGCAAATATAGCAGGATTGCGCTGATGCTCGTAGCCACCGTACAGCTTTATGCTGTGGTTGCACAGCATGCCGGGCAGGTAAATATTGCCCTGAATATTCCACTGCTGCGCAAGGCCATTATTAAAATTCGGGATGTTGATAAAGGGAGCGTTCAGAACACTGCCGCTAAGCCGGTAGCCCCAGCGCGGATTTATATCGCGCAGGGCCATCCGCGTGTAAAGCGAGTGCGCAACGCCTAACGAAATGGCCTGCTCCTTACGAAAACCATCATCCTCCGAGAACCTGAACTCATCGCTGTATAGCGAATACTGCACCGAAGGCGCCAAGGTAATGACCAGATTGCCGCGGCTTAAGTTAAGCGGCACGTACATGTTGGCATGCAGCTCTCCATAGTACTTGCTGCTGCTGTATGTGCTTTGCAAAACATAATCATATACCCGCTGGTAGCGCTTGCCGTAGCTACCGCTAAGGCTAAAAACCGGAAACAGGCCGTAGTAGGTAAACGAAGCATTTACGGAGCTAAAGCCATTTTGGTACTCGTAGCCCAACGCTGTAATTGCCGAGCTTAAATTATTTTGCGAAAGCAGCGTAGCGCCGATAGCCGCGCTGGAAAAGTTGCCGTTCATAAATTCGCTTGGCGAAAAAGCAAATGGCATCCAGCTGTGCAACCTGAACAGGTGCGCTAGCTTGCCGTACTTTTTTACCTCAAGCGGCGCGGTATCCAGCACGGCGGTATCAAGCACAAACCGCTCCTGCCGTGCAATGGCTTCGGCTAACGGAAACTTGTACGGATTATCAAACGTTGTTTCCTCCCACAGCAGGCTGTCCACAGGCGTCGACACCGGCTTGCCGCCCCGCACCGTATAATCCGCGTACAGCAAGTTTTTACCATCGCTATCTACCCTTGCACTCGTTGCACCATAGGCGGATCCGGTCAGCTTGCACACTTTTTTACTTTGCACATCCACAGCATAAATATTGCCTGTACCGTCATAGCCGCTGCTAAAGTACACCTTGCCGTCGTGCGCCGACAAATCCGATATTTCTACATAAGTAAACGGCAGCAGCGTATCCATTTCATCGCTCCGCACATCCAATACGCCAATACTCATACCGCTTGCCGAGGTGTACAGCACGGCCAAGCGGCTTTCGTCAATCCAAGCTAAATCGTTAACGCTTTTACCCGGCGGGAAGCGAAAGAGCTCGCGCTCCTCGCTCGCATCGGCGTTGAGCAGCACAATAGCCTGCTCCCCCGACGCCATTTTTTTGCTTACCGCCAAAGCCTGCTGCCTGCTTACCGCGGGCGTAAAGTACGATGTTTTCTTGGTCAAGCGTTTCGCTTTTCCCTTTTCCACATCGTAGCACCACAGCTCCGAAAAATTCTTTTGCTCCCAGCGCAAATCGGGGCGGTACTCTGTCCAGTAAACACTGTCCCCAAATGCCGTAAGTTTACTGCTCACGCTACCCAGCATCGTTTCGTTTGTAGCCGTTTTGCTGCTGTCTACTCTTACCAGCTTTAGTGTTCGAGACATCGTTTTTTGTTGGGCAAAAAGCAAATTCCCGCGAGCAAATATCAAGCTGCTATAGTCAATAAAATTATCGCAAGCGCACCTCTTTTCTTCTACTAAGACCTCGCTATTGCCGGCAGGTGGCGGCTGCATTTGACGCCACATCGAATCCAGAAATTGCTTTGCCTCCCAGTGGAATTTTTTGGAATTTTTCCCCGTATATTTTTTGGTGGCCAACGACTGGGTAAAAATCAGGAAAGGATAGCTACCCGAGTAGCGAAAAACTTTTCCCCACAAGTCCGGGCCGTACCTATACTTTCCGTAGGCCGTCATTTGGTAGCCGTACTCGTAGTGGCTGGGGATATAATCCTTGTACGAGCCCAGCAGGTACTTGCTGTAGCTGTACTTTTTTCCGCTAAGCGAAATGGTGCGCAGACCCATCTCGAACGAGGGCATTCGTCCCCTTCCGGTAAACGACATGGCTGTTTCGTTGCTCACCGCATCGCCCTCAAACAGCCAGGGCTGAATGAGCGCCGAGGGAAAGGCCACGGCCTGCTCGCCCAGCAGAAAGTAAAGCCCGCGCGTAAATCCACGGTTCATCATATCCGTCTGCACCACGTGCCTGTACTCGTGCAGCGCCAGCTGCTCAAGCCAGGGCTGACCGTAGCCGTCGGTGGGCGCGGTGGTAAGAATCTCCATGCGGCTGGGCGCCCACACCACCATGCCGTTGCTCTGCAAGTTGTAGGGATGTAGAATGACCGGTATGCGCCGCGGCCGATACCCCATGCTGGCCGAGGCGGGAGCGTAAACCTTGTTGAGCAGCCGCATGAAATGCTCGCTCTGCGCGCGAATGCTGTCGGGGAAAATGACATCGAAGTGGTCGCCGCGAATGTGGCTCCACGTGGCGCTCGCCGGGTCGGTGCCGTTGGAAACGTATTGGGCCCGGACGGCAGAAAAAAACAGCAGCAACGCACATACCCATAAACACTTGCCAACAAAGGGAAAGCACGGGATGCCCCTATATTTTACATTGTCAATTATCAATTGTCCGTTACTTATGGTGGTACGGTTCGCCCTTCATGATGGTAAACGCGCGGTACAGCTGCTCGGCAAAAAACAGCCGCACCATTTGGTGCGAGAAGGTCATGCGCGAGAGCGAAATTTTTCCCGCTGCGCGCCTGTACACCTCCTCCGAAAACCCATACGGGCCGCCAACCACAAAGGTTAACGCCTTGGCGCTACCCTGCATCTTTTTCTCCAAAAACGACGAAAATTCCTCCGACGAAAATTCCTTGCCGCGCTCATCGAGCAGCCACAGCTCGCCCTCGCCGGCAGCCGACAGAATCAGCTCGCCCTCGCGCTCCTTTTGCTGCCCCTCCGACAGCGATTTCGCATTCTTCAGCTCGGGGATTACGTGCAGCTCCACGCTCGCGTAGTGCTTCAAGCGGTCAACGTACGTGTCCACCGCCTCGGGCAGGTAACCCCGGTCGGTTTTGCCTACAAAAAGAAGAATTAGTTTCACAAAAAACGTTATATTTGTAGAGTGTAAAATCTCACCTGTGAAAGTTGCAGCAAATATAAGGCTATTTTTCGTTACGCTGGCGCTCTTGCCCGCGCAAAACGCGGTGGCCGCCAACCCCGGCGTAGTGGTCGAAATTTTTCAGGAAATATCGGCCGGCATTAAGGCTGCTGATGTTGAAAAGCTTGCCGCGCGCTTCGACGCCGAACTGGAGCTGCTGCTGCCCTCAGTCGAAAAAAACTGCACGGCATCGCAGGGCGCCGTGCTGCTAAGGGAGTTTTTCAACCAGCACAAGCCAACCGCGTACTCCACCCTTCACGTGGGCGGAAAGAACAACAGGCACTACGGCATTGGCCTGCTTGCCACGGCCAACGGGCGATTCCGCACCACCATTTTTTTACAAATCAGCGGCAAGGAGTACACCATTCAACAGATACGCATCGAAAATGACAACTAACCCCGAGCCTTTTATCGACGACATTATTGAGCTGGCCATCCGCGAGGACATCGGCGACGGCGACCACACCTCGCTGGCCTGCATTCCGCACAGCGCCACCGGAAAAATGCAGCTGCTGGTGAAGCAGGCGGGCATTATTGCCGGGGTGGAAATTGCCCGGCGCATTTTTCAACGGTTGGACAAGGACGTAATCTTTGAGCAGCGCATTGCCGACGGCGCGCAGGTAAAGGTTGGCGACGTTGTTTTTTACGTTACCGGAAAAATAATTTCGCTGCTGCAGGCCGAGCGCTTAGTGCTCAACTTTATGCAGCGCATGAGCGGCGTGGCCACGCAAACCGCCACCTACACCGCCGCGCTCGGCGGGCTCAAAACAAGGGTAATTGACACGCGAAAAACCACGCCCGGCATGCGCGTGCTCGAGAAGTTAGCCGTAACGCTCGGCGGCGGCGGCAACCACCGCATGGGCCTTTACGACATGATTCTGATCAAGGATAACCACGAGGATTTTTCGGGTGGCGTGGTGCAGGCCGTGAAAAACGCGCAGAGCTACCTCAAGGAAACCGGCCGCGAGCTGCAAATCGAGGTGGAGGTGCGCACGCTTGATGACCTGGGAAAGGTGCTGGCGCATGGCGGCGTACACCGCATTATGCTCGATAACTTTTCGCTCGAAAATACGCGCAAGGCCATTGCGCTGATTGGCGGAAAGTACGAGGTGGAATCCTCGGGCGGCATTACCCTCGAAACGCTGCGGCAGTACGCCGAGTGCGGCGTGGACTACATATCGGTAGGCGCCCTCACGCACCAAATAAAAAGCTTGGACTTGAGCCTGAAAGCCTGCTAAATTCAATGGAGAATGGAGAATTAATCAGGCTTCAACCAAAAACCGCGAACTTAAATTAAGTCCGCGGTTTTTCATTCTCCATTCTCCATTCTCCATTTTCAATTATTCATTGAATTTAGTCCATTATCAGCATGGCGTCGCCGTAGCTGCCAAAGCGGTACTTCTCCTTCATGGCCTTTTGGTAGGTATCCATAATGAGCTCGTAGCCCGAGAACGCCGACACCATCATAAGCAGCGTGGAGTACGGCAGGTGGAAGTTGGTGATGAGGTGCGTGGGCACGGCCACATCGTAGGGCGGGAAAATAAATTTGTTGGTCCAGCCGCTGAAGGGGTTGATGGTGTTGAGCGTGGTAACGTTGGTTTCCAGCGCGCGAAAAACGGTGGTACCCACGGCGCAAACATTTCTTTTGGCCAGCTTGGCGCTGTTCACCACCCTGCTTGCCTCCTCGGTTATTTCAACCTGCTCCGAGTCCATTTTGTGCTTAGTCAAATCCTCCACATCAATAATGCGGAAGCTGCCCAGGCCCAGGTGCAGCGTAATTTCGGCAAAGTTAATCCCCTTAATTTCGAGGCGCTTCATGAGCTCCCGGCTGAAGTGCAGGCCGGCAAACGGAGCTGCTACCGCGCCCTCGTGCTTGGCAAAAATGGTTTGGTAGCGCTCGGCATCCTCCGGCACCACCTCGCGGCGAACCCAGCGTGGTATAGGCGTTTCGCCCAGCTTGTAGAGCAACTTTTTAAACTTGTCGTGGTCGCCGTCGAACAAAAAGCGCAGCGTGCGGCCGCGCGAGGTGGTGTTGTCAATTACCTCCGCCACCAGGTCGTCGTCGCCAAAGTACAGCTTGTTGCCGATGCGGATTTTGCGCGCCGGATCCACCAGCACGTCCCACAGGCGCTGCTCGCGGTTGAGCTCGCGCAGCAAAAATATTTCGATTTGCGCGCCGGTTTTTTCCTTGTTGCCGTAAAGGCGGGCGGGAAAAACCTTGGTATTGTTGAACACCATGGCATCGCCGTCGTTGAAGTAGCTGAGCACATCCTTAAAAACCTTGTGCTCTATTTTACCCGTTTTTTTATGAAGCACCAGCAGGCGCGACTCATCGCGGTTGGGGGTCGGAAATTTGGCAATTAAATCCGGCGAGAGGGCAAACTTGTACTGCGAGAGCTTCATGATAAAAATGGGTTGGTAATTATTGTGATATTCTTCTAATTCAGGACGTTAAAAACCAGATTTGGGATGCAAAGTTACAAAAACGACAATACTTATACGTGTAAAAACTGTTTTTGTTTCGTTTTTTAACAAAAATTATCCCGCAGGAATCGTAGGGCTGAAGCTCAACTGAGGGGAAAAGAGTTACGCCAAACTGTCTGAATGTTAAAAAGTTGCAAATCCCCATCGGGTGGCAGCCTACAGCATATCGACAACGCTAACTATATCAACGCTTTGCTGAATATTGAAGTGGCCGCTTGCCGTGCGGCGCAGCCCGCTCAGGTAGGCGCCGCAGCCCAAGGCCTGCCCCAGGTCGTGGGCAAAGGAGCGAATGTAAGTCCCCTTGCTGCAGGCAACTAAAATGGAGGCGTAGGGGTACTCGAACGACAAAATCTTTAGTTCGTAAATATTTATCAACGAGTGCTTTATATCCACCTCAACGCCCTGGCGCGCCAGGGCGTATGCGCGCTGCCCATCGACCTGCTTGGCCGAAAAGTGCGGGGGCATTTGCAGCTGCTCGCCCAGCATCTTTTGCAGCTGCTCCTCCAGCTGCCCGCGGGTAACGGCGGGAGCGTTGGGGGTAGGCGTAAGCTCGGTTTCCAAATCGTACGAGGGCGTGGTGGCGCCAAAGCAAACCTGCGCCACGTACTCCTTTTGCTCGGCCTGCAGCGCCTCGGCCTGCTTGGTGGCCTTGCCTATGCAAAGTATGAGCACGCCCGTGGCCAGCGGGTCGAGCGTACCGGCGTGGCCGATTTTAAACTTCTTCTCGCCCGTTTTTTGCCTGATAATGCGCTGCACGTAGCGTATGGCATCAAACGACGACCAGCCGTAGGGTTTGTCAAGGACTAATATTTTGGATTCTATGTTCAAGGTGTTAGAATTTACGAAGCTGTTCAAAAGGGCTGTCACCCCGCTACGCCGGGCGTGGGGATCCACTTATCAAAGTGGTATTCACTTTCAGGGGATTGCGGGTCAAGCCCGCAATGACAAATTCTTGTGAAAGGACTTTTTGAACAACCTCATAGTAGTTTACAGCACCGTCAAATTCACGCCGCAGGCCAGCAGCACCAGTATTACGGCGCCCACCACAATGCGGTACCAGCCAAACACCTTGAAGCCGTAGCGCGTAAGAAAGCTTATAAAGAACCGGATGGCCAGCACGCCCACCACAAACGCCACAAGGTTACCGATGCCAAGCAGCACGAGGTTTTCGCGCACGTTCTCCTCGGCAAAAAGAATTTTGTAATCCTTAATCAGCTTGTAGGCCGAGGCGGCAAACATGGTGGGTACGGCAAGGAAGAACGAAAACTCGGCGGCCGTTTTGCGGTTGAGCCCCGTGGCCATGCCGCCCACAATGGTGGCGGCCGAGCGCGATACGCCGGGTATCATGGCAATGCACTGCGCAAGGCCGATTTTCAGCGCCCGCGCGTTGCTCATGCTCTGGTCTTGGCTGGGCTTGCTAAACCACTTATCCACAAACAGCATGACCACGCCGCCCAGCACCAGCATCAGCGCCACGGTAAACACGCTCTCAAGCAGCATGTCAATGTAGTCGCCTAACAAAAAGCCGATGACGGCGGCGGGAATAAACGCCACAAAAAGCTTGAGGTAAAAGTCAACGGTTTGAAAAAAGCGCTTCCAGTAAAGCACCAGCACCGATAGTATGGCGCCCAGCTGAATGTTGACGGTAAAGGCCTTGACAAAGGGCGTGCTCTCCACGCCCAGCAGGCTTTGGGCAAGTATCATGTGGCCGGTGGACGATACGGGCAAAAACTCCGTAAGCCCCTCGACAATGGCCACAACAATGGTTTGAAAAATATCCATAAGCTCAATTCAAAAATTCAACATTCAAGGATTCAAATTTTTGAATTTTTAAATCCTTGAATCCTTAAATTAGTTGGCTTTAGGCCTTTTCATGATGGCGTAGATTTCGAACGCGAAGCCGAAAACTACCACAATGGGCGCCAGCGTTATCCGGCGAAAGCTGTACAGTTCTTCGCCGTTAAACACGGTGGGGTCGGCCGATTTGCCGCCGCTCATCAGTATAAATCCGAGCACAATAATGCCGAAGCCAATGAGCATGAGCTTGTAGTTTTGCGGGCCAAGGGCAAAGGTTTTTGCCTTATCGGTTTTGGCAGGAGCCGCTTTTACATCTGCCTTGTTTGTTTCTTTTGCCATATTTTTTTGATTCAAAGATTTAAATTTAAAGTTTAAGGTTTAAAAATTCAAGAATTAAGCATTGTCATCCCGAACTTGATTCGGGATCTCCCGACAGGGGATTGGCTTCGCCGAACTTCACTTCGTTTCGGTGGCGGGTCAATGTTTACCCCTACAAGTCAGGGCCCGCAATGACAAAAATACTTTTGAATTAGTAGTAGAGCTCATCCGTTTTCATGTTCAAAAAGCGGTTCACCGCAAAAAAGGTGGAGAGCACTCCCACCGCGATGCCGAGCAGCAGCACGCACAAAAACAGCGCGCCCATTACCTCGGGCGTTATCAGCTGCATCATTTCGCTGCCCATTTGGTTGCGCGCCGCGTACACCAGCCCGCCAATCAGCGCCATGGCTATCATGGCCGAGACGATGCCGTGCAGCGCGCTCTTGGCCAGGAAGGGCTTAATAATAAAGCTGCGGGTGGCGCCCACCAGCTTCAGGGTGTTGATCAGGAAGCGGCGCGAGTAGATGGAAAGGCGAATGGTGTTGTTGATTTGCACCAGCGACACGAACAGCAGCAGGGCGCTAAACAGCAGCAGCAGCAGGCTGATTTTATTCACGTTGTCGTTAACTAAGCTGATGAGCGATTTCTGGTAGGTAACCTCCTTTACCTGCTTAAACTCGCGCAGCTCGTGCTCGATGACCGCAATGCTGTCATTATTGGCGTACTGGTGGCGCAGCTTTGCCTCAATGGAAACGGGCAGCGGGTTGTAGCCTAAGAACTCCACAAAATCCTCGCCCAGCATTTCGCGCAGCTCGCGCTCCGCATCGTCCTTGGAGATGAACTTGGTTTCGCGCACGTAGGGCGCCACATCGAGCTGCTTGCGCAGCCAGGCTATGTCGGCCTCCGAAGCGTTGTCCTGCAGCACCACCGAAAACCCGATGTGCTCCTTCACGTAGCGCGACAGGCGGTTGGCGTTGAGCAGCAGCAGGCTCATGAGGCCCAGCATAAACAGCACCAACGAAATGCTTACCACCGTTGAAACGTAGGAGTTGCGCAGCCGACGCGAGGTGTAGGAATCCTTCTTCGATACTTTTGACATAGCTTGTTCAAAAATGTAGAAAAGCAAAGGTAGCGTAAAAGTGGTAATTGCGCAAGTGCAAATACCGCAGCGCCCTTCCGGCGCTTACTTAGCCTTAGCGCTACCCGTCAGGCGGCAAACCAGCGGGTAGTGGTCGGAGTAGCCAATGTTGGGGCAGTAGTATGCGTTGGCCCTGTAGGCCTCGTCGTATAAAATGTAATCGATTCTAAAAGAAGGAATTACACTTCTATAGGTAGACATGACTCCACGGCCGGCATCCAGAAATCCGTCGCGCAGCTTGCCACGGATGCTGTGGTAGGTGTACGATACGGGCGTGTCGTTAAAATCGCCGCAGACCACCACCGCGTGGGGCGAGCTCCGCATGTGCTCCGCCACCGCGTCCACCTGCCGGGCGCGCTGCAAAAATGCTTTCTGGAGCTTGAGGTACATGCGGCCAAAAATTTTGCGCTTCTCCTTCTTCGGGTCCAGCAAAAAGCCCTCGTCGGTTATCAAATCGCGCTCCTCGCCGGCCAGCCCTATGGACTGGAAGTGCACGTTGTAAAACCGGATGGTATCGAAGGGCAGCGCCACATCGGTGTATATGGCCGAGTTCTCGCTCTTGTCGAACGCAATGCTGCCGCGACCCACAATGGGGTACCTGCTCAGCGTGGCCACGCCGTAGCGGCTGCTCTT
The DNA here is from genome assembly GCA_031549685.1 of Bacteroidales bacterium. GTDB lineage: Bacteria > Bacteroidota > Bacteroidia > Bacteroidales > UBA932 > JAITMY01. The sequence goes on along the minus strand of JAVBPG010000009.1, from coordinate 74,008 downwards.
GCGGTTAACGCTGTAGCGGGGGTTGTAGTAAACGTGGCGGTACGGCAGGCGCTGCATTTTATCAAAGAGCTGCTGCTCGCTCCACAGCTTGTTGTGCATGTAAAACTCCTGCAGGCACACCACATCAAACTTTTCGCGCGTAATAAAATCGGCCACCTGCCGGTAGGTTGACGTGTCGCGGTAGTGCCGCTTGAGGCCAAAAAGGTTGACGTTGTAGGTAAGAATCTTGAGCTCCGACTTCAGCTCCGTTTTTTTGCCGAAAGGCGGGCGCACCAGCGTACGCACAAAGCCGGCGCCAAGCAAAATAAAGGCGAGCGGCAGCAGCAAAGTTTTCCACTTGCGGAATACCAGCCACAGCGCCGCAAAGGAAAGGTTGGCAAGCAGCAGCGGGGCAAAGGCCAGCCCAAAAAACGGCAGCCACCACGCGCGCTCGGGGCTCACGTACGCCGACAGGCACGACAAGCCCAGGGCCACCGCCACCGCCGCGTTAACGAGCAAAAGAAGTATGTAAATAAATCGGCGCAATTCAGTGAAAAATGTACGACGGACAGCGGATAACGGACAGCTCCGCTATCCACAGTCCGCTGTGCACTAATAAAAATGGGTGGTCTTTTTTTGCCAGTATTTAATGAGGAAGTAGCCGAAAATCATACCGCCCACGTGCGCAAAGTGGGCAACGTTGCTGCCCGGATTGTAAAAGCCCAGGCCCAGCTCAATGGCGCCGTAGGCAATAACAAACCACTTGGCCTTAACCGGTATGGGCGGGAACAGCAGCATGAGCTGCGTGTTGGGAAAGAGCATGCCGAAGGCCAGCAACACGCCGAATATGGCGCCGCTCGCCCCCACCGTGGGAATGTTCATTATGCTTGTGCCCAGGTTGCGAATTACTTCTTCGGCCTGCGCCACAAGGATAGGGCTGTTGCTCATGGTTTCCCACTTGCTCACAAAGTTATCTATTACCTCGTGGTTTACCTTATCGGAAAAGTAGGTGTTGATAAAGGCCATGAAGGTGTCGGGGTTGAGCGAGTTGATGGTGGCCAGGGCCGCCTGCTGCACCTTCGATATTTCAATCCAGTTGACAAAGGTGTGCAGCGCCGCCGCGCCAAGGCCGGTTACCATGTAGTACAGCAAAAAGCGCTTGCCGCCCCACACCTGCTCCAGCGCGCTGCCGAACATCCATAGGGCGTACATGTTAAAAAGCAGATGAGTCCAACCGCCATGCATGAACAGGTGCGTAATAAGCTGGTGCGGCATAAAGTAGTCCGAGGCCGGATAGTACAGCGCCAGGTAGCGCACCAGGTCAACTCCTACGCGCTCGAGCAGCATGGTAAGCAAGAGCAGCGCAACGTTGATTATTATTAAAACCTTTACGACAGGGGTAATGTTTCGCATCGCAATTAAAAATTAAAAATCATAAGCAAAAAGAGCAAGGAGCAGGGACAACAAGAGCAAAGATAAGTTCCTTGTGCTTTTTGTCCTTTTATCTTCTATCAACTATTCATTACTTCAAAAACTTTTTATCTATTTCCTCCATGCTCACAATGCTCATGGTGGGTTTTCCGTTGGGGCAAACATCGGGCGAGGCGCAGGCCAGCAGCTGCGTAACCAGGCGCTGCATTTCATCCTCGCTCAGCGCTTTTCCGGCGCCAATGGCCATGCTCTCGGCCATGCTGGCGGCCAGCACATGCCGGTGGTTCTCGTGCAGCGATTTTTCCTCGGCCCTGAGCAGCGCCACCAGCTCCTCCACCAGCGCCGCGGGATTTTTCTCCACCGCCGCCGCGGGCATGGCCTGCACCACCACGGTATGTCCGCCAAAATCGCACACCTCAAGCCCCATGTGCAGCAGCTCGTCCTGCACGCTCAGCAGCAGCGCATGGTCGGCGGGCGCCAGCTGCACCGCCTGCGGAAAGAGCTCCTGCTGCGAGGGCGCCGCGCTGCTTACCTGCTCCAACAGCTGCTCGTACAGCACGCGCCGGTGGGCGCGCACCTGGTCGATAAGCAAAAGCCCCGACTTGGCCGGCGTGAGGATATATTTGGTCTTGAGCTGAAAAAATTTGCTCTGCGGCACGGTCAGCGCCTTGGGTTGCTCCTCCGCATCGCCGTTTATTTTGGAGGCAATGGTAATGCTCTCCTCCGGCTGTCCGCCGCGAAAAAACGGGTGGTCCTTGGCCGTAATATCGTCGTACAGCTTTTGCCACTCTCGCGGATTTTGCGATGACCTTTTCGCCCCCGATTTTCCGCCCTCGTTAAACGGATTGTAGCTCGGGTCAACGGCCACCTGCGGCACCGTAACCACCGTATCGGGGCGCAGCACCGGTATTTCGACGGTGCCCGAGGTTTCAAAATCGAGCGTGGGGGCAAGGGCGTACTTACCAATGGACTCGCGCACGGCGGCATGCAGTATTTGCCATATCACCTGCTCGTCCTCAAACTTTATTTCGGTTTTGGTGGGATGGATGTTCACGTCTATTTTGGCGGGGTCAACCTCCAGGTAAATGAAGTATGACGGATAGCTGCCCTGGGGCAGCAGCTGCTCGTAGGCGCGCTGCACGGCGCTGCGGAAGTAGGCGCTCTGGAAGTACCGCCCGTTGACAAACAGGAACTGCTTATCCTGCTCCTTAGTCGCATTTTCGGGAATGGTAACAAAGCCGTTCAGCCGCACCACCTGCGTTTTTACCTCCACATCTATCAGGCCCCTGGTGCCTTTTACGGTGCCAAACAGCGCCACAATGCGCTGCTTGAGCCCGGCGGCCACCAGGTCAAACACTTTTTTACCATCGTCGTACAGCGTAAGCGCCACCCCGGGGTGGCACAGCGCTATGCGCCTCAGCTCGGTTTCGATGTGGCGAAATTCGGTTTCGGGCTTTTTGAGAAACTTGCGGCGCGCCGGAACGTTATAAAACAAATTTTTTACGGCAATGGATGTGCCCACGGGGCAGGCTACGGGTTCCTGCTGCTGCACCTCCGAGCCGCTTATGAGCAGGCGCGTACCCACCTCGCTATCGGCAGTGCGCGTTTTCACCTCCACCTCGGCAATGGAAACAATGGAGGCCAGAGCCTCGCCCCTAAAGCCAAAGGTGTGGAGCTGGAACAGGTCGGCCGCCGAGCGGATTTTGGAGGTGGCGTGGCGCTCGAAGGCCAGGCGGGCATCGAGCTCGCTCATGCCGCAGCCGTTGTCCACCACCTGCACCAGCGTGCTGCCCGCATCCTTTATGATGATGCTCACGGCGGTGGCGCCGGCATCAATGGCATTTTCCACCAGCTCTTTTACCACCGAGGCCGGACGCTGCACTACCTCGCCGGCGGCAATCTGGTTGGCCACGCTATCGGGTAAAAGCTGAATAATATTTTGCATTCCCAAAAACTTCTTTTTTATCGCGCCTCCGGCTTAGTTGTTGCTTACCCTGTACTGCTCCGCGGTGTTGGCAATCCGCTGCACGTTGTAGGGGCGAAGCATTATCTCTTTGCTTGCGTGGTGCCCGTCCATCAGGTTGTACTGCGAGTGGCAGCGCTTGCAGGTGCCGGTAACCCTTGCGTCGCCGTCAAAAGCTACCACCCCCGAGCTGATGCACTCCTCGCTGTCGGGGCAGGTGGCGTCAAAGGCAAAAACTTCATTATCGTAGTGGTGGTACACAATTATGCCATGCAGCTTATACCCGTAGCCCGACACCGTCTTGGCCGTGAGCGGCTCGGAGGTGCGCACAAGCACGTCGAAGGAGAAAAGCGGAACGTTGGGCACGGGGCATACGTACTCATCGGAGCAGCCTGGCAGCAGCAGGATAAAGCTCAGTAGCACAATTTGTACTTTCTTGACAATAAATTGATACAACATTTTACAAAAATACGTAATTTTGAACGTTAATTCGGATGTGCAACTCTTTTTTTATTTTAATTGCCCTAAAGTATTCGATAAATTTTAAAAACAAAATAGCTATGAAAACAAAAACTTTATCACTCATTATCGGCGCTACGCTGGTGGCGGCGGCCGTGCTTACCGCCGGCAGCTGCGGGAACAGGTCGGGCAAAAAGGCCGCGATTACCTCAGCCAACCAGCTCACCGAAGCGGTTATTAACTACCCCATTCCCACGGCCTACGAGGTTACCAACCTCATCAACCGCGCGGGGGTGGCCTACATTATTGGCATTACCAACCCTCCGGCAAAGGCCGAGAGCTACCTCACGGAATTTGACAAGGCCATCAACATGGGCGTGTACGGCGCCGACCTGGCCTACGTTACCACCTACAACATGAAGCAGGAAACCATGGACTACATGAAGGTGCTGCGCAAGCTGGTGGACGAGCTGCAAATTTCGACCAACTTCAACACCGAGTTGGCCCGCAAGGTAGAAAGCAACATCGACAACAAGGACTCGCTCATCAACATCATTTCGCAGTCGTTTTACGACACCTACAATTTTCTAATCAATAACGGCAAGGACGACATGTCGATTATGGTGCTTGTGGGCACCTGGGTGGAGGGGCTCTACATTACCTCAATGGCCGCCAACACCAGCCTGCAGGCTGCCGATATGCTGATGATTGTGGCCAACCAAAAAGCATCGCTTAACACGCTCGTTGAGATTCTCGATGCACATAAGGAATCGGCCGATATAGCCAAGCTGCGCCAGCTGCTGGATCCCATTATTACCGAGTATGGCAAGGTAAGTGGCGCCGTAAGCGCCGAGCAATCGCTCCAAATCGGCACCGTAATTGAGGGCATTCGCAGCCAGCTGGTAAAGTAAATTGCTACACCATCGTCATTGCGGATTCCGCCTTGGCAGAATCCGCAATGATATTCTTGACCCTAACAGGGCTTTGAAGAACCTGTTAGGGTTTATAGTTTGCAGGAGGCAACATTTTTCAAATTAAAATTCGAAGTATAATGGAAGTATTGGGAGTTGGCTCGCGCGTGGAGCACCCGCAGTTTGGCAAGGGCGTGGTAATACAAGTACGCACCGATGCCTACGAAATTACCTTTTGGGAAAACGGGACAAAAATCATAGGCCGCGACTACCAGGGGCTGAAGGTGGTGGACGCCGTGGAAACGCCGTCGGACATGGCTACCTACGAAAAAATAGAGAAGAGCCTGATCAAAATTCTCAACCGCTTTAGCGATGTTACCGAAAAGGTGGAAATGGCGCAGCGCTGGAACGGCGGGCGCATGGTGCTGCACCCCAGCGACACCTCGCTAAAGGAAAAGGAGATTCCGCTCGAAACTTTTTTCCACAAGATTGTGATGCTGCGCGACCGCCTGCGCGTGCTGGAGCAGAAAATCAACGCGCACAACAAGCTTAGCGATGAGGAAAAGGTGGAAATGCAGCAGTACATTACCCGCATTTACGGCAGCCTTACGACCTTTAACGTAATGTTTAAAAACGAGGAGCAGAAGTTTGTGGGGGAAAAGGGGAAGGAGTAGATTCAGGTTCCAGAAATAGCAAAACGGCGGCACTCAAAATTGATGCCGCCGTTTTGCTATTTTGCTTCTCTCCCTTACTTGAAGAAATCCAGCAGCTCCTTGGCGTAGTAAAAAACAATGGCCCACAAAACAAATCGTACGCTCTTGCCAATGAGCATGAACAGCGCCGACTTTTTGAAATCGACCTTGTAAAACCCGAGGGCTATTGACAGCAAATCGCCCACGCCGGGAAGCCACGCAAAAAACGCCACAAGGCTTCCGTACTTACGAATGGTGGCCTGCTGCTTCTCCAGCTTTTCGCGGCTTACGTGAAACCACTTTTCTATCCACTCCAGCTTGCCCATCCGGCCTATCCAGTACGTGGTAAGGCTGCCAAGCCAGTTGCCCACCGTGGCTACAAGCACCGCCGTTACCGGGTTTGAGCCTCCGGCCAAGGTGGCTATGAGCAGGGCATCGGAGCTGAAAGGTACTACCGTGGCGGCCAAAAACGAGCCGAGAAAAAGCCCTAAGTAGGCCCACGATTCAAAAAACTCTGTCATTTTACTTCTTCAAAATCAACGTATTCACCCACACTATCGGGGATGATTTGCTCAGGCTCGGACACCGCTTCCTCGGGCGGATTTTGCGGCCCCTGCGAAAAATTTTTGGGGTCAAGGCCTGCGCGCTTGGCCATACGGCGCATGAGAAACATGAGGATGTACTTTCCTAAGTGCCGGACAAGAAATCCGACAAAAAGAAAAATAAGCACTATGGTTATTAAGAGCTCCACGTGAACTAAACCTTAAATATTAAATCGTTAAACTTCGAATTTATTGCGCCACGCTGTAGCACGACAAAAATCCGTTATCGTCGCACACCACCACGCTGAACGATCCTCTCTCGGCGCGAAGGTTATCCACCAGCAGGGGCACAACGGCTTTTACGGGAAAGTTGTTCAGCACATCGCCGCTCGCGTTGAGCAGGTAGGCGCGTTGCTCATCCTTAACGTAAACACCGTAGTACTGCTTATCGGCAAGGGGAGTGAACACCTCGGGCGCATCCTCGGGCGCATGCCTGAAGCCGTACGAGAATCGCAGCTTCAGGCTCGGCTCGTACACGCGCAAATCCTTGTCGTCCAGAATAACGTAGCTCTTTCCCGTGCAGGTAAAGAAGTGCCGGGCGTCCACCGATGGCTTCAGCTTGGTGCGCTCCACCTTCCCGTCAAAGTACACAAATACGAGCTCGCCGCCGCTGCTGGTGGTAACCAGGCGCGCGACCTCTCCCTTCGAGCTTTGCTCCGCAAACAGGCCGCTATGCCTGGCCGGCGCCACCCTTTCCTTCAGCTGCTCGCGCTCCTCGCCCCGGCGGTTGAGCAGATGTATGGTGCGGCTGTCGGGCACCACAATGTAGTCGTTGCCGCGCGTACGCACGTGCATCGGGGTCTGGGTTATGGCGCCGAAATCGGCTGCGGGTGCAAAGCCCGTCAGCGGCTTCCCGTTGGACTCATACGCCCTGATTTTTCCATCGCTGCAGGGCACAAAGTAGCGGTAATCGCGCGAGCGGTCGTAGTCAAATATGGCCACCGGCGCCGTGGCTGGCGCAGCCAAGGCAAGGGGGAATTTCTCCACATTGCGCCCCAGCCTATCCAGCAGGTACAGCTTCGTTTTGGTGTTGAACAGCAGCTGCAGCTTGTTATTTTTAAGGTAGTCCACCTGCCGTACGCTACCCATAACAGGCTCGTCAAGCTGCTTTTTCCACAACAAAACTCCTTGATTATCGATTAGATATAGGTTATTATTAACGTCCTGTACCAGCAGCTCCTTTTGCCCATTCTTGTGATTTTTTACCACCCAGGGTGTTGCGGCAGCCGGCACCTCCAGCTTTGCCTCAAAGGCCAAGCGCAGGCCGCTCTGGCGCTGCTGCTTCTCATCCACCTTGGGCGCCACCTTAAAAAATGCATTGCAGTACGCCTTGTCGCTCATCACGCGCAGCTGCATTCCCGCGCCATGCGAGGCCGCCAGCAGCGGCGATTTTTTTATCTTTTTTTGCAGCTCGGGCTTCAGCATGCCCTGCGCCAACCCGTCGCCCTTGGCCGGGTTGACGTAAATAAGCACGTTGGACTCCGAGGTGGTGTACTCGCTAAGATCTACGGATTGTGCCAGCGTTTTTTTGAGCAAGGCCGCCAGCGCAAACTCGCGTAAGGCCTGCCCCGAGGAGGCGTAAACAACGTAGTCGCCAATGAAGGTAAAGTACGCATCGTCGCAGGCGGAGAACAAATCCCCCATAAGGGAGGCAACCAAGCCCTGCGCCACATTTTGATATACCTGCAGCGGCTCGCCGTTGCCCATGCTTTCGGTAGCCACAAAATCCTTTTCCTGCTTACCGGCAGCCTTGGCGGCCAGCGCCACCGCGTTTTGTAAGGTGGTACGGGCAGCATCCGCCCTGCCCGATTTGAGGAGAATAAAGCGCGTATCCTTTTCCTCAACGCCGGTCATGGGAACGTGCGCCACCGCCAGCTCAACGGGAGATAGCGAGGCGAAAAAAACAGCGGCTTCTTTTCCTAACACTTTACGCAGCTGCTTCAACTTTTCCTGCCGCGCGCTGCCGCCCGCCTGCTGGCGCTCGCGAAAATCGTCGCACCTGTTCAGCAGCAGCTGCGCGTTGCTTATGCCCAAGCACAGCGCAGCGTCTGTGGTGCGCGGCAGCATATCAAAGGAGGTCAGCGGCTGGCTTTTCTGCCCGACCAGAGTTGAAAGGTAGGAGGATTGAAAGTTGTCGGAAAATAAAAATCCGTTGAGGTGCAGCGCGTCGGCGCGCATGTCGGCATCGAGCATGGTAAAGCTACCGATGCGGCTCAGAAAACCCAGGGCCTTGCCGTAGGAGCCGTTCAGGAATAGCGGCATCAGGCGCGGCAGCTGCTGGTGGTTAACGTACAAGTTGGCATCAACATGCGCCCCGGCCGCCTGCGAAGCCTGCACAAAGCGCGGATCGTCGGCCAGCGAGGCGGGAGATTTGGCCTGCCGTATGGCCATCTCCACAAGCACCCTTGATGTGCTAATGACCAGCACACGGCGCACCAGCGAGGCGTGAAACATTTCCACCTCGGCGCTTCTGAAGGTGGCTATCTTTTCATCGTCGTACTCCTGCTCGCGCAGCGTGTAGCCCAGCTCGGACAATAGCTCCGTGAGCTGCTTCACATCGCTCAGGTATAGGTTGTCGGGCAGGTTGAGCGAGTACAAAAAAGCCAGCTCGGTGCCAAACACGTGCGCCGAAACCCACAGCGGCTGCTGAATCAAGTCGCCAACCGATATATTCCGCTGCGCCATGGTATCCACAATGTAGCGTAGCGTAGCATGCAAGCCCTGCACTGACTTATCAGCGCGCATGAGCTGCGCTATCTCCCCCTCCGACTCCAGCTTTCGCGTCAGCTGGTTGAGGTCGTTAACGCGCAGCACAAAGGCGGCATCGGCGGGAATGGCGCGCATGGCATCCATACTGTTTTTCTTTTCTCCCTCACGAATAAAAAAGTAAAGCCACACGCCTAAGCACAGCGCTATGAGCAGCGCTGCCGTAAAAATAATTTTGTTGCTGAAAATCTGGGTAAACTTGCCCATTATTTTACAAAAAAATAATTGGTAAAAATGCTTAACTTTGTAGGTTAACTTGTCATTCAAGGCGGGCTTGAAGCGAAACCTCCCGTAAAAACATTCCAAACGGGAGCTTACAGATCAATCCGCCATGGCATCGTAATATGCAGCAAAAGTAGCGATATCAGCTGCGATAAGCTAATTTTATCACGCTTTTTGCACGTTAAAAATTCGTAAATGGCAGAGCACGAAAAATACATGCGCGAGGCCCTGCGCGAGGCGCAGCAGGCTGCCGCCAAGGACGAGGTTCCGGTGGGCGCAGTGGTGGTGCACGCAGGGCGCATCATAGCGCGCGCGCACAACCTCACCGAAACGCTGCGCGATGCCACGGCCCACGCCGAGATGCAGGCCATTACCGCCGCGGCTAACTTCGTTGGCGGAAAATATTTGCCCGGCTGCACGCTGTACGTTACGGTGGAAATGTGCCCCATGTGCGCCGGAGCCTGCTACTGGTCGCAGCTGGGCGAGGTGGTGTACGGCGCAGCCGACCCCAAGCGCGGGTACTCGCTGCTGTCGCAAAACTTGCTTCACCCGAAAACCAAGGTTACAAGCGGCGTTTTGTCGCAGGAGTGCGGGGAGCTGATGACGGAATTTTTTAGAAAGAAAAGAGCTTAGCTTTAACCACAAGCATATGAATCAGCTGAGTAAATACCAAAGCAAGATAATTCAGCTATGCCAAGCGCATAGCGTAAAAAGTCTTTACGCATTCGGCTCTGTGCTTACCGATAAATTTAATGCCAAGAGCGATGTTGACTTAATTGTGGATTTTCAAAATATCGGGGTGGAGGACTACGCCGATAACTACTTTGATTTCAAGTTTTCGTTGCAAGATCTTTTCCAAAGATCGGTGGATTTACTTGAGGAAAAAGCTATCAAAAATCCATACTTTTTACAGTCTATTAACCAGCAAAAGCAAATAATTTATGGACAACGAGATTAAATCCTGGCTTTACGACATTCTCAATGCTGCAAATGAGATTGAGAGCTTTTTTACCGGCAGCCCAATGATATTTGCTAACTACAAAATTGATATCAAGACTAAGCGCGCAGTAGAGCGCAATGTTGAGATTATTGGCGAAGCCATGGGCAGGGTTTTAAAGCAAAATCCTGACATCGGCATAACAAATTCGCGCAAGCTGGTTGATGTGCGAAATAGGATTATTCACGGTTACGACTCCGTATCGGACGATATTATGTGGAGCATTATTATAAAGCATCTTCCCACCTTAAGGTTCGAGGTCGAAAAATTATTAAAGGAGTAAAAAATTGTCTTGGATATTTTTAATATTAGGTGGATTTTGCGAAGTAGGCTTTACCACCTGCCTGCAGGCCTCAAATAACCTGACCAACCTGCAAAAAAACTGGCCGTGGGCGGTGGCATTTTGCGTGTTTCTGGTGGTGAGCATGTACCTGCTCAACGAGGCCGCCAAGCAGATTCCCATGGGCACCTGCTACGCTGTATGGACAGGTATTGGCGCCGTGGGCACCGTGCTTATAGGCATTATATTCTACCACGAACCGGCAAGCCTGCTGCGAATAATTTTTATTTTTACACTTATTGCAAGCATAGTGGGGCTAAAAATAGTTTCACATTAGCCGTCATTGCGAGTGAAGCGAAGCAATCTCAAGTTGCTGTTGGCTTAGTCAAAAGTAAAGATTGCTTCGTCGTTCCTCCTCGCAATGATGCTGCTGCGATTGGGTTTTGATTTTTGAATCTTGAATTTTTGAATCTTTGAATATGAAGCTATGGAGCAAGGGCTTTGAGCCCGATAAAATGGTCGAAAAATTTACCGTGGGTAAAGACCGCGAGCTGGATTTGCAGCTGGCCAAGCACGATGTGGCAGGCAGCATGGCGCATATCAAAATGCTGCAGAGCATAGGGCTGCTGACCGCCGAGGAGCTGGCCGTTCTGCTCGGCGGGCTGGAGCAAATTGCCCAAGAAGTTGCCGGCGGGGAATTTGTAATTGAGCCCAACGTGGAGGATGTGCACTCGCAGGTGGAGCTGTTGCTCACGCAACGCTTAGGCGATGTGGGCAAGAAAATTCACGCCGGACGCTCGCGCAACGATCAGGTGCTGGTCGATTTGAAGCTGTTTTTCCGCGAGGAAATTCAGCACATAGCGCAAGGCTCGCAGGCGCTTTTCGACACCCTGATTTCGCTCAGCGAGAAGCACAAGAATGTGCTGATGCCCGGCTACACGCACCTGCAAATCGCCATGCCATCGTCCTTCGGGCTGTGGTTTGGCGCCTACGCCGAGGCGCTGGTGGACGATATGCAGCAGCTGGCGGCGGCCTACAAAATAGCCAACCAAAATCCGCTGGGCTCCGCGGCGGGCTACGGCAGCTCGTTCCCGCTCAACCGCAGCATGACCACCGAGCTGTTGGGTTTCGAAACGCTGCACTACAACGTAATCGCAGCGCAGATGAGCCGCGGAAAAACCGAGCGCGCGCTGAGCGCCGCCATGTCGTCCATGGCCGCCACGCTGGGACGCTTTGCCATGGATGTGTGCCTGTACATGAGCCAGAATTTCGGCTTCATCTCGTTCCCCGACTCGCTTACAACGGGCTCCAGCATTATGCCGCACAAAAAAAATCCGGATGTGTTTGAACTCATCCGCGGCAAGTGCAACCGCCTGCAGGCCGTCCCCAACGAGGTGGCGCTGCTGTGCACCAACCTGCCCGGAGGCTACCACCGCGACATGCAGCTGCTCAAGGAGATTATGTTCCCCGCCATCGAAGAGCTCCTAAGCTGCCTGCACATGGCCGACTTCATGCTTCACAATATTTCGGTAAAGGAAAATATTTTGGAGGATAAAAAGTACGACTACCTTTTTACCGTGGAGGATGTAAACCGCATGGCGCTTGAGGGTACGCCCTTCCGTGAGGCCTATAAAACGGTAGGCTTACAGGTACAAGAAGGCACGTACAAGCCAAGCAAGAGCGTAAAGCACACGCACGAAGGCAGCATTGGCAACCTCTGCAACGATAAGATTGTGGAGAAAATGCAGCGCGTAGCGGGGGTGATTATTTAATCTTTTCTTTGAAAAGTTAAGACTTGCCACAATGTTTCATCGTTCTTGCTTGGGGAAATTATGCTTGCCAGACTGGCTGCACCTATGGCCAAAACCGTAATCACAAAAAAGAATACACAAGCCTCGCATAGATAATAGTAGCCTCCTTCAATATACTGTTGTGGCTTTGATTCGTATATAGTATAAGATCCAAAAATTGCTAAGCCAACCGCATACAATAACATCAAAATTTTTCCAAGCATATTAACTACGACATTCCGAATTACTACAATGGAAAACAACAAAATTAACACTCCAACAACGGAAGTTACAGGTTGTATGTCAAAATTTAAACCACCGGCGGTACTAATATAACTACACGAAGCACCTATTAAAAATCCTGCAAAAAGCCAAACTGCAGTCAAAATGATAAATTTTACTAACTCTTCAAATAGTTCAAAATAGTCTACCCTCATAGTATTTAGTGATAAAATAATCGTCAAAAGTACAAAATTCATAAAATTATTAAAAGACATACGATAACTTTCCCTACTTCGTTATTTAGTTGAACTAACTTTCTAAAAATGGGGATGAATGAAAGTTACCGAATAGTATGAGTTAGCCGAACTAAAGCAGTTGCTGGCCATTGTAGTTGCCGTAGTAATGTTGGGTGTAACTATTTTAGTATCGCGGGTAATGATGTAAACGCGATTTTGCATTAAGGGTTTAAAGCAGTCACGTCTGAGGCGTGACCACTTTTTCTTTTTGCAAAAAGAAATGGTAAATTTGCACCCTTAAAATATCAAAACACAAAGTCGCACAAGGAATTCCACAAAGTAGCTCCAAGTAGAAACTTTGTGAAACCTTGAGAACCCTTAGTGATACTTAGTGATAAAATTAAACACACCCATGAATTTTGTAGAAGAACTCAAGTGGCGCGGCATGGTGCACGATATGATGCCGGGCGTGGAAGAGCAGCTGAAAAAAGAAATGACATCGGCCTACGTGGGCATTGACCCCACGGCCGACTCGCTGCACATAGGGCACCTGGTGAGCGTAATGATACTCCGGCATTTTCAGCGCTGCGGCCACAAGCCCATAGCGCTGGTGGGCGGCGCCACAGGCATGATTGGCGACCCCAGCGGCAAATCAAACGAGCGTAATCTTTTAGATGAAAGCACCTTAAGACACAACCAAGAATGCATCAAAAAGCAACTGGCCAAGTTCCTGGATTTCGAAAGCGATGCGCCCAACGCCGCCGAGCTGGTCAACAACTACGACTGGATGAAGCCGCTTTCGTTCCTCGACTTTATTCGCGACATCGGCAAGCACATTACCGTAAACTACATGATGAGCAAGGACTCGGTGAAGAAGCGCCTCACGGGCGAAGCCACCGACGGCATGTCGTTTACCGAGTTTACCTACCAGCTGGTGCAGGGTTACGATTTCTTACACCTGTACCAGGCCAAAAATTGCAAGCTGCAAATGGGCGGCAGCGACCAGTGGGGCAACATTACCACCGGCACCGAACTCATTCGCCGCAAGGCTGGAGGCGAGGCCTGGGCGCTTACCTGCCCGCTCATTACCAAAGCCGATGGCAGCAAGTTCGGCAAGACCGAGAGCGGCAACGTGTGGCTCGACCCGCAGCGCACATCGCCCTACAAGTTCTACCAGTTCTGGCTCAACGTAAGCGATGCCGATGCCGAAAAGTACATCAAGATTTTTACCTCGCTTTCGCAAAATGAAATTGCAAAGCTGGTAGAGGAGCAAGCCGTTACTCCTCATTTGCGCCCGCTGCAAAAGGCTTTAGCAAAAGAAGTTACCTGCATGGTACACTCGGAGGAGGAGTACCACAAAGCCGTTGAGGCATCGGAGGTGCTGTTTGGCAACGCCACCTCGGACGTGCTGAAAAAAATTGATGAGGAGACCTTTTTGTCCGTATTCGAGGGCGTACCGACTTTTGCGGTAGGCAAAGAAAAGTTGCCCATAAAAGCCGGAGAGCTGCTGGCGGTGGAAGCGCAAATTTTTCCATCGAAGGGCGAGTTCCGCAAGCTGGTGCAGGGCGGCGGTGTGAGCATCAACAAGGAAAAGTTGAGCGATGCGGAGGCCGAAATTTCGGCGGAGATGCTGTTGAACGGAAAATATTTGCTGGTGCAAAAAGGAAAGAAAAACTACTTTATTGTAAAGGCGGAATAAAAGACCTCAGCACGAAAAACATGAAGCGCCACAGAGGAACGCAGAGTTTCGCTTGTGGCGCTTTTCTTCCGTTTATTCCGCATCTATTAGCCACCTTTTTAAAGACTGTCATCCTGAGCGAAGCGAAGGATCTCGGGTTAGCACGATGAAGACACCTTGTTCCAGCATGAGATCCTTCGCTTCGCTCAGGATGACACTGCACAAAAAATAAACAGGAGAATTTCGATTTACTTTTGCTTATATCTTATAAATGCCTTTACCACCTCCTTTATCGAGCCCAAACCAACTTCATCTAAATTCACTTTTTCGGGGGCAATAAAAAGGTATTCCTCGGCATCATCGGCGGCGCAAAGCGGGGAGAAATCGTTGACCCGGCATACGAATGTGAGGTCGAGCGTAAAGTAAACCAGCCCCCCGAAAAGGTACTGGTTGGGGAACGAGCCGAAGAACTGCAGCTCCGCCACCTCCAGATTCAACTCCTCCTTTACCTCGCGAATGATGGCATGCTCGCCTGTTTCGCCCAAGTCCACAAAGCCTCCGGGCAAATCCAGCATGCCCTTGGCGGGGTCAAATTTACGGCGAACAAAAAGCAGCTCACCGTTGTCATTCGTAATAAGGGCAACGGTCGCAGCAGCCTCGTTGGTGTACATTTTTTTGCCGCAGACACCGCACTTATGCGCCTTAACGCCATCCCACAAAAAAGATTTTGCCCCGCAAAAGGGGCAAAATCTTAACGCTTGCGACGGATGAAACTCCAAGATACCCATTACTGTACAAGCAAAATATTTTGGTTCAAAATCTCCAGCAGGTTCTCCATCTCCTCGGTCGAAAACCCGATAGATTTAAACACCAGCACGCCGGTGGGCGTAAAGAGGTAGGTACGCGGAATAGTTTTGGAGGCAAATACGGAGTAAATTTTACGCTCTGGATCAGGATACGCCGGCATAGTGTAGCTTTGCTCCTGCCACATTTTTTGAATATCATCCGAGTTTTGCTCGCGCGCAACGGGCAAGATTTCAATCTGTTTGCTATCCTTATACTTGCTGTAGATATGCTGTATGTAGGGCAGCTCTTCGGCGCAACCCGGACACCAGGTGGCAAAAAACACCACAAGCACAAACTTGTCCTTAAACTGATCCGACGAAATGGAGTCGTTAACCCTAAACGCAGGCATTACGTCGCCCGCCTCCAGCTCATTCGATTTTCCCTTGCACGAGGCCAGCATCACTACCGCTGCCAACGTTACGACCAGAAATTTTTTCATAATATTTTTTGATTTATGTGTGTTTAAAATCCTCTTTGCCGCATGGCCTCAAACGTAATAACCGCCGTAGATACCGACACGTTGAGCGAGTCTATTTTCCCGCGCATCGGGATTTTTACTCGCGCATCAGCATTTTTCAGCCAAAAATCGGTAAGCCCGTCAGCCTCGGTGCCCATTACAATGGCGCAGGGTTGGCGCATGTCGGTCTCGTGGTACCAGGCTGAGGCTTGCAGCTCGGCAGCCAGCGTTTTTATGCCACGCTTACGCAAAAAATCCAAGGCTTCGGGCGAGGTACAGCAAGCTACTTGCTGCGTAAAAATGCAGCCGATGCTCGAGCGTACGGCGTTGGGGTTATACACATCGCACTGCGGGTCGCACACTATTACCGCATCGGCTTGAGCGGCATCGGCGGTGCGCAAAATAGCGCCGAGGTTGCCCGGCTTCTCCACCGACTCGAGCACAATAATAAACGGATTCGCCGATAGCTGCAAGTTCTGCAGGCGCAAATCCCGCTGCTCCGCCACGGCCAGCAGGCCATCGCTGCCGCTGCGGTAGGCCATCTTTTCGAATACGGACTGCGAAACCTCAAAACTTTGCCCGGCCCTGGGTAGCTCTCCCCCTTCTCCAAAAATTTCGGGACAAACAAAGAGCGTTTTCAGCGCATAGCCCGCCTGCAGCGCCAGCCCCATCTCGCGCGCTCCCTCCACCGTAAAAAATCCGCTACTCCTTCGCTCACGAGCTTTTTCAATGAGCGCAACCACATTCTTTACGCGGGGATTTTGCAGTGAGGTAATTTTTTCCACCTTTCAAAGGTAGTAAAAATCACGCTACAACACAAATAAGTTAGTTGAGCATTTGGCGATACTAAAGCATAGTCATCCATGTGCGTATTTTCCCTATCTTTGTTTGCCGGACTTTGTTTGTTTTATCTGATTTTTTTATTTTTTGCTTAACTCAGAAACGGAAAAACAATGCAATGCGTTGATTTTTAATTATTTTGCTTAACTCGAAAACGAAAAGGCGTAAATACCTATTTATTTTTTTTACCATGCTTACCGACATTCAACTCGCCCACTCAATCACGCTCAAACCCATCGCGGCAATCGCCAAACTGCTCAACATTGACGAGGAGCAGCTGGAGCTGTACGGCAAATACAAAGCAAAACTACCCCTCTCGCTCATGGACGATGAAAGGGTAAAAAAGTGTAAGCTAATTCTGGTTTCGGCTATTTCGCCCACGCCCGCCGGCGAGGGTAAAACCACCACCAGCATTGGCCTCACGCAGGGGCTAAACCGCATTGGAAAGAAGGCAACCGTGGCGCTGCGCGAGCCATCGCTCGGCCCCGTGTTCGGTATAAAAGGCGGAGCGGCGGGCGGCGGCTACTCGCAGGTGCTGCCCATGGAGGACATCAACCTGCACTTTACAGGCGATATGGCCGCCATCGAAAAGGCGCACAACCTACTTTCTGCACTCATTGACAATAATTTACAAAGTAAAACCCGTTCACTCAACCTCGACCCGCGCACCGTGGCCTGGAAGCGCGTTATGGACATGAACGACCGCTCGCTGCGCCACGTGGTGCTTGGGCTTGGCGGCACCGCCGATGGCATTCCGCGCGAAAGCGGATTTGACATTACGGTGGCCTCCGAAATTATGGCCATACTCTGCCTCAGCAGCAGCATCAACGAGCTCAAGGAGCGCCTGGGCAATATTTTTGTGGGCTACACGCACGACAAAAAACCTGTTTTTGCAAAAGACCTGAAGGCGCAGGGCGCCATGGCAGCGCTGCTCAAAGATGCCATCAAGCCCAACCTGGTGCAGACCATGGAGGGCACGCCCGCCGTTATTCACGGCGGCCCGTTTGCCAACATTGCGCAGGGTACCAACACCATTATCGCCACCAAAACCGCCATGTCACTATCCGATTACGTGGTAACGGAGGCGGGCTTTGGCTTCGATTTGGGAGGAGAAAAATTTTTGGATATAAAATGCCGCGCGGCGGGAATTTACCCCTCGGCGGTGGTGCTGGTGGCCACGCTCCGCGCCCTGCGCTACCACGGTGGTGCAGCGGTTAAAGATGCTAAGTTGCCCAACATTGAGGCGCTGAAAAAAGGACTGCCAAACCTCGAAAAGCACCTGGAAAACATCCTGCAGTTCGGCCTCACGCCGGTAGTTTCCATCAACCGCTTTGAGGGCGACCCCGAAGATGAAATCGCGCTACTTACCGAGGCCTGCGAAAAGTTAGGCGTGCGCGTGTGCCTTGCCGATGTGTTTGCCAAGGGCGGCGAAGGCGCCATAGACCTCGCCAACGCTGTGGTTAAGGTGGCGGATAAGAGCAGCATTCAGCCCCAATTTTTATACCATTTGGAGGATAAGTTGGAGGATAAAATCGAAAAAATCGCCACCAAGATTTATGGCGCCAGCCACGTGGAGTACGATGCCAAGGCAAAATCGGATTTGAAAAAAATATACGATTTAGGCTTGGGCAATCTCTCCGTTTGCATTGCCAAAACGCAAAAATCGCTCTCCGATAATCCTAATTTAATTGGTCGTCCGCAAGGCTTTTCGCTGCGCGTGCGCGAGGTGGAGTTGGCCGCCGGAGCGGGCTTTGTGGTGCCCATTACCGGCGAAATAATGCGCATGCCGGGCTTGCCCGAAACACCCTCGGCCGAAAATATTGATGTGGATAATGAGGGAAATATCTCGGGCCTGTTTTAAGCTTGCTGCACAGCGCTTACTCTTAACAATCTGCCCTTAAATTTTGTATCTTTGTAGTTAAACCCAAATCATTCATTCACAATGAAAAAAATTCTCGTTGGCCTGAGCGCCCTTATTTTAATGGCCGGATGCGGCGGTAAGCAAGCTGACAAGCCTATCGTTAGCGGCGACCTGAACAACCTTGCGCAGGGCAGCAGCCTTACCAACACATCGAACAGCAAGTTTGCAAAAATACAAGGCGTGGACATGGGCAGCGTACGCTGGACCGATGGTTTTTGGGGCGAGCGCTTTGCCGTTTGCCGCGACTCGATGGTGCCCGGGCTGTGGAAAACGCTGAGCAACCCCGACGTTGCGCATGCCTACCGCAACTTCGAAATTGCAGCGGGCTGCTGCGAAGGCGAGCACCAGGGGCCACCCTTCCACGACGGCGATTTTTACAAGTGGTTCGAGGGCTTGGCAACGGTGTACGCCATTACCAAAGATTCCGCCATTGACAAGCAGATGGACGACATTATAGCCATGATTGCCAAATCGCAACGAGCTGATGGGTACATTCATACACCCGTTATTATTGAGCAAAAAAATAAAGGCACCGATTCCAAATTTTCCGATCGCCTCAACTTCGAAACCTATAATTTAGGCCACCTGATGACCGCCGGCATTGTGCACTACCGCGCCACAGGCAAAACCTCCCTGCTGAGCGTTGCCCAAAAAGCGGCCGACTACCTCGACCACTTTTACGCCACCGCCTCGGCAGAGCTGGCGCGCAACGCCATTTGCCCCTCGCACTACATGGGCGTGGTGGAGATGTACCGCACCACGCAGGATCCGAAGTACCTTGCGCTGGCAAAAAACTTAATCGACATCCGCGGCCTCGTTAAAAACGGCACCGACGACAACCAAGACCGCGTACCGTTCCGCGCGCAGCACAAGGCCATGGGGCATGCCGTTCGCGCCAACTACCTGTACGCCGGCGTGGCCGATGTGTACACCGAAACCGGCGACAGCACGCTGCTCGCCTCGCTCAACGATATTTGGGAGGACATGGTGGGGCGCAAAATGTACATTACCGGAGCATGCGGCGCGCTGTACGACGGCACCTCGCCCGATGGCACCTGCTACATCCCCGACAGCATTCAAAAAGTACACCAATCCTACGGGCGCGACTACCAGCTACCCAACGTTACGGCGCACAACGAGAGCTGCGCCAACATTGGCAACGTGCTGTGGAATTGGCGCATGTTTTTGCTTTCGGGCAACGCCCAGTACATCGACATCCTGGAGCTGGCCTTATACAACAGCGTGCTGGCCGGCGTGAGCCTCGACGGCAAGCGCTACTTCTACACCAACCCGCTGGCCGTGTCGGACAGGGTTCCGTTTAAGCTGCGCTGGAGCAAGGAGCGCGAGGAGTACATCAAGCTGTGCAACTGCTGCCCGCCCAACACCGTGCGCACCATAGCCGAGGTACAAAACTACGCCTACGGAACGTCGGACAAGGGCATTTGGGTAAACCTGTACGGCGGAAGCGTTGTGGAAACCCAGCTGAAAAGCGGCAGCAAGGTTAAGCTGTCGCAAAAGAGCGACTACCCGTGGAGCGGCGAGGTTACGCTTACCGTGCAGGAGGTCGATAACGGCGCACAGCCCTTCTCGCTCTTCCTCCGCATCCCCGGCTGGGCCAAGGGTTCGAGCATTAAGGTAAACGGCGTGGCGCAGGCCTCGCCCAAGAACGGCGAATATGCCGAGGTAAACCGCGCGTGGAAAAACGGCGACGTGGTAAGCCTTTCGATACCCATGGAGGCCAAGCTCATTGAGTCGAACCCGCTGGTGGAGGAAACGCGCAACCAGGTAGCCGTAAAGCGCGGCCCGGTGGTGTACTGCATCGAATCGCAGGATGTGCCCGCGGGGCGCAGCATTTTTGACTTGTCCATTCCGAGCGATATACAGCTCAGCGCCGTCCCCGTAAAGATAGCCGGCAGCAGCATCGTGTCGCTTGAGGGCAAGGCCAACATTGTGGACAACAACAGCTGGGGAAAGCAGCTCTACCGCGAAGCGAAAAGCAAGGAGCAAGGCAAGGCAAGCATTTGCCTCATACCCTACTACGCCTGGGGCAACCGCGGCCACTCCGAAATGACGGTGTGGATGCCGGTTAGCAGGTAAACATTATTACTCATGAAACTATTTTCCCTACTAAGTATTGCAACAATGCTGTCTTTTACGGCATGCAATAACACCGATGAGGCAGCACCGCTACCCGGCATTTTGCACGATGTAAAAATTACATCGCCGCGCGATTTCTATTTTTCCATTGAAACGGCCATTAGCAATTGCGATGCCGAAAAGCGTGGCGAGTTGGCGGACAGCATTTACAACATAGCCAAGCGCAAACAGTGGATTCCCATTACGTTTTCCGACACTGCGGTGTTCCTATACAAAGGCAGCAGCGCCAGTCAAAGCATTAAAGTGTACGGCGACCTCAACGGCTGGAGCGATACCCAAGCGCCGCAGATTACGCTGGCCTCTATCGATAGCACAAAGCTGTACTCGGCCATTTACAAAGCGCCGTGCGATAGCGCTCGCCTCGACTACAAGCTGGTGGTGGGCAGCAGCTGGATACTCGACCCCGGCAACCCGCGCCGGGCATACGGTGGCTTTGGCGCCAACTCCGAGTTGGCCATGCCGGCCTATAAATATTCGCCTTGGGTAAACGCAAGCAGCTCCGGAAATAAAGGTACGCTTTCGGCAAATAAAATTATGCGCAGCAATACGCTTGGCTACAACGTGCAGTACAAAATTTATTTGCCATACGGGTACAATGCCCAGCAAACCTACCCCTTGGTAATAATTACCGATGGGCAGGAGTATGCCGACTCCCAGCTGGGCGCCGTAAATATTGTTACCGACAACTTGCTCAACGCCGGCAAAATCAAGCCGGTCATCATTGCCTTTGTCGATCCGCGCGATCCGCAAAATTTGAATACCAACCGCCGCATGACGGAATTGGGCTGCAACAACAGCTACGCTAATTTTTTGGCAAACGAGCTGTACGATAGCATTCGCTCACAGCACTCCGTTTCGGTCAACGCCAATGAGCACCTCATTTGGGGGACTTCAATGGGTGGCCTCAACGCTGCATTTTGCGCCATTACGCACCCCGATAGGTTTGGTCTTTCAGCCATCCAGTCGCCTGCCTTTGCGCAAGCCAACAGGAGTATTTTTACGCTGTACAATGGTACGGCAAAGCAAAACGTAAAATTTTACATGGATGCCGGAACGGTTTACGACACGCAAGGCGTGGCTTTGGAGATGAAAGCTATTTGGGACACCAAAGGCTACGCTTACGTTTACGCCGAGTACCCCGAGGCCCACTCGTGGGGCAGCTGGCGTGCCCGCATTGACGATATTTTGATTTACTTTTTTGGAAAATAATCTTATGAAGATAGCAATCATTGGAGCCGGAAATATGGGTGGTGCCATGGCGCACGGTCTGCTGCAGGCCAAGGCCGTTGAGCCACGCGACATGTACATGGCCGACCTCAACTCCGCAGCGTTAGAGCCATTCAAGCAGCTCAGCGTACAAACTTTTGAGCACGGAGTCGACGCGGTAAAAGAAGCCGATTTGGTTATCGTTGCCGTAAAACCGTGGCTGGCTAAAGAAATTCTTCATAAAATAAAGCCGGCGCTGGCACTTAACGCCATGGTAGCCTCGGTAGCGGCAGGCGTTACGCTGGAGCAAATGCAAAGCGAGCTGGAGGGCAAAACCATCTTCCGTGTAATGCCCAACACCGCTGTGCTGGCGGGACAGAGCATGACCTTTATCGCATCGGACAACGCGAGCAAGGAGCAAGAGCAAACAGTACTCTCCCTTTTTGCAAATTTAGGAAAAGCAATTCTCATCAGCGAGCAGCAAATGGCTGCTGCCACGGCGCTGTCGAGCTGCGGCATTGCCTACGCCATGCGCTACATCAGCGCCAACATGCGCGCAGGTGTGGAGCTCGGCTTTACCCCCGACATGGCCAAAGATATAATGCTGCAAACCGTACAGGGCGCGGTAAGCCTTTTGCAAAAAACGGGCGAGCATCCCGAAAAGGAAATAGATAAAGTTACAACACCCAATGGACTAACCATTAGAGGATTGAACAGGCTTGACCACGAAGGATTTTCAAGCGCTATTATCAACGCCGTAAAGGCATCGATGTAACTTAAAGAGTTAGAGGAAAAAAGACAAAGGACGAAAAGACAAAAGACCGGAGTATAAAAGTCATTGTTCTTGCAGTCCCTACATCCTTGTACTTCAATCATCAATCGTAAATCATCCATCATAAATGTCCTCTCGCATTACCGTAAAGATAGGCAGCAACGTGCTTACGCGCAAGGATGGCACGCTCGACACCGAGCGGCTGGAGGCCTTGGTAAATCAGGTTGCGGAGCTGTACAAAAAGGGCATTGAGGTAATCCTGATTTCGTCGGGAGCGGTGGCCTCGGGGCGCAGCGAAATAAAGCCGCACCACAAGCTGGACACCGTGCAGGCGCGGCAGCTGTTCTCCGCCGTTGGTCAGGCAAAGCTGATCAACCGCTACTACGAGCTGTTTCGCAAGCATGATATTTTTTGCGGACAGGTGCTCACCACCAAAGAAAATTTCCGCTCGCGCCGCCACTACCTTACCATGCAGGAGTGCGTAAGCACCATGCTCGAAAACGGCGTCATTCCTATCGTTAACGAGAACGATACCATATCGGTAACCGAGCTCATGTTTACCGATAACGATGAGCTGTCGGGCCTCATGAGCGAGATGATGAACGCCGAGGCGCTCATTATCCTCAGCAACGTGGACGGCATTTACAACGGGCATCCCAGCGAGCCGGGCAGCGAGGTAATTCGCGAAATTGGCGGCAGGCAAAACCTGGAGCAGTACATTTCATCGCAGAAATCGGAGTTCGGGCGCGGCGGCATGCTCACCAAAACGGGCATTGCGCAGAAGGTGGCCGCCAACGGTATTGCGGTTTTCATTGCCAACGGCAAGCGCGACAACATTCTTACCGACCTTGTGCTGGGCAGGCACGAGGTGGTTTGCACCCGCTTTATTCCCAAGCCCAAGCGCACATCGGGCGTCAAGCGCTGGATTGCCAACTCCACCTCCTTTGCCAAGGGCGCCATTGTGGTAAACGAGGGCGCGAAAAATATGCTGCTGCAAAAAACCGTGAGCATTCTTCCCGTTGGCGTCATTCGCATTGACGGCGAGTTTGAGAAAGACGATGTGGTAAATATTTTGGACGAAAAGGGGGAGAAGCTCGGCGTGGGGCGCGTAACCACCGGCAGCGCCAAGGCCCGATTGGTGTTGGGAAAAAAGGGGGAGAAAGCGCTGGTACACTACGATTATCTTTACTTGGGGTAAAACAATTCTAACATCACTCGCTGTCATTGCGGGCTTGAGCCGCAATCTCACGCCTTTCCGTCATTGCGAGGAGGAACGACGAAGCAATCTCAGGAACTTGCGGGTCAAGCCCGCGATGACACAACCAAACATTTCAACAAAAATCAAAAATGGCATTTCACGTTATTGACGAATCAAAAAGGTGTTTGCAGTGCAAAAAGCCACGATGCTCGATGGTGGGCTGCCCTGTAAATACGCCCGTAAACACGATGATAAAAATGCTGCTGGAGGGCAAGCTGAAGGAGGCGGGCGAAATGGTTTTCCTCAACAATCCCCTCTCGCTCATTTGCTCGTACGTATGCGAGCACGAGCGGCAGTGCGAGGGTAGCTGCGTGCTGAATAAATCGGGCAAGCCCATTCACGTAAGCTCCATTGAGAACTACATATCGAGCTACTACCTCAACCTAAATCAGGAGGAATTTCCGAAGCCGACCAAGGCCAAAGTCGCCATCATCGGCTCGGGGCCGGCGGGCATTACCATCGCCATGGTGCTGGCCAAAAAGGGCTACGATATTACCATTTTTGAGGCCAACGATAAAATCGGCGGCATTATGATGTACGGCATTCCCGATTTTCGTTTGCCCAAAACCATTCTTGCCCGATACAAGGAAATTTTGCTTAAGCGCAACATCAAAATCCGCCCCAACACCATGATTGGCTCGGGCGGCGGCCTGTCCATCGACGACCTGTTCAGGGACGGCTACAAGGCCATATTTGTGGGCACCGGCGTGTGGAAGCCAAACACGCTAAGCATTAAAGGCGAGAGCCTTGGCAACGCCCACTTTGCCATTAACTACCTCAAAAATCCCGATGCCTACCACCTGGGCAGAAAGCTGATCATTATCGGCGCGGGCAACGTGGCCATGGATGTGGCGCGCACCGCCATACGCAAGGGAACGGAGGAGGTTACCGTATTCTTCCGCAAAACCGAGGAGTTTCTTACGGCCAGCAAGTACGAGCTGGATTACGCAAAAATGGACGGCGTAAAGTTCGAGTACCTCAAATCGCCCGTTGAAATAACCGACAGCGGCGTAATTTTCTCCGATACGCAGCTGAGCGAAACGGGCGAGCTGAGCATGCTTCCAAATACAGAAAAGCTGTACGAATCCGACTCCGTAATCATATCGGTAAGCCAGGGCCCGCGCAACTACATTGCGGCCAGCACCGAGGGGCTTGAGCTGTCGAAAAAGGGCCTGATTGTAACCAACGAGTATGGCGGCACCACCAAGCCCGGCGTGTTTGCCTCCGGCGATGTGGTTACCGGCGCCAAAACGGTGGTGGAGGCGGTAAACGTATCGAAAAAAGTGGCCGAGGCCATAGAGGAATATTTGGTAGGGTTGGAGCAGTCCAGGTAAGTAAAAACCTACCCGGCTACTGCCCGCTGCCGCCCGACCCGCCGCCCTCTCCGGCCTTGGCGTCGTCGTTGGAAATGCCCCTCTGAACCTGCTTAATCTGCTGCTTCATTTCCCCGAAGCGGAAGGAGACGGAGAAGCGAACGCTACGATCGGGGGATATGCTTTCCGAGAAAGAATAAAAGCTGTCCGACATTTTTTCGGAGGTATATCGTCTGTTCTTTTGGAAAATATTCGAGCCCGAAATGGAAAACGTCAACTTTTTATCCAAAAAACTTTTGCTGATGCCTAAGTTGTAGTAGGAGTAGCCCGACGACCCGCCCTGCAGGCTTATGCGCGGCGACGACCAGCTTCCGCCGCAGGAAAGCACAAAGTCAAGCGGAAAGGTGTACTGAAAATTACCCGACACCCGCTCGCTAAATCCCGAGTTGCCCATGCCCGAGCCGTTGTTGGTGCGAATGTCAGTATAATCCACCGAGCCGTTTAGGTAGAAGCGCAGCTTCAGGCTGGGATTCCAGCTGGCGTAAAGGTTCATGCCCACGCGATTGTTCGTGCCAATATTTTCGTAGGTGGTGTAGCTTATATCGCCCACCATACTGGTTACTGACTGAATGGAGTTGCCCACGTAGCTGTAGTAAACGCCCGTGTTGAGATTTACTTTTGACTTGAAAAAGCTGTAGCTAAAGTTCACGTTGTGCGCCTTCTCTACATCCAAATCAGGGTTGCCGAAGCTAACATATTTTGGGTCGGCGGTGTTAACATAGGGGTTAAGGTACCAGATACCCGGGCGCTGTACGCGCAGGTTGTAGCCCAGGCGCATGGTTTGCGTTTGCTTAAACTTGTAGGTAGCGGTTGTCGAGGGCACCCAGGTAGTATAGCGCGCGCCAAAATCCTGCGCTGTGTTGAGCGGATACTCCGCGTCAACCCGCGTATCCTCAAAGCGCAGCCCGGCCTTAAACCCAACGCTCTTCAGGCGCAGGTTGTAGCCCACATAGGCCGCCGCAATGTTATACTGATACCTAAACTCGTCATTCGCCGAGGTAATGTCCCGCCATTCCCCCGTGGTATCGTTGAACACGGCGTGCCCGCTACTACTCTCGTTCAGGCGGATGATATACTTGGCTCCGGCCTCCAGCGTATGCACCTTAGCCAGCGGCGTGGTGTAGTCCACCTGCAGGGTGTGCTCCTGGCTGCCGGCGTCGTTGCTCAGCTTTTCCCACATGTTGCGGTAGTTCAGCAGCTCGTTAATCTTGGTTTCCGACTCCGAATCGTTGGGAGATTTGTTGTAGCGATACGAGGCCGTCAGCAGCTCGTCTTTTTTCCTGAACGTACGCTGGTAGTTGGCGTTAACATCCATCCCGCCCCAGCTGTTACTCCCGCTACCCTCCTGGCTATACCTGTACACATCCTGGTAGCCCGTGTCCTGCATGTACACCTCCGCGCTCGATGTTGATTTGCCCCCGCCGCCGTAGCCATTAAAAGATACGCTCAGCAGGTTCAGCGTATCGATTTCGTAGGTCAGCTCGCCATAGCCGTACAAAAAGTTGCCCCTCCAGGTATTCGTTCCGTTTTGATGTAAATACTTGTTGGTGCTGCTCACGTAGCTCTCGCGGTAGGTGCTGTAGCCCGAGGAGGGCCTGTCGAAATAGCTGTAGTTAAAGTTTCCCGTAAAGCCAAGCTTGCCGTACTTGGCCGAGATATACATCCCTGCATTGTAGCCGCCCATGGTATTTACGCCGGCATTCAGGTTGGCCGTGTAGCCGCCCATGGGCTGCTTGTTGGTAATAATATTGATGATTCCGGTAACGCCCTCGGCATCGTACTTTGCCCCCGGATCGGTTATTACCTCTATGCTTTTAACCGTGTTGGCCGGCATGCTCTTGAGCACCTCGGACGGGTTGCTGTTGGCCATGCTTGAGGGCTTGCCGTCGATGTGTATTTTAAAGCTGCCCGACCCCTTCAACTCAATTTTATCCTCGGCGTCCACGGTAATCATGGGCACCTTGCGCAGCATGTCAAGCACGTTGTTTGTTTTCGAATCGGGGTCATCCTCCGTGCTATAGGTAATCTTATCCAGGTCCACGGCCACCAGCGGTTTCACGGCCGCCACCACAATCTCATCAAGCACCTTGCCGTCAACCAAGGCGAGCGTTTTGAGGTTCACCTGCTTCTCCCCCTCCGCCACCTCCAGCGTGGTTGTCAGCGCTTGCTTTCCAACGTGATGAACGGACAGCACGTATTTTCCGGCCTTGTCCAGCCGCAGCTCAAACCGACCGGACTCGTCCGCAGCCCCCATTTTGAGCGCCTTCTGCGGCTCTTCGGCCGAGGCAATCTGCACCGTAGCGTACGCCACCGGCTTGGCGGTGATGGAGTCAACCACCTGCCCCCTGACAAGGATGCCCGGCTTGGCATTTCTGGCTTGCTGGGCGCTCAGCGAAACCGCCATCAGCAAAAGCAGGGTCAGCGCAAAGTATCGCATCATGGTATGGCTGTTTAGCAAGAGAGGAAGATTTTTATATAAACATTGGCAATGCAAATATAGATAATTGCCCTTATTGTAAACTAAAATTTTAGTTTTATTCGCAAAAAAGTGCTAATACACCGCTTTTTCAAAAGGGCGGAGTAGGGGCAACAAAAAAAAATCCGAAAACGGTTGTTTTCGGATTTTTTGTTGTTGAAACAGGGAAGTTCCTAATACTCCCACAAATCGTGCTCAAAGGTAAAGATGCTGTTCTTTATCCTTTCCGACTCCAGCAATGCCGTATAGCCATCGGGGGTGTAGCTGGATATGGAGCGGTTGTTGTGTGGGTTCGACTCCTGGGTAATGTACGATGTAAAGCGGCGCATGTTGAACAGGTCATCGTAGGACAGGGTGGTAGCGTCGTTGTTGGGCAGGTAGGCCGGCGTACGCGCCAGCAGGGGACGCACCTCATTGTAGTTTACCCAAAATAGTTTTTTCTTCAGCACCTCACCTTCTGCTTCTTCTTCTTCCCCACCACCCGCTACATTGAGCGTCTTTTTATACACGCGTATGGGGCAAATACCCACAATGCGCACCATCATTTTGGAGTAGTGCTTATCAAAGAACCAATCCTCCTTTACCAGTATTTCACGCACATCGGCCCAGTTGTACACGCCCGGCATGAATATGGAGGTATCGCCCGAGCCATCCATTTTCGAACGGGTAATGGTTTCATCTTCAGCATCAAACTGCTTGCTCAGCTCCTCGGGGGCGAGCAGGGTGGTAAACTCGTCGTCGTCGGGGTCAAAGGCGCGGACTTCGCCCTTAAATATGCCGTCCACCAGCGCTTGAATCAAGCTACGGCGCAAGGCCATTTCCTCCGTTGGGTAGTACAGCGGCAGGTTCATTTTCTCGCGCAGGTCAATTACGCGCCATATCCGCTTCTGCCAAATAACATCGGCCTCGCGGATGTTGGGGTACGGAATAGGCTCGCGCGTAGCAATGGTTTGCTTTTTGAAAATGCCATCGGGGGCCAGGTTTACCTTATGCTTAATAGGGTTCTTTGCCGCCTCGGCAGCTTGCCCTACCTGCGCCCTTTCGGGCAGCGAGGATTGCTGCTGCGCTGCGGCGCTCCATGCACCGGCCATAAGCAGCATCGTCAGGCACGAAATTATTGTTCTCTTCATGAAGTTTTACACTTAAGGCAGCTATGGCTGCGCGTTGTATTTACTATCTTACTTTAATGCTAAGGTCGGGCAAATCTATTACCTTTCCATCGGGGCCTACGGCCTTAATATCGGTAATGCTCAAGCGCTGGCCGGGGCCAAGCTTGCCTATAATTTGTTTTTGCTTTTCGGTAAACATCATGTTGGGCGATGTTTCTTCGCGTACGTACCCATCAACTGAAGCAAATACCACAAACGATTTTACGGTAAACTTCAGGTCGAATTCGAAATCGGCTGGCATCTTGGCGCGAATACCTTGCGATGCCATAAGAACCTGACGGCTGGCCGATTTACCATCTACTCCGTCCATTTCGGGTAATGGGGTGGGCACATTCTTTACACGGAAACTTTTCTTGCCCATGTTCCTTTTCACACCGTTTATCTCGGCCACAACGCTTACATCGCAGGTATTACCATCTCCGGGGATAATTTTATACTGTCCTCCCGTGCGGTTAAGCGATCCGTTCGATACGCTAACCTGCACATCCTTATCGGGAATTCCTGCCGCCGACACGTCAATCGGGTTTTCAATGCCCCTGTAAAACACGTTCATCTTGGCCGGCGACACCACGATGTTGGGCTCGGCCACCATGTAGCTGTAGGTAAACGGGTAGGGCTTACCGTTAAGCGTAATGGTCCCCCGTATGGTTTGCTCGCCAACGTTGTTGGCCGAAGCCTTGTACTGCGCCTTGCCCTCCACCGTTTTCAAGTTCTGCCCGTTAACTACAATGGCTGGTTGAAGCGACCTGTCGGAGGCAGCCAAAAATATTTTTGCCTCAAATTCTCCACCCTTTATCACGTAGTCCGACACCGACTGCACTACGGGGTCAAAGTTGTCAATCTTTACGGTACCCACATCGGCTTGGGTAATAAAGTGGCCTATCATATCGGCCTCGGTATTGAGTATGTCCACCTGAATTTTGGTAAGCAGGGGCACTGCCGCTATAAGCGGAAGATCCGTAAAGGTTCCTATTTCCCAGGGCTTTTTCCCATCGCCATGCGCCGAACGAATGTCGTTGGTGGCCAACATCTTCTCTATGTTACTTATGAGTCCCTTGGCCTCGGGATTTACCATGGCGAGCATGCTTTGCTTGTACTCCTCCAGCTTATTTTTCAGCTCCAAGCCCTTACGCTGGTTTACCATGATGTTGCTGCTGGGGTCGGTTGACGATATGTTGATAATGTGCGCGCTATTCAGCTGGCCGTTTTCAATGGCAGGCGCATCCTTACCGTCGGCCATCCTTACCATCTCAATCTTCAATCCTTCAACGTACTCTATGAGCTGCCTTGACTGCTCCCGCACCTTTATTGCCTTTTCGAGCCAGGGGCCCACGCGCTCCTTATTTTCGGCGCTGGCCGCCCGAAAAGCGCTTTCGGTGGCATCGTTTTTTTCGCTAAAAACTTTTGCCGTTTGCGATAACCCCTCCTCAAATAATCCAAAGGCATTCAACACCTCGGCCGACACGTTCAGCGCCAACATTGCTGTCAGCACCAAGTACATCATGCCAATCATTTTCTGCCTCGGTGTTTCTTTTCCGCCACTCATTCTTTAAATACTTCGTTTTATTTTTAAGTATTGGTCTGGCCTTACGATTTTTTCCTTGCTACGGATTGGGCTGCCGACAGCATGCTTCCGTAAATGGAGTTCAGCTCGGCAAGGTTAGAGTTCAGCTGGGCAATGCCTTTTCGGAATGCTTGATTTTCCTCGGCCGAACGTTGAAGATCCTGCACCAACTTTTCGAGCTGGGTGCCCATCTGTGCGTTATTTTTTTGATACTTACCGGCCTCCTGAACTTGCAGCTCGTACGCCGAGTTGAGCGCCGTCATGTTTTTATTCAGCAGCTCCACCTGCTTGGTGTAACCGCTACCGCTATGCTTTAGGTTATCCAGGTTGGCCTTTATTTGGTTATCTATCAGTGCAAAGGTTGAGCCAAAGTTGGTGGCGGCGTGCGCCACAACATCGGCCATTTGCTTACCGGTTTTGCTCAGCTCTTCGCCCACCTGCTTACCCGAATCGGTAATGGATTTGGTAGCATGTCCCACCACCTCTATCATCTGCTTACCGGTTTTTCCCAAGTCCTCGCCCACCTGCCTGCTTGCACCGGTAATGGTTTTGGCCGATTCCTGGTAGCTGTCGGCAAGCACGTGCACCGACTCTGAAAGTACCTGCGATGAGTTTTCGTACGATTGCGAGAAGTTGGCCACCGATGCCGATGCCTGCTGCATTTTCTCAGATAGCGAGCTGGCTGCAGCAACCGTTGACGAGAGTTCGTTCAGCTTATCTGCCGTTTCGCTTAACCTATTCAGCCCCGATGCCAGCTTAGATGTATCTACTCCACTTAAGTCTACCGCATTGGCAGCGAGCGCCACGCTTGCGGGAATACCGGAACCTGCGGCTGCAGCGCCCCGCACCGGTGCTCCGTGCACGGCATGCAGGCCCTCTTCGTCCTTAAAATAGCCTACCGGAAATCCGGCCTTAAGCTCCGGGTATATCAGCTCCCAATGGGGATCGGGGTGCGGAAGCGGCTCAAAGGCCGAGCAAACAAAAATAAAGGCCTCTACAGACATCCCCACGGTAAGCATAATGCCGGCTCCCGGCCAGTGCTGGAGCTTAAACAGCGCTCCGGCAATTACCACGGCTGCTCCCAAACCGTAGAGCTTCGCCATAAATTTTTTCCAGCTTAACGTCTCTGTAAAATTAGCCATCTTTCTTTATGTGTTTAACGTTTTTCTACTGCGTAAAAACTACTACTTTCCCAAGTAGCTGCGTACACATCTAAAGCCAATGTATGACTTAGTCGTATCTTGATATTCAAAAGTGCGGGCTCCGCACTGCAGGAAGTAGGCGATATCTTTCCACGAACCACCCTTAATGGTTTTGCGCTTCATGGCCAACGCATCATCAGCGCCGGCGCTGTGGGTGTACGAGGGGTTAATGGCGTTTACAAAAGCGTACGACTGCTCATCGAAAGCGCTGGCCGTCCATTCGGCCACGTTGCCGGCCATATCAAACAGCCCGTAATCGTTGGGCAGGTAGCTGCCTACAGGCAAGGTGCACACGCCGCCGTCAATGCCGTAGCGCGCGCGCTGGGGCAAGAAGTTGGCCAGGTAGCAACCCTCCCTGTCGTAGGTGTACGGGCCACCCCAGGGGTACATTTGCTGGTCAAGACCTCCACGCGCAGCGTACTCCCACTCGGCTTCGGTTGGCAGCCTATACTCGTTGGGAATAGGTCGCTTGTTTTGCAGGCAGTAGTCCCGCATCATACCTGTGCGCCAGTGGCAAAAGGCCGTGGCCTGCTTCCAGCTTACGCCCACTACCGGATAATCATCGTAGGCGGGGTGGCTGTAGTAGCGAAAAGCCAAAGGCTCATTGTAGGAAAAATCGAAATCGCGAATCCAAGTCAGCGTATCGGGGTACACGCGTACCACCTCCTTATACATTTTGGGTAAGGTTACGATCCTGCCATCGGGCAAAGTATCGCGTACAAGCTGCTTATAGTCAACCCATGAGTAGGCATAGGTAAGTTTGTCCACATCCAAGGCCCGGCCGGAGGGGCTGTAAGGCGAAGCCGTGTACATACCCCTCAGTATCTCCATTTGCTCCTGGCTCTTGGGGTTAATTTTCGTACGCCAGTTAATAACTGGTGGCTCAATGGGATTTCCAAAAGCATCTTCGGAAATTACAAACTCATCGAACTGCTCAGCCAGCAGGCGGCGGGCTATGGAGTCGTACACGTACTGCACAAACTGGCGGTACTCGTTGTTGGTAATTTCGGTTTGATCAATCCAAAACGCACCCAACGAAGTGGGAGTGGTAGGAGCGTTCATGGAGTTAAACGCATCCTGGTCGTTGAGCCCCATGTTGAAGCTCCCCTGAGGAATAAGCACCATCCCGTAGGGTGGCACCTCCTTCTGCTGTCCCTTACGACCCAGCACGCCTATCAATTCTCCACCTACATCGGCCGAAGAGCCCACCACTATTATGGCAAGGAGCCCGAGTGCGACTGCAATTGTTTTTTTGTTAAACCACATGAGTTTATGCGCTTTATAAAAATCTTATACTTTTATACTTCTTCGTTTTTTTGGTAAACTTAACCTCAAATGCGTACGAGGCAAAAAGCTCTAAATTGCCCTTGTTGGTTCCGGCCAACTTTGATAGCGGGTACTCGTAGGCCATCCCCAACTTTGCCGCCTCGCCAATGCTCATGCCCAGCATCACGCCCAGCGCATCTTTAATGCGGTACGAAAGCCCGCCCCAGTAGCGCTTGTTGTACAATACATTGGCACCAAAGCCAAGCTGCATCTTCGATATAGCCGTGAACATCAACAGCGCTGAGGGCTCAACCTCAAACTTTTCGTTCGGCGTTTGCCACCTGTAACCTCCATTGAAGTAGAACGTTCGCTTTATCTGAAATACTTTGGCTCCGCTTTCCACCGTCAGCACGCGCGGCTGGTTGAGGTGGGTGCACGAAAAGCCCACGTAAAAATCCTCCCGATCGTAGTAGGCGCCAAGGCCCATATCAAAACCCGTTGAGGCCGACTCCGCCCGCTGCGGGATGGCCGGATCGTCAGCGTAGGAGCTCCACTCCGAAGGCGAATTGAGCTTGTACGACACGCCACCCAGCGATACGCCCAGCCCCAAAGTTGCATCCTTGAGCTTGCGGCGGTAGGCATAACCTAGGCTAAAGCTCATGTTATCAAAGTTTCCTATCTTATCGTTGCCCATATTAACCACCACGCCGTGGTCGGCGTTGAGCAACTTAAAGGGCGAGCTAATCCCCAGCATCCACGTCTGTGGCGCTCCGTCAAAACCCATGTACTGCGTGCGCTGAACAAACCTTGCATCGATCATATCGCCGTTGCCTGCACACGCAGGGTTGAAAAGGACTTGGTTGAACATGTACTGGCTTATCTGCGGGTCGTTTTGCGCACGCAAAGCCGCTGCGCACAACATAAAAACGCATACGCAGAATATTTTTTTCATGTAGCAAAAGCCTTTTCTATCATCGCCTATTTTTTGGGCTAACAGCAAAAGTACGCAAAGTTTACAAACAGAGCGTTGTTCACAACTCTCTTTTTTGAGGAATATAAAACTTTTTACTCGGTTTTAAAGTTATTTAACAAGATGAAAAAGTGTGGTTTGCGAGCATTTTTACCGCGCTACGGCCAACTTCTTGTAAAACCACAGCCAGCGGTCAGGGATTTCGCCACGCGTTGATTTTTCATAATCGCCTATTAAACAAGGAATTATAACGTCATCTTGGGTGCCATCAACCGGTACCGACATCCACCAGCGATCGCTTGCCTTGCTCTGGTAAAATAAAATTTGCTGTCCCTTACCCATTTGCACCTGCAGCTTGCGGCACATTTTGGATTTGGCAGGATGATCGCCCACGCGGTAGGCAAAGCCCTCCATTATGTGCCAAATGAGCTGGGCCACCAGCTTGGCCGTTTGGCCATGCGCGTCATTTGACAGGCAAAAGCTGCCCAAGTAGCATGATTTCAGCTTATCGGAAAAGGAAGCGTAGCGGAGCAGCCGGCACATTTCCTCGGCGTACAGGCCGTTGGGCGAGGCATCGGTGGCCGCCGGCGCATCGCACTGGCGTACAGCGTTAACAGCGGTGCAGAGCAGGTCGGCATCGCGGAGCAGCGGCTCGGCGCTGAGCATGTTATCGCGAATGGCGCCTAAGCGGAGCAGCTCGCAGTACTGCTTTTGCAGGGCCTTTACGTCGGAGGGTGAAGTAAGGTAGCTTTGGTAGCCCAGCACGTTGAGCGTGCCCAACTCGCGACCGTAGTCAGCCATCAGGTGCGCCAAAAAGTTATCGCCCGAGAGCGGCTCCTGCGCGCTGCCCACGTTGGCGTGCGGCAGCACAAAGGCGGCCGACACGCTCTTGCGCTGCGCCTTCACGGCGTCGTACACGCAGGTGGAGCTGTGCATATTTTCGGCAAAAACAATGGGGAAAACGCCCTCGGCAAATATGCGCTGCAGCACGTAGGAAATTTTTTCGCTCGCGGCGCTGGTGGTCGTAGCTATTTCTATATCGCCCAGGTCAATAACGGCAACTGCTTTGGAGGGTGTAAACAGGGCGTAGAGTTCCTCGCGCAGGGCCGAAAAGCTGTTGGGGGCACCACTCTTGCGCAAACCTACCAGCGCTATTTTAAAGGTACTAAGCCAGTCCCACTCAAAGCCCTTAACGCCAAATTTTACGCTGTTGCCCAGGCGCTCTGCCGACTTGGCAACGTTGGCCTTTTGCACATGCTCGGGCACGGGAATAAAAATTTCGCTGTACTCCATGCAGTTGATTTACAATTTTACGATTGGCTATTTACAATTTAAAGCGGGAGTACAAGCTTGCCCAGCGAACCTAAAGATGCTTACTTCTTCTTTGTCGTAGTTTTTTTCGCAGGGGCTTTTTTGGTTGTAGCCTTCTTTGCCGCAGGCTTCTTTGCCGCAGGCTTCTTTGCCGCTGTTTTTTTGGCGGCGGGCTTTTTGGCAGCAGCAGCCGTTTTTTTCCTTGCAAAGCGCGATGGCTTGGCGGTGTCTTTTTGCTGCTCCATTAGCTCCACGCAGTCTTCGTAGCTGAGCAAGGCGGGGTCGGTAGCCTTGGGAATTTTGTAGTTTATGCCTCCGCAGGCGAAGTACGGGCCGTAGCGGCCGTTGAGCACCTGCAAGTCGGGGTTTTGCGGAAACACCTTAATAATTTTTTCACGCTCCTGCTTGCGCTTTTCCTCTATGAGCTCAATGGCGCGCTCGAGCGTAATGGTCATGGGCTCGTCAACGCCGCGCTTGAGCGAGGTGAACTTGCCGTCGTGGCGCACGTAGGGGCCAAAGCGGCCCACGCCGATTACCACGGTTTTGCCCTCGTAGTCGCCCAGCGTGCGGGGCAGGTCGAAGAGCTTGAGCGCCTCCTCAAAGGTAATGGTTTCGATGAGCTGCCCCTTTTGTAGGTTGGCGTACTGCGGCTTTTCGTCGCCATCGGTGTCGCCGATTTGGGCAATGGGGCCAAAGCGGCCAATGCGCACAATCAGCCTTTTGCCGCTCTTGGGGTCAACGCCCAGCTCGCGCTCGGCGGTGGCGCGCTCGGAATTTTCAAGGGCATTCTCCACCGTTTTGTGGAAGGGCTTGTAGAACTCGTCTATCATTTTATTCCACTTCACGGCGCCCTCGGCAACCTCGTCAAACTCCTCCTCAACCTTGGCCGTGAAGCTGTAGTCCATTACCTTGGGGAAATACTCCAGCAGGTAGTCGGTAACCACCATGCCCACATCGCTGGGGAACAGCTTCGCCTTTTCGGCTCCGGTGGTTTCGGTTAAGGTTTTCTCTGTAATTTTTCCATTTACCAGCGTGTGCTGCTTGTAGCTGCGCTGCACGCCGTCCCTATCCTCCTTCAAAACGTAGCCGCGGGTAATTACGGTCGAAATGGTGGGCGCGTAGGTCGACGGGCGGCCAATGCCCAACTCCTCCAGCTTCTTTACCAGGCTGGCCTCGGTGTAGCGCGGCGGGCGCTGGGTAAAGCGCTCGGTGGCCACAATGCTGCCGGCCTGCAGCGTTTGCCCCACCTGCATGGGCGGGAGCAAGCCCTCCTCGCTATCCTCGGCGTCGTCATCGCGCGACTCCATATATACCTTGAGAAAGCCGTCGAAAAGCAGCACCTCACCGGTGGCCACAAATTTTTCGGCAGCGCCCGATACGTTTATATCCACCGTGGTGCGCTCCAGTTCGGCATCGCTCATTTGCGAGGCAATGGTACGCTTCCAGATGAGCTCGTACAGGCGCTTTTCGGGGACGCTTGCCTCCACCGTTTGATGCTCCATATACGAGGGACGAATGGCTTCGTGCGCCTCCTGCGCCCCCTTGGATTTGGTGGAATAGCGGCGCGTGTGCAAATATTTTTCGCCGTACATTTTACCAATGGTGCTCTTGGCTGCGGCAATGGCCTGCTCCGACAGGTTTACCGAGTCGGTACGCATGTAGGTAATGTAGCCGGCCTCGTACAGGCGCTGCGCCACCGTCATGGTTTGGCTCACGGAGAAGCCCAGCTTGCGGCTGGCTTCCTGCTGCAGGGTGGAGGTGGTAAACGGCGCGGCGGGAGATTTTTTTGCCGGCTTCTTCTCCACCGCGGCAACGGTAAACGTGGCGTTGCTGCACTTTTTGAGCAGCTCAAGCGCCGACTTTTCATCCCTGAACTTGGTGGGAACCTCGGCCTTTATGTTTGCGCTGCCCGCAAAAAAGTTGCCCGCTATCTTGAAAAAACTTTCGGCGGTAAAGGCTAAAACCTCACGCTCACGGTCCACAATCAGGCGCACGGCAACCGACTGCACGCGGCCGGCGGAGAGCGAAGATTTTATTTTTTTCCAGAGAATGGGCGAGAGTTCAAAGCCCACCAGGCGGTCGAGCACGCGGCGCGCCTGCTGGGCGTTCACTAAGTTGATATCTACGTTGCGCGGATTTTTTACGGCGTTGAGAATGGCGTCCTTTGTAATTTCGTGAAAAACGATACGCTTGGTCTTCTTCGGGTCGAGCGCCAGCGCCTCCTGCAGGTGCCAGGCAATGGCCTCCCCCTCGCGGTCTTCATCGGACGCCAGCCACACGGTTTTGGCCGATTTCGACAGTTTTTTAAGCTCCGACACTACCCTTTCCTTATCCTCCGATATGATATACTGCGGTTCGTAACCATGCTTTAAATCTACGCCCAAATCTTTTTTGGCAAGGTCGCGGATGTGGCCAAAGCTTGACTTTACGAGGTAGTCTTTACCCAAGAATTTTTCAATGGTTTTGGCCTTAGCGGGCGACTCTACTATTACTAAATTATCTTGCATTGCGGGCTGAATTGGTGAAGTGAAATAAAGCGCAAAGTAAAACATTAAACCTTTTACGTTCAAAATTTTTAACGGAGTTTTAGCTCTTTGCATGGCCGTGCTTGGAAATTAAAACCTACTTTTGATGCCGAAAAATAAAGGCTTTGCGCCATGGACAGTAAAAAGAAAAAATTTTGGTTTATTATAATTTTGTGGGGCATTATTGTGGTGCCCGCCTTCATTGTAGGCTTCATGCTTATGCTGGTGGGGCTTGGCGCCTTCGGCGATATGCCCACCTTTAAGGAGCTCGAGAATCCCAAAAGCAACGTGGCCTCGGAGGTGTACTCGGAGGACGGAAAGCTGCTCGGCACCTACCACATCGAGAACCGCTCGTTTGTTGACTTCGACGATATTTCACCCAACCTCATCAAGGCGGTTATTGCCACCGAAGACGCCCGCTTTGCGCGCCACTCGGGCATCGACATGATGGGGCTTGCCCGTGTAGCCGTGCGCACCATACTCATGGGCGATAGAAGCCAGGGAGGAGGCAGCACCATTACGCAGCAGCTGGCCAAGCAGCTATTCCCGCGCGAGAGCTACGACTACAACAACCCTTTTCAAAAATACGGAAGCCTCGTTACCATTAAGCTCAAGGAGTGGATTACGGCGGTAAAGCTGGAGCGCAACTACACCAAAAACGAGATTGTGGCCATGTACCTCAACGTAATTCCGTTTGGCAGCAACGCCTTCGGCATAAGCGCAGCCTCGGCCACCTTTTTCAGCAAGGCACCGTCGCAGCTCAACGTGGAGGAGGCCGCGCTGCTGGCCGGCATTATCAATAAGCCCACACGCTACAGCCCCGTGCGCAACTACTACAACGCCCTATCGCGCCGCAACTTTGTAATGAAGCAAATGATGCGCGCAGGCTACCTCAGCAGCGATGAGTACGCCAAGCTGATAGAAACTCCCATTACGCTCAAGTACGAGCAGCAGGACCACAACTCGGGCATAGCCACCTACTTCAGGGAGCGCGTTCGCCAAACCATGAGCGCCCGCAAGCCCGAAAAATCGCGCTACGCCATGGTGGAGGATTACGTAACCGACTCGCTGGAGTGGGAGCAAAGTCCGATATACGGCTGGTGCCAGAAAAATAAAAAGCCCAACGGCGAGCTGTACGATATTAACCGCGACGGCCTGAAAATTTACACCACCGTGAACGCAAAAATGCAGCAGTACGCAGAGGAGGCCCTTATGGAGCACCTCAAGCTCAGCCTGCAGCCCGCGCTCGACCAGGAAATAAGGGCCAAGGGCGGACGCATTTTCGGCAACGACATGAGCAGCCAGGACGAGCAGGAGTACATTGCACGCGCCATTAAGCAAACCGAGCGCTACCGCGGAATGCGCAACGCAGGCTACTCGTGGAATAAAATAATGGAGGTATTTCGCACGCCGGTTGAGATGACCATTTTCAAATGGCAGGGCGGCGAAACCGATGTAAAGATGTCGCCCCTCGATTCGCTCAAATACTACAAGGCATTTCTGCGCGCATCGTTTATGGTAATGGATCCGCACACCGGCCACATTTTGGCCTACGTAGGCGGCCCCAACTTCAAGTATTTTAAGTACGACATGGTAAAGCAGGGCAAGCGGCAGGTGGGCTCCACCATCAAGCCATTCCTGTACACGCTGGCCATGCAGGAAGGTTATAAGCCTTGCGACAGGGTGCCCAACATTCCGCAAACCTTTACCATCGGCGACACCACCTGGACTCCCAAGAATGCATCGCCCACGGCTATGGATGGAAAAATGGTAACGCTCAAGTGGGGACTGGCGCTTAGCGTAAATAATATTTCGGCATGGCTCATGAAGCAGTTCAACCCGCAAAGCGTGGTGGAAATGTGCCACAAAATGGGCGTAAACAGCTACCTGCCCGCCGTACCATCCATCTTTTTGGGCACGGCCGAAGTTTCTTTGTACGAAATGGTCAACGCCTACTCCACCTTCGCCAACAAGGGCGTGCGCGTATCGCCCATGATAGTTACCCGCATTGAGGACAGGAACGGCAACGTGTTGACCAACCTTGGTTCCACACCAAAAGTAGAGGCCATAGGCGAGCAAACCGCCTACCTGATGACCAACCTGATGCAGGGCGTGGTAAACAACGGAACAGCTATACGGCTGCGCGGATTTTATGCGCTGCCCGGACAAATAGGAGGTAAAACCGGAACCACCCAAAACCAATCGGACGGATGGTTTATGGGTATTACGCCGCAGCTGGCCGCCGGCGCGTGGGTGGGCTGCGAGGATCGCGTGGTACACTTCGAGAGCCTGCGAACGGGAGGAGGAGCAGGAGCCGCCTTACCCATATTCGGTATATTTATGCAAAAGGTTTACGCCGACAAATCGCTGCGCATTTCGCCCGAAGCCCAGTTTGAGGTACCGCTCAACCTGCGCTCCCTAAACCTTAACTGCGACACGCACGACAATACCGAGAGCACGACGGGAAAAAGCACCGGCTCGAAAAAGGTGGACGATGAATTCTTCTAAAACAAATCCGTGACTTTTTCGCCGCTTGTAAGATGGTAGGTGCGTAGACCGACAGCCTGCGCACCTTTTATATGCCCTAAGGTGTCGTCGATAAAAAGCGTGGCCTCCGGCGCCAGGCTGTTTTGGTGCAGTATGTGCAAAAAGCCGTCGGGGTTGGGCTTGCGGGCGCCGATTTCGTTGGAGTAGTAGTAGCGCTCAAAGTAGTCTTCAATGCTTGCGCCGGCGCCCAGCTGCTCCCTGAGCATGCGCTCAAAAGCGGGCACATGAATGGCGTTGGTGTTGCTGTATAAAAATACGCGGTAGCGCTGCCGTAGCTGCAAAAGCAGCGCCCAGCTCTCCCTCCTGAAATCGCCCAGCATGGCGCACCAGGCGCTATCCAGCTCCTCATCCGAAACCGCCTCTGATGAAAATTTACGCAGCTCGCCTCGAAACTCAGCGGGCGAAATTGCACCCACATCCAGCTTATCAAACAGGGCCGTTTGCGCCGCCTGCGTGTACATTTGCTCCACATCCTTTACCCCCAAACCCGACAGCGCTTTTAGCGTAGCCGAGTAGTCAATATCAAGCAGCACACCGCCAAGGTCGAATATTACGTTTTCGATTTGCCCGTTGAATAAGCTGTCAACTTTTGATTCCATTTTGCTCGTTTAAAAGGTTATGTAAAAATCGTCAGTACGATGACGAAATTAATGTAAAAATCGTCAATACGTTGACGATTTTTACATTTTAATACTTAACAGCGCATATATCAATTCATTATCCAATCAATGTAGTTACTCCTATTTACCACCCGATAGCTTGCCTGCGGATAGGCCTTGGCAAATGCCGCAGGGACTTGCGGCTGCTTGCCTCCCCACTTTATTTCGGTAGCGCGCAGCAGGCCGTTTTGCTCCTCCAGCAAGTCAATTTCCTGCTCGTCGTAGGTGCGCCAAAAGTAAAGGCTGGCGTACTCTCCCGTATTGTACATTTGCTTTATGCGTTCAGCTATCAGGTAATTTTCCCACAGCGCACCCTCATCCTTACGCAGCGCCAAGGGTGCAAAGTTGTTGATAATAGCATTACGCACACCGTTATCGTAAAAATACCACTTGCTTTTGGAGGTAATTTCCTTGCGCAAGTTTTGTGAGTATGGCCTCAGGCGATAAACCACAAAGACCTTGCTAAGCAAATCGAGGTAGCGCTCCACCGTGTTTTTGCTCATGCCCAGCTGCGTGCCCAGCTCATCAAACGACACCTCGTTGCCCACCTGAAAAGCAATTAAGCGCAGCAAATCCTGCATTTTCGATGAGCTGCGAATGCCATCAACCGCAAGAATATCCTTGAGCAAGTACGATGAGGCTATGTTGCGCAAATATTCGGCACGCTGCTCATCGTTGCCCATGAGCACCACATCGGGGTAGGCACCGTAAATCAGTCGCGAGGGCAAATTTTGGGTAGTTTCAAGCAGGGTTTCGTTTACCGATAGTTCCTGCTGGCTGAAAGGGTGCAGGCAAAACGGAATGCTGCGGCCCACCAGCGGTTCGCCTGTTTTGTTGAGCAAGTCAAAGGCTGATGACCCACTGGCAATAATGGCCACATCTTTTACCTCGTCCACCATGAGCTTGAGCTTTTGGCCTACCTCCGGAATATTTTGCGCCTCATCAATCATTAGCAGCTGCACGCCGTTGAGCAGGCGGCGGTAGTTGGCTATACTCTTATCATGAAGCAAGGCCAGCGTATCGTTGTCCTCGCCGTTAAGAAAAAGTGTTTTACCCGAAAAGTTTTTGGCAAGGCTTTGCATTAAAAATGTTTTGCCTACACGCCGTGCTCCGAATAGCAGCAAGGCTTTTCCGGGTTGTATTTGTGCGCTTAGGCGTTGGTGTAAGGCACGTTCGATATTCATACATGATAAACTTGCATGGAACAAGGATCAAGGAACAAGGACAAAAAGAACAAGGACTTAATATTTCTTTACTCTTTGATCCATATAATTTTCAACGTACAAATATAGCATTTTTTCTTCAAAATGTAAAAATCGTCAGTACGATGACGAAATATATATGTGTAAATAATAAAAAGCCCCCGACAAATGAAATTTTTGTTTAGTGGCGGGGGGTTTTGTTTTAGGGAAAGGTTGGGGGGGGCTTCATTGCCGTCGGTTTTAACCGACGGGGGCTTTAGCCCAAAATTTCTATGGCCAACAAATTCTTTCCGGGCTAAAGCCCGATTTGATTTGTGACTTTGTCCGTCGGTTAAAACCGACGGCAATAAACGACCTCGCAGCAGCGCTTCGAGGTATCAAAACAAAAGTGAATGAAATTTTTGTTTAGTGGCGGTTTTTTTTATTTTAGGAAACTTGCTTTGCCAATATGCCCTTTTTTATCTATCATAATTGAAATATACTATATTTGTATAAAAATATCAATCGTAATGGATAAAAATTTAATACCGAAA
Organism: Bacteroidales bacterium; assembly: GCA_031549685.1. Taxonomy (GTDB): domain Bacteria; phylum Bacteroidota; class Bacteroidia; order Bacteroidales; family UBA932; genus JAITMY01. Next base: position 31,526 of record JAVBPG010000009.1, on the reverse strand, counting down.
TCGCTCATTGTTCGCCCTATTTACTCCGATCGTATAAGGCCTTTTATCAACAAGGGCATTATAAAAGTAATCGTAGGACAGCGCCGCGTGGGCAAGAGCTACATACTGTTTCAGCTCATAGAGGAGATTATAAAAAAAACTCCATCGGCAAATATCATATACATAAACAAGGAGCTAAAGCCGCACGAACACATTGTGGACGACAACACGCTATACGCACATGTGAAAAGCTGCCTGCAACCGGAAGTGAACAACTATCTATTTGTAGATGAAATACAGGAAATTACGCGCTTCGAAAAAGCCTTGCGTAGCCTGCTGGCCGAGGGATGTTGTGATATTTTTTGCAGCGGTAGCAACGCCAATATTTTATCGGGTGAGCTAGCTACATTCCTTGCCGGACGATACATTGAGTTTCCCGTGCATTCGCTCGGCTATGGTGAATTTCTTGATTTTTTTTCGCTCGAAAATTCAACGGAAATCCTGTATAAGCATCTTACTTTGGGCGGGATGCCATATTTACACTCCATTGGGTTAGAAGAGGCTACTGCATTTGAGTACCTGCGCAACGTTTACTCCACCATTTTACTCAAAGATGTGGTGGCGCGCGAGGGTATTCGTGATGTGCACTTTCTCGAAACGCTCATTGCATTCTTAGCCGATAATGTTGGCAACCTTTTTTCGGCCAATAACATTGCAAAATTTCTCAAGTCTCAACGCTCATCGGTCTCACCGCAAGCGGTGTTGAACTACCTCAAGCCACTTATCAACGCCTTTTTTGTGTACAAAGTGCCGCGCTACGACATAGCGGGACTGCGACTTTTTGAGGTTGGCGAAAAGTTTTATTTTGAGGATATTGGTTTGCGCAATAGCATTCATGGTTTTGACAGGCGCAAAGACATTGCCAAGGTTATGGAAAATGCGGTTTACCTTCACCTTATTCGCTCGGGGTGTAAGGTTTTTGTGGGACAAAATGGTAATACAGAGGTTGATTTTGTGGCAGAAAAGAACGGCACACGCGTGTACCTGCAAGTAGCCTACATGCTTACGGACGAGAATACGGTAGTTAGAGAGTTTGGTAATTTGCTAAACATTAAAGATAACCACCGCAAATATGTAATTACTATGGACGAGTACAATGCCAACAGTAACTACAAAGGCGTGGAGCAAATACACCTAAAAGATTTTTTGATGGCAAATTTATAATTTTATCAATCACAATTGACAAAAACAAAACATACTCAAATTTTATCAATCATAATTTATAAAATTTGAATATCCTCATGACAACATAAGTTTTTTTATATCCAAAACGGATTTATAAATCCGCGCCCCTTGACTAAATTGTAAATGCTAAGCCCAATATAAGAGACAACGAAGTTAACCCCTGAAATAATGAGAGCGTAGGTAAGCAAGGCCCCCAGCGCCCCAAGAAAGCTATTGATGTATACGGAATATGTATCGAGCTTAACGTATTGCCAGTAGCTGCCGGCGTAGGAGTGAAATCCCAAAGCCTCAATGCCAAGAATAATAAGGTTGCATATAAGTAGAGTAACCACTACTGTAATAAGTCCGTTTTTGGCACCTTTAATATCAGGCGGGCTCAAGGTCATGTGCGAGGCAATGCAGAAAGAGAGGTAGAGAAATAGCCAAAACCGCCAGCTGCTAAAATTTTCGGCGCTAAATACGCCTTTAAAAATGCCGGCAGCCGATGAGTAAGCAACCTGCCATGCGCTCAGCCAGCTGCCTCCGCGCATATCGTGCGCCATGTGCGTGCCTTGCTGCTGCGCCTGCAAGACGAGCAAAGATAAGTGGGGCAAAAGGAAATAAAGCAATGCGTAAAGCACCAGCGAGCCAAACAAAATGGGCCCTATGCCAATGAAAAAATTACCGATTTTTTGGTAGCGGCTGCGCTCATCGAACGTGTGAGAAACGTAGCCTAACGCTCCATCGGCGGGATCGGGATTGTAAAGCTTCATGGCTACGATTCGGTGGCGAAACAGGACGCAAAATATGGCGTGCCCCATCTCGTGTACGGGCGTGCCAATCCACCCCGTGAAAATAATATCCAGCTTTACGCCTGCCGATTTTACATAGGTAATGCGCGTAAAGCGCGATAAAAAGTACAGCAGTAAACCAAAAACAAAAATAAAACCCAAAAGCCACACCAGCTGACTCATCGTAGCAAGGGCAACGCTTGCCAAAAAATCGAGTATTACGTTGAACGTGTTCATGGCTGACACATTTTAGGAGTTAGTAATAAAACATCCGTTTACAGAATATTTTGTGATCGCATTATCCGAAATATGCCAATCGTATTTTAAGAAATAAGAGGTAAATAGTTACCCTTATTTACCACCTCAAATACACTATCGGGATAAGCCCTATCAAAAGCTGCAGGAATTTTTGCCTTGTCAGAGTTATACTTAAACTCGTAGGCAAAAAGTTGACCGCCACGCTCCTCTACCCAATCCAACTCCTGCCCGTCGTATGTGCGCCAAAAGTAGTTATTCGATAGCATATGCTTATACGACTGGAATTTCAAACGCTCGCTTATCATGTAATTTTCCCATAGCGCGCCCGTATCATTGCGCAGCGTGAGCGGATTAAAATTTGCCACCAGCGTATTTCGAATGCCGTTATCCCAAAAGTAATACTTATGATTTTTCACAACTTCTTTACGTAGGTTGCGGCTGTAGCCTCCCACCTTAAATACAATGTACACCTTTTCGAGCAAATCCATATAGCGCTCCACTGTGTTGCGCGTAAGACTAACCTGTTGCCCAATTTCTTGCAGCGAAACCTCGCTCCCCACCTGAAACGCCAATAGGCGCAAGACCATAAGCAGCTTTGACGAATTACGAATACCATCGAAAGCCAAAATGTCTTTTAGTAAGTACGAATTTACCAACTCCGATAAATATTGTTGTTGTTCTTGCAAACTTTCGTACTTGAACAACTCCGGGTACGAACCGTAGATAAGACGCTGCTCTAAGTTGGCTACTGTTTCTATGGCGTTCTCATATTTGTTCAACTCGCATTGCGCAATAGGGAACAGATGATACGTAATACTACGCCCGGTAAGCGGCTCGCCCAACTTTTGCGTGAGGTCAAACGCCGAAGAACCTGTAGCAATAATGGTCAAATCGTTAATCCCATCAATCATAAACTTGAGAATGGCGCCAATATTTTCAACCTTTTGCGCTTCATCGATAATGAGCAGCTTATGCGTACCAATAAAGGCCTTGTACTCCTTGATACTTTTGTTTTGTAGCCATGCCGAAGTTCTAAAATCCTCCCCGTTGAGCAGCAGATAAGGTGTTTTTGTTTTTCTTACTATCTGAGCCAACAGGTGCGTTTTTCCGGTTCGCCTTGCACCTAAAAGTAACAAAACCTTGTTGGACGACAGCTTATCAACTATTGATTTTTCTATAAAACGATTGAGTATTACCATAAACATTGTGTTTTTACTATACAAATTTATATTAATTTATTGAATATATTCAACGAATTACTATAAAATTATTGAATAAAAAATCAATTATTTATAAATCAATGAAATAAAAATCATATTCAATGAATTACTATTAATTCATTGAATATAATGAATAAATTTACATTAATTGGTTGAATAAAGTAAATGATGGCAAGTTAACGCAAGTCGATTCTGCTAACAGGCTATGATTTGGACTTTTTTGGGGGCGAAGGTTGCTTAAGCCACCACAGCATCCACACCAAGCCTAAGCGAATAGCTGCTATGAGCATAAAAAGCGCTATGGCCGCCGCTACAGCCACGCGCCTGGCGGAGGCAACGCTATGGTTGGCTCCCCACCACTGAACCACCCAGTACAGCAGGAGCAAAGCCAGCGCGTAAAGCACCGCCGTGGCCAAAAAGTTGACATGCGCCAAGCGTGCCTTACAGTGGCTGCACCTGAGGTAGGTGTCCACATCAAGCCACCACAGCTTGCCGAGCGTGGCTGTGCCCTGCCGGCAGTATGGACAAGTTTTTATCATTTTTATTGCAAAAAATACCGCTGCTCCTCCTCCCAATCCAGGTGCGGGTGCTGCTGCATGAGGCGCTGCAAATTTGTTGCCTGCGCCTGCAAAAACGCCCGATGCTCCGGCGTGTCGGGGTTAAAGGGCCGGTGCGCTCTGGCGGCGACCAAGACTTTTACCTCCGCCATTGTTTTTTGCGCAACTTCACCTATCGCAGCCTGCACAAATTTTTCCCAAATGTACTCCACCGCCACCCCCGACGGGTGCAGCATATCGGCCGCGTAAAAGCGGTAGTCGCGCAACTCGTCCATCACAATTTCGTAGGCGGGAAAATATGTTGTGTTTTGCGTTTGTTCTAAAACTTCATCTACCGCCAGCAGCAGGGCAGCTTTGCTCAGCTGGTTGCCGTGCGCGCCATCCTTCCAGTGGCGAATGGGGCTTACCGTAAAAATAATTTGCTGCTGCGGATTTTTGCTTTGCAGAGTGTTTACCATCTCACACAACGTGTTCGCTATTTCGCCCGGCGAAAGCAAAAACCTGTCGAACTCCTTGGCGGGAGTTTTGTGGCAATTGGCTACAACCTTACCCGTTTTTTTCAAGCGATACGCCCAGGCCGTACCCAAGGTAAGCACCAAAAAATCGGCGGTTCTCAGCCCCCACGCACCCTTCAGAATGCTCTCGTTTATAAGGCGCAGCGCCTCCTGCCTATCGGGGTGCGCAAAGCGGCTGTGGTGCGTGTAGCTGCACCACAAGCCGTGCTCATGGTGCAAGTCGGATTCGGACAAGAGGCGCTTTTCGGCCATTACCTGCAAGCTCGCCGCAACCGACAGCGGGTTGTACAAAACGCCAAAGGGGTTACTCATGGCGGCAAACCTGAGGGCATTCAGCCGCTCGGCCATGCTTACCGCAAAGCACGAACCCACGAGCAACATCTTATGCTCGTAGCCAATCTTTTTGGGGAAAGAGGGAATATCAACGGAGGTGTAGAGGTTCATAGCCGCTATTAGTTGTTCCGATTTATCAAATTTACAACCACTTTTGCCATCAAGTCCTTTTCTTCCGTGCGACTTTCGGCAATCATAAGTGTGAGGGCTACCAGCGTATTATTTTCAATCAACCGCAGCCCATTGGATTTGTACAAAATACCGTTTTTTTCTAAAAACCACACAGCTGCGCCACTTGAGCGCGCTGGTTAATGGCATAACCTTTTACAAGGTACTCCTTCAGCACCCTATTGGCCCAAATACGAAATTGGGTTGCATTTTTGGAGTTAACGCGGTAGCCAATAGAAAGAATGGCATCTAAATTATAGAAGCTGGTTCGATAAACTTTTCCGTCAGAAGCAGTATATTCCAAAATGGAATGAACTGAACTCTGCTCCAATTCTTCCAAAATGAAAATATTTTTAAGACGCTTTGAAACAGCCGGTTGCTTTACTCCAAACAAGTTGGCTATTTGCGCCTGCGTTAGCCAAATGGTTTCATTTTCCAACCGCACATCAAGGTTAGCTGTGCCATCGGGTAGCTGATAAATAATAATTTCCCCTTTGCCCATGAGCTGTATTTTGAACTATACTTAGCACAAAGGTAAAACAAAAACGGCAGCAAAAATTTGCAAACGGGTTAGCCTTGCGTTATTGCACCTTAGGACAGCAACAGCGACGGGCTTTGTTTGTTTGTTTCAGGTGTTGTACCTTTGCGCACCTTGCGATGCAAGGAAAATAGTTTGTACCACTCACAACCATAAAATATGAAACCAAAGAAGCTGCTTTTACTCCCGCTGTTTTTTACCATCTCCTTTTTGAGCAACGCTCAGGCTAAGCTATCGTACAAGTTCTACGGCTTTGTCGAGAATCAGCTTAGCTTCAACTCCCGCAAAAATCTGGAGGCGGTGGGCATGTCATTCAACATCATGCCGCTACCCGAGAGGCTGGACCCCAACGGCAAAGACCTGAACAAAGTTCCCTCCACCGAAATGCTGAGCATTAACTCAAGGGTTGGGGTCGATGTATCGGGGCTCAGCCTGTTCCGCTCGCAGGTATCGGCCAAGGTGGAGGCCGATTTTGCAGGCGCCGGAATCTCCTACTACGTGTTGAGAATCCGCAAAGCTTACATTACCATGAACTGGGAAAAATCCCAGTTGCTTGTCGGGCAGGAGTGGCACCCGCTTTCGGGGGGTGTTATGCCCTCCACCTTTGAGCTGAATGGCGGCGCACCTTTCAACCCGTTTAACCGCAGCCCGCAGATTTGCTACAAGTACAACATGGGCAGCTGGAGGTGGACGGCGGCGGCGCTGTACCAAATGCAATTCTGCTCCGATGGGCCGCTGGGAAAAACCGGCGTATACCTCTGGGACGCGCTGGTGCCCGATTTTTACCTCGGGCTGGAGCAAGGCTCCGCCGGCTTCCGCTGGGGAGTGGGCGCCGATGTGAAAACCATTGTGCCGCGCACCCAATCGGTTGTAAACGGGGCTACGTATGCGGTAAGCGAAAGGCTAACCACGCTGGCCTACATGGCCTTTGGGCAGTACGGGAGGGGCAAGCTGCTGGTCAAGGCCAAGGCTATTTACGGTCAAAACCTTACCGACATGGTCATGGTAGGCATGTACGGCGTACGCGAGGTTTCCGATGCGGCTACCGGCGAGCAGCAATATACGGCCTTTGACCTGGCCGACGGCTGGATAAACATTACGTACGGAGGCGACTTAAAGGTAGGCCTTTACGCCGGATACGCTAAAAATTTGGGAACAGATAAAGACCTGCTGGCCGATAAACCGATCTACGGATATGGATACCTGAACGGCAGCATCATCGACCAAATGTACCGGATTATGCCCCAAATATCCTACACCAAATCGGGCTGGAAAGTCGGGCTGGAGGGCGGTTTTACAACCGCAGGATACGGCAAGGCCACGGCCAACGGCAAGCCCTCTGAGGTAACCAACGTAACCAACTACAGAATTATATCGGTATTTGGCTACACCTTTTAAAAGTTTAAGCGAATTTTTTGAGGATATTGATTGAGGCGAGGCTGCGGCTCGCCTCTTTTGTTTTCTTAGCCACATGCCAAAAGAAAGGAAAAAGCCACGAATGCACGAATTGTTTTTATTCGCATATTCGTGGCTAAGTATTTTTTGCAAGCTCGGTTAGTACAAAAAATTTGCGTAACTCAGCTATAATTGCAACTACTTTATGTATATTTGCGTTTTAACTGTATATTTTACATAAAAATGATACGAAGAACTATAACAAAACGCATTAGCGACATGCTGACAAAATTTCCGGTGCTATCGGTAACCGGTCCAAGGCAATCGGGGAAAACGACCATGCTACGCAATAGTTTTCCGGAATATAGGTATTTCAATATGGAGCAGCTGGATCACCGCAGCCTATTTCTCTCCGACCCCATAGGATTCTTGCGCGCACAAGGTGAAAAATTAATTTTTGACGAGGCGCAAACCGTTCCCGAGCTGTTCAGCTACATCCAAGTGATGTCGGATGAGCGAGGAACACCGGGGCAGTACATTCTCTCCGGTTCGCAAAGTTTTTTGATGAATGAGCATATTTCACAATCGCTGGCAGGCCGTGTACACATTAACCACCTGCTGCCGTTCGATGTATCGGAGCTGGAGGCCAGCATCACGCAAGACTACGCTCGCCTCATGGTTACAGGTTTTTATCCTCGCATTTACGACCAACGTATTGCTCCCTCTGATTTTTATCCATCGTATCTTCAAACCTACATAGAGCGAGATGTGCGAATGCTCAAGTCGATCGAAAATCTGAGCCTGTTTTCAAAATTCTTGATGCTCTGCGCCGGGCGCATAGGGCAAGTACTCAACCTCAGTTCGCTAGCCAATGACACCGGAGTTTCGGTAGCAACCATCAAATCGTGGTTATCGGTACTGGAGGCAAGCTATATTATTTACCTGCTGCAACCCTACCACAACAACTTCAACAAGCGGCTTATCAAATCGCCCAAACTCTATTTTTACGATACGGGTATTGCCTGCTCACTGTTGAGCATTGGCTCTCCAAGTGTGTTACGAAGTCATTATTTGTATGGCTTTTTGTTTGAAAATTTGGTAATCGGCGAGCTGCGAAAACGTGCACTCCACACCGGCAAACAGCCTGCTTTATACTACTGGCGCGATAGCAATGGTATAGAAATTGACTGCATCATGGAGCAGGGTAATCGGCTTTCGGCTTTTGAAATAAAAGGTGCCGAAACATTCTCAACCGATTTTACGAAAAACCTGCACGTACTCCCCACATCAACAAGTGCAGCACCTGTGGAAAAATACGTGGTTTATGCCGGCGAAATTTCCTCCTCTGTTGCAGGAGCTAACCTTATTGCCTGGCGCCACTTCAGGGATTTCTTACAAAAGTAACGCTCTTCAGAAAACAAAAAAGGCGGCAGAATGCGATTTTTTTCGTTGGCGAGGTCATGTCGAACGGAGTGAGGGACCTCCTCGCAAACGCAGACTCTCCTGTTGAATAAAAGCAAAAACGGCTGCAACATCTTGCAACCGTTTTTTGTATTGAAGTAAATTCGATGCTGAAATTATTCCGCTGCAGCTTCGCCCTCTACCTTGGGAGCCTCCTCAACTTTCGGGGCTTCTTCGACCTTTGCGGAGGGAGCGGCGGCCTTCTTGGCGCCACCGGCACGACGGGTCGTTTTCTTGGCGGCAGCCTTCTTGGCCGTGGTGTAGGTTTCGTTGAAGTCCACCAGCTCAATCATGGCCATTTCGGCGGCATCGCCCTGGCGGAAGCCAATTTTAAGAATGCGGGTGTAGCCACCGGGGCGCGAGGCCACCTTTTCGGCTACGGGGCCAAACAGCTCCTTTACGGCATACTTGCTCTTAATGCTGCTGAATACCATACGACGCGAGTGCGTGGTATCGCTCTTGCTCTTGGTTATAATGGGCTCTACAAACACCCTTAACTCCTTAGCCTTGGCCAGCGTAGTTTCAATACGCTTGTGCATAATCAGCGAGCAGGCCAGGTTCGCCAGCATAGAGCTGCGGTGTCCGGTTTTTACTCCTAAATGGTTTACTTTATTACCGTGTCTCATGTCTCGTTATTCCTTGTCAAGTTTATACTTTGAAATGTCCATGCCGAAGTTGAGGTTGAGCTGCGCCAGCTTTTCGTCGAGCTCGGTGAGCGACTTCTTGCCAAAGTTGCGGAACTTCAGCAGGTCGTTGCGCTGGAACTTCACCAGCTCGCCCAGCGTTTCCACCTCGGCGGTTTTGAGGCAGTTCAGCGCGCGCACCGAAAGGTCCAGGTCGGTCAACTTGGTCTTCAGCAGCTGGCGCATGTGCAGCACCTCCTCGTCAAAATCGTCGTTGGTGAACTTCTCCTCGGTGTCGATGGTTATCTTCTCATCCGAGAAAAGCATGAAGTGGTGGATCAAAATTTTGGCGGCCTCCTTCAGCGCATCCTTCGGCAGGATGGAGCCGTCGGTGGTAACCTCCACGGTCAGCTTTTCGTAGTCGGTTTTTTGCTCCACACGGTAGTTTTCCACCGCGTACTTCACGTTCTTAATCGGTGTGTAGATGGAGTCAATGGCAATGGTGCCGATTTCCGAACCTTCCACCTTATTTTCATCGGCCGAAACGTAGCCGCGGCCCTTGTTGATGGTCAGCTCGATTTGCAGCTTCACGTTGGGCTCCATGTTGCAAATAACCAACTCGGGGTTGAGCACCTTAAAGGCCACCATGCTGTTGGACAGCAGCTCGGCCTTAAACTGGGTTTGCCCCGAAATGTTTATCTTAACCTTTTCCGTATCAATGCCTTCGGCTACTTTTTTCAGCCTTACCTGCTTGAGGTTAAGGATGATTTCGACCATATCTTCGAGTACGCCCGGGATGGAGGCAAACTCGTGGTCAACGCCGCTGATCTTCACCGAGGTTATTGCGTAGCCCTCGAGCGACGACAGCAGCACGCGGCGAAGCGCATTGCCCACGGTCATACCGTAACCCGGCTCAAGCGGACGAAACTCGAACTTACCGAAGGTATTGTTCGATTCGAGCATGATAACCTTATCGGGCTTTTGAAATGCTAATATTGCCATATTTTAGATTGATTTATGATTTTCGATTTATGATTTTCGATTTAGGTTGAAGCTTGCTTCAATCATAAACAATGAATCATAAATAATAAATCCTATTACTACTTAGAGTACAACTCAACGATGAGCTGCTCATTTACGGCCTCCGGAATATCGGCGCGCTCGGGGCGGTTGAGGAACTTGCCGCTCATGGTGTTGCTATCCCACTCCATCCACGAGTAGCGGCTGGTGCGCGAGCCTGCGCAGTTGTCCTGAATTACCTCAAGGCTCTTCGATTTTTCGCGAACGCCGATAACATCGCCCTCCTTCAAGATGGCCGATGGGATGCTGCACACCTCGCCGTTTACCACAATATGGCGGTGTCCTACGAGCTGGCGCGCGGCGGCGCGGCTGGGGGCAATGCCCAGGCGGAATACTACGTTATCCAGGCGGCTTTCGAGCAGTTTGAGCAGGTTGTCGCCCTTGCGGCCCTTCATCGTAGAGGCCTTTTCGAAGGTGTTGCGGAACTGGCGCTCGAGCAAGCCGTAGGTATATTTCAGCTTTTGCTTTTCGGTAAGCTGAATGCCGTATTCCGATACTTTTTTGCGCTTCTTGGCCAGGCCGTGCTGTCCGGGAGGATAGTTCTTCTTTTCGTAAGCCTTATCCGCACCGAAAATAGGCGAGCCGAACTTGCGCGCGATTTTGGTTTTTGGTCCTGTATATCTTGCCATTTTCTGATTTATGATTTGCGATTTATGGTTTATGATTGGCAGAAGGTTTTCATTCGTCCATCATAAAAATAAATCATCCATTACTACTTATTAAACTATACTCTGCGGCGACCTTTCGGGCGGCATCCGTTGTGAGGTATCGGAGTTACGTCCACAATTTCGGTTACCTCAATACCGTTGGTGTGGATGGTGCGCATGGCCGATTCGCGGCCTGCACCCGGACCTTTCACGTAGGCTTTTACCTTGCGCAGGCCTAAGTCAAAGGCTACTTTTGCGCAGTCGTTTGCTGCCATTTGAGCAGCGTAGGGCGTGTTCTTTTTCGAACCACGAAAACCCATCTTGCCTGCCGACGACCAGCTGATGGTTTGCCCATCGGCGTTAGTCAACGTGATGATGATGTTGTTGAAGGTAGAGGTAATGTGCGCTTCGCCCAAGGCCTCAATCTTAACAACTTTCTTTTTTGTCGTTCCCGGTTTCTTTGCCATAAAAATTATTGTCGATTTTTGATTTACGATTTTCGATTTATGATTGAATATCTTTTGTCTTTCAATAATAAATCATCAATCATAAATAATCAATTACTACTTGGTTGCCTTTTTCTTGTTTGCTACAGTCTTCTTCTTACCCTTGCGCGTACGGGCGTTGTTCTTGGTGCTTTGACCGCGAACGGGCAGCCCCAGGCGGTGGCGGATGCCACGGTAGCAACCTATGTCCATAAGGCGCTTGATGCTCATTTGCACCACGGTGCGCAGCTCGCCCTCGAGCTTGTAGCCACCCTGGGCAATAGCGCTACGGATAGCGGCCTCCTGAGCGTCGTTCCAATCCTTTACCTTGATGTCAAAGTCAACACCGGCGGTGGTTAAAATATTGCGAGCGGTGCTGCGGCCAATACCATAGATGTAGGTAAGCCCTATTTCCCCTCTCTTGTTCTTCGGTAAGTCAATACCTGAAATACGTGCCATATTTGTGCTTTAATGATTAACGTGTTAAAATTAGCCCTGACGCATTTTGTACTTCGGGGTCTTTTTGCAAATAACGTACAGGCGACCTTTGCGCTTTACAATCTTGCAATCCTCGCTGCGTTTTTTGATGGATGCTTTTACTTTCATGATCAGTTTTTATTACCTGTTTTATCTCCTTTTTATATCGAAAATTGCCGAGGATTTCGGTTGCAACATCTGAGCTGTCGTATTTCGGCTAATGAAATATCCCAACTCTAACCTCGCCCTCGCAATTCTTGCCTACTTGTACCGGAACGAAATTCTACCCTTGGTCAAATCGTACGGCGTCATCTCCACGCGCACCTTGTCGCCGGGCAAAATTTTGATATAGTGCATGCGCATTTTTCCCGAAATGTGCGCCGTTACCACGTGGCCGTTGTCCAGCTCCACACGGAACATGGCGTTCGAGAGCGCCTCTACAATCACTCCATCGCGCTCTATGGCGGTTTGTTTTGCCATTTACTTTCTTAAAAAAAACTTCCTTTTTGTTTCAAAACTTCCTCCACATAGTCAAATGTGGTAAGAATATCGGGACTATCTTTTCCCACCGCCACGGCGTACTCAAAGTGCGCCGACAGCCTGCGGTCCTTGGTTCTTACGGTCCAACCGTCCTTTTCCCACACCACGTTGTACACCCCGCAGTTTATCATCGGTTCAACGCAAAAGGTCATCCCTTTGATAAGCTTCTTCCCATTTCCGGGACGGCCATAGTTGGGAATGCCGGGTTTTTCGTGCATTTGGGTGCCTACTCCGTGCCCCTCCAAATCGCGCACCACCGAGTAGCCCAAGCGCTCAACGTAGCTTTGCACGGCGTTTGAAATATCTCCTACCCTATTGCCCTCTACTGCCTGCGCCACGCCCAGCTTCAGGCTTTCCTTGGTGGCACGAAGCAATTTTTTTGCCTCATCGCTCACCTCGCCCACGGCAAAGGTGTAGGCCGAATCGCCAACGTAACCCTTCATGTAGGTTCCGCAGTCCACCGAAACAACGTCGCCATCGCGTAGCGGGCTATTGTTGGGGATGCCGTGTACCACCACCTCGTTGATGGAAATGCACAGCGAATTCGGAAACCCTCCGTAGCCCAAAAATGCCGGTACCGCTCCGTGGTCACGAATAAACGTTTCGGCAATTTTATCGAGCTGCAAACCTGTAACCCCCGGGGCAATGTGCTTGGCCAACTCGGCCAGTGTACGCGACACCAATTGGTTGTTCTCGCGCAGCAGCTCAATTTCCTCGGTGGTTTTTACCAGTCCCATTTTTTAAAGAACATTTTAGACAAAAGACTACGGGATTTAAAGAGCAAGGACTTGTCTTGTATCCTTTTATCCTTCCGTCCTTTGTCCGCTTTATCCGTTCCGGCCCTTCAGGCGACCGGTTTTCATCAAGCCGTCGTAGTGGCGCGAGAGCAGGTGGCTTTCGATTTGCTGTAGCGTATCGAGCACCACGCCCACCAGAATGAGCAGCGAGGTACCGCCGAAGAACTGCGCGAACTGGTTGCTGATGCCCAGCAGCGAGGTAAACAATGCGGGCATAATGGCCACAAACGCCAGGAATATGGAGCCGGGCAGCGTAATGCGCGACATAATGCTATCAATGTAACTCGCGGTTTGCTTGCCGGGCTTTACGCCGGGAATAAATCCACCGTTCTTCTTCATTTCCTCGGCCATGTTGGTAGGATTTACCGTTACGGCGGTATAGGCGTAGGTAAACGCCACCACCATCAAACCGAACAGCAGGTTGTACCAAAAGCCCATGTAGTTGGAAAACGCTACCGCAATGGCGCTGGTGGCTTCGAACTTTGAGAAAATCATGGGCAAAAACATCAAGGCTTGCGCAAAGATGATGGGCATAACGCCTGCCGCATTTATTTTCAAAGGAATGTACTGGCGAACGCCGCCGTACTGCTTGTTGCCTACAATGCGCTTGGCATACTGTACCGGGATTTTGCGCACGCCCTGCACCAGGGCAATGGTAGCCACAAACACCAAGAACAGTATTACCAGCTCCACCAAAAACATTATCAAGCCGCCCGCCTGCTGCGAAAAGCGCGAGCCGAACTCAGACACGATGGCAAACGGAAGGCGTGCCACAATACCCACCATGATGATGAGCGAAATACCATTGCCTAAGCCCTTATCGGTAATGCGCTCGCCCAGCCACATGATAAACATGGTACCGGCCATGAGCACAATGGTGGAGAAAATGGTAAAGTAAACACCCTTAATCATGAAGGCCGAAGCCGGAAGCTGCATGTGCAGGTTGGCCAAGTATGCCGGTGCCTGGAAGCACAGGATAATAATGGTCAGGTACCTTGTAATTTGGTTAAGCTTGCGGCGTCCGCTCTCCCCCTCACGTTGCAAACGCTGGAAGTAGGGCACCATCATGCCCAGCAGCTGCACCACAATGGATGCCGAGATGTAGGGCATTACGCCAAGGCCAAAAATAGCGGCATTACCAAAGGCACCACCCGAGAACATGTTGAGCAAGCCCATCAAGCCCTCGCTGGCCTGGCTCTGCAAGTTGGCCAGCTGCGAAGGGTCAACTCCGGGAATTACCACGAAGCAACCCAGCCTGTACACCAGCAGAATGAGCAAGGTAAAAAGAATACGCTTTCTAAGGTCTTCGATCTTAAAAATGTTCTTTATCGTTTCTATAAACTTCTTCATTAGTTAATTGCGATTTATCGATTTGCGACCTGCGATTTGCGACTTTGCTTGTTTCGCAGGTCGCCTATCGCACATCGATTAGTCCAAACTACTTTACCACACTGGCCTTGCCCTGCTGCGCCTCAATGGCGGCAACGGCCGACTTTGAGAAGGCGTGCGCCGAAACCTCCAGCTTGGCGCTCAGCTGGCCTTGACCCAAGATTTTAATCTTGTCGTTCTTCGACGCCAGGCCGAACGCTACAAACGTTTCCTCGGTAATCACGCTCTGCTGCGACTTCTCGGCCAACGCCTGTAGCGTGTACAGGTTGATAGCCTTGTATTCAACGCGGTTGATGTTCTTAAAGCCGAATTTAGGCAGGCGGCGCTGCAGCGGCATTTGACCGCCTTCGAAGCCTTTTTTGCGCGAGTAGCCCGAGCGAGATTGCGCACCCTTGTGGCCACGCGTAGATGTACCTCCACGACCGGAGCCTTCGCCGCGACCAATGCGCTTTTCCCTATGTGTTGAACCCGCTGCCGGGGTTAAATTATTTAGTTCCATTTTTATTTCGATTTGCGATTTATCGATACGCGATATGCGACTTACATTTTCGCATGTCGCATATCGCTCGTCGATGTACATTAAACCTTTTCTACCTTTACCATGTGGCTTACGGCGGCAATCATGCCTTTTACCACGGTGTCGCTGTCGTCGCGCTCAGTGCTGCTGTTGATTTTACCCAACTTCAGGCTGCGGAGCGTGGCTTTTTGCTTGTCGGTGCTGCCGATTTGGCTGCGCACCTGTGTAATTTTTACTTTTGCCATTTTCTTTTACCTCCGTTAGATTAACCGTTAAACACCTTGCTTAGCGATACGCCGCGCACGTTGGCCACCGAGTAGGCATCGCGCAGCTCGAGCAGCGCACTTACCGTAGCTTTTACCAGGTTGTGCGGGTTCGACGAACCTTTTGACTTGGCCTGCACGTCGTGGATACCCACGCTCTCAAATACGGCGCGCATAGCACCACCGGCCTTTACCCCCGTACCGGGAGCAGCAGGACGCATGAATACGCGGGCACCGCCAAACTTGGCCACCTGCTCGTGAGGAATAGTTCCTTTGAACACGGGCACCTTTACCAGGTTTTTCTTGGCATCCTCAATGCCCTTGCTGATGGCAATCGAAACTTCGTTTGCCTTGCCGAGACCGTAGCCTACTACGCCATTTTCGTTGCCCACCACCACAATGGCAGCGAAGCTGAAGTGACGGCCGCCCTTGGTTACCTTGGTAACACGCTGAATGGCTACCAACCTGTCCTTAAGTTCGAGGTCGGTGGTTTTTACTTTCTTTACGTTTGAATTTTCTGACATACGCTTATTAGAATTTTAAGCCACCTTCGCGAGCGGCGTCGGCTACACATTTAACTCTTCCGTGGTACAGGAAACCTCCGCGGTCAAATACCACCTCGCTTATACCCTTTGCCAGGGCGCGTTCGGCGGCAATTTTGCCTACCACTTTAGCGGCTTCCTGCTTGGTTTTTCCTTTCACTTGTTCTGCTACAGCTTTTTCTACCGAGCTGGCTTGGAGCAAGGTTGCACCTTGGCCTTCGCAAGCCGTATCGTCAATAAGCTGAACATAAATTTGGTCATTGCTGCGATATACGGCCAAGCGCGGGCGTGATGCCGTGCCGCTAACCACCTTGCGGATGCGGTACTTAATGCGCTGCCTTCTTTCTGATTTTGATAGTGCCATTGTTTATCCTCCTGCTTATTTAGATGCAGCCGATTTACCGGCCTTACGGCGAATTTGTTCGCCGGCAAATTTAATACCTTTACCCTTGTACGGCTCGGGCTTGCGCAGCGAGCGTACCTTTGCGGCCACCTGGCCTACGAGTTGCTTATCGGCCGACTGGAGGATAAGAACGGGCGCTTCGCCCTTCTTTACCGCCGGAGCCTCAGCCTTTACCTCCTTGGGAAGCATCAGGTGAATTTCGTGCGAAAAGCCAAGGCTGAACTCAATGGTTTGGCCCTTAACCTCTACCTTGAAACCCACACCTACAAGCTCCTGCTTAATGGTGTAGCCCTGCGAAACGCCTACCACCATGTTGTTGATAAGCGCGCGGTACAGGCCGTGCATGGAGCGATGGCGCGGTTGGTCGGTAGGACGCGCAACTTTTACTTGACCACCCTCAACGCTAACGGTGATATCCTTATCCACCGCCTGCTTAAGCTCGCCTTGAGGTCCTTTAACCACAACCACATTTCCGGGTGCTACCGTTACGGTAACGCCTTGTGGCAGGTTTACAGGTAATTTACCAATACGTGACATTTATAATTATGCTTAAAAAATTAATATACGTAGCACATAACCTCGCCGCCGATGTTTTGCAGGCGGGCTTCCTTATCGGTCATCAGACCTTTTGAGGTTGAAATGATGGCAATGCCCAAGCCGTTCAGCACCGAAGGCATGGTGTCAACGCCGGCGTAGCGGCGAAGACCCGGGGTGCTGATGCGCTTCAAATCCTTAATGGCGTTGCGCTTGGTTTCGGGGTGATACTTGAGGGCAATCTTGATGCTGCCCTGGGGTCCATCCTCGACGAACTTGTAGCTCAGGATGTAACCCTTATCGTGAAGGATGCGGGTAATTTCCTTCTTGGTGTTGGAGGCGGGAATTTCCACCACCTTGTGTCCGGCCTTTACGGCGTTGCGAATTCTTGTTAAGAAGTCTGCTATTGGATCAGTCATTTTTTAAATGTTTTTTTGATATGCTCAGCGCTGCAACTTGGGCAAGTCCGCGCCCGATATCCAATAATTATGATTTTTGATTTACTATTGATGATTTATTATTGACGAGTGATGACAGCTGACTTTAAATCATAAATCATCAATCATAAATAATAAATTCAACTACCAGCTGGCCTTCTTCACGCCGGGAATCAAGCCTTGGCTGGCCATTTCCCTGAAGGTGATACGGCTCACGCCGAACTGGCGAATGTAGCCCTTGGGGCGGCCGGTGAGCATGCAGCGGTTGTGCAGGCGAACGGCGCTTGAGTTCTTGGGCAACTTGGCCAGGGCAGCGTAATCGCCGGCTTCCTTCAGCGCCTTGCGCTTTTCGGCATACTTTGCCACCAGTTTCGCACGCTTCACTTCGCGTGCCTTCATGCATTCTTTTGCCATTATGCTTGTTGTTTTTTTGCGTTCTTAAAAGGAAGACCAAAGTGGCGAAGCAGCGCGTAGGCTTCTTCATCTTTCTCGGTAGTGGTAACGAAGGTCATTTCCAGACCCATGATTTTGGTTACCTTTTCGATGTCGATTTCGGGGAAAATAATTTGCTCCTTCACGCCGAGGTTGTAGTTACCGCGGCCGTCCATCTTATCCTTAATACCGTCGAAGTCGCGGGTACGGGGAAGCGAAATGTGGATGAGCCTTTCGAGGAACTCGTACATGCGCTTGTCGCGAAGGGTTACCTTCACGCCGATGGGCATGCCCTTACGCAGCTTGAAGTTGGAGATGTCCTTGCTGGCGCGGGTAACCATTGCCTTTTGTCCGGCAATTGCGGTTAACTCGTTCTGAGCAATGTCAATCAACTTCTTATCGGCTGTAGCGATGCCAACACCCTGGTTAATCACGATTTTCTCGAGACGGGGTGCTTGCATTACGCTGGTGTAGCCAAATTCTTTTACAAGGGCGGGCACAATTTCTTCCTTGTACTTTTTCTTCAGCGCAGGAATATATCCCTGTGCGTCCACCTGTGGTGCCTGTGGGGTTGCTTTCTTTGCCATTACTTAATCTCTGCTTGAGTTGTTTTTGCGTAGCGTACCAGTTTACCTTTTTCGCCCATGCGGCGGCCTACCTTGGTGGGCTTGCCTTCGGCATCGTTGACCATGAGGTTCGACACCTGAATGGCCGCCTCCTGCTTAATAATGCCGCCTTGCGGGTGCTTAGCGTTGGGCTTGGTGTGCTTGGACACCATGTTAATGCCTTCCACAATGGCGCGGTTATCGGCAATGAGCACCTCGAGCACGCGGCCCTTTTTACCCTTGTCGTCGCCGGCAATGACGGTAACGTTGTCGCCCTTTTTTATTTTAAGTTTTACTTTACCAGACATGGTTTTCTGTTTTTCAAAAATTTACTTTTTCGTCTGCTTACAGCACCTCCGGCGCAAGCGACACAATCTTCATGTAGCTGTCGCGGAGCTCACGCGCCACCGGGCCGAATATGCGGGTACCCTTAATTTCGCCCTGATTGTTCAACAGCACGCAGGCGTTGTCGTCAAAGCGGATGTAGGAGCCGTCGGGGCGACGAACTTCCTTGCTCGTGCGCACAATAACGGCCTTTGATACGCTACCCTTTTTGGTATCGCCACCGGCAGCGGCGCTCTTTACGCTCACTACAATTTTATCGCCGATGGAGGCGTAGCGCCTTTTGGTGCCGCCCAGCACGCGAATGCAAAGTACTTCCTTTGCTCCGCTGTTGTCGGCCACCTGTAGTCTCGATTCTTGCTGTATCATGGCTTACTTAACTTTTTCTACGATTTCTACTAATCTCCAGCGCTTGCTCTTGCTCAGCGGGCGGGTTTCCATAATTTTCACGGTATCACCTTCGCTGCACTCGTTCTTTTCGTCGTGCGCTACGAACTTGGTGGTAAGCTTAAGGAACTTTCCGTAAACCGGGTGTTTTACCTTACGCTGCACGGCAACTACAATGGATTTGTCCATCTTATTGCTGGTTACAACGCCTATTCTTTCCTTTCTCAGGCTTCTTGCTGTGGTTTCCATTGTACGATTTACTTTTTAGTCTCGTTAATTTCTCGTTGGCGCAAAATGGTAAGCATGCGGGCAATGTCCTTGCGGCACTCCTTTATTTTGCTGGGCTTTTCGATGGGCGAAATTGCGTGGTTGAGGCGCATTTTGGCCATTTGACCCTTTTCCAGCTCAACCTTTTCGATGAGCTCTTTGGTTGACATTTCTTTGATTTCTGCTGTCTTCATGCTTTGGCCTCCTTATTCTGCTTTTTCCATTACGTAATCCCTGCGCACCACAAACTTGGTGTTTACAGGCAGCTTTTGAGCGCCGAGGCGAAGCGCTTCCTGCGCTACGGCAAACGGAACACCTTCGATTTCGAAAATCATGCGGCCGGGGGTAACCGGGGCCACAAAACCTTCGGGGGCACCTTTACCCTTACCCATGCGCACCTCAGCGGGCTTCTTGGTAATGGGCTTATCGGGGAATATGCGAATCCACATTTGGCCTTCACGCTTCATGTAGCGGGTAATGGCCTGACGGGCTGCCTCAATTTGCTTACCGGTAATCCAGCAAGACTCCAAGGTCTTAATGCCAAAAGAGCCAAAAGCAAGTTGGTTACCGCGCTGAGCGATGCCCTTCATCCTGCCCTTCTGTACCCTTCTGTACTGTGTTTTTTTCGGCTGTAACATTTTATTTTACGTTCTCTATTGTTTTTACTTTCTTGGAGCACGACCTTCGCCGCCGCGACGCTCGCCGCCACGACCACCACGATCACCACCGCGACGGTCGCGATCGCCGCCGCGTCCACCGCGACGATCACCGCCACGGCCACCGCGGTCTTCGCCGCCCATTGACGAGGAGGCGTTGCCGGCAGCTACGCCTACGTTGGGCAGCAAGTCGCGCTTGCCGTACACTTCGCCGTTGCAAATCCACACCTTAATACCGAGCAGGCCTACCTTGGTCAACGCCTCGGCCAGCGCGTAGTCGATGTCGGCGCGGAGGGTGTGCAGGGGTATGCGGCCTTCCTTTATGGTTTCGCTGCGGGCAATTTCGGCGCCGCCTACGCGGCCTGAAATTTGCACCTTAATACCTTCGGCGCCCAAACGCATGGTCGAGGCCATGGTGGTTTTAATGGCGCGGCGGTAGGATATGCGGCCTTCGAGCTGGCGCGCGATGTTGTTGCCAACGATAACGGCATCGAGCTCGGGGCGCTTTACTTCAAAAATGTTGATTTGAACTTCCTTTCCGGTGAGCTTCTTCAACTCCTCCTTCAGCTTGTCCACCTCCTGGCCGCCCTTACCGATGATAACGCCGGGGCGAGCCGTGTTAATGGTTACGGTAACGAGCTTCAGGGTGCGCTCAATGATAATGCGTGAAAGGCTGGCCTTAGCCAAGCGCTCGTTGAGGTACTTGCGGATTTTTGAATCCTCTACCAGCTTACCAGCATACTTGTTTCCACCGTACCAGTTCGAATCCCAGCCGCGAATGATGCCTATGCGATTGCTTATCGGGTTAATCTTTTGTCCCATTTACTATGCTTCTTTTTCGGTTACGGTTTCTTCTACTTTTTCCTTTTTGCTGCCAAGCACAATGTTCACGTGGTTCGAACGCTTGCGAATGCGGTATGCGCGACCTTGCGGAGCGGGCGAAATGCGCTTCAGCATGCGGCCGCCGTCAACAAAAATTTCCTTTACAAAAACGCTGCCCTCTTCCAAGTCGCGCTTGTCGGCCTGGTTTTTCGACTCCCAGTTGGCAATAGCCGACTTGAGGAGCTTTTCCAAGTCCATTGAGGCGTGTTTCTTGGAGAATTTCAAAATTCCCAGCGCCTTGTTAACCTCAACACCACGAATCATGTCGGCTACAAGCCTCATTTTGCGGGGCGATGTGGGGCAATCGCGAAGCACGGCTCCCGCCTTTTGCTTCTTCTCTGCCTTGAGCTCTTCGGCTCTTAATCTTTTTCTAGCACCCATTACTACGGATTTATACAGATTTTTTACTTACTTTTTACTAGCGGTTACCCGAGTGACCCTTGAAGGTACGAGTAGGCGCAAATTCGCCCAGCTTATGACCTACCATGTTCTCGGTAACGTACACCGGAATAAACTTGTTGCCGTTGTGCACAGCAATGGTGTGACCTACGAATTCGGGTGGAATCATGCTGGCGCGTGCCCAAGTTTTAACCACGGCTTTTTTCTTGCTCGTGTTCATGACATCTACCTTCTTTTCGAGGTTTTGGTCGA
Organism: Bacteroidales bacterium; assembly: GCA_031549685.1. Taxonomy (GTDB): domain Bacteria; phylum Bacteroidota; class Bacteroidia; order Bacteroidales; family UBA932; genus JAITMY01. Next base: position 10,131 of record JAVBPG010000009.1, on the reverse strand, counting down.
TATATGGTCCTTTTTTAAGTGAACGGCTCATTTGATTTTTGATTTATGATTTTCGATTTTCGATTTACAATTGATTTAAATCATCAATCATAAATCGTCAATCATAAATTATTTTTTCCTTCTCTCAATAATAAACTTCGAAGTGGTCTTCTTCGGGTTGCGCGTCTTCTTACCCTTAGCGAGCAAGCCCTTGCGCGAGCGTGGGTGACCTCCGGAGTTCTTACCTTCACCACCACCCATGGGGTGATCGACGGGGTTCATGGCCACACCGCGGTTGCGTGGGCGACGACCTAACCAGCGCTTGCGACCGGCCTTACCGTGCGACTCGTTTTGGGCATCGGGGTTGGACACCGAACCGATGGTAGCGCGGCAAGTTACCAGCACCATGCGAGTTTCGCCCGAGGGCAACTTCAACACAGCGTGGTTGCCTTCGCGAGCCAAAAGCTGCGCTGAGGTTCCTGCGCTGCGCGCCATGGTAGCACCTTGACCGGGCGTAAGCTCGATGTTGTGCACTACGGTACCCAAAGGAATTTCGGAGAGGAAAAGCGTGTTGCCAACTTCGGGGGCAACGCCTTTACCTGATTGTATTTTCTGACCTACTTGCAAGCCAACGGGTGCGATGATGTAGCGCTTTTCGCCATCGGCGTAGGCTACCAGCGCGATGCGTGCGTTGCGGTTGGGGTCATACTCAATAGTTTTAACGGTAGCTGCGTAGTTGTCCTTATCGCGCTTGAAGTCGATAATACGGTACATACGCTTGTGCCCACCGCCCATGTAGCGCATGGTCATACGGCCTTGGCTATTACGTCCACCGCTGCTCGGATTCGGTTCCAGCAGTGATTTTTCGGGAGTTGAGCAGGTAATTTCATCGAAACTTGAAATTACCTTATGTCTTGTACCCGGCGTTACGGGTTTAAATTTTCTGAGCGCCATGGTGCTTTTTAGATGTTACTGTAAAAATCAATTTTTTCGCCTTCGGCTAACGTTACAATCGCTTTTTTGCGGTGTACGTTGCGGCCGCTAAGAATACCCGCCTTGGTAAAGCGGGTCTTGTTCTTGCCACGGTAGTTGATGGTGTTAACGTTGGTCACCTTAACGCCATACATTTCTTCAACCGCTGCTTTGATCTCCAGCTTGTTGGCCCTGGGCTCAACAACAAAACCGTAACGATTCAGCTTATCGCCCTGAGCCGTCATTTTTTCGGTTATAAGTGGCTTAATCAGTTGTGTACTCATTGTTAATTTAAGCTTATTCAGCCCCTAATAGTTGGTTAATAACGTCAACCGAGCCCTCAAACAGCAACAAATCGTTTGCGTTCATAACGTCGTAAGTGTTTAACTCGTTGGCCATTATAGCCTTAACGTTGGGCAAATTACGGGACGACAAATATACGTTTTTATTTGATTCGGGCAGCACCACGAGCAGCTTTTTTCCGGCTAACTTTTGGTTTTCCCACATCTTGATAAACTCCTTGGTTTTGGGAGCATCAAACGCGAGGTTCTCCACCACGCGGATGTTGTTACCCAACGCCTTTTGAGCCAGCGCGCTGCGACGCGCCAACGCCTTCTGCTTCTTGTTGAGCTTGTGGCTGTAGTCGCGGGGCACGGGGCCGAATACGCGGCCGCCGCCTACGAACAGGGGCGACTTAATGCTACCCGCGCGAGCGCCGCCGGTACCCTTTTGGCGCTTGAGCTTCTTGGTGCTGTAGTTTACCTCGGCACGCTGCTTTGACTTGTGCGTACCCTGACGACGGTTGGCAAGAATTTGCTTTACGTCGAGGTAAATAGCGTGGTCATTCGGCTCAATGCCGAACACCGCATCGGAGAGGTTTACCTTCTTCGATGTTTGCTTTCCTTCGATGTTATATACTGATAACTCCATAATTCATTAATCCTCAATTAGTAAGTAAGAACCTATAGCACCCGGAACCGAGCCCTTTACCAGCATTAGGTTGCTTTCGGGGATCAACTTCACAATTACAAGGTTTAACACCTTTACGCGGTCGCCGCCCATGCGGCCGCCGAGCTTGCGGCCCGGGAGTACGCGCGAGGGGTACGATGATGCGCCTGCCGAACCGGGGGCGCGAAGACGGTTGTGCTGACCGTGGGTTTGACCGCCCACACCGCTGAAGCCGTGACGGCGAACAACGCCCTGGAAGCCTTTACCCTTTGAGGTGCCGACTACGTCAACCCAATCATTTTCGATAAAGAGGTCAACGGTAACTTGATCGCCCGTTGCCAACTCCTTATCTTCTTTTCCCGCAAATACGGGAAACTCTACCACCTTACACTTGGGGGTAGATCCGGCTTTCTTGAAGTGTCCGAGCATGCCTGAAGTGGTGCTCTTTTCCTTCTTATCGTCATAGGCAAGCTGCAGTGCTGCATAACCGTCGTTTTCTACGGTCTTAACTTGCGTGACAACACATGGGCCAGCTTCAATAACGGTGCAGGGGATATTCTTCCCAGCTGCATCGAAAACGGAAGTCATTCCGATTTTTTTTCCAATAATTCCTGCCATGTTTGTAATTAAAATTTATTCAACGAAGACTACTGACAAAAAGAGCAAGGACTACAAGAACAAGGACTTGTCCTTTGTCTTTTCATCTTTCTGTCTTTTTTCCTTTTTTCTTTTATCCGGTTTTACACCTTGATTTCTACCTCAACGCCGCTGGGCAATTCGAGCTTCATCAAAGCGTCAACGGTTTTGGGCGTTGAGCTGTAGATGTCCAACAGGCGCTTGTAGGTGCTGAGTTGGAATTGCTCGCGCGATTTTTTGTTTACGAAAGTTGCACGGTTAACCGTGAAAATTTTCTTTTGTGTGGGCAAGGGTATAGGACCGCTTACTACGGCACCTGTAGCCTTTACCGTTTTCACGATTTTCTCCGACGACTTGTCCACCAGGGAGTGGTCGTACGATTTCAACTTGATTCTGATTTTTTGGCTCATATTGTGTTTATGAATCGTTTTTTATTTCTTCCGTAAAAAGATTACTCATCCAAATCCTTGTCGCCCCTCTTCTTGCCGGCTGCCTTTTCGATAATCTCCTTGGCCAGGCTGGCGGGAACTTCGGCGTAGTGGTCGAACTCCATGGTGGAGGTTGCGCGGCCCGAGCTGAGCGTACGCAGCACGGTAACGTAGCCAAACTGCTCCGAAAGCGGAACGCTGGCCTTAATTACGCGGGCGTTGCCCTTCGAGTCCATGTTCTGGATTTGTCCGCGGCGCTTGTTCAAGTCACCGATAATGTCACCCATGTAGTCCTCGGGGGTAACCACCTCCAGCGACATGATGGGCTCCATGATAACGGGATTTGCCTTGGGGCAAGCGTGACGGAAAGCGGCGCGTGCGCAAATTTCGAACGACAGCGCATCGGAGTCAACGGGGTGGAACGAGCCGTCCTTAACGGTTACCTTCATGGCGGGAATTTCGTACCCTGCCAGCACGCCGTTGCTCATGGCCGACTTAAATCCTTTTTCGATGGCGGGGATAAATTCGCGGGGAATGTTACCGCCCTTTACCACATCGACAAACTGGAGGCCAACCACGTTCTCATCGGCGGGGCCGATTTCAACGATGATGTCGGCGAACTTACCGCGACCACCGGTTTGCTTCTTGAATACCTCGCGGTGCTCAACGCTGCCGCGGATAGCTTCCTTGTAGTTAACCTGGGGAGCGCCTTGGCTGATTTCAACGCCAAACTCACGCTTCAGGCGGTCAACAATAATTTCGAGGTGAAGCTCACCCATGCCGCTGATGATGGTTTGGCCGGTTTCCTCGTCAGACTTCACGGTAAACGTGGGGTCTTCCTCAGCCAACTTACCGAGCGCCATGCCCAACTTATCCAAGTCCTTTTGTGTTTTGGGTTCTACAGCCAAGCCGATAACGGGATCGGGGAAGGTCATAGACTCAAGTACAATGGGGTGTTTTTCGTCGCAAACGGTATCGCCAGTGCGAAGGTCCTTAAAACCTACGCAAGCGCCGATATCGCCGGCTTCCAAAAATTCGATGGGGTTTTGCTTATTGGAGTGCATTTGGTACAAGCGTGAAATGCGCTCCTTTTTATCCGAACGGGGGTTGTACACGTACGAACCTGCATCCAGGCGACCTGAGTAGGCGCGAACGAAAGCCAGGCGACCAACGAAGGGGTCGGTAGCAATCTTAAACGCCAAGCCGCAGAAGGGCTCGGTAACAGCCGACTTGCGCTCAATGCTCTTTTCGGGGTCGTTGGGGTCGGTACCCACCACAGCGCCCTTATCGAGCGGGCTGGGAAGAAAGCGTACCACTGAGTTCAAAAGGTATTGAACACCCTTGTTCTTAAATGAGGCGCCGCACATTACCGGCACAATGCTCATGCCGATGGTGGCCTTGCGGATGGTGTCAATAATTTCCTGCTCGGTAATTGAATCGGGGTTGTCGAAGAACTTTTCGAGCAGCTCGTCGTTGTACTCAGCGATGGATTCAATCAACTTTCCGCGCCACTCAGCCACCTCGGCGGCCATGTTGGCGGGAACTTCTTCGAGAGTATAGTTTACAAGTTCCTTGCTGTTTGAATCGTAAATCATGGCCTTGTTGGCAATGAGGTCAACCAAGCCAATGAACTTATCCTCGGCGCCTATAGGAAGAACCACGGGAACAGGGTTCGCTCCCAGCTTTTCCTTGATTTCCTTAATAACGTTGAAGAAGTCGGCACCCGTGCGGTCCATCTTGTTGATGTAGGCAATCTTCGGTACGTGGTACTTTTCGCTCTGGCGCCATACGGTTTCCGATTGCGGCTCCACGCCACCCACGGCGCAGAACGTAGCCACCGTACCGTCGAGCACGCGGAGCGAGCGCTCCACCTCTACGGTAAAGTCAACGTGTCCCGGGGTATCAATAAGGTTGATGTGGTAGGTTTGTCCGCCGTAGTTCCAAAAAGTGGTGGTAGCGGCCGAGGTAATGGTAATACCACGCTCCTGCTCCTGCACCATCCAGTCCATGGTAGCGCCGCCTTCGTGCACTTCACCAATTTTGTGTGTTTTGCCGGTATAAAAAAGAATGCGCTCACTCGTGGTGGTTTTACCGGCATCGATGTGCGCCATGATGCCGATATTGCGCGTATATGCTAAGTCTCTTGCCATCGTCTTTTATTCTCGTGTCTTTTTGCTATTGTGTTAAACCTTGTAGTGGGCAAATGCACGGTTGGCCTCGGCCATCTTGTGCATGTCCTCCTTGCGCTTGAACGCGCCGCCTTCTTCGTTGTAGGCGGCCATAATCTCGCCCGACAATTTTTCGGCCATTGATTTGCCGTTGCGTGAGCGAGCATACTTAATCATGTTCTTTACGCAGATGGCGACTTTACGCTCGGGACGAACTTCGGTAGGCACCTGAAAGTTGGCACCACCGATACGGCGGCTCTTTACCTCCACCGAAGGGGTAATGTTTTCCAACGCTTTTTTCCAGATGTCAAGCGGGGCCTTGTCAGCGTCTTTCATCTTCTCGCCTACAATATCCAGTGCATTGTAAAAAATGCCGTAGGCAATACTCTTCTTACCGTCCACCATAAGGTCGTTTACGAAACGTGTTACCAACACATCGCCGAACTTAGGATCGGGAAGTAGAATTCGTTTTTTGGGCTTTGCTTTTCTCATTTACTTTGAGAGATTTTATAAATAATGGTTTGGTGAAAAATGTCTTGCTTTTGGCATGAGATTGCTTCGTCGTTCCTCCTCGCAATGACGCGCCTCGGATTGCTTACTGCAAACTGCTTACTGCCTACTTCTTCTTAGCCGGAGCTGCTGCACCTGCCTTGGGACGCTTGGCGCCGTAGCGCGAGCGGCTTTGACGGCGGCCATCAACGCCGGAGGCATCGAGCGAGCCGCGCACCAGGTGGTAGCGCACGCCGGGAAGATCCTTTACACGACCGCCGCGCACCAGCACAATAGAGTGCTCCTGCAGGTTGTGTCCTTCGCCCGGGATGTAGGCGTTCACCTCCTTAGTATTGGTAAGGCGCACACGGGCTACCTTACGCATAGCCGAGTTGGGCTTCTTGGGGGTGGTGGTGTACACGCGCACGCACACGCCACGGCGCTGCGGGCAAGAGTTCAGAGCGGGCGATTTACTCTTTTGCACCAGCTCGGTCCTTCCTTTTCTAACTAACTGCTGAATTGTTGGCATTGCTTACCTAAAACGTTTTACGTTTAACTATTTAAATTTTAACTGATTGCGATTTGTGAGATTGCCCCTTTTTTGCTCTCCCCGTTCAAAAAGTTATGAACATTTGACAAAATCAGGGCTGCAAAGGTAGCTATTTTTTTGAAACCACAAGAGCTATCGTGCTTTTTAGCTCTATTTTTTCTCCCCAAAAGGGAAAAGCCCAAGCTAAATAAAGCTAACTTATCAACAAGCGAAACATTCCCGCCCCTGGCGCCGGAAGTTGGCCTAAAGATTTTTAACAAAAAGGAGGAGCTTGCCTCCGCCCAAGCAAAGCCGACGCTGCCGAACAGCCGACCGCTGCCAAGGGTGGAAACTTTAACCTACATCCACTTTCTTTGGCGTTGTTTCACTTTAATTCTACCTAAGTTTGCATTCATGTAATTTGACCAATCAATTAAAATCAAACGCTATGAGTATTAAAGGAACAAAGACCGAACAAAACCTGCTGAAGGCTTTCGCAGGCGAATCGCAGGCGCGCATGCGCTACACCTACTTTGCCAAGGTGGCCAAGAAGGAGGGTTATGAGCAAATTGCCGCCATCTTTGAGGAAACCGCCGCCAACGAAGAGGAGCACGCCAAGGTGTTTTTCAAGTACCTCGAGGGCGGCCCCGTAGAAATTACCGCCATGTACCCCGCCGGCATCATCGGCACCACGGCCGAGAACCTGCTGGCCGCCGCCGACGGCGAGCACGAGGAGTGGGATATCCTGTACCAGGATTTTGCCAAGATTGCCGAGGAGGAGGGCTTTAAGGATGTGGCCGTATCGTTTAAAATGGTTGCCAAGGTGGAAATGGAGCATGAGGCCCGCTACCGCAAGCTGCTGTCGAACATTGAGGGGCACGAGGTGTTTAAAAAGGACGGCAAGGTATTCTGGAAGTGCCGCAACTGCGGCTACGTGCACGAAGGCGCCACCGCCCCGCAGAACTGCCCCGCCTGCAAGCACCCTCAAGCCTACTTTGAGGTGCAGGCGAAGAACTGGTAAAGCACAATTAAGAATGAAGAATGAACAATTAATAATTGTTTGAGAGAAACCGGCTGCTAAATTTTAGCAGCCGGTTTTTTTACTTTTAACATTTATTTTCCATTGATATTATTTTCCGATGGAAAATAGTTGTAACTTTGCAGGCGAAATCAAAACCTACCGGTTCATCACATGAAAAAAGGATTACTACTTACCATGGCGCTGGCGGCTGTAGTGGCTACAGCCTGCGGCAGCGGCAGCCGGCGCAGCCATCAAACATCAAAAACAGAACAAAAGGAGAACAACAAGATGTCAACAATTCACCTGACCAAAGCCGATTTTTTGACCAAAGTGGTAGACTACGAAAACAACCCCGAGGCGTGGAAGTACCTCGGCGATAAGCCCGCCATTATTGACTTTTACGCCTCGTGGTGCGGCCCCTGCAAAATGATAGCCCCCATACTGGAGGAGCTGGCCACCGAGTACGCCGGACAAATCTACATTTACAAGGTAGATACCGAAAAGGAGCAGGAGCTGGCCGCCGCGTTTGGCATCCGCTCCATTCCCACGCTCCTGTTCATCCCCATGAACGGCAAGCCCCAGCTGGCGCAGGGCGCCATGCCCAAGTCGGCATTCAAGGAGGCTATCGATAGCGTTTTACTTAAAAAGTAGCACGGCATGGCATTGAGCATTGACAAAAATCGCTGCCCGCAAAACCACAGGTGCCCCATGCTGAGCATTTGTCCGGTAGAGGCCATCATGCAGGAGGGCTACGGACTGCCAAAAATTGATGCGGATAAGTGCATTGAGTGCGAAGCCTGTGTTGAATACTGCGGAATGCAAGCCGTACATAAAGAGTAAAAGAGTATGAAGCCGCTGTGCAAAATACGCGACGTATATCGAGCAGTTGCCGAATTTGAAAGACAACTTCAGGAGCAGCATGGAGTGTGCCTCAACGAGGGCATGCTGCTTTGCTCGCTATCGCAGGGCGGCTCGTACACCTCCGGGCAAATGGCCGAAATGCTCGGATTAAGCCACTCCAACGCGTCAAAAGTAATTGCCTCTGTTGAAAAAAAGGGTTGGATAAAACGCTCGCTCGGAAAAGAAGACAAGCGACAAATGTATTTTCAGCTCAGCGCGAGCGGAGGCAAGCAGCTAAGCGCCATGCAGCGCTGCTCGGACGAAATGCTGAAGCTGGTAGGAGCGCTAAAAAAGATGCTGTAGCCGCGGCGCAAGCAAAGCAAAAAGCGGATGTCAAGAAAATGATATCCGCCTTTTGCATTTTAAGTAGTAGAACAAAGTATCAGATTATCGAACGAGTTTATTGAGGATTTTAAAAAGATAGTAGCGTTTACAGAATCATTCCACCTGCCCCTATGAACCCCTATTATAATATAATAATTCTTTAGAAAAAGCAAACTATTAATTTTTATAACACTAATTTTTAATAGCAACTAAAGGCTCACAAAATGTCCTATTTACCACTTTATCTCTCATAGAGGGTTTATCTTTAAAGTTGCGAGATATACCACGAACAATATTGCTGTAGTTATCCTCTTTCTCGCTCATCTGGTGGAAAAATGGTTTGATAGAAGCACAGTGCTTATGCTCAAACAAAGTATTGAGTAATGTTCTATCGGAAGTTCCACAGGAGTGGCCCATGATAAATATTTGATACGGCTCTGATTCTATGAAATCTAAAAGTCTCTTGTAGTTGTCAGTCTCCAAGTAGCGAACCGATTTCATATTTTTGAGAACCTCATCATCTTTCAAATTCTCTAACTGGTGATACTCACTTCCAAGTTCATCTCCATAGCCAAAGATCATGGGGTTGCCAGGGGTGTTTATTTCGCCATGTATATGAATCGTACTCACAATAGGAGATTCAATGGCATATGGCACCTCTGCATGAGTATAGTTGAACGTTAGAAATAAAATGTTGTTTGGGACTAAGTAGAAATCTGGAATGTCCCCTTCTTGAATATCCTTTTTCAGTATACTCTCGTCTAGATTGGTTGACATGTGTTTTTCTTTAAACTTCTCTATTCGACTTGCGCTAAGGGGAATTTTATAAACTTTACCATATAGCGAGATTTCCTCATCCATGTTTGTTGGTTGCACTAATCTGTTTTTCACTTCTACATGGTACGCATTTTTATACCTAGATGAAAAATCCTTCAATCTAAACTTAGAGTATATTTTATCTAGAATTTGAGGGTTTGCAGAACAAGGAAGATACTTTTTTTCTGTCGTTGTCAAATAGTCCTCTAGGGATTTTTCTATTGATGTTAGATTGCTATTTATAGTTTCAGCATCTAATTCTAGATATTTGTATTTTATACGATTATAGTCGTGCAGTCTCCCTGTCAATTGTTTGTAATACTCCTCTTCAATATCTACCCACTTATTCAGTCTGGACTGCTCGCTAATAAATTCAAGAAAAAAATTGAAAATATCAATCTTTGCTTCTGGCTTAAAGTCAACATACCGATGGGAACGTTTATTAAATAATCTCACACTTTCTTTTAACGCACTTAATGAGCAAATTTCTGACTCTTTTTCCTCAAAAATATCACTTAATGGAAGACCTCCATTTTCAATTCTGACTGAAAGGTCTTCATTTGCATATGAATTCCTTGTTTTTGCAGCATTAATTGCAAAGTTTTTGTAGTAGTCATTTATGAATTCTACATAACTTGTTGGCATATTATGAGCCAAGTCAAACCCATTTCCAATAAGAATTATTCTATTCATAGTCAAAAGTTTCTACACAAAAATAACAAAACTTTTAGGAGTTAACTATTTATTATTACACTAAACTACACTTAACTGTACGTATAATATATAAAGTCTAATAAATATTTTCAATAATTTTACAAACCGCTTTGATTTGTTCCTTTGGGGTATAACGCACCCAATCGTTAAAATCTTCTACTCTTTTATCCATAGAGCAAACCCACCTGTTGTGCGTTATCTTTTTCC
>JAVBPG010000014.1:0-63805 GCA_031549685.1 Bacteroidales bacterium | reverse complement strand
TCGGATGAGAATTTTATTCTTGAGTAGCGCTTTCAATGAGCTTTAGCTTACCATTTTCAATCAACTTTAGTTGAGCCGTTGCGCGAATTTCATTCGCTCTTCCAACCTATGGATTTTAAATCCATAGTATTTGAGTTTTTTTATGCTATTTTAGTTGCTTACTAATATTTTCAGTGTAATCTCTTCGTTGCGTATAACTATTGGGTAATTTTTTCCCCCGCTCGGCGGCATGTTGCTGCTGCCGTTGAGCGGTTCCCGCCAAGGCGGGACCGCTCGAAACACTCGAGAGTTTGTAACTCGAGTTAGAAAACATTTTCCAATCCATACGCAGTTTTAAACTGCTCCATGCTCCGAGTGGCAAAACATTTACCGCTCAACCCATACGCTCAGGCCGCCTTGCTCAGCAAAAATGCCACTAAAAACCCCACCACCGTAACCAGCGCTACGCCGCGCCCGCCGAACTTAAACGCTTCGGGAATCATGGTGTCGCACAGCATGGCCAGTATGGCGCCCGAGGCAAAGGCCATGGTGGCCGCATGCGCGCTCTGCGGGGCGTCGCCCAAAAAGAGGTAGCCGCCCACCGAGGAGAGCACGGTAACGACCAGCGTGGTGCTCCAGATGAGCAGTATCCTGCGGTTGCTCATGCCTGTGAGCTTCATGCCCAGCGTGCCCGACATGCCCTCGGGCAGGTTGCTCAGGAATACGGCAGCCAAAAATACCAGGCCGGCGCTTCCGCCTGCGGCAATGCTGGCGCCTACCACAAACGATTCGGGTATGCCGTCGAGCAGCGTGCCGAGCAGTATGGCCGGGCCCGAGCTGTCCTCGCCGCCCTGGCCTTTTTCTACCTGCGCCAGGCCGTGCGAGTGGCGGCGAAAGTAGCCGCCGCGGTTGTCAATCAGGTAGTCGCCGCCCACAAATACCAGCGCGCCCGCCAGGAAGCTTAGCCCCACCACCCACGCGCTGTGGCTTTTTTCAAAGGCTTCGCTCATCAGGTCTATGGATAGCGCCGAGACCAGCACGCCCGCGCCGAAGGCCATGGCCACGGCAATCACCTTGTTGTTTACCTTGAGGTAGAGGCCCAGCAGCGCGCCAATGAGTATGGCCGAACCTGCCAGCAACCCTACCAGTGCTGCGTTTATCATAGTTCAAAAAAATTAGAGGTTAGCTGTAAGTAAAAAATGACTTAGGTTTAGTGGCTGAAAAAAAACAAGTTATGCTTAAAGAAAAACAAATGTAGCAAATTTATGCTTGCCATTTTACATGCTTAAATCATGAATTTTTATCAAAAAATACCTACCTTCGCATCTTAGGTTTTGACGGCCACATCAAGCTTTGCCGAAGTTTTGCCGTGCGCGCTTTCAACCCTTACACTTTCGAACTTTACAAACTCATCGTCCTATGTCCAGCATTCGTTTCAAAGCGGTAGAGGAGGCCTTCCGGCGCAAAGCCGTAGAGGTAAAGGCCCCAAGCGTGTTAACCTCGGCCTACTACGGCAACAAGGTGTTTAACCGCAAGCAAATGACGCAGTACCTGTCGCAGGATACCATGAAAAAAATTGTGGATGCCATTGACCACAGCACCTCCATAAGCCACGACACGGCCAACCATGTGGCCGCGGGCATGAAGCAGTGGGCGCTGGCTATGGGTGCCACGCACTACTCGCACTGGTTCCAGCCGCTCACCGACGGCACGGCCGAAAAGCACGACTCGTTCATAGAGTACGACGGCAAGGGCGGCGTAATCGAGGAATTTTCGGGGAAGCTGCTGGTGCAGCAGGAGCCCGATGCGTCGAGCTTTCCGAGCGGCGGCATTCGCAACACGTTCGAGGCGCGCGGCTACACGGCCTGGGATCCCTCGTCGCCCGCGTTTGTGGTGGACGATACGCTGTGCATTCCCACCGTATTCATAGCCTACACCGGCGAGGCGCTGGACTACAAAACTCCGCTGCTGCGCTCGCTGCACAGCGTGAGCCGCGCCGCCCTCGACGTGTGCCAGTATTTTGATAAAAGCGTAAAAAAGGTAACGCCCTTCCTGGGTTGGGAGCAGGAGTACTTTTTGGTGGACGAGGCCCTGTACATGGCCCGCCCCGACCTCATGCTCACGGGGCGTACGCTCATGGGGCACGAGAGCGCCAAAAATCAGCAGCTCGAGGATCACTACTGGGGCGCCATCCCCACGCGCGTGGCGGCCTTCATGCGCGAGCTCGAGTACGAGGGCTACCAGTACGGCATACCGCTCAAGGCAAGGCACAACGAGGCTGCACCCAACCAGTTCGAAATAGCGCCCATATACGGCGAGGCCAACTTGGCCAACGACCACAACCAGCTGCTCATTTCGCTCATGGACAAGGTGGCGCGCCGGCACAACTTCAGGGTGCTGCTGCACGAAAAACCTTTTGCCGGAGTGAACGGCTCGGGCAAGCACTGCAACTGGTCGCTGGGCACCGACACGGGCGTGGGCCTGCTTACGCCGGGCAAAACGCCTGCCGAAAATTTGCAGTTCATTACCTTTCTGGTCAACATACTCATGGCTGTGCACAAGCACAACGCGCTGCTAAAGGCCAGCATCATGAGCGCGCCCAACATACACCGTCTGGGCGCCAACGAGGCGCCGCCCGCCATCATCTCCGTATTTCTCGGCTCGCAGCTGTCGGCCGTGCTGGGCAAGCTGGAGAAGAGCACCAGCGAGGAGGCCATTGTGCTTGACGAGAAGAAAAAGCTGAGCTTGGGCGTGGCGCACATCCCCGAGGTAATGCTGGACAACACCGACCGCAATCGTACATCGCCCTTTGCCTTTACGGGCAACCGGTTTGAGTTTCGCGCGCTGGGCTCGTCGGCCAACTGCGCCGGAGCGCTCATAGCCCTTAACTCGGCCGTATCGAGCCAGCTCAAGGAGTTCAAGGCCGATGTGGACAAACTTATAAAAGCGGGCGCAAGCAAGGAAAAGGCGCTGTTCGATGTTATCAAAAAGTACATCAAGTCGTCGAAGCCCATTCGCTTTGACGGCAACGGCTACAGCAACGAGTGGCGCAAGGAGGCGGCCAGGCGCGGCCTGGATTGCGAGACGAGCGTTCCCACCATTTACGACGCCTACACTGCGCCGCAAAGCGTAAAAATGTTTGCCGAGGCCGGCGTGTTCAACGAAAAGGAGCTGCATGCCCGCAACGAGGTAAAGTGGGACACCTTTACCAAAAAGGTGCAGATTGAGGCGCGCGTGATGGGCGATTTGGCCAGCAACCACATTATACCCGTGGCCACCCGCTACCAAACGCTCCTGCTCGACAACGTGTACAAGGCCAAAACGGTGCTCACGGGCGAAAAGGGGAAAAAATTCGTGAAGCAGGACGTAGCCCTGATTGAGCAAATAGCCGAACACGTAAGCGAAATTCGCACCGCCGTGGCCGACATGGTGGAGGCGCGCAAGGTGGCCAACAGGCTCGACGACGAGCGCGCCAAGGCCCTGGCCTACGAAAAAACGGTTATGCCCTTCTTCGACACCATTCGCTACCACACCGACAGGCTGGAGCTCATAGTGGACGACGAAATGTGGCCGCTGCCAAAGTATAGAGAACTGTTATTCATACGCTAATTAAAAATTGAGAATTAAAAATTAAAAATTAATTGGAGAAAGATAACGTTGTTCTTGATAAATCCTTTCTATTTGCCATTCGCATCGTCAATCTTTTTAAATTGTTGAAAGATGAGCGTGGTGAATATGTAATGTCTAAACAGCTGCTGCGGAGCGGTACGGCTGTAGGTGCTATTCTTTCGGAGGGTAAGCATGCCCAATCGTATGCGGATTTTATCAATAAGGTTAATGTTGCTTTAAAGGAGGCCAATGAATCGGCTTATTGGTTAAGGTTGTTGAAGGAAACAAACTATATATCGGAGGTGGAATGTAAATCAATCCTCGTGGACTGCGAAGAGTTAATAAAATTAATGGTTGCTATTCTAAAAACCTCTAAGGAACGAGCAAATTTTTAATTTTTCATTTTCAATTTTTCATTGGAATATGTGCGGAATAGTAGGATACATTGGTAAGCGCGAGGCTTACCCCATTTTGGTAAAAGGCCTGCATAGGCTTGAGTACCGCGGCTACGACAGCGCCGGAGTGGCGCTGGTAGGAAGCAACGGAAACCTGAATGTTTACAAGGCCAAGGGCAAGGTGGCCGAGCTCGAGGAGTTTGCCCGGGACAAGGATATTTCGGGAACCATAGGCATTGCGCACACGCGCTGGGCTACGCACGGCGAACCCAGCAACGCCAACGCGCACCCGCACTACTCGCAGTCCGAAACGCTGGCGCTTATTCACAACGGCATTATCGAAAACTACGCCGTGCTCAAGCAAACGCTCATTCAAAAGGGCTACACGTTTCAGAGCAGCACCGACACCGAGGTGCTGATTCAGCTCATTGAGTACATTAAGGAAACCAATAAGGTTGACCTGCCCAAGGCCGTGCAGATAGCGCTGAACGAGGTGGTGGGCGCGTACGCCATTGCCGTTATCGAAAAAAATAATCCGAACCTGATGGTGGCCGCCCGCAAGAGCAGCCCGCTGGTGGTGGGCATTGGCGACGATGAGTACTTTTTGGCCTCCGATGCCACGCCCATTGTGGAGTACACCAAGCAGGTGGTTTACATTGGCGATGAGGAAATTGTGGTTATCAACCGCGGGCAGGAGGTAAGGTACTTCTCAATAGCCAACGTGGCCAAAACGCACGAAATACAGCAGCTGGAGCTGAACCTCGAGCAGCTCGAAAAGGGCGGCTACCCGCACTTCATGCTCAAGGAAATTTTTGAGCAGCCCCGCACCCTGCGCGACTGCATGAGCGGCCGCATCAACGTTGAGGCCACCAACGTGGTGCTCTCGGGCGTGTTGGACAACAAGGAAAAATTTGTGAACGCCCAGCGCATTATTATTTGCGCCTGCGGCACCTCGTGGCATGCCGGGCTCATAGCCTGCTACCTCATTGAGGAGCTGTGCCGCATTCCGGTGGAGGTGGAGTACTCGTCGGAGTTCCGCTACCGCAAGCCGGTGATAGATAAAAACGATGTGGTGGTTGCCATTTCACAGTCGGGCGAAACCGCCGATACGCTTGCCGCCATTGAGCTGGCCAAGAGCCACGGCGCATTCATTTACGGCATCTGCAACGTGGTGGGCTCGTCCATTCCGCGCATTACCGATAGCGGTTCGTACACGCACGTTGGCCCCGAAATCGGGGTTGCCTCCACCAAGGCTTTTACGGCCCAGGTAACGGTGCTGGTGCTCATGGCGCTGAGCATTGCACGCGAAAAGAAGACCATTTCGGAGGAAGAATTTTTGTGCTACGTAAGGGAGCTGAGCCTGGTGCCCGATAAGGTGGAGCAGGCGCTTAAACTCAACGATACCATTGCCGAATTTTCGAAAATATTTACCTACGCCCGCAACTTTATTTACTTGGGCCGCGGCTACAGCTTCCCGCTGGCGCTCGAGGGCGCCCTCAAGCTCAAGGAAATTTCGTACATCCATGCCGAGGGTTACCCCGCTGCCGAAATGAAGCATGGCCCCATCGCCTTGATTGATAGTGAAATGCCGGTAGTGGTGGTGGCCACAAAAAGAGGCATGTACGATAAGGTGGTCAGCAATATTCAGGAGATAAAAGCGCGCAACGGAAAAATTATTGCCGTGGTTACCGAGGGCGACGAGGTGGTAAAGGGCATTGCCGACTACTGCATCGAAATCCCCGATACGCTTGAGTATTTTGTTCCGCTGGTTGGCGCCATTCCCTTGCAGTTGCTGGCCTACCACATTGCGGTCAACAAGGGCCGCGATGTTGACCAGCCGCGCAACCTGGCCAAATCGGTAACCGTAGAGTAGCGCATGAGGGCTCGATTTTTTATACTACTTTTCATTTTCTCCCTGTCCGCGTCGGCGCAAAATGTAACGGGCATAGTAAAGGGAATTCTGGTGGACTCGCTTACCGTAGAGCCCCTTTCGTACGGCTCGGTGGTGCTCAAAAAAATACTCGATGGGCAGGTGCTGCAAGGTCTGCAGGCCGATGAGGGTGGGGTATTCTCCCTGACCAACGTGCCGCTTGGCAGCTACGAGCTGCAGCTGAGCTTTGTGGGCTACACCTCGCGCAGCATTCCGGTGCGCCTGTCGTCAACGCGCCCCGTGGTGGACGTTGGCGTGGTAAGCCTGCGCGAATCGACCGAGGTGCTCAACGAGATAATTGTAGCGGCCGAGAGCAGCCCCTTTACCATGCAGGCGGATAAAAAAATCTTTGACGCCGATAAAATAGAGGGCGTGGCCGGAGGCAGCGCGGTGGACATACTGCGCCAGATTCCCATGCTTGAGGTCGATGCCGACGATAACCTGCAAATGCGCGGCAAGGCGGTTATTGTTACCGTTGACGGGCGCCCCTCGCCGTACCCCGATGTGCAAACCACCATGCAAATGCTGCCCGCCGATGTGATTGAAAGGGTGGAGGTGGTGAGCAACCCCTCGGCGCGCTACCAGTCCGAGGGCGCCGGAGGTATTGTAAATATTGTGCTCAAAAAAAATAAGGTGCGCGGCTACAACGGTGCCGTGAGCGCCAGCTACGCGCCCAACGCCCAGCTGCGGGGAGGCGCTACGCTCAACTATCGCGTGGGAAAAATCAACTACTTCTTTACGGCTAACGGAAGCCAATATAAGCGCCGCTACGACAATGAGAGCGCGCGAAAAAACTTGCGGACCGATACGGTGTACGAGTACGCAGATCAAAATACGCACAGCAGCACCACATCGTCGACCGGCGTGTACAAGCTGGGCTTCGACTACTTTTTCAATGACAAGGATGCCATTACCGTTTCGGAGCTGGTAAACCTGAGCGACTCGCGCAGCGATGATGCCGTTGATATGCACTACCGCTACGCCCCCACGATGCAAACTTACCGTCAGGGAGACCGCCAAAATGCAGCCGACAACGGCAACGCCAGCTACATAACCGAGGTTAACTTCAAGCACCAGTTCGACCCCAAGGTTGAGCACGAGTGGACGGCCGACGCCCGCTACACGCGCAACGAGTACGACCGCAATACATCGTACAAAACCGAAATGCAGAGGCTGAGCCTGCCCGTTGATACTTTTTACAGCGAAGAGCTGAAGTGGCAAACAAAATCCGGCGGCGTAAAGCGCGATTTGTTCCTGCTCAAGTCGGATTACATACACCCGATTGGCACCGTGGGAAAGTTTGAGGCCGGCGTGAGCGCCAACGGTCAGTGGAACAGAACCAAGTACGATGCCGAGATGCTGAACAACGGCGCGCTCCCCTTTATCCCCGATAGCACGCAGGCCGAAAAATATAGGTTTACCGAGCAGCTGTACGCCGCCTACTTCGACTTTGCCTACACGCTGGGCAACATTGGCTACAAGCTGGGGGTGCGCGCCGAGCAGTCGTTTATGGATGGCGAGTCGCTGCTGAAGAATGGCACCAAGGCAGCTGTAAATACACCCTACTTCTACGTTTTTCCCTCGGCATTTTTGACCTACAACCTGGGCGATGACCGCCGCCTGTCAGCCTCATACTCTGCGCGCATTACGCGACCTTCGTTTCTGCAGCTGGTGCCATACTACGATGTTTCAAACCTGCAAAATATCCGCCTCGGCAGCCCCAACCTGCAGCCATCGTACACGCATAGCGCCGAGCTGAGCTTCTACCAGTTTTACAAAAAATCGAAAAATATGCTCAACATCGAGGCGTACTACTCCCGCACGCAGGATGTGATTCAGCGTATCCGCTTCATGGATCAGGTGCGCAACTACGTTCCCGATGCCGACCCCGATACCGTTACCGTAAGCCAGCTGCAGAATGTGGGGCGTAGCGATGTGGCCGGCGCCACGCTGGTATTTCGCTTTAAGCAAATAAAAAAAACAACCATTGCCGCCACCCTCAACGGCAGCTACAGCGTAATGCAGGGCATTCGCAACAGCGAGGCCTACAAAACCGACTTGTGGAGCGGCCGCGCATCGCTTACGGCCACCTACTACTTTCCCCTGGGCTTTGTGGCCAACCTTTCGGGGCGCTACTCGCTGCCCAACGTTACTGCGCAGGGCCACTCGCAGGAGTACGGCACGGTGGACCTCAGCCTGCGCCGGGCATTTTTCAACAAAACGCTTACGGCTACCGTTGCGCTGTACGATGTGTTTAACACCTACAAGTATGTGAACTACTCGGCCGGCGATGGCTTTGAAAGCACGAGCGAGCGGACGCAGAACTCGCGCCAGCTGAGGTTTACGCTGATGTACAAGTTTGGTAAGCTGGATACTGAATCGCTCAACCGCCGCACCAAGCAAAGCGTGGAGCTGACGCCCGAGGAGGCGCCAAGGGGAAGGGGGTTGTGAGGAATTGAGAATTGAGAATGGAGAATGGAGAATGGAGAATGGAGAATGGAGAATGGAGAATGGAGAATGGAGAATGGAGAATGGAGAATGGAGAATGGAGAGCCCTGCTTATCCTTCCCTTTAAAACTTTACTCTTTCTGTCCTTGTTCTTTTTGTCTTTACTCTTTAAAATCTTTGTTCTTTTCGTCCTTGTTCTTTAAATCCTTACTCTTTCGTCCGTTTTTCTATTTCCTGAACTCCATGATGTCGTGCATGGCAATGATGCCCACTACCTCATCATTATCCACCACGGCAAGGTTCATAATTTTATTCAGGTCCATCATTTCTAAAGCATCGTTTACCATGGCCCCGGGCGCAATGCGCTTGAAGTTGGGCGACATAAAATCAACGGCTTTAACGCTCATTACCTTGTCGCCGAACTTGTACATGGCGCGGCGAATATCGCCATCGGTAATAATGCCGACGGCCTTGCCTGCGCTGCTGTACACCATAGTCATGCCAAGGCGCTTGCTGCTTACCTCGTAAACGATATCCTTCATCACGCTATCCTCATTTACCTTGGGAATATCGGAGCGCATGTAGTTTTTTACCTTCGATAAAAGCCTGCGGCCGAGCGCTCCGCCCGGGTGGTACAGCGCGTAGTTTTCGGCCTTGAATCCGCGGCGGTCGATGAGGCATACCACCAGCGCGTCGCCCATGAGCAGCGTGGCGCTGGTGGAGGTGGTGGGCGCAAGCCCCATGGGGCAGGCCTCGCGCTCGACGTTGGTGTCGAGTATGTAGTCGGCCTCCTTGGCCAGCGGCGAGCTTTTGTTTCCGGTAATGGCTACCACCGGGCAAGCCATATTTTTTATGGGCGCTATAATGTTGGCCACCTCCTGCGAGCTGCCGCTGTTGGATATGGCAATCACCACATCGCCGCGCGAAATCATGCCCAGGTCGCCGTGCACGGCCTCGGCGGCGTTCATGAATATGGAAGGCGTTCCGGTCGATGCCAGCGACGATGAAATTTTGTTGCCGATGATGCCGGTTTTGCCGATGCCCGTAACCACTACCTTGCCCTTGGAGCGGTAGATGAGCTCCACCACCTCGTCCATTTCCTTGCCTATGCGGGCTTTTACTTTTTGAAGTTCTTCAATTTCCAAGTCAAAAACTTCCTGTGCGCGTGCTGCAAAATCCATAATTATAATTTACAAAGTACAATTTACTATTTACAATTTAGCCCTCACTCCACCCTTGTCGCATCAGTTCGACAAGCTGCCCGACTTACGGAATGACAGCCCCCACTTGCCTACTGCCTGCTGCCACTGCCTATTGCCTACTTCTTCACTACCTTGTCAATTTCAACGGCCATTTTCAAAATATCCCTTACGCTGTCCAGCTGCAGCTGGTTGGGGCCGTCGGACAGGGCCTTGTCGGGGTTGGGGTGCACCTCGGCAAACACGGCATCGACGCCCACCGCCAGCGCGGCGCGCATGAGCGGCGGTACCAGCGCGCGGTTGCCACCGGTGCTGGTGCCCTGCCCGCCGGGCTTTTGCACGGAGTGCGTGGCGTCGAAAACCACGGGGTAGCCCAGCGCGCGCAGCTCCACCAGCCCGGCCATATCCACCACCAGGTTGTTGTAGCCGAACATCACGCCGCGCTCGCACAGCAGGATGCTGCTGCTGCCCGCCTCCTCCAACTTTACCACCACGTTCCTCATGTCGGCAGGCGACATGAACTGCCCCTTTTTTACGTTGACCACCTTGCCCGTTTTGGCTGCGGCTACCAGCAAATCGGTTTGCCGCGCCAGGAAAGCGGGGATTTGCAGCACATCGGCAACCCGGGCCACGGGCTCGCACTGCCAGCTCTCGTGCACGTCGGTGGTAACGGGGAGGAGCAGCTTGCTTTTTACCTCGTGTAGAATTTCCAACCCTTTTTCTAAGCCCACGCCGCGCGGCGAGTGTATGGACGAGCGGTTGGCCTTGTCGAACGATGATTTGAAGATGAGGTTAACGCCGAGCTCCTCGCAAATGCTTTTCAGCCCGGCCGCTACCTCCATTACCATCGGAGCGCTCTCCATAACGCATGGGCCGGCAATGAGGCAAAAGCGGCTGCTATTGAGCCCGATGCTAAATTTACCGGCTATACTTACGGGCTTTACAGGATGTAAGAACATTTAATTAAAATATTTATTATCAGATGCTTAAATGTATCACTTATTGTTTTGTAAAGGTATATAAAAATTTTACTTGTTGTCAAATTTTTTATGACTATCCAACGATACCCGCAACAAAAAAAGCCTTTCTCCCGAAGGAAAAAGGCTTGCGCGTGTGGCGGAAAAGGCTACTTGGAGAGCCCGCTAATGCTTTGAAACATTTTGTCAACGCCTTCGAGCAAATCTTTTGAAATGGCGGTAAAGTGCTTCTTTGCTTTTCCCTTCGGAGCCTTGTTCACGCGGTCAAAAAGATCGTTGCGGAGGTTAACGGCGTCGAGCAAAATTGCTTCAACTTCATTCTCCTTTTTGCCCGGATGAAAGTTGAGGAACAGGTAGCAGTCCGAAATTATTTCTTCAATCAGAAAGTCAATGTCCTTCTTAATGTTACGTAGGTTAGCCATGATGTTGTGTTTTTAAATGTTTGCGCAAAGGTAAGAAAAATATATGCCCCACCCAAGCCTCTCCTTTCTTTGGTAGAGGCGTTAGGGAGGAGAGGCTTTTACTTCTTAAAAATGAAGTACACCGCCAGCACCAAAAAAACAAATCCTATGAAGTGGTTGAGGCGTAGCGTTTCGGTTTTGAATACGTTGATGGCAAAAAAGGTGAACACGGTGAGCGTTATCACCTCCTGAATTACCTTGAGCTGGAATAGCGAGAAGGGGCCTCCGTTTTCAATAAATCCTATGCGGTTGGCCGGTACCTGAAAGAAGTACTCGAACAGCGCCACGCCCCAGCTCATAAGAATTATAACCGCCAGCGGCAGGTTCGCGAACCACTTGTGCTCGCTCATCTTCAGGTGCCCGTACCACGCAACAGTCATAAAAATGTTGGCCACCACCAGCAGCAAAATGCTGTAAACGCCCTTCATGTTTTGGTTAGAGTTTTAGGTTGCAAGGTAGAATATTTGTTGTTGTCTTTCTCTTTACTTTTTCCTTATCTTTCTTTCAAAAAAAACGCAAGGTCGCTCTTCATGCCCAATTCTCCATTCTCAATTACCTTTACTATCTTTGCCATCATTTTTTTGCAAATGGAACAAATTTTCTGGATAGAGGTTGTTGGCTACATTGCTGCCACGCTGACTACGGCCTCGCAATTTCCGCAGGCGTACAAGGTTATCAAAACCAACGATACGCGCAGCATTTCGCTGACCATGTACCTGGTGTTTATGCTGGGCGTGCTGTGCTGGCTGGCCTACGGCGCGCTCATCCAAAGCAACCCCATGATTATTGCCAACGTGATTACCATCGCGCCGGTGTTCTACATTTTTGTAATGAAGTGCAAGCACCTGAGGCGCGATATGCGCGATAGCCGCTCGCTCAGGTAGCCTGCACTGTAGCGCAACGTTGGTCTTTATCCCCGGCGCGAGTAGCCCTTGCGGTCGCCGCCGCGGCTGTACTTTTCGCCACCGCCGCGGCGCTCGCCACGGTCTCCGCCTCTGTCACCACGAAAACCTCCGCGACCACCTCCACGTTGTGGGGCAAAGTCACCACCTCCGCCACCACCGCCCTTGCGGTCGTTCTTCGAGATTTCGGCCAGCGGTTTTTCATCCCTTCCGCGCAGCGCGTTCAGCGAGCGCAGCGCATCCTCGGCATCCTCAAACGGTACGGTGGCAAACGAGAAGGCATCCATTACCTTCACATCGTCAATTTTGCTGTCGGTAAGCTTGGTGTGCTTTTTGAGGAAGTCCACCAGGTCGCGCGGCGTCATGTCGTCCAGCTTGCCAAGCGAGATGAACAGGCGTGCGGTACCGCGCTTGTCCACCGAGAAGGTGCGGATTTCGGAGTAGTTTTTAATGTCCAGCTCGTTCTTAAACGCCAGGCGGATAATGGCTGCCAGCGCGGTTTCGGCGCCGTGCTCCTCCATAATTTCTTCGGCCAGCGGCAGGTAGTCGTTAAACGTTCCCAGCTCGATAATTTCGGCCAAATCGTCCTTAATGCGGTTGCGCTTTACGGCAATCACATCGGAGGCTTTGGGCAGCGTTTCCTTACGAATTTGCGTTTTAATTACCTTCTGCATTTGCATCAGCAGGCGGTACTCGTTGGGCGAAATAAAGGTAATGGCCGTGCCCTCCTTTCCGGCGCGCCCCGTGCGGCCGATGCGGTGCACGTAGGCGTCGAAATCCTGCGGCAGCGAGTAGTTGATTACGTGCGTCAGGTCGTTGATGTCGATGCCGCGCGCGGCCACATCGGTTGCCACCAGTATGTTGATTTGCTTGTTGCGGAAGCGCCCCAGGATTTTTTCGCGCGCCATCTGCGTGAGGTCGCCGTGCAGGCCGTCGGCCTCGTAGCCGCGCTGCAGCAGCTTGCTCACCACCTCGTCGGTGGTAACCTTTGTGCGGCAGAATACCAGCCCGTAAAACTCGGGCTCCACATCGATAATGCGGGTAAGCGCGTCGAAACGATCGGCCTGGTTGACCTCAAAGTAAATCTGGTCGGTAAGGTCGGTGGTAAGCTGCTTGGCCTCCACCTTCAGGTGCTCAATGTCGCGCATGTACTTCTTGGCCATCTTGGCAATGCGGTCGGGCATGGTGGCCGAGAACAGCATTACGCGGCGCTCGTCGGGCGTATTCTTGAAGATTTCCTCAATGTCGTCAATGAAGCCCATGTTGAGCATCTCGTCGGCCTCGTCGAGGATAAACCAGCGAATGCCGCCTAAGTCCAGGCTGCCGCGGTTGATGTGGTCAATCACGCGCCCCGGGGTGCCCACCACGATATCCACGCCTTTTTTCAACCGGCGCAGCTGCTCGCTGATGGACGCGCCGCCGTAAATGGTGGCTACGCTCATGTGGCGTGTGCCCTTGAACGAAATAATTTCGTCGCTTACCTGCAGGGCCAGCTCGCGCGTGGGGGCAAGAATGAGCGCCTGCACCCTGCCGTTGGGCTCCAGCTGCTCCATGATGGGCAGGCCGAACGCGGCGGTCTTTCCGGTTCCGGTTTGCGCCTGTGCAATAATGTCCTTATCGCCGCGCATGAGCGCCGGAATGGCCAAGCGCTGGATGGGCGAGGGGGTTTCAAAGCCTTTTACCTTCAGGGCTTCGAGGGTGGCTTCGGATAAACCGAAGTCGCTAAAATCTAAAAATTCTTCTGCTGCGTTGGAAATTTTTTCCATGTTTTTGTTGGTGTTTTGTGAAGTGAAAACTTGCTGATGGCACGCGGATGACGCGGATTTTACGGATTAACACGAATTTTTATTTTGTCCAATAATTTGAGAATTGTCTGAATTTATTTCGTTCAATTCGTCAAATTCGTGGACAGTTTTTTCAGTGTTTGTCCGTTTTATCCGTGTATTCTGTGTGCCGACAAGCGCCCAAATCGGATTAAATTAATGGGCGACATCTCTCACAAATACGACTAAAACGACGGAATTTTAAGATACAGATGAGCTATCACCCTACGGTAATGAGGGCGCAAAGGTAGTAAAATAATTGAGAATTAAAAATTGATAATTAATAATGAGGAGTTTGAGGGGTAAAGTTGCAACTCCAAACCACGTCATTGCGAGGACGAGGAACGAGGACGAAGCAATCTCATTTTATAAACTCATTATCTCTTTTCTTTCTTGCGCACTCTTTGTAAACGATAATTACTATAAGAATTACCACACTCACAGCAAGCATGATGAGCATATCTTTTACTGTATCAAAGCCAGCCATGATAGCAACTACAATTAGAATGCCAATAATTCCAATTGTGAAGAGTGACTGTATGATTAGTCGTATCATTTTGTAATCAATTTGTCGCTAAGAATTTTTTGTAACTTCTTCATATGCACATCGCCATTTATTTTTTTGCAATCAAAAATGATTAAGCGAGGCTCTATATCAACATTCAGCCGGTAGCCATTGGCAATGTCATTTAAGAAAAATCTGTTCCCAATTAATCCTAAATCACTTAGGTTAGAGCAAACATTTTTATACGACTCTGCTATTTCACTTTGATTGTCTATCAGGATTCTCTTGTATCGCTCAATTTGTTTTAAAACTTTTGGCTCGGATTTGGAACGAATTTCTGGATTGGAAAAATGTTTTGCTTCGTAAAAAACGATGTAATACTCATGCTCTAAATTTTTTATAACAGCATAATCAATCGATGATTTCGAATATTCATGGCTTCTTGAAAAGGTAATCTCAACATCAATAGTTTGACTGTTTGAGTCCAAGATTTGACCGTATGAGTTTACTTTCTCTTTGTCTTTATGTGGTTTTACATTTTTCTTTATATCATCTAGTTCACATAGCGATTTAATTATGGAGCGTTTGTCAGCGACCTCTCCATTTAAAGAAGTAAAGTACCCGGTTTCCTTCACACCTAAGTATTTTTTGTGCGTGCTTCCTTTAACTCCATTTTTGCAATATTTTAATTTGCAAACACTTTGACCATGGTAGTATACATTGATGTATTCATCTCGTATTGCTATAAATAAATCTTTGTCGTTAACCATTTTATGCCAAAAACTCTCACTGTTTTTATACAAATCGTTTAGCGCGCTAATAAAAGCCGTATTTGTAATTCCTCTTTTGAAGTTCCCCATGATTTATTTTACAAGTTGTATTTTTGACTGTCTTCCCAAATCACCACATTCTCAAATCCTGCATTTCTAAATTCTTCCAAAAATTTCTCCGAATTATTTGTATGAATAGGTGCAATTTGCTTCGGATTTAACGCTTTTGAAAACTCTTTGAGCTCGTTTAAAGTCGCATGTCCACTGGTGTGTATAGATTGAAAGTTAAACTCGGAATTGCTTTTGATTTTGTTGATAGTATCGGTAAAGTAGGTTTTGTGTGCTTCCTCTAAATATCCTTCCCATTGCGAATAAATGAGATTGATTTTACCGCGAGGAACTAAACTCTCAATTAACTTCTCGTTTGGGCAACGTAGAAAGTAAACATATTTGTAAGGCTCTTTAAATATATCGTAACTCTTAGATTTTTCCTCTACTAATTTTCTAAAATTGCAGAACTCCTCAGAGACAATTTTGTCAAACTGGCTTGGGTGCTTATATGCATGAATGTTGTCCCATTCAATAGTTGGAAGATTTGGCGACTTCTTTTTGACTATCTCAAGCACCCAAGCGTTGTAAATATCAACTATTACTTGCTTTTGTGCTCGCTTGCAAGCTTTGAAAACGGAAACAAACCTATCAAGATTTTGAGCGGAACTTGCCACGAAGGTAATGTTTTGCTGATGCTTTACTACCTCATAAATACCTTGTTCAACATCGTCTTCGGTAGGATATTTGTGATTATTTCGCTCAACCATTGTTCCTTCTATCAAAAGCAAGTCTATATCTTTTGGTGGATTGGCTATGAAGCTCTCATACAACTTCTTTTTTCTGCCTGTTGCCCTAAAATCGCCGGAGTAGAATACTTTTTTGCCGTCGGCTTCAATCAGAAAAGCAAACGCCTCGGGTGAAGAATGGTCAACTAAGAAGGGTTTTACTTTAAACGTATTTTCAACGGTAAATTCCTCCCACGATGATATGATTTGAAAGTTTCCCTGTGCAGGTTGAGTATTGAGAAAAAGTCTCGATGCGTTTATTAAATCAAGCGTTACTTTGCCAATGTAAATGGGAACTTTTCTATCAAGTTTTTCCATTAGCCCGTAATGGTCTTGGTGCGAGTGCGAAATGATTAGCGCATCGGGTTGTTGTGTGTTCGCATACTCAGTGTTAGGGTTGGTATTGTCGAGCGGCAAACCTAAATCAATCCAAAGTTTTTTGCCGTTCTCAGCCTCAAGTTCAACGCATATGCCACCTATTTCTTTTGTACCTCTGTGAATTTTTACTGTCATACCTTGTTATTTTAGGCAAATTGAATTGGTTTCTTACAAAAATAGCGCCCGAATTGACATTTGTCAAGTGCAGAATTGTTAAAAGCCAAATTTTCCTATCTTTGTTCACATGCTCGATTTTACTAAAATACTGTTCCAGTACTGGGGGCACCGCTCGTTTCGTCCGCTGCAGGAGGAGGTGGTTAGCTCGGCCTACGAGGGGCGCGACACGCTGGCGCTAATGCCCACGGGCGGCGGCAAGTCGGTGTGCTTTCAGGTGCCGGCGCTGGCGAAGGAGGGAATTTGCTTGGTGGTTACGCCGCTCATTGCGCTCATGAAGGACCAGGTGGAGAACCTGCAAAAGAAGGGAATCAAGGCGCTGGCAGTGTACTCGGGCATGACCAACCGCGAGATTGATGTGGCGCTGAACAACTGCCTGTACGGCGACTATAAGTTCCTTTACCTCTCGCCCGAGCGCTTAGGCACCGACATCTTCAAGGCGCGTGTGGTGGATATGAACGTGAACCTCATTGCCATTGACGAGGCGCACTGCATATCGCAGTGGGGCTACGATTTTCGCCCCTCGTACATGAAAATTGCCGAGCTGCGCGAGCTGCTGCCCGGCGTGCCTATACTTGCGTTAACCGCCACGGCTACTCCCGAGGTAGCGCAAGATATTATGGAGCGGCTGCGCTTTCGCCAAAAAAATCTTCTCAAAAAAAGCTTTGAGCGAAAAAATTTAGTGTACGTGGTGCGCCACACCGAGGACAAGCGCAAGGAGCTGCTCAAAATTGCCCGTGCGGTGCCGGGCACGGCGGTGGTGTACGTGCGCACGCGCGGCGCCACGGTGGAGATCAGCAATTTTTTGCGCCAAAACGGCTTTTCGGCCGATGCCTACCACGGCGGCATGAGCAACGAGGAGCGCAGCCGCAAGCAGGATGAGTGGAAGAACGGCGCTACGCGAATTGTGGTTGCCACCAACGCGTTCGGCATGGGCATTGACAAGCCCGACGTGCGCTGGGTGGCGCACATGGAGTTGCCCGATTCGCTCGAAGCCTACTACCAGGAGGCCGGCCGTGGCGGGCGCGATGAGAAAAAAGCCTACGCCGTTTTGCTCTACAACGAGGCCGATAGAATTTCGATGAATAAGCGCTACGCCGTAGCCTTTCCGCCCATTGAGGAAATTAAGCGCGTGTATCAGGCGGTGTGCACCTACCTGCAGATCCCCGTGGGCGCGGGGCGCGACACGGTGCACGATTTCAGCATGCGCGACTTTTGCACGGCGTACAAAATGCACTCGCTAACGGTGTACAGCGCCTTGCAGTTTTTGCAGCGCGATGGCTACCTGGAGCTGACCGACGAGCTGGACAACCCTTCGCGCCTCATGTTTACCATCGACCGCGAGGAGCTGTACAAAATTCAGGTCATGAACCCCGATTTGGATTTGGTGGCCAAAGCCCTGCTGCGCGCGTACAGCGGCCTCTTTTCGCAATACGCCAACATTGACGAGGCCTACATTGCCGGCGCCATACGCCTTACGCCAAGCGATGTCTATCAGGCGCTGAAAAGGCTTACCCAGCTCAAGGCCATATCGTACATTCCGCGCAAAAAAACGCCGCTGCTCATTCTCACCGAGGAGCGCTTAGACGATAAAAATTTGCGCATTACCAAAGAAAATTATGCCGACCGCAGGGAGCGCTACGTAAAGCGCACGGAGCAAATGCTGGCCTACGCCGAAAGCACCACCAAGTGCCGCAGCCAGCAGCTGCTGGCCTACTTCGGCGAGACGGACAGCTACCGTTGTGGCCAGTGCGATGTGTGCCTCGAGCGCAATGAACTCGACATGAGTAAGTACGAGTTTGACGAGCTGCTGGAGCATATTAAAAAGCAGCTGCAGGCGGAGCCGCTTTCGTTAGAAAAATTGGTGGATACGCTTCCCGCGAAGACCGAAAAAATGATTAAAGTAGTAAGGTGGCTGTTGGATAATGAAAAGCTGGAGGAGGTAGATGGAAAGTTGAAGTGGGAGAAGTAGCTTTACGAAAACATTTCCCGCAAAACATTCTTGATATTTTGAATTTCCGATGCGTGTAGCTTTCCCATACGCGCTCCGATGCGCTCCTTTGAAATGGATCGGAGATGGTCTAAGGCAACCATTCCGTCCTGCCCCGCAAAGTGAATCCTTACCCTTGAGGGCAGCTCCTTTAAGGTAGAAGTGAGGGGAGCCACAATGACTGTTTTGAGGTAGTCGTTCATCTCATCGGGGCTAACTATGGCGCATGGACGGGTTTTTGCCATTTCGCTACCCTGCGTGGGGTTTAGGTTTACCCAAAACACCTCGAATTGGCCTACTTTTGCTCCCATGTTATATCGCTTAAGTCTTCATCATCAAACGTGTCGGGGAAAAAAGCCTCTTCGCTGCCTGCAAGGGCAAACTGCTTAAAAGCATTAGCCCAGCCTTGTCGTGGCTCGGGTTGCAGCACAATTCTTTCATCCTCTACCGTAACGCGCACGGCGGATTTTGTCGTTAAATGAAGCTTGCGCAGTATTTCTGCAGAAAGGATAATACCCTTGCTATTGCCTATTTGAATGATATTTGTTCTCATTGTTATAACCTGCTATTGTGCAAATATACGAATTTTGTCTAAATGTTATAACTTTTACTATAGACAGCTCAACTTTCGCAATCATCAATCACAAGTCGTCAATCGCAATCAATTCATCCCTCTTTCCTTTTTAATGGTCTCGTACGCCTCCTGCACCTTGCGGAACTTTTCGTGGGCGGCGCGCTGCACATCCTCGCCCATTTGCGCCACCTTGTCGGGGTGGTGCTTGAGCGCCATTTTGCGGTACGCTTTTTTGATTTCATCGTCGTTGGCGCTGCGCGAAATCTCCAGCACCTTATACGCCCACTCCTTATCCGTTTGCACAAAAAACATGGCCTTCACCGAGCCGTAGTCGGCCGACGAAATGCCGAGGTATCCTGATAGCTGCTCAATAACGCTCAGCTCGGCCGGGCTGATGTTGCCGTCGGCGGCGGCAATGCCAAAGAGCAGGTGCAGCAGCTCAAGGTTAGCGGCGGGGTTGAACTGTGTGCGGATGCCCATGCATACGCTGTACAGCGGAATTTCCTTTTGCAGCGAGTCGCGCAGGAACAGCATGGCCTCCTGGGTAACGGCCGCACCGAAGTTGCGCAGGTAAAAGTTTTTTACAAACTCCAGCTCCGACTGCATAACCTTGCCGTCGGCTTTGAGCACCGCCGATACCAGCAGCGTAAGGTTGGTTACAAAGCGGTTGAGGTGGGGCGCTCCCTGTGGAGCGTTGTAGGCCTTCCCTTTTCCGGCCGACATCAGGGAATCAGCTATGGAGCCAACAAAGAAGCCGAGAATGGCTCCTCCAAAACCGTGAAGCAGGAAAAAACCTGCCGCTGCACCAATCCATTTCCACATAACTATTCTGCTATTGCTAATATTTGCTCGTGAATTTTTAAAACTTGCGGGAGTAGGGGAGTTGCGTTATTGCTAACGATGACGAAGTCGGCGCGGGTGTTGCGCTCCTCGTCGCTCAGCTGGTGCGCCATACGCTGTAGCACTTCCTCGCGCGTGCACCTGTCGCGGTGCATCACGCGCTGCAAGCGTATGTCGATCGGTGATGTAACGGTAATGATTTTGTCCATCAGCTTGTGCGCGCTGCTCTCAAACATCAGCGCAGCCTCGTGCAGCACGTAGGGTGCATTTTCCTGCCGTTCGCTCCACTCCAAAAAACGTTTGCTTACGGCAGGATGCGCTATGGCGTTGAGCTTGGCCAGGGCCTCGCGGTTACCAAAAACTTTTTGTGCCAGTTGCTTCCGGTTCAGTATTTCCCCATCGTAGATTTCTTTGCCGAATTCTTGGATAAGCTGCGCATGCACGCTCGGCGTATCGTCGTACATTTTTTTTACCTCATCATCGGCGTAAAAAACAGGTATGCCAAGGCATTCAAAGACCTTGCAAATGTGCGATTTCCCGCTACCAATGCCGCCGGTAATGCCTACCCGTATCATAGCTTTTGCAGGGATACTACGTTAACAAACTCCGGCGCTATGCTGGTCGACAGGACGTATTTGGGCGGGTTGCTCAGGTGCAC
Organism: Bacteroidales bacterium; assembly: GCA_031549685.1. Lineage (GTDB taxonomy): Bacteria > Bacteroidota > Bacteroidia > Bacteroidales > UBA932 > JAITMY01. Next base: position 43,357 of record JAVBPG010000014.1, on the reverse strand, counting down.
CTGCAGCTGGTTCGACAGGCTTTGTTGCAGCTCGGCGTAGTGCACCGATAGGAATAGCGCCTCGCGCTTGAGCTGCGCATACTCCTTCATGGTAATGGAAAAGGTTACCTTGGCCGTGTTGGGTAGCAGCTGCACGTTGAGCGAGTCGGGCGCACCAATAATGTGAATGGGCAGCTCGTACGATGTTTCTATAAATCTTTCTACATCAATGTTGTACGATATTTTGTTGAGCGAAAGTATGGTGTGTGGAGGTGCTATCAATCCGATTGCTCCCGATAGGGTAGAGGTTACCTTGTCGCGCGTGAGCGGATTGGTAAATATCTCGCTGATATTTTCTATAATGCTTTCGCCTCCGCTTACCAAAATGCTGTCGGGGCTCAGCGTGGTGCTGCCTCGCTGCATGTACTGGGGTGCGTAGCTAAGGTTAAAGTTGCTGCGTACCGGCACTTTTTTTACCGCCATGTGGGTAATACTAAAGTGGAGGCTATCGGGGATAATGAGCTGCAGCTCGTAGCTGGCGCCCAGCTGTTGCGCCACAGCGTTGCGCAGCTGCGAGGTAGCTATTCCGGCCTCGCCCGTAGGCAGGTCGAGGGTAAATCCCTCGCTGATGGGCGCCCTGAATCGCTTGTTGTTGAAGAATTTATATAGTAACAGGTCGTATCCGCGGGCGCGCACGCGCAGCTGTACCTGTGCATGGTTGCCATCGGTTACAATGTGCGATGCCGGCCTGAGCGTGTAGAGCTCCACCTGTGCCGGAACCTCGTAGGTGTACGGGTAGGAGAGCTTAATGACCAGCCACATTACCATCGATGCAAGCAAAAACAGCGAGAAGATAAGCAGGCGCTTATCTCGTCGCAGCAGGCGGCGGGCGCTTGATAGCGACGTGGGTAGGGGTGCCTTTATTTTTGCCATGGAACAAGGGTGTACAAGGAAGGCTGTTCAAAAAGTGTTGACCGGTTATTATTATTGCGTTTGCGCAAGCCGCAATCCTCCCGAAGTGAGGTGGCGCGAGCAGCGTGCAGCAACGACAATTACCCTAAGAACAACTTTTGGAACAGCCTCCCGTGTGTTGCAAGTTGAGCCGGCTACTTGGCCTGGGCCAAATCGGACGAATCTTTCAGCACGCTTGACTTGTCAAAGCGCATGCGCACGTTGCTATCTACCTCTATTATTACGTAGTTGTCCTTAATCTCCGATACGGTGCCGTAAATGCCGCCTACGGTAACCACCTTATCGCCTTTTTGCAGGCCTTCGCGGAACTTGCGCAGCTCCTTCTGGCGCTTTTGCTGGGGGCGTATCATAAAAAAGTACATAACCACAAATATGGCTATGAGCATAATCCACGTAGAGGCTCCGCCTCCCATTGCACCGGCTGCCGTAGGCGCCGCATCTTGCAGTAAAACGAAATTCATTGTTGTTACGATTTTTTTTGAGTGAAAAAACAGTGTAAAATTAGTATTTTTTGCTGAATAGCAAAAAAGAAGATGAAAATTTAGAGCGCATTCGTAGCCTCGGCCAGGAGTTTATCGGGCACCTTTTTCGCTCTTTTGCAGCAGCAGCTTTGTTCTCAGGTCCTCCACCACCTTGTCCAGCACGCCGTTTATAAAGGTGCTGCTGTTGGGTGTGCTGTAGTATTTGGCTATTTCGATATACTCGTTGAGCGAAACCTTTACCGGAATGTCGGGGAATTCGACCAGCTCGGCAATGGCCGTAACCATAATGACAATGTCCATGAACGCAATGCGCTCCACATCCCAGTTCTTGGTATGCTTGTCAATCAGCTCGCGGTATTCGTCGCTACAGGTAATGGCGCGCCTCAGCAGCAGCGAGGCAAACCGCTCGTCCTCCTTGTCCTTGAACAGGGGCAGCAGCGCTGTTTCGGGGCTTTGGCCGGCCTTGAACGATTTGAAGGTCTTGATAAGCTGGCTTAGCGCAAACTCCACATCGTCTATCCACAGTATGCTTTGCTCCTCCAGCGCCGACAGCAGTGGCTCCGAATCCTCCAGCTGCTCTTCGTAGAATTGTATGATGAATGCCTTATCCTCGGCAAAGGAGCGGGTGGGGGCGCTCATGTAGGCCTTGTACGGTTCGCTGTCCAGCAGGCTTTGGTACAAGCTTTTTATGGTGGGTGTGGAGCCTTTCCAGCTTAAGCGGTGCTTGTCGCAAAACTTTCTTAGCGTAGCGTTATTTTCAATCAGCGCAACAAATTCGTTGTCGGTAAACTTGGTGTTGGGGTGGAGTTCGGCTGCGGTGGCCAGCTTTTTTTGCCGCCCCAGCTCCAGCTGCTGCTGCGCGTAGTCACGCACCTCCTCAACCAGCTGCATAAGGTGGTGGTACAGCTCGTACGTTTTGTAAATACTGGTGGCAAGCGCTTTGTCGGCAACTTCAAGCGAGCGCTGGTTGGCGGTAAGCGCGCCGTAAACTTCTTTTAAAACTTTAATACGTAATAACCTGCGGCTAATCATGGGGCTGTTCTTAGGTGTAACTTGTTTTGTGTTGGGTTGTTATGGGTGACAGGCTACTTACGCAGCTCAAAGTTTTCGCCCAAATATTTTTGCCGCACATCGGGGTCGGCGGCCAGCTCCTCGGAGGTGCCGTGCTTTAGTATGTCGCCGTCGTACAGCAGGTAGGCGCGGTCGGTAATGGTTAGCGTCTCGTGCACGTTGTGGTCGGTAATAATAATGCCGATGTTTTTGTCCTTGAGCTTGGCCACTATGCTTTGAATGTCGGCTACGGCAATGGGGTCAACGCCGGCAAAGGGCTCGTCGAGCAGCACAAACTTTGGGCTAACGGCCAAGGCCCGGGCTATTTCGGTGCGCCTGCGCTCGCCGCCCGATAGCTGAATCCCAAGGTTCTTGCGCACCTTTTGCAGGCTGAACTCTTCAATGAGCTGCTCCAGCTTTTCGTGCTGCTCAGCCTTGCTCAGCTTGGTCATTTCGAGCACGGCCTTGATGTTATTTTCGACGCTGAGCGTGCGGAATACCGATGCCTCCTGCGCCAGGTAGCCCACCCCCAGCTGCGCCCGCTTGTACACGGGCAGGTGCGTGAGCTCCAGATCATCAATGAAAATGCGGCCGGCGTTGGGCTTGATGAGTCCGGCTATCATGTAAAAGGTGGTGGTTTTTCCGGCGCCGTTGGGGCCAAGCAAGCCCACAATTTCGCCCTGAAAAACTTCGACCGACACACCCCGGACTACCGTGCGGCTGCCGTACTTTTTTACCAATCCCTCGCCGTATAAGCGCATTTTTTTAATTTTAAGATGCAAAGATAAGAAAAAGGATAGAAGGAAAAAAGGCGGATGAAAAGATAAAAGGATGAAAAGGTGGAGTGTCTTAAGCCATTCCTTCGCTAAGCGCTAAAAGTAGCAGCTTAGCCCTCACAAAAAGAGGCTGCCCTTTTTTGAGCAGCCTCTTTGAGGTAAAAAGCATTATTATTTTTTACAGCTTAGGCCAAAAAGCTACAAACTCTGCATCCTTTTTGGCTTCGGCCTTCAGGTCGCCGGCCTTGTTGAGGTTATCCATTACGTCAGCCTCTACGTTCTTGCGAGCGCCAATAACGGCCTTCAAGTAGTAGGCCTTGGGGGTATTTTGCTTGTCAAGAATTGCCTTTGCCTCATCGGCTTTGCCGGTAAGCAGCAGCGCCAGCGCCTCGTTAAAGCTGCCTGAACCCTTGAGCAGGGTTACTGCCTGGTCGTAGTTACCCTTGCCAAAAGCAATGTAGGCTACACCGGCCTTGCTCTCGTCGATACCGGCAGCGGTTAGCTGCTTTTCGGCGTCTGCTACGTTGCCCTGCTTAAGCAGCACGTAACCCATGTTGTTTTTAACTTTGGCATCGGCGTTAATGGCCATGGCCGAATCTAAGGCGGTCTTTGCCTCGGCCAGTTTATCCTGCTTGAGGTAAATAGCGCCCAGGTTGTTGAACGCGCGGAAGTCGCGGAACTTTTCAGCGGCCTTTTTGTAGAGGGTTATTTGCGTAGCTTCGTTGTCCTTGTAAAGGTTAACAGCGGCGTAAATGAGCTGCTCCTTATCCAAGGTGTCGAGCTTGCCTGCCGAAATTTGAGCCTTGATTTGGTCGTCGCTCATGTTGGCAACCTCAACCTTGGCAGTAAGCTTTGAGCGGCGCAGCTGCGGAAGAATTTTCTCGGCAATAACGGTGTACACCGCCGAAATATTTTTGATTTCGCGCTCGCGCACATCGGGGTCGCTGTACATTGAGAGGACACGCAGCACCAGCTCCTTGTCCTGAATATCGGATTGCTCCATAGCCTTCTTAAAGCCTTCCCAGTCCTCGGCGGTGTGCTTTACCTCTATCAGGTTCTTGTCCACCTGTACCTTTGACTTCTTAAAGATGTTGATCAGCGCATTGTCCGAAGATTTGCCGCGGTTGTCCGAAAGTTTTTCGTTCAAATCCATTCCGCCATCGGGCGAAGCGTACGACGAAATTTGCAGGCTTTTCAGCGTCTTGTTGCTGGGTTGAACGGGTTCAGCCTTTTTGCCCTTGGCGGGTTCTTTGGGTGAGGCATCGGCTACAAACTGTTGCAGCAGCTTCACATCCTCCTTGCTCAGCTCGCTTGAGCGAACATCGGCTTTGTTGATGGTAAAGAGAATTTGCGCTTCTTTAGCTTCTTCTACCGTTTTTTGGTACTTGTCGGTGTAAAAAGCGGGTTTAACTTCTACCTCGGCCAGCTTGTAGGTGGCAATCACGCCATCGGCAACCTTAATATCCTTGGGGAATTGCAGGCGTTGACCTTTCTTCATTATTAAGGTAGCGCGCAGCTCAAGGGTTGCGGTCTTCATGGCATCGGTGTAGTTAAAGGTAACCTCCTGCGAGTAGCTGCCGCCCTTTTGCGAAACCACGGTATGGTTATCCTTTACCTTTTCGCCTTGCAGCATCTTTACGGTGCCTAAAACCTCGCCGCCTTGGTACTTTAGAACAGGCAACACCTCAAGTATTGCGCTGGGGTGAAAATACTTTTCGGGAAAGCTCACGTTGATGGTGGCGGTAATAACGCCAGCCTTGGCTTCAAGCACGGCAGGCGTGCAGGTTGGCTTAATCTGATCGGCAGCATCCTTCATCTTTTCGGGGCTACCACACGAGGCTATAATGAGCCCCAACGAAACCGCTAAACAATAAATCTTTCTTTTCATAATTTTGGATTTTTGGTATAACTTTTTATTCAATATTTACCATGCATAACGAGGCAAAGATAAAAAAATATTTATCAACGAAAAAATACCCTTGAGTTTTTTACCGAAAAAAAATAAGGCGCAAAGGCGCGCCTGCCTTAAGTATTTTCTACTAAGGAGGCTTAGCATTCCCCCTAATGTGCGAAGAATTCGTTAAGTTCTACTAAAGCATTTTAGGTTAAGCTTATTTAACAAGCGAAGTGTTAACCACGTGGTCAATATTTGATATTTTTGTTGTTTATGGCTTACTATACACAACAATATAATACGCATGGCAGATAGCAAAATCAAGGTCGGGATAACGCAAGGCGATATTAACGGCATAGGGTATGAAGTAATTATAAAAACGTTGGCCGACCCGCGCATACTTGAGGTGTGTACGCCCGTGGTGTACGGCTCGCCAAAGGTTGCGGCCTTTCACCGCAAGGTAACCAACGTTGAAAATTTCAACTTCAACATCATTCGCAACGCCGACGAGGCCAACGCCAAGCGCGCCAACATTATTAACGTAATGGACGATGAGGTGCGGGTGGACATAGGTAAGTCGACCGATGTGGCGGGGCGGGGTGCGCTGGCTGCGCTGAAAGCCGCCGTGCAGGATTTGAAGGACGGTAAAATTCAAGCGCTGGTTACGGCACCATTTAATAAGCAGAACATGCAGTCGGCCGAGTACCAGTTCCCGGGGCACACGGAGTACCTTGCGTCAACCTTTGGCGGCAAGGAGTCGATAATGATTTTGGTAAGCAATAACCTGCGCGTAGGGGTGGCCACCGGCCACATTCCGCTGGCCAAGGTGCCGCAGGCGCTAAGCAAGGAGGTTCTTGTACACAAGCTGCAGCTGCTGAATAAAACGCTGCGCGAGGACTTTCAGATTCGCAAGCCGCGCATTGCCGTGCTTGGCATCAACCCGCACGCCGGCGATGGTGGGCTGCTGGGCGAGGAGGAGCAAACCATCATTATCCCCGCCATTGACGAGGCTATAAAAAGCGGCATACTGGCCTTTGGCCCATACGCCGCCGATGGATTTTTTGGAGCCAACAGCACCTCGCGCTTTGACGCGGTGCTGGCCATGTACCACGATCAGGGGCTGGCTCCGTTTAAGGCTTTGGCGTTTGAGTCGGGCGTAAACTACACCGGCGGGCTGCCCATCATTCGCACCTCGCCCGCGCACGGCACCGCTTACGACATAGCGGGGCACGATATGGCTTCGCCCGATTCGTTCCGTGCAGCGCTATACCTGGCCTGCGATGCCTATAAAAACAGAAAGGAGTATGCAGAGCTGACAAAGAATCCGCTGCCGCAGGGAAAGCTTGATTTGGGAAAGGGGGAATAGGAAGAAGTGGGCAGTTGGCAGTGGCAGTAAGAAGAAGCGGCAGTATTTTTTTAATTTCTAAATCGTTGAATATTTTCGTGCATGTACGAATACATTAAAGGCAAGCTGACCGAGCTGACACCTACCTACGCGGTGGTGGAGGCCGGAGGAATAGGGTACTTCATCAACATCTCTCTGCAAACCTACTCGCGGCTGACCGAGGGTGCCGAAAGCATGCTGTACCTGCACCAGCAGGTGCGCGAGGATGCGCACGTGCTCTACGGCTTTGCCGACAGGGAGGAGCGCGAGCTGTTTAAAATGCTCATCAGCGTATCGGGTGTGGGCGCGGCTACGGCGCGCATTATGCTATCGTCGTTGCGCAGCAATGAGCTTACCACCGCCATTGCTGTGGGCGATATAGCGGTGCTGAAAAGCATCAAGGGCATTGGACTTAAAACGGCCGAGCGCATAGTGGTTGACCTGAAAGGTAAGGCGCTGAAGCCAGTGAGTACTGGCGGCGTTGATGCTGCTCCTGCCGCATTTGGGGCTGCCAGCAAGGAGGCCGTTGCAGCGCTGCTGGCCCTTGGATTTCCCAAAGCCAACACCGAAAAAGCGGTGGAGGCCGCCTACAAGCAAAATAACCAGCAAAGCGTAGAGGAGCTAATTCGCAATGCTCTGCAAAGGCTATAAAAATATTCTGCTACTTTGAACCACACCTGTTTTCGTTTCACACTTACAGCGTTGCTATCGCTTACCTTAACTACGTTGATGGTAGGCATGGCGCATGCTGCGCCAAACACCGAGGAGCGCACGTGGGAGCCTGCCGAAAAAGAATCGGATGCGTACGATGTGGTGTACAACGAAAAGAGCAACGACTACACGTTTTACAATAAGGGTCAAAGCCGGGTAGGTACGCCGGCCAAGGTAATGAGCAGCGACGAATACCGCCGCTACCAGTTTGATAACTCGGTGCGCAACGCGTGGACTACCCGCCGCAGCTCGGAAATGGGAAGCGCAGCGCGTAGCGGCAGCGCCACCTCCAAGCTGCTCCCCGACTTTAAGCTCAACTCGGCGCTTGCCTCCAACATATTTGGCAGTGACCTTATCAAGTTCAACATACAGGGGGCGGCCGAGGTAATATTTGGCTACAACTGGACCCGCACCGACAATCCCACCATCCCCGAGCAGTACCGCTCGCACGGCATTTTTGACTTCGACGTCAACATGCAAATCAACGCTTCGGGCTCCATTGGCGACCGCATTAACCTCAACTTTATCAACAGCACCGACCTCACGTTTAACTTCCAGGACCTGATAAAAATTAACTACGAGGGAGATGAGGATGAGATTATTCAAAAAATAGAGGCGGGCAACGTGAGCCTTCCGCTGTCGGGCTCGCTCATTACCGGAAGCCAAAGCCTGTTTGGATTTAAAACGGCGCTCAAGTTCGGCAATCTTACCATCGAAAGCGTTATTTCGGAGCAAAAGGGGCAATCATCATCCATCAATGTAAAGGGCGGCGCGCAAACGCAGCTCTTTGATATCTCGGCCGACAAGTACGATGCCAACCGCCACTTTTTCCTGTCACAGTACTTTCGCGGCCAGTACAACGATGCGCTCAAGTCCATTCCGCTTATCCAGTCGGGTGTTACCATTACGCGCCTTGAGGTGTGGATAACCAACCGCAACAACCGCTTTGACAACGCGCGCAACATTGTGGCGCTGGACACGCTGGGCAACAGCGGTGCGCCGAGCAACGACGACAACCCGCTGTACCAGCAGCTGAAGAATAACGATGCGGTGCGCAACATATCCACCACCAACACCGCGCTCAACGCCATGGGGCTGCAGCAGGGCAAGGACTACGAAAAGATAGAAAGTGCGCGGCGCCTTGCCGAGGGCAACGACTACCGGTTTAACTCGCAGCTGGGCTTTATATCGCTTACCACCGACCTTAAGGCCGACGAGGTGCTGGCGGTAGCCTTTGAGTACACCATGCGCGGACGCACCTACCGCGTGGGCGAATTCTACGACGATGGCGTGGCCGCGCCGAAAGCGCTGTACCTAAAGTTGATTAAAGGAACGAACCTGTCGCCGCGCCACAGCACGTGGAAGCTGATGATGAAAAACGTGTACAGCCTCGACGCCCAGCAGCTGAGCAAGGACAACTTTGTGCTCAACGTAATGTACCACGACGATGCGGTGGGCACTAACGTGCCCTACCTGAGCGAAGGAAACGCCAAGAATCTGCCGCTGATACAGGTGCTCAACCTCGACAACCTCAACGATGCCGGAAACCGCTACCCCGACGGAAAATTTGACTTTGTGGAGGGCGTTACGGTTATCAGCTCGAGGGGGTGTATTATATTCCCCGTGCTGGAGCCCTTTGGCCGCGACCTGGGTGGCAAAATAGGTTACCCCACCGCCAACAAGTACGTGTACAACGAGCTCTACGACTCAACGCTGGTAAAGGCCAGGCAGCGGGCCGATAAAAATAAGTACCGCCTGGTGGGCTCGTACAAATCGTCCTCCACATCGGAAATTATACTCAACGCAACTGATATTCCGCAGGGCTCGGTGGTGGTTACGGCCGGCGGCATTAAGCTCATCGAAAACGTGGACTACACGGTGAACTACACGCTGGGGCGCGTACAAATTATCAACCCCGTGTACCTTGGCTCCAACGTGCCGCTGCAGGTGTCGCTGGAGAGTATGGATACCTACTCGCAAATCAAAAAAACGATGCTGGGCACCAACCTCAAGTACAAGTTTTCGAAAAACCTCAACGTGGGGGCCACCATCCTGCACCTGTCCGAAAAGCCGCAAACGACAAAGGTGGCCTACGGCGAAGAGCCCATATCTAACACCATTTGGGGCCTCAACGGGTCGTACACCACCGAGGTTAACCTGCTCACCAAACTGGTGGATGCCATACCGCTCATCAGCACCAAGGAAAAGTCGAACATCTCCGTCAACGGCGAGTTCGCGCAGCTGCTGCCCGGTCACTCCCGCGCCATCGGCAAGGCCGGCACCACGTACATCGACGATTTTGAGGCAACGAAAATGACCCACGACATGAAGCAGTACACCTCGTGGTCGCTGGGCAGCACCCCCGATATGGTTACGCACGGCCTGGGCAGGCAGTTTGCCGGCGGAAAAAATACCGATAACTCCGTCTACCCGCTTAGCAACGGCTACTACCGCGCCAAGCTGGCGTGGTACATGATAGACCCGCTCTTCCTGCGCAACACCTCATCAACGCCGGGCTACATGCGCGATGACCCCGTAACCTACCGCAAAAACCACTACGTGCGCGAGGTTTCCGAGAAGGAAATTTTTCCGAACAAAGACCTTGTTATCGGGGTTGACGCCAATATTTCGGTGCTTAACGTGGCCTACTACCCCAACGAGCGTGGCGCGTACAACTACGTTGACTTTAGCAGCAAGTCCGAATTTGCCGGCAAGGGCCTGAAGCCCGATGGTTCGCTAAAGCTGCCGGCCACCAACTACGGCGGCATGATGCGCTCGCTGCCCACCACCGACTTCGAAACATCCAACATTGAGTACATCGAGTTTTGGCTACTCGACCCCTTTATCTACACCCGAGGCAAGAGCGACGCTGCGAAGTATCGCAACGGGAGGCTGTACTTCAACCTCGGCGATGTGTCGGAGGATGTGCTGAAGGACGGGCGCAAATCGTTTGAAAACGGGATACCTTACCCCTACGATACTACGCTGATAGAAAAAACGGCCTGGGGATACGTGCCCCGCGTGCAATCGCTGGTGGCCACCTTTGACAACAACGAGGCTGCGCGCAACGTGCAGGATGTTGGCTACGATGGCATGAGCAGCGATCAGGAGCGTGATTTTTTTGAACACAACTACAGCTACTTGAGTAACCTTCGCGGTATTCTCAACCCCGAGGTGTACAACCAAATGGACGAAGATCCCTCAAACGATCAGTATCATTACTACCGTGGCGCCGACTACGATGCCGACCGCCTGGATATTTTGACCCGCTACAAAAAGTACAACAATCCGCAGGGCAACTCGCCGGTGGCCACCGGAGGCTTGTCGAACTCGGCCACCACCATGCCCAACACCGAGGACATCAACCGGGACAATACGCTGAACGAGCTCGAAAGCTACTACGAATACTTTATTGAGCTCAACCCCGACGATGTGAGCCCCGAGCGCGTGGGGCAAAACTACATTGCCGACGTGCGCACCGTAAACATAAATGACCCCGACTACGGCGAATATCAGGAGGCGCACTGGTACCAGTTTAAAATTCCGGTGGCCGACGGTAAGGCGTTCAACGGCATCGAAGATTTTAAATCGATACGCTTCATGCGCATGTTCCTAAGCGGATTCGACAGCACCGTAATATGCCGATTTGCCAAGTTTGACCTGGTGCAGGGCGACTGGCGCAAGTACAACTACTCGCTGCTGGGCACGCAGGAAGGTTTGGCCCAGCCCGAGCTTACCGTTGGCTCCATAGATATTGCCGCCGTGAGCATTGAGGAAAACTCCGACCGGCAGCCGGTCAACTATGTGCTGCCTCCGGGTGTAAGCCGCGTGATAGATAACACCACCAACCAGCAGGTGCAGCGCAACGAGCAAGCCATGATGCTGACGGTAGCTAACCTTGCCGATGGCGATGCGCGCGCTACCTACAAAAATGCCACGTACGATATGCGCGAATTTCGCCGCCTGCAGCTCGACGTGCACGCCGAGGCCATAAATGAATCGAGGCTCAAGGACTACGAACTGTCGCTCTTTGTGCGCATAGGTAACGACTACCGCTACAACTACTACGAGTACGAAATTCCGCTCAAGCTCACGCCCTGGGGTAAGTACACCGATAACCAGCGCGATGCCGTATGGCCGGAGGAAAATAAGCTCGACATTCCATTCGATATTTTTACCGACCTAAAGCTGGAGCGCAACGCCAAAATGCGCAGCGGGTCGGGTGTGTCGCTCTCATCGCTGTACGAAAAAGCCGACGGAAAAAATACCGTGCGCGTGGTGGGTAACCCCAACCTTGGCGAGGTGCACGTAATGATGATTGGCGTAAGAAACCCAACCAGCAAGGGTATGATGAGCGCCGATGACGGCCAGCCGAAGGATGGAATTGTGTGGGTAAACGAGCTCCGCATGACCAACTTTTTGGAGCAGGGAGGGTGGGCCGCCAACGCGCGCGTAGCCGCCAACTTTGCCGACTTTGCCAACGTGTCGCTGGCCGGCAGCATGTCCAAGGCGGGCTTCGGCAGCCTCGACAGCCGCACCACCACGCGCTCCAAGGAGGATGCCTACCAGTACGACATTGCCACCAACTTTGAGTTGGGTAAATTTTTCCCCTCCAGGTGGGGCGTGAGCATTCCGTTCAACGTGGCCTTTGCCGAGAGCTTTATCGTTCCGCTCTACAACCCGTTTGACCCCGACATCAGGCTGCAGGATGCGCTTGACCGCGCCGGCAGCCAGTCCGAGCGCGACTCCTTGAGCAAAGTAGCCATTGACTACGCCATGCGCAAAAACATTGCGTTTAACAACGTGCGCGTGGCCGGCAGCGGCGAAAAGCCGCTGGGCCCGATAGATATTTCGAACTTTACCCTGGGCTACGCGTACAGTGAAGGCCTGGAGCGCGATGTAAACATTGAGCGCGACTACAAGGAAGGGCATCGCGTCAACCTTGCCTACGTGTACTCCTTAAAGCCGTACAGCTTCGAACCTTTTGCTAAAAATGCAAAGATGAAGGGCGAGTACTGGAAAATAATTCGCGACTTCAACCTGGCGCTATACCCCAACCAGTACGGCTTCTCGACCGAGTACAGCGACACCTATAGCGAGTACATAGCGCGCAGCTTTTACTCCGGCGTAAAAATTACGCCTATTACCTTCCGCGAGCGCATCAACTCGCGCAACTACACGCTGGGGTGGGATATTACGCGAGGGCTAAAGTTTAACCTTACGGCGCAAAACCTGTCGCGGCAGGAGGTGAAAACCGGTACCATAAGCGACACCATAGCCCTCAATAACTCGTGGCGCAACACGCACTACGGCCACGACTTCGGGCTCAGCTACACCGTGCCGCTCAACAAACTGCCCTTCCTGTCGTGGACAAATATAACGGCTGCCTACAAGGGTACCTACGCGTGGGACGCGCCGCAGGTGCTGCCCGGCCCCGATATGCCCAACACCGGAAATACCATTCGCAACTCCAACAGTTTTCAGCTTAACGGAACGTTTAACCTCGTAACGCTGTACGGAAAGTCCGCTTTTTTGAAGGACATCAACCAGCAGTTCGACGGCCGCTCAAGCAAGAAGCCCGATACGAAGGAGGTAAAGTACGAGAAGAAGAATTTGAACCTAACCGGAGGCAGCAAGCTGCTTGTAAAACACAACCTCAAGGCCACCGGCGTAAAGGTGCAGGTGTATAACGAGGCAGGCAGGGAGGTAAAGGTGGAGACCGAAACGCTGGACAACCGCAGCCTCAACATTAAGAGCAGCGAAAATGTGGCCAACGCGCGGGTGGTGGTTACAGGCCGAATTCCCCTTACCGAAAATCCGGCCGCGTACCTCGGCAAGCTGTCGCTGCGCCTGCTCATGTCGGTGCGCAACTTTAGCGTTACCTACACCCGCAGCGGCGAAACCGGCCTGCCCGGTTACACGCCGCAAACCACCATTTTGGGTCTGGACAAAGCTTACAACTTCAATGCGCCCGGTTGGGACTTTATAGCCGGCTCGCAAAGCAGCAACTTCTGGTACAACTTTTTCGGCTCTCCTGCCGACGGCTTACCCACCGAGTACATGCTCACGCGCGCCGAACGCAACAGCTGGATTATTTCCGACACCACGTTCATCAACCCCTTTGTAATGAACAGCGCTACCAACCTGTCCATGCGCACCACGCTGGAGCCAATCCGCGACCTGCGCATAGACCTCATAGCCTCGCAAACCTACAGCCAAAACAACTCGTGGTACGACATCAACAACCACGGTAACCGCGTGCCTACCGAAATGGGCGCTTTTAGCATCAGCACCGTGGCCTTTATGACCGCTTTTGAAAATCCCAAAGCTAGCAACCTGTACAAGTCCGACGCCTACCAGCGCTTTGCCGACGCGCGCCTGGAGGTGGCCAAACAGCAGGCTGCTGCTGCCGGTCGCTACAACAGCAACGCGCCTGATCTTGACAGCACCGGATTCCCCGTGGGCTATAGCGGGCTATCGCAGGATGTGCTCATTCCCTCCTTTGCAGTGGGATATCTGGGCAAGGGGATAAATAGCAAAACCCTCAGCTATACCGATTTTTTATCCAAAATTCCGCTGCCCAACTGGACGATAACCTACTCCGGCCTGTCGCGCATAGCGGCGCTCAAACCGTACATCAAGTCGGCCACGCTATCGCACAGCTACAGCTGCACGTACAACATCGGCTCCTTTGCCACCAACAGCAAGTACGCCGAAAATCCCAACGGCACCGATGCGCAGGGCGATTATTTTGCAGCGTACAGCATAGCCACCGTCAACCTTACCGAGCGAATTACCCTTGGCAGCATCGACCTTACCTGGGCCAGCGGTTTACAGACGCGCTTTAAGCTCGACCGTAACCGCCGCGTTGACCTCAGCCTGTCCAACAATCAAATAATTGAGCTCGGCGAATGGGTGGGCACCTTTGGCGCCGGCTACACCTTTGAGCAGGTGCCCCAGCTGCTGATGGTAAGCGACAAGCAGAGCTCCACCACCAGCGTTACGCTGCGCGGCGACTTCAGCTACATGGACAACTCCACCATCATGCGCAAGCTCTCCGAGGACACGCACCAGATTACCGACGGGCGGCGCAACATGTCGTTCAAGTTTACCACCGACTACCTGCTGATGAAGGACCTTACCTTCCGCATATACTTCGACTGGATTAAAAACAACCCCTACGTTTCGGCCGTCAACACCGCCAACGTGGCATTTGGCTTTAGCCTGCGCTACGTGCTGGGGCTGTAGCCAATGGAGAATTGAGAATGAATAGTGGAGAATGAGTAAGAATTTATTACTTTTGTAAAAACATTCTCAATTCTCCATTTTTAATTCTCCATTAAAAAATGAACACACCAGCTAACCTAAAGTACACCAGCGAGCACGAATGGGTGCGCACCGAGGCCGACGGCACTGCCTACGTAGGCATTACCGACTACGCGCAAAGCCAGCTCGGCGACATTGTTTTTGTAGATGTAGATACCGTGGGCGAAACGCTTGACAGGGGCGAAACCTTTGGCGCCGTGGAGGCCGTAAAAACCGTTTCGGACTTATTCATCCCCGTGAGCGGCGAGATAGCGGAGCTCAACCCTGCGCTGAGCGACAAGCCCGAGCTGGTAAACCAGGATCCCTACGGCGAGGGCTGGATGATAAAGGTAAAAATGAGCAAGCCTGCCGAGGCAAGCGAGCTGCTCGATGCTGCGGCGTACGAGAAACTGATAGGGTAGTAGCAAGTTGCAGGCCGCCGGTTTTGCGTGGCGGCTATTGCCCTTTGAAGGAACGGTTGCCGTAAATATTTCACTTTTTTATATTGAACTTCAAACTCACAAAGACATGAAAAACGGAGATTGCGCTAAAGTCGATCCAAGGTTGACCGGCTTGGAAGAGTGGGTGGAGGGGGTTGTAATTGATGTGGAAAAAAATCCTTTTAAGGGAACTGTTATTGCCATTAAAGATAAGCTGAACCGTATATTTTTTGGCGAGGAAAAATACTTTAAGCCAGCTAACTCCAAACTATGTTTGCAATAGCGTTTGATATGGTCATAACCGACCTTAAGAAGTACTATGGAGATCCATATAACAATGCTTACTTTGAAATAAATCAAGAGCTGCGCAAGTATGATTTTTATAATACGCAAGGGAGCGTGTATCTGACCACCAATAAAGATATGGCTAACCTGTTCAGGGCCATTGATGCGCTGAAGAAAATAGATTGGTTTAAAAATGCGGTTCGTGATATTCGCACCTTCAGGGTGGAGGATTGGTCGGATTTTACGGGCTTGGTAAAGGAGTAAGATTTCGTTACTCCTGTTGTGAGGCTGTGCAAAAAAGAAACCCTTTTGCACAGCCTCTCCTTTTTCAGCTCAGTAGGCATAAATGCGCCATGCTTGTGGCCGCATGGTAGGCCGGACGGGGAGGTAGCCGGACAATAAAAACCCACGAACGAGCTTTACGCTTATTCGTGGGTTTTTTATTTGCATTAAGCCCCGTTAGGGGCTGCAGCTGGGGTTAAATCACGCCCTGCGCCATCATGGCCTTGGCTACCTTCATAAAGCCGGCAATGTTGGCGCCCTTTACGTAGTTCACGTAGCCGTCGGGCTCAGTGCCGTGCTTTACGCAGGCATCGTGGATATCCTGCATAATACGCTTGAGCTTGGTATCAACCTCTTCACGCGTCCAGCTCAGCTTGTTCGAGTTCTGCGTCATCTCCAGGCCGCTTACCGACACGCCGCCGGCGTTGGCTGCCTTACCCGGAGCGTACAGGATTTTATTCTTCAGAAATACTTCAACGGCCTCGGGCGTTGACGGCATGTTGGCGCCCTCCGATACGGCTATGCAGCCGTTGTCCACCAAGGTTTTTGCATCGTCGCCGTTGAGCTCATTCTGCGTGGCGCTGGGGCATGCAATGGTGCACTTCTCGGCCCAGGGGCGGGCGCCCTCAACGTACTTGCAGCCGTACTTGTCGGCGTATTCCTTAATGCGGCCGCGCTGTACGTTTTTCAAGTCAAATACGTACTTCAGCTTGTCGGCGTCAATGCCGTCGGGGTCGTAAATGTAGCCGTTGCTGTCGGACAGGGTTATCACCTTTCCGCCCAGCTCCAGCACCTTTTGCGCCGTGTAGGTGGCTACGTTACCCGAGCCGGAGATGGCCACCACCTGGCCCTTGAGGTCGGTAATGCCTTCGCGCTTGAGCATGTTCATCAGGAAGTAGATGTTGCCGAAGCCGGTTGCCTCGGGGCGTATGAGCGAGCCGCCGAACTCAATGCCCTTGCCGGTAAATGTTCCGGTGTTTTCGCAGGCCAACTTTTTGTACATGCCGTACATGTAGCCCACCTCGCGGCCGCCCACGCCGATGTCGCCTGCGGGCACGTCGGTTTCGGGGCCGATGTGCTTCCACAGCTCCAGCAGGAAGGCCTGGCAAAAGCGCATGATTTCGTTGTTGGATTTGCCCTTGGGGTTAAAGTCCGAGCCGCCCTTGCCGCCGCCCATGGGCAGCGTGGTGAGCGAGTTCTTGAACGTTTGCTCAAAGGCCAAAAATTTCAGTATGGATTGGTTAACCGACGAGTGGAAGCGAATGCCACCCTTGTACGGGCCAATAGCGTTGTTGTGCTGAATACGGTAGCCCATGTTTACCTGGGTGTTACCCTTATCGTCAATCCACGTAACGCGGAATGAGAAAATACGATCGGGGATGCAGAGGCGCTCCACCAGGTTGTATTTTTCAAATTCGGGATACTGGTTGTACACCTCTTCGATGGTGTTCAGTACCTCCTCTACGGCCTGATGGTACTCAGGTTCGTTAGGAAACCTTCTTTTTAGATTGTCCAAAACTTGTGTTGCTTTCATAACAATTTCCGTTTAATTGTTTACACTATTTTTTATCGGGGACAAAGGTAAACGTTTTTTGCTAAAACGAAAGCCCCACAACAAAAGCCGCGAGTTTAAAAATCAAAATTAGTTTTAAACCCACGGCTAAAATTAAAATAGTGATTACAATTTGAAAGTATTTTTGTAAAAACAGCTTCTTATATCTCACTATTATTTACATCTACGTTGGATTATAGCAGTGTTTCAAGCTGTAAGCGACTACTTTTTTTGAGGCGCCTCAATCAACCCCTTTTTAGTCAAGTCGTTTATGACTAAATTGCTGAAATTCTGCGATAAAGATGCTACGCTGTTGGGGTCAACCGATTTGATGTGGGCCGAGTATTGCAGCTTGTTATCGGCCACCGAGTAGAGATCTACTTCCAAAATGTAAGTGGTGGTGGTGCTAAAGTAGCCCGGCGAGTACACCCGCCCGTACATCATGTTGTAGTGGCACCAGTAGCAGCCGTAATAGGCGCCGGCGTAGGGCGTGTAGTAAACGGCGCCCGGCACCCAGTCCTTTTCCTTGGCCCTATCGAGCAGCACCACAAACATTACGGCATCCACGCTGTCATTTTTCAGCTTGGCCACCACCTCCTGCTCCGACATTTTGCGGAACTCCTTGGGACCAAGCAGTTCGTAGGACGAAACCGCCGCTACTCCCGATTTGGCGAGCGTTTGTACAACGGCGGCCTCGCCTTTTTGGCGCATTTCCAAATCCTTGGCGCCCATCATGCCCACCACCATTACCTTTTGGTAGGTGCCTACCTTGGGTGCGTTGGCGGCCTTCCACGAGGTAACCAGCGAGGTGGAGCTACAGCTGCACAGCAGCGCAAGGGCTGCCGCTGCAGCAACAAAAAGTATCTTTTTCATGGCCTTGTATTTTTATGGTAAGTATTCAAATATACAGCACTTTTCAGCAAAGTATACCTTCTTTAGCTATTTTTGGAGGAAGCGTTCGGCTCCACGCCTACCTTGCCGTGGGGTAAAACGCCTCGGGGATATACTCCACCTCGCACTCGCCGCCCCGTACCACCACCGAAATAATGTCGAATTGCACGTCGAAGTTCAGGCCGTGGCGCCCCACGTAGGCGTTGGCGGCCTGCACCGTGTTTTGCTGCTTGCGCCTATCGACGCCGGCCTGCGGATCTACCAAAAAGTTGGCGCTGCGCGTTTTGACCTCCACCACGTGTAGCGTTTTATTTTTTTCGGCCACAATATCCAACTCCTTGTGCCCCCAGCGCCAGTTCACATCGCGAATGTAAAATCCGTGCGCCTGTAAATACTTTTGTGCGGCTTCCTCGCCGCGCTTGCCAAGCTCTGCGTTGTTCATAAAGATGTTACAAGTTACAAGTTACAAGTTACAGGATGGCAGCTCGCCGCCTGTAGCTATTTTTTCCGTACTTTTGTACCCTAAAATTACAAATAATGTTTCGATTTTTTGCTCAAAAATACCAGCATATTTTTTTTGACCTCGACCGCACGCTCTGGGATTTTGAAAAAAATTCGGAGCAAACGCTGCTCGATATGCATGCGCAGTACCCCCTGCTCGGCCTGCAATTCCCGAGCGGCGGCGAGTTTGTAAAAACGTTCAAGCGTATCAACGACATTATGTGGAGCGAGTACCACCGCGGCAACATTACCAAGGAAAACTTGCGCCACCAGCGCTTTTACCAGACGCTGAAAACAAAAAATATTGACAACTACGACCTCGCCGATAAGCTCGACCTGCAGTACATTTCCGAGAGCCCGAAGAAGACCGTGCTCATGCCGCAGGCCGTGGAAACGCTGGACTACCTGAAGGGCAAGGGCTACCACCTGCACATTATTACCAACGGCTTTAACGAGGTGCAGTTTATAAAGCTGCGCTGCAGCAAAATTGATAAGTTTTTCGACAGCGTTACCACCTCCGAAATGGCCTGCTGCCAAAAACCGCACGCCCGCATTTTTGAGTACGCCGCGCAGCCGCTCCATACGCACAAGCGCCGCTGCATCATGGTGGGTGACGACTGGGATATTGATATTAAGGGGGCGAAAGATTTTGGCTGGGATCAGGTGTTTTACAACCCGCAGGGAAGGGAAATTTCGGGTAGGCCAACGAAGGAAATAAAAAGTTTGGGCGAGCTGAGGGAATTCTTGTAACAGCAGCACCCTTGATCCTAACAGGGTTATGAGAGCCTGTTAGGGTTAGCTCATTACTCCTATTAGCATTGTCATTGCGGGCTTGACCCGCAATCCCATGATATTTGTTGTGCTTTTGTGGGGAGATTGCGGATCACGTCCGCAATGACAAAGAGTGTACAAAACTTCACTCCTTCACAAACTCCCGTATCAGCCTTTCCGTTTCGGCAATCGCCGCCTCCAAACTGTCGTTCACTACGCGCTCATCGAAGTGCTTGGCAAACGAGAGCTCCAGCTCCGCCTTGGCCACCCGCTCATCGATAACCTCGGGCGCATCGGTGTTGCGGGCGATGAGGCGGTTGCGCAGCGCCTCCACCGAGGGCGGCATGATAAAAATCAGCAGGGCCTTGTCGCCGAATATTTTTTTGAGGCTGATGCCACCGTGCACATCCACATCAAAAACCACGTGCTTGCCCGCCGCCCAAATGCGCTCAGGTTCGCTCTTCAGCGTGCCGTAGTATTTTCCGGCGTACACCTCCTCCCACTCTACAAAGTCATCGGCCTTGATGCGCGTGCGAAACTCATCGGCCGACATAAAGTAGTAGTCCCTGCCGTTGACCTCGCTGCCCCGCGGCGCGCGGCTGGTAGCCGAAATGGAGAACTCCAGCTCCGGCATGGTTTGCAGCAGGTGCTTTACTATGGTGGTTTTTCCCGACCCGGAGGGGGCGGAGAAAATGATGACTTTACCTGACATAATATTTCGCAGTTAGGTATCTGATAGCGTCATTGCGAGGAGGTACGACGAAGCAATCTTTTAATTGCGCCGATGGCGCAAAGGATGAGATTGCCGCGCTTCGCTCGCAATGACGCTTCGATTAAGTTTTATAGTACGTTTAAAAGTTGCTCCTTTATTTTCTCCAGCTCATCCTTCATGCTTACCACAATGCGCTGCATGTTGCTGTCGTTGGCTTTGCTGCCGAGGGTGTTGATTTCGCGCCCCATTTCCTGCGCAATGAAGCCGAGCTTGCGCCCCGCGCCATCCTCCTTGGCGGTTTCGTTAAAGTAGGTGCAGTGGCTGCGCAGACGGGTCTTCTCCTCGGTTACATCCAGCTTCTCTAAGTAGTAAATCAACTCCTGCTCAAAGCGGTTTCTGTCCACCTGTGCGGCGCCAACGGCATCCTCCAGCGCCTGCTGCAGGCGCGATTTGGCCACCTCCATGCGCCCCTGCTCAAAGGGCTCCACCTGGGTAAGCAGCTCGCCGATTAGGCCTACGCGGCTCGTAATATCGGCCATAATGGTTGCGCCCTCCTGCTCCCGGAAAGCGGTAAAGGCCCGCATGGCCTTTTCAACGCAGCCCAGCACGCAGGCCTGCTCCTCCTCCGAAATTTCGTTCTTTGCAATGCTTACCACCTCGGGCAGGCGCAGAATTTCGCCCACGGGGATGGCCTCGCCCAGCTCCACCGTCACCTCCTTCAGCTGCGCGTAGTACGCCTTAAACATGGCCAGGTTGATGGCCGAGGCGGGCGCCACGCTTTGGCTTTCGGTGTAAATAAAAACATCCACCTTGCCGCGCTGCAGCGCCTGCAGCGAGCGGCGAACCTCCGGCTCCAGCTCGCGGTACAGCGAGGGCAGCTTAATATTCAAATCGAGCTGCTTGCCGTTTACCGAGCGCAGCTCCACCGTTACTTTTTTTCCGCCACACAGGGCCTCCGCCCGGCCGTAGCCGGTCATTGATTGCGACATACTTAATTACGAATTACGAAATACAAATTACGAGTTTACAGGGAAGCAAAGTTACCGATAAAAATGATACCAGCGAAAACAAAAACGGCTGAAGAATACCGCTTCAGCCGTCTCGCTTTTACCCCCTACCTTTACCTAAAATACTCCGCTATTTCCAAGGCATCCACGCCAATGGCAAATACGATTACGTGGTCGTGGGGCTTGATTTCGGTGTTGCCGGTGGCAATAATTCCCTTGCCGCCGCGCACTATGCCGCCAATGATGGCCTCCTTTGGAAAGCCCAAATCCTTGATGGGGACTTTGCTTGCCTTGCAGTCGGGCTTGGCCACCAGCTCCAGCATTTCGGCGTCGGAGCCGGTGAGGTACTTTACCGTTTGCACGTCGGTGCCCTGCGTAAACTTGAAAATGTGCCCCGCGGTAATCAGCTTTTTGTTGATGATGGTATCAATGCCTATGCTCTCGGCCAGCTGAATGTAGTCCAGGTTTTCGACCTCGGCAATGGTGCGCTGCACGCCCATTTGCTTGGCCAGCAGGCACGATAAGATATTGGTTTCGGAGCTGCCGGTAACCGCCACAAAGGCGTCGGTTTTTTGCAGTCCCTCCTCAATGAGCAAGTCCGAATTTCGCCCGTCGCCGTTAATGACCATGGCGTTTTTGAACTGCTCGGCCAGCTTGAGGCAGCGTTCTTTTTGCTGCTCAATAATTTTGATGTTCATGCGGCGGTCGAGTAGGGTAGCCACCTTGGTGCCAATGCGGCTGCCGCCCAAAATCATCAGGTTGCGCACCTCAATATTTTCCTTGCCCGAGTACTCCAGCATTTCCTGTATGCCGTTGCGCGTGGTCATTACGTGCAGCTGGTCGCCGGTCTCGAGCTTGTCGTAGCGGCGGGGGATAAACGTTTTTTCGTTGCGGTTAATGGCGATAATGCGGTACTCCAGCTTGCGCAGATCCTTGGTGGCCTCAATGATGGTTTTGCCGGTAATGGGCGCATCCTCCTCCAGCTTAAATACCATCATTACCAGCTTGCCGTCAGCAAAATCAATGTACTCCGAGGTGCTGGTTTGGCTGAGCAGGTGAACGATTTCGGTGGCGGCAATTTTTTCGGGGTAAAACATGTTGTCAATGCCGGCCTTGGCAAACATGCTGCGGTTTTCCAGGTCGAGGTACTCGTTGTGGTCAATGCGGGCAATGGTTTGCCGGGCGCCCATTTTCTTGCCCAGCATGCAGGTTACAATGTTGGTATCTTCGCTGGGCGTAACGGCGATGAGCAGCTCTGCCTTCCCGGCATCGGCCTTCTCCAGCACCTCAACGGAGGTGGTGCTGCCCGGTACGGTTACCACATCGGTAACCGATTCTATGGCGCGTAGCCTGTCCTCGCTGGGGTCAACTACGGTAATGTTGTGGTTATCCTCCGACAGCAGCTTGGCAAGATGCGTGCCCACCTCGCCCGCCCCGGCTATAATAATATTCATGTTTTGCTAAAAAATAGGAGAGTGGGGGTTGAGTACGTGCAACCCTTCAATATTTTTAAAGTCGCTTACGTTGCGGGTAACTAATTTGAGGCGGTACACAAGCGCCGTAGCGGCAATAATGGCATCTGGCAGCTTGATTCTATGTTGCCTCCGAACCTCAATGCACCTATCTGCGATGCTGGAGGTCAACTCAAGTACTGATATGTCGTGGACGAAGCTGGCCAGTAAATGTTGATTTTCTGCAGTAGTGTTGAATCCTAGCAACTCTATTTTACTAATTACAGAAATGTTGGGAGAGGAGTCAACAACGGAGTTCATAAATCCGATGGCGCTGTCGGGAATTTTGTTGCCAAGGTAGTCAATAATGGCGTTGGTATCCAATAGGTAAGCTATCTGTCCCATTCGCTCCGGCTTTGAGATACGTATTCCTGAAGCTTTTCTGCATCGCTGGCAGATAATTTGCCTGCATATTTTTGGGAAAGCAGCACCTGCTTTAACGGCCTTTTCTTGTGAAGAAGCTTTATGAGGTGTAGCTTTTCTAAGTTTTTCAACAGCCGGTACGCCTCGCTATTCTCTATTTGAACCAATACAGTATCCATGATATTTCTTCCTTTATGCAAAGGTACGCATAATTTTGCTGCCTTCTCTATAAAAAAACGCTGCCATCCTGTCAGTTTTTCTTGTGTGGCATAATACTTGAAATAAGTGCAGGTGTGCTTCTTTTTTTTGCGGAAGCTGCATTTTAATCGTAAATATTTGAATATTAACTAAATAAAATTATAAAAATGGGAAAAGTAATTGGAATTGACTTAGGAACCACCAACTCCTGCGTGGCGGTAATGGAGGGTAACGAGCCCGTGGTAATTGCCAACAACGAGGGCCGCCGTACTACGCCTTCCATTGTAGCCTTTGCCGAGGGCGGCGAGCGCAAGGTGGGCGACCCCGCCAAGCGTCAGGCTATTACCAACCCCCATAAGACCGTTTACTCGATTAAGCGTTTTATGGGCGAAACTTGGGACAAGGTGCAAAAGGAAGTGAACCGCGTGCCATACACCGTGGTGCAGGGCGACGGCAATACGCCTCGCGTAAAAATCGATGACCGCCTTTACACGCCGCAGGAAATCTCGGCCATCACGCTGCAAAAAATGAAGAAGACGGCGGAGGACTACCTCGGGCAACCCGTAACCGAGGCCGTTATTACCGTGCCCGCTTACTTTAGCGACAGCCAGCGCCAGGCAACCAAGGAGGCCGGTGAAATTGCAGGCCTTAAGGTGTTGCGTATTATCAACGAGCCCACGGCGGCGGCCCTGGCCTACGGCTTGGACAAAAAGCACAAGGATCAAAAAATCGCCGTGTACGACCTGGGCGGCGGTACCTTCGATATTTCGATACTGGAGGTGGGCGATGGCGTATTCGAGGTAAAATCGACCAACGGTGACACGCACCTGGGCGGCGATGACTTCGACGAGGTGGTTATCAACTGGCTGGCCGAAGAGTTTAAGAATGAAAACGCAGGCCTTGATTTGCGCAAAGACCCCATGGCGCTGCAGCGCTTGAAGGAGGCTGCCGAGAAGGCAAAAATAGAGCTTTCGAGCAGCGCGCAAACCGAAATCAACCTGCCCTACATCATGCCCGTTGACGGCATCCCGAAGCACCTGGTAAAGACCTTGAGCCGCGCCAAGTTCGAGCAAATGATTATGCCGCTCGTGGAGCGCTCTATTGAGCCCTGCCGCAAGGCCATGCAGGATGCCGGCATGAGCAACAGCGACATTGACGAGGTCATCCTGGTGGGCGGCTCAACCCGCGTGCCCGCCGTGGTGGAGGCCGTGCAAAAGTTCTTCGGTAAGGCTCCCCACAAGGGCGTTAACCCCGACGAGGTGGTAGCCGTTGGCGCAGCCATTCAGGGCGGCGTGCTTACCGGCGAGGTAAAGGATGTGCTGCTGCTCGATGTTACTCCGCTTTCACTCGGTATCGAAACCCTGGGTGGCGTAATGACGAAGCTCATAGAGTCGAACACCACCATTCCTACCAAGAAGAGCGAAACGTTCAGCACCGCCGCCGATAACCAGCCCTCGGTGGAGCTGCACGTGCTGCAGGGCGAGCGCCCCATGGCTACGCAAAATAAGACCATTGGCCGCTTTAACCTTGATGGCATACCTCCCGCACCGCGCGGCGTACCCCAAATTGAGGTTACCTTCGACATCGACGCCAACGGCATTCTGCACGTCTCGGCCAAGGATAAAGGCACCGGCAAGGAGCAAAAAATCCGCATTGAAGCGTCGAGCGGCTTGAGCGATGACGAAATCAAGCGCATGCGCGATGAGGCCAAGGCCAACGAGGAAGCCGACAAGAAGGAGCGCGAGAAAATCGACAAAATCAACGCTGCCGACGGCATGATTTTCAGCACCGAAAAGCAGCTGAAGGAGTACGGCGAGAAGATTCCGGCCGACAAAAAATCAGCCATTGAGGCTGCTCTTGGCAAGCTGAAGGAGGCGCACAAGTCGCAGGATGTAGCTGCTATTGACGCTGCCACCGCCGAGCTCAACACCGCCTGGCAGGCTGCTTCGGAGGAACTTTACAAGGCCATGAATGATCAGCAAGGTGCGCAGCCCGGTGCTGATGCCGGCCAGCAGCAGGGCGGCGGCAGCCAGGGTGCCGGTGATAAGGAGGTGACGGATGTGGATTTTGAGGAAGTGAAGTAATTTCGATTAGAATCGATTAACAACAATAGCGAATCCGCAGTAAACAACTGATTTACTGCGGATTTTTTGTTTCGAAAAATAGATCAGCGTGCTGCACCTGAGACTAACTCAAATACTATGGATTTTAAATCCATAGTATTTCATTCCCTATTTTTGTAACCAAACGTTAAGGGCATGCAAAAAGGTGCAACAAAATTCGCGGTGGGTTAAGTTGTGAGAAATTGGCTTTAAATAAATAAAAAACAGGTATATAGTAGTGGAATCGTGCCTATTTTTGTACCGTTATTACGGATGAGATTTTAAGGTAAACACTCTAAAGTTTTTAGAAAATGAAAACGAAGCTAGTTTTTGGATCAGCCGCACTACTGCTGGCGGCTGCCCTAATGACCACCTCGTGTGGTAATCACAAGAAGGGGGCTACCAGTGAAGCTGCCTCCTATGAATTTGTCGGCGGATACCCCACCGAAGCTACTATTCGGAAAGCCTACGATGACGCTGACTTGAACCGCGCCATTCAGACCTACCGCTTTTTCTACCCCACGGTATCCATTTTGGCCACCTGGGATGGAAACATTACCGCCGGCTGTGTGCCCAACAAAACGTTTGCCATTATGGACGGCGCACCGGCGCAAGTTGTTTTTACGCCAAACTCGGATACCCGCTATGCCGGACTTCCGCTCGACCTGCGCCATGGCCCCATCGTAATTGAAGTTCCTGCCGGCCCCATTATGTCGGCGGTAAACGATATGAACCAGCTGTGGATAATGGATATCGGTATGCCGGGCCCGGATAAAGGGAAGGGCGGTAAGCACATTATCCTGCCGCCAAACTACACAGGAAAGGTGCCGGCGGGATACTACGTAGGAAAATCCACCACCAACGAGGTTTTGGTGTTGCTGCGCGCCATTCCGTTGGATAACAATCCCGAAACGGGCGAAAAATTGATGAGGTCGGTCAAAGTATATCCTTTGGGAAAACCTGCACCCGAGCTTGGCTGGATAAAGTTGAACGACCAGGTGGGCGATTTTACCCCTGTGCGCTGGGAAAACAATATCGGCTACTGGGAGCGCCTGGCCAAATTTATCAACGAAGAGCCGGCTAACCCCGAATACCGCACGTGGTACGGCGAGCTGGCCCAGCTGGGAATCGAAAAAGGAAAGCCGTTTACCCCCGATGCCCGCATGAAGGCCATTTTGGAGAAAGCGGCCGTAAGCGCTAACGCTATCATGCGCGTACAATCCTTTGCCGACCGCAGCGCCGACCGTATTGTGTGGAAAGACCGCCAGTGGGAGTGGGCTGTGCTGCGCTATGCCGGCGATGGAAAATTCAACACTCAAAACTACGTTGACCTGTATGCCCGCGAAAAGTGGTTTTATCAGGCGCAAATCGAATCGCCCGCCATGTTCAACCGCGCACCGGGCGCCGGTTCATTGTATTGGTTAGGATTAAAGGATAATACCGGAAAATATTTAGATGGAGGCAAAACGTATAAATTGACCGTCCCGCAACCCGTTCCCGGCAGGTTATTCTGGTCGATAACCATCTACGATAACGAAACGCGCAGCGAAATTGCCACCGAGCAAAATAAGGCAGCCCTGCGCTCCATGTTCGAGCTGAAGGCCCAGAAAGGCGCCACGGTCGATTTGTACTTTGGCCCCAAGGCCCCCGAGGGCAAGGCAGATGTGTGGATTCAAACCATTCTCAATAAGGGCTGGTTCAGCTACTTCCGCATCTACGGCCCCGAGGCGCCTGCTTTCGACGGCAGCTGGAAACCCGGCGACTTTGAGGAGGTAAAGTAATGCCTCTTCGAGTAAACGAAAAGCGCGAAGAAAAGTCTTCGCGCTTTTTTATTTTTCGGTTGAATTAATATGGCATTGGGACCAACCCGTTGATGTATCCCTCCAGATTAGTGTAGCCGCTTGCATGTGGTTTGTTTGCGTCGCTGCGATCTTTGGGGTTGAGCCCGTTTTTATTTTCCCATTCGTCGGGGATACCGTCATTGTCTGAGTCGAGTGGGGCAGGGGCGCTTTTCAGCTCAGGCCAACCACCAACGTCTTCTGGCTTGTCAATAATACCGTTGGTGCCGTAGGTAAATTTTCCTTCCTCAACTTCTTTTACAATGCGGCTGTCCTGGGTATCACGATAGGGTGCAATACACCCTGCATTGCGCAGTACAAGTGGATAGGCTTTCTGCGCGGATTGCGTTGTTACGGGCGCCACGTCAAAAAACTTAGCTTGACGGTTGCGCGCCACGCTTGTACCCTCGTCGAAATCCACTCCTCCGCTCCAGTTATCCTTGGTAATTTCGGGGAACCCCTCAACGTAGTTGCCGTCAATATGCCACAGGCAGCCGTAGCCCATCCTGTCGGCGCTTTCGATTTTGGCAATACGGCGTTTTACGTTAGGCTGAGTAGCGGGTCCCGGCTTGTAGTAATTGTTGACTAAGTTTATGGATAGCGGCTTGCCGTCGCAGCTGCGGTGTCCCCAGTTGTAAAAAACGCAGCTGCGCACATCGAGCATTACCGTGGAATTTTGGTTGTTGCCTGCGATGCTTGGCATGCGCGCCGTGGCGTGCGCTATGAGGTTGTGGTGAAACGAAGCCTTGTATCCGCCGATGGAGGCGCCATAGCCATGCGCTCCCTTTTCGTGCACCGACTTGTTGAGCGGCTCGCTCATCATGCACCACTGAAAGGTAATGAATTTGCTTTGGTGCCAGTTGTTTATACCCTCGTCGCACGACCAGCTCACGGAGCAGTGGTCGAAAATAACATTCTCGCTGCTGCGTACCTCTACGCCGTCAATTTCAGAGCCCTTGAGCCCCGACTCCGTACCGGGCCGAATGCGTATGCAGCGCACAATGATGTCGTGCGTATTGGCCACATCAAGCGGATAGCCGCGCAGGCAAATGCCATCGCCGGGAGCCGTTTGCCCTGCAATGGTAAGGCAGGGCGAGGTAATAATGAGGGGCGATTTGAGCGTAATGGTTCCCGAAATATTGAATATTACCGTACGGGGAGCCGTATCCATTACCGCGGCGCGAAAGCTGCCGGGGCCATCGTCGTTGAGGTTGGTTACGGCAATGGTTTTGCCTCCACGACCGCCTTTGGCGTACATTCCCCAGCCCTCGGCGCCGGGGAAGGCCGGGAGTTTTTCTTGTGCGGAAACTTGTAGCGTAAAACTTGCAAGTAGTGTGAGCAAAAAGATTTTTTTCATAATGCGAATAATAATAATGACAACCGAGAGATCCTTTGCTTGACACGGGATGATATTTTGAGTAAGTAATTTTAAAAAATGTAGTTCAGCCCAATGTACAGGCCTGTATTTCCATCGCGCTTGTCGAGCGCCTTACCAAAGTCGGCCGATATGATAAAGTTTTGGTTCATGACCAGCTGCAGGCCTATCCCCGCGCACACGTGCGGCACCTCCCTGTCATCGGTTACCAGCTCGGGCTTTCTGGCGGAGTAAAGGTTTATGTTTTCCTGCATTTGCTCCAGCTCGCTCTCGCGGTAGGGTTGCACCACCATGCCTGCATCGACGAAGGGGTTGGTGGCAAGGTACCAGTTTTGCTTGATGAGCCTAAAGTGGAAAAATTTCCAGCGCAGCTCGGCGTTGGCAAACACGTAGCCATCGCCCACCACGCGGTTGCGCACCACGCCGCGCATGGTGCTGCTGCTGCCCAACCCTTCGGAGAGCGTTTTGCGCAGCATGAGCACGTTGAGGTTTTGCTGCAGGTACCAGGGGGTGTTGCCCCACAGCGTGCCCTGGTAGCCCAGGCGGTAGGCAAACGAAAGATTTTGCGGGATGAGCGTAAAGTATTGCCGGTGCGTGAGCGTGAGCTTGATGTGCGAGTTGTCGCGTCCCTCCATGTCGGGCGAGGCCAGCAGCAGCAGCTCGGTGCACATGCCGTGCATGGGGTTGGGCTCAAAGTCGCGCGTGTCATACACCAACCCGCCTTTGAGGTAAATGTGGTTGCCGCCGCTTACCTCGCGGCTGTCGAGCCCGCCGTAGCCCACGTAGTATTCGTAGGCGGTGGAGTCGTCCGGCAGGTCTAGCCCGCCTTTGTCCACCACCCCTATTTTGTAGGAGAAGTAATCGATGCCGGCAGCCCAGCGCAGCCTGTCGGTAATGTTGCCCTGCAGCACGCTCACGGCGCGAAAGAGCTTGCGGTCGTAGCTGTAAAAGCCCTCGCTGATGTAGCCCTGGTCGTCTTTGTCGATGTACTCGGGGTGGTAGGCAGCCTTGTAGCCGTTAAAGCCGTGCAGCTTCATCATTTTATCGGTAACGTAGGCCACATCTACCGTGGTGCGGAAGCCCGGGATCAGGTATTTTGAATCGTAGTAGGTGCGGAAAATGGTGCTGCCCTTGGTGTACTGCGATACCTCGGCGTAGATGGAGTGCATGTAGCCCGGGTAGCTGCTACCGTCGCCGTAGTAGAAGAGGTTGATGAGGCCGCCGTACTGGAAGCCAAGGTTGCTATCGAACGAGATGGCGGGCAGCACGCCAAAGTTCCAGCCTGTTTTTACGCTGTCGCGCTGTGCGCCTGCGGCAAGCAGGGTGGAGGAGGTCAGGAGGACGAGTAGTAAAAGCGCTTTTTTCATTGCTGTATTTTTAGTACGTGCAAAGCTACAAGATTTTTTGGAGAAAAAGAGTGTGTGAAGGGGTAAATAAAAACGGCGAACCCTTTTGATTCGCCGTTCTTATCGAACTTAACTTTGATTATTCTTTAGTGTAATTGCGCTTTGTCGCATAGTTTAGAGTGTATGCCGCATTGCTGAATGTACCGTTCGGGTAGCTCCAATCTACTATTAGGTGCCCAAAGTAGTAGGTTGGGTTAACTCTATTTACACCTACCGTAATTTTGACCATGTAGTATTGAGTTGCCGTTGCTCCGGTTGAAGTTACATCAACCAGTGTAGGTGTTCCGCCGAATGCACTTTCGGCTGTAACGCGGCTATTTGCCTTAAAGTCATTCTTTGTTGAGGCAACGTACTCAACTTTGCATGTGTCGCTCAAATTTTGAATTTTAAACGGGCTTCCGCTAAGTACCAACACGGGTTCACTCTCCTGTGCATCCATAGCGTCTTCTACACCTTCAAATTCTTCTTTTGAGAGCAGTCCATAGAACTTTTGTGTCGAGTCAACCGCGTTAAAACTTGCTTTATTCGTAGTACTTACCAGGTTGTCAGCCGTAAATGCATAGGCCGAAACCGAGGTGCATTTATCCGTTGCAATGACAAAGCTGCTTCTTACAGTATCTGTTTTTCCGCTATAATTTGCAATGACTACAACATTTACGGTGTCATTAACATTTACACCTGCTGCTTGTAGTGCTGCAGAGTTGAAAATGTACATTTTTTTAGTGTCAGGCTTTTTAGCGTCGTTTGTTAGCGTGATGGCTGTTTGTACCGAACCGCTATTTACGGTGTAATACTTGGTCCAGTTAACAGCAGCGGCATCCATCCAGTCGTTGACGCGAAGCGTGAAGGTAATGGTATCGTTAATGGTTTTACCTTCGAGTGCCGTAAATTTTTTATTTTTTATCGGTGCAGCCCATGATGAAGTCATGCTTATCACAAAGGTAAATTCGTAGCCATTGGCCTCCACCTTAATGTAGGCTACATTATCAGCCTCCTCTAAGCCAAGGTCGATAGGATCGAACTCTAGGGAGAGCATGTTATCGGTTACAGGCGCGGCTTCTTCCAGAACTTTAATTAGCGTCCCCTCATCGTCCACCAATGAAACTTTTGCAGAGGTGGCTCCTTCAACAGTAGCATCGAACACTACTTTGTCGCTAATGTTTACAACTGATGCCTCGCTGGGATAGCCATAAGCCGTGCCCACATGGTTGACAACTAAGTTGTCGTCATCCAATGCGCAAGCCGTGAATAGGAGTAAAACAGCGCTGATTAGGTATAAATATTTATGCTTCATAATTTATCTCTTTAAGTTGTTTCAATTTGCTTAAGCTTATCTGGCGCCACCTGCCCACCATACATTTTCTGAGTATACGTACTGGCCGTCGCCTGTGGCCGCAAATACGTTGGGGTTAGCACTTACATCGCTGTTGCCGTACACAAATCGATAGGGAAATTTGGGACTTGATTCGGTGTTTTTTGGGTTTTCTAATGTGATAAAATTATTACCCATAGCTTTAAGGCGGCGGTAGTCGTTATATGCTTCAAGGCTTTCCTCTTCAAAAAATGCCAGGTACTTTTGCATCATGATTTCTGATGTGGGGTTGGCGTTGAATCTACCTTTTACGCTGGCATTGTAGTACTCCTCGGCATCTCCTTCGGTTAGCCCTACTTTGACAAAAGCGGCTGTAATGGCCTTGATGAGCGAAGCCTCGGCTTTAGGATTGTTGCCAAGTCGCGCGTAGGCTTCGGCTTTGAGAAATTCCAACTCGTGGTAGCTCAGCAGGTAGGTAGGTGCTGTAGGAGAAGTTAACCCTGAAATTCCGTATTTTTTCTGAATTTGTTCAGGCTTGCCGTTAGGTGCGAACACAAGCGAAGCGGCACCCGGATATTTTTTGAAAAATACGCTACCGCGTGGGTCGTTACGGTCATCCAACTTGTTCTTTAAACTCTGGCTGCAGCCAAAGTAGTCACGGTCTTGCAAAAACGCGTAAAAAGGACTTGTTGCCGCCGCTCCATCGTACGTGTAGATGGCTTGCTCCTCTACTTCTTCAAAGGAGTTGTCGGCAGCCGTAATTACATCGTTATACTTAGGGCTGATTTTTGACAAGCGCATGAGGTAGCGGGCTTGTAAGCCGTAGGCAAATTTTGTCCAAAGCTCTGCGTCGCCGCCGTAAATAAAGTCTTGTTTGCCAAGTGAGGCATGGGTAGTTTCTTTGCCCAAATTTTCGATACCATCTTTCAGGTATTGAAAAATTTGTTCGTAAATTGCTTCTTGCTTATCCAGCGTTGGCTGTAGTATTACACCGGGCTGCAGTGCTTCTGACCAAGGTACGTCGCCCATTACATCGGTGAGTATGGCCAGGTTGTACGCTGTCATAACTTGGGCAATGCCCAGCGTGGTGTAATTGCCCTCCTCGTCGCCGCCTTCCGAACACTTGTCTATAACCATTTTGAGACTATACAGCGTAGAGTAGTTGGAGTTCCACGTGTTGTTGTAGGTGGTGCTGCTTATGGGCTCCGATGTGCGCGTTTCGGCGTTGTACATTTGCCCGTAAATACCTACGTTATGCTCAATGTAAACCGATGCATAGAAAGCGTAATCGGTTGCCGTAATGCTAAATGCGCTTGAGGTTAGCGCATCGGGTATAATGTATTTTGACGCTACATCGCTGGGGTTGTCAACATTTTCGTTGATGTCGTCCATCATGTCCTCGCACGAGGCTGTAAAGAGCAGCGACACCATCGTAAGTAGGTATATAAATTTCTTCTTCATACTCTGTTGTTTTTTACGATTTGCTTAAAATGTTAAGTTTAAACCCAAGCCAATGCTGGTGGTTTGTGGTACTGAGAAGCGCTCAAATGCGCCGGTCATGTTGTTGTTACCCTGCGAACTTTCGGGGTCGAGGTTGGGCAACGTGGTCCACAGCAAAATATTGCGGGCAAAAGCAGTTAAGCTTACATCCAGCGTTCTGTATCGGGGAAACTTGTAGGTAAGCGATACTTCGCGTAGCTTAATGTATGAAGATTCGAATACATATGCTTCGTCAATATTGCCGAGTACATCGCTGTACAAATCCTGGTATGCGTCGGGGTCAGATAGCCCGCCGCGCACAATGTTGTTGGGTGTCCCATCGGATTTGTAGCCAGGGTAAACAAAGGGAGTTTCACGGTCTTGGGTTTCCTTAGCCAGGCCATAGGTGTAGTACAACCCATTGGTACCGGAGTACATGTAACCTCCCTGCTTCCAGTCAAAGGTTGCGGCTAACGTGAGGGACTTCCAGCGTAGTGTGCTGCTCAAACCCACGATAAAGTCCGGCGAGACGGAGCCAATTACGCCATCTTCGCCCCAAATGGGCATACCATAGTAGTAGCTGTTGGGATCTTCGTCCACCAAAACCCTACCTTGATCATCTTTTGCATATTGGCCACCATATATTACGGGAAATTTATCGCCAATATTGGCACGAACCTGGGGTGTAACAAATCCACCTAGTGTGATGCTTTCTACGCCTTGAGCCAACTCGTCAACGTAGTTGTCAATTTTGCTGAAGTTAGCTAGAATAGTCCAATCCCAATCTTTTTTGCGTAGGGCATTGATGGTTAAAATAACCTCGTGAGCGTTGGTGTGCATTTTACCTCCGTTGGTGTACAGTTCCTGTGCTCCGCTTGAGCCTGCGAGTGGAATGGGGAAAATTTGGTCCTTTACATTCTGGCGAGAGAATGTGTAGTCAATTCCAATAAGGTTATTGAAGAATCGTAAATCGGCGCCTACTTCATACGAGATAGTATTTTGAGGCTTCAGGTTGGTGTCGTACACACGGAAGTATGGAATATATGCGCTCACGCCACTTACCGGGTAGATAATGGGGTCGGCATCCCACCATCCGCCGCCGTAGCTGGGCTTATAGTAAAAGTTGTTAAGGTATGTACCGGCTTGTCCTACCTCGGCGTATGATACGCGTAACTTGCCAAACGATATGGGAGTCTTATCCTGTATTGCCTCCAGCGCGGTAAACACGAAGCCAAGCGACACAGATGGATAGAAGAACCCGCGGTTGTCACGCGGCATACTTGATACTTTATCGTAGCGTCCGGTGGCGTTAAGGAAAAGCATTTCGTTGTAGCTCAACTCAACATTGGCAAAAGTACCTACGCTGAGAGCCTTGCCATGGGTGGCATCGGTAGTTTGAATTTCGGTATTGGAAATGTGGTTCCATCCTCCGAAGTTGAAGTTGGTACCGGTTTCATCGTAACCCACCACCTTTTCGTAGTTGATTTCGTTACCTGCCAAAACTGCGAGGTGTAAATCCTCAATAATATCCATGCTGTAGTTTGCGGTAAGCAGCGAATTGTAGGTAGTACTGGTAAGACCGTAAAGGTGGGTATTTCCGGATCCTCCCTTAGATCCGTAGCCAAAGCAGTCCTCGTAGTTGCTGCTGTAGGAGTCAACGCCCAGCTGGTAGCGGAAGTTGAGATACTTATCTTCGCTCCAGCTAATTTTTGGGGCAAATTCTATATACCCATTCCCGAAGAAGCGGTTAGTTTCTTCGTAAAACTTATTGTTGTCCATGGCCCAGTATGGGTTGTTGAACGTAAGGTTGCGGTAGTTAATTTGCGCATAGGGGTCGCCGGGGTAGTGGCTGGGTATTCCCTTCATGTTGTAGCTAGGGGGAGCGGCCATAACCGTTGCCACCAAGCCGTCGTTGGCTCCCGAGGCCTTGTTAATAGCGGTCTGCGAATAGTTGCCGGAGAATCCGACTTTCCACATGTCGTTGAGGATTCGTTCTCCCGCCAGCTTGCCGTTGTAGCGACTCATATCGGTTGAGGAAATGATACCCTGTTGGTTGTTGCTACCCAAGCCTAAGGCGATGCTTGATTTCCCATCGCCATAGCCCACGTTAACCGAATTTGAAACGGTGTAGCCGGTTTGGTAAAAATCGCTCACGTTATCGTATGCTTTAGGAGTAACCCAAGGATCCAAACCTGCCTGCTCCAGCTGGGTAACCTTGTACATGTCGGGGTGTCCGTTGTTGTTACCTCCATAGGTGGGGTCATTTGGAAGATCTGAAATTTTTGGCCCCCAGCTCATTGATGTGTTAGGAACGTACGAACCGTAAACACCTTGTGCGTAAGTCTGCTGTATATCGGGCTTGCGCGATATTTGCTCCAAACTGCTGCTGTTGGAAAACGATACGGTTACCTTTCCTCCCGTGTTGCGGCCACTCTTGGTAGTAATTACTACAACTCCGTTTGAGGCGCGAATACCATACAGCGCTGCAGCGGCTTGTCCTTTCAAAATATTGATACTTTCAATATCGTTAGGGTCAAGGTCTATGGCGCGATTCGAAAGGTCAGCGCCACCAACACTGCCGTTGTTGGTAACATCGGTGTTGTAATCAAATGTTGATGCTATAGGCATACCATCAATTACGTACAGAGGGGTGTTATTTCCGGTAAACGAGCGTGCGCCGCGGATAACCAGCTGTGCCGAGGCGCCAGGAGACCCACTTGACGGATTAATCTCAACGCCTGCAACCTTACCTTGCAAGGCCCCTATAACGTTCGAGTTGCCACCACGAGTCAAGTCCTCCGACTTAATATCCTGGACTGCATAGCCTAAAGCCTTGCGATCGCGCTTCATACCCATGGCCGTTACCACTACCTCATCCAGGCTTTTTGCGCTTGCCGTCATCGATGCATTTACCTCGCTACCCGAAATGGCCACCTCCTGGGTGGCGTGCTCCAACGATGAAAATACGAGCGTTGTAGCGCCGTCGGGGGCGTTGATGGAGTAGCGCCCATCGGCGCCGGTAACCGCGCCCACGCTTGTACCTTTTACTACCACGTTAACGCCCGGGGCAGGTAGCCCATCCTCGCCGGTAGCTATACCGGTAACCCTTGCAGCCTGCACCAGCGCAGCGCCCGATAGCAGCAGGGTAAGCAGCAGCAGCTTTCTTTTCATTGCTCTCATGCTTTTTGGTTTATTTTGGTTTGTACTTGTCGGGTATCCATTTTCTTACTTTCTTTTTCGTGTTAAAAAATATAACAGGCTTCAGTAATCTGATTTAATATGCTTTAAATCAGTTTGTTGTCGGTGTGAAAAAGTTAAAGCGTAATGGTCCGGCTGCAAATGTACACCTTATTGCGATAACCTCAATGCAGCAAAGCGTTTTTTTTGAGTTAAACGCAAAGAAAATTTCAAATAGACGGTAAGAAAGTTAAAAATGTGACGTATTCGTAGTGTTTTCCTTTCACTAGCATTAAATTTAGAGCTGAGAAACATATTTCTGTGGTATTCCGGCTGTATATTAGGCGAAAACGGTTAGTGATAAATTAATACCTACTGTGGTAAACTTTACGTAAAAACATTGCGCGGCCTGCATTTTTGCATTTTACGCTGGCTTGCGCTGCCATGCTGATCTATCAATATGTTAGCTATTGTAGGCTTTTGGCTATGGTTAAATTTGCTTACGGGGGGTATTAATTACAATACGTAACTTTCGGTGGGGTTATTTTTTTATAAATTGCAGCTGTTTTCCGGTTGAATGTGGGAATTTGTTGTGTTTTTAACGCTAATGATAACAAAACGCAATTTATTTTCTTTTCAGATGTAAAAAACTGTTACCAAATGTTGATTTTCCCGTATACTTAACGTAACTTCGCGAGTTAAAATTTTGGCGGTGGCCTGCCGTGCGTGCGGTGTTGTGCTTGCCTTATAATTCTGTAAATGTTTGATTTTTGTGAATAGCTTATGTTTTTAAAGTTACCCAAAATGCTGAAGAAATATTCCCTGGCAAAAGTGCTGGTAGTATCGTTGGCCCTGCTGTGGGCGGCTCCCTCTTTTGCCCAAATTAGCCAGGGGGGTCTGCCTCCCAGCTTTACGCAGTCCAGCAGCAAGCGCGCCAAGGCAAAGGCGCAGGCCGTGGGCTTTGAGCGCAAGGTGGACGTGCCCTTTGATGTGGACGCGCTGAAGCGCGAGGATTTGACCGAGGCGGCCATGAACCAGCCGCCGCGCGTGGCCGAAATTATCCCCGTGGACTACACCATGGAGAACTCGGGCGAGTGGACTACCCTTGCCTCGGGCGAGCGCATCTGGCGCCTGGGGATTAACGCGCCCAACGCCATAGCCCAAATCCTATACTACAAACAATTTTACCTGCCCCAGGGTGCGCGCCTCTTTATATATAGCGCTAACGAGCGGCACGTGCTGGGCGCCTACACCAGCGAGAATAACCCCCAGCATGGCCCTGAGTTTGCCACCGAAATGGTGGCCGGCGATGCGCTGGTGCTGGAGTACGTGGCGCCAACCGGCAGCGAAAGCAATGCCAACAGCTACATGTCCACCCAGCCCGTCATATCCATATCGGGTATTGGCTACGTGTACAACGACAGCTATGTGCAGCTGGCCGAGGCATTCTTTGACGTGCCCATGGGGCCAAGCCACGCAGGGTCGTCGGGGGCGTGCATGGTAAACATTAACTGCAGCGAGGGCGGAGCCTGGCAGAACCAGAAGAGGGGCGTGGCCTCCACCATTCAGGCGGTGGGCTCGTCGAGCTACCTGTGCTCGGGCACCATAGTGAACAACACCGAGAAGAACATGATTCCCTACTTCCTTATGGCGTTTCACTGCAGCCATGGTAACGGGATAGTGGCCTCCGATGCCGACATTAACAAGTGGATATTCTACTTTAACTTTGAGCGCACCGGCTGTAGCAACTCCTCGCCGCTGGCCACGTACAAAACCATGACGGGAGCGCAGCGGCTGGTATCGCTCGATATTAACGGCTCGTCCGATGGTTTGCTGCTTAGGCTAAACGCTTCAATACCAAAAGATTACAACGTTTACTACAACGGTTGGGACAGGCGCAACACGCCTGCTCTCAGCGGAGTAAGCATTCACCACCCCAAGGGCGATGTGAAAAAAATATCCACCTTCGACGGCGGCGTGAGCTCGGGTACCTGGCTGGGCAACACCGGCTCGGTGGGTGCCACCAACGCGCACTGGGCATTCCAGTTTGTGGGCACGGCCAACGGCTGGAGCGTAACGGAGGGAGGCTCATCGGGCTCGCCCATGTTTGACCAAAACGGGCGCGTGGTGGGAACGCTCTCGGGCGGAACCTCGTCGTGCGCCGCCACCACCGGCCGCAACCTGTACGGTAAGCTGTGGTACCACTGGGACCAGGCACCCGACCCCAACCAGCACATGGCCAAATACCTCGACCCCATTAACACCGGTGCCGAGTACCTCGACGGTATGTACCCCGGTGATACGGTAATGGTGGGCATCATAGCCAGCGACACGCTCATTTACGCCTCGAACTCCATAGTATACACCGACGGATCGATGTACGCCGGTACCTGGAAGTGGACCTTCGAG
Source organism: Bacteroidales bacterium (assembly GCA_031549685.1). Lineage (GTDB taxonomy): Bacteria > Bacteroidota > Bacteroidia > Bacteroidales > UBA932 > JAITMY01. The sequence goes on along the minus strand of JAVBPG010000014.1, from coordinate 5,193 downwards.
GGTGGCGTTCCCTCCTCGTACATAGGTAAAACTCCGCCACCTGTAGTTTACAACAATACAGGTGTTTATAAAACAACATTGCTCATTAACGAGGGAAATATTTACCAGCGTAGCGCCTCAAGGTACGTTAAGGTAATTCAAAAGGAGATGCTTTGCCCCAACTCTGTAACCATAGGTTCGGGCACGGCCACCTCGGAGTTTCCGCTGGGCGCCAACCAAAAATATACCTACAGCTCGGCCTTATATACGGCTGCTGAGCTGAATATGTCAGCTGGCGGTGTAATAAACGGCATATCGTGGTATGCGGATAGCGCTACCAGCATCAACCGGGCCATATACATTTACCTCAAGGAGGTGGACACTACCGCGCAAAAATCGACTACCTGGGCTAACGAGGTGGACGGCGCTACGCTGGTGTATCAAGCGGCGCCGGCTTGGAAAAACGTGAAGGGAGAGGTAAAAATTCCCTTTGTTACTGATTTTACCTACTCAGGCACCAAAAATCTGAAGGTATTGGTGCGCATAGTAACTTCGGTGGAAGTAGGCTTTGTCTCATCCAAGTGCTTCTACTCCAATGTGCCCAAGTCGCACCAGCAGTGGACAGCTACCGGCACTACTACTACCGGTAACGGTACGGTAAACGGTAACCGCCCCAACATTAAGCTGTACACCAGCACGCCTTGTGGTGCCGTGGAGCCTGTGGCCGATTTTTTGGTTAAGGGTAACGGCATATTCGGCGAAAACTTTGACGAAACGCCCAACGCGCTCTTCCCGCCGAAGGGCTGGACGGTGGAAAATGTCGGTACAGGCATCAGCTCCAACAAGTGGATTGCGGCCTCTACCGGCAAAAGCTCAACCTGGGGTTCATACCTGAATATCGACCCGAGCAACAAGTACTCGGCCTACGTCAACTTCGACACCGCCGCTCCGGTAAATACCTGGCTTAAGTCGCCGAAAATGCATATCGACAGGGCGGGAACCCTTATCGACTTTTACCTGTTCTACGGGGGAACCTACCTCAAGGGAGGATCGACCACCTTTTACGTTTCGGTCGATAGCGGCGCCAGCTGGGTACCGAAGTGGAGCACCGGCGATGTGGATAACCCATCACTCCTACACAAGTGGTGGTTGCAAAGCATCGACCTGTCGGAGTACGTGGGGCGCAATGTAAGATTTGCCTGGCAGTACTACGGTAGGGGTGGCGATGTGGCGCTGCTGGACGGCATACTGGTGTACGTGCCCAGCGACACCGCCGAGGTGTACGAGGGCGAGTCCGCTTCCTTTGTTGATAAATCGTCCGGACCTCCCGTATTTTGGGATTGGACCTTTACCGGAGGTAATATTTCAAGCAGCACCTTATCGAGCCCGAGCGTATTATACGCCAAGGCGGGCGTTTACGATGCCACGCTGACGGTACGAAGCAACCTGGGCACCAGCACCAAAACCGTGAAGGGAGCGGTGGTGGTCAAGTCGCGCGTGCCCAAGCCCGGCATGCTGGTATACGCCGACGCTTTCTCGACAGGAGGTAACGGGCACAACAAGTTCGACGGCGGGCAGTCGCTTCCGCCCGAGGGGGGCAAGGTTAGCTTCGACGAAACGTCGACCTACTTTCCTACCTCAAGGCAGTGGTACTTCCCCGGAGCCAAGCCCGAATCGTCCAATAAGGTTTCGGTAAAGAACGTGCTTTACCCCGAGAGCAGCTCGGCCTCATACGATGTGATACTGCACTCCACCAACTCGGCGGGTACCGGTGCCGACACGGTAAAGAAAGCCGTACAGGTGGGTGGTACGGCCGAGGTGTGGAACGTGTACGGCTTTGAGACGCCTACCAGCGAGTACAGGATAAACGGCATAACCTACCTTACCGCCATTCCCTCATCATACTTCTCCAAAATATCCGAGCGCTTTGAGTTTACGGGCGCGGGTATGGTATCGAAGGTGAAATTTTACAGCACACCCTCGAGCTACACCCAGGGTTGCACCCTTAAGGTGGCCATTTGCGAGGATGTAAATGGCTTGCCCGGCACCGAAATAGACTCGGCCTACGTGCCATTTCCTGTTGGCTATGCGGCGCAGTACGTTACGGTAACTTTCCCCAAGCCTATTCCGGTGCAGGGGGCGTACCATGTAGTATTTTCGCACGTGAGCGGCGGCGGCACACGCCGCATACCGCAAACGGCGGCGCGCGCTTTTGCCTACAACACCATATATGGCTACTACATGGATACCAGGTGGGTACCTATAAGCGATTTGGGAATTTACGGCTCGCTGAACGTTACCACCGAGTACACCTACACCACCTTTACCCTGGAAACGGCCGATACCTTTAAGGTAAGCAACATTCAGGCGAACCCTGAAACCATTAGCTTTGCCTCCAGCGATAGCGTGTGGAAGGCCAGCTCCAGAAGCTGGGTGCGCCTCAGCGCTGCCAGCGGAAGGGTAGTGGATGGCCAGGCTTCGCTCAGCTTTACCTGCGAGGAGAACACCACATCGCAGGTGCGCGTTGATACCATTACAGTGCGCTCGGGTGGAACCAAGGCGCGCATAACCGTAATTCAGGCCGGCACCACCCCCGTAAAGGTGGCCAGCAAGTACGATGATGTGGCGCATGCGGCCAAGCTTACGTGGATACTTTACGATAAAATACCACCCTCGGTGGATATGGCCGACAGCATTGAAGGGCATACCAGCTTTACCATTAACTCGCCGGGCTCTGTGGGCTGGAGCTACATTGACGGCGATGGCGGCCAGACGTACAGCATTAAGGGCGATACCTTCCCCCATCAAAATGAAAAGATGGCCTTCATAGTATTTGACCCGACCGCCACAACTCCGCCCATGACAGGTACGCTGCTGGATACCTGGAAGGGGCACAGCGGCTATAAATCGCTGGCCTGCTTTGGTGCGGCAACCAATAAGCCTAACAACGACTGGCTGATAAGCCCGCAGCTTAACTTCCTTACCAGCTTTACCTTCTCGTTCTGGGCCAAGGCTGTTAACCTTGCCAACGCCGACGAGCACTTTAAGGTGTACTACTCCATCAGGGGTAAAAAGCAATCCGACTTTACCGAGTTGGTGGCCGATGTGCCCAAAAACAAGCTGGTGTGGACCAAGTACTCGTACACCATTCCGCCCGAGGCAACTTTTGTGGCCATACAGTGCCTATCGAACGATAAGTTTGCGCTGCTCATCGATGACCTGTTTATCGGTACCGGAGCGGCTCCCTCGCCCATGTCCGAGCCGCAATCGGCTCCCAACAGCACCTTGTCCGCCAAACTAACGCCGGGCAACGCCATGCTGCCAGCCTCATCGTGGGAAAGGATCGCTGCCGCCGCGACTACGCAAAGCACGCTGCGCAGCACGCCGCAAGCCGCCGCAGGAGAGGAGGCCGTTTTGCGCTGGGACAACGGTACTAACTACAGCGCTATAGGTACGGCAAACGGCGGCGCCATAGAGGTAGCCGTACTTTTCTCGCCCGAGGATCAAAAGAAGTTTGCCACCTCTACCATCACGGCGGTGGAGATATTCCCTGCCAAGAAGGCCAAGAGCATGATGCTTCACATTCGCAACGGCAACGACATAGTGTATAGCCAGCCCATAAGCGGCCTGACCTATGGCCAGTTTAACCGCGTGGAGCTGGACGAGGAGGTGCCCATTGATGCGGAAAAGAACCTGATGGTGGGTTACTCCTTTGTGCAGTACGCGGGAACAGGCAACTACGCGGCCGGATGCGATGCAGGGCCGGGTACAACGGGCAAGAGCGACCTGATAGCGCTTCCGGGCGAGGACTTCCAATCCCTGTCGGCAGTGTCGTCCATTAGCATTAACTGGAACATTGCCGTAATCATGAAGAAGGGCGACCCGACCGTAACCTACAAGGTGTACCGCGACGGAATGCTCATTGCTTCGGAGCTGGAGGAGATGGAGTACGTAGATACCGACCTGCCCGAGGCCAGCAACGTGTGCTACGAAATCAGCGCGGTATATAAAGGCGACTCGCTGCTTGAGTCGACGCTTTCTGCGCTATCGTGCATGTACGCCAAGAGCGTTATTACCATCACGGCCGACAGCTACGTCAAGCGTGAACTTGAGCTCAACCCGCGCTTTACCGGCCGCGTTACCGGTGGCGACCTGCTGCCCGGCGACTCCGAGCACGATATTATGAGCAGGGTACACTACTCATCGACCAACAGCCCCATATCGCCGGTTGGAACTTACGCCATTACGCCGGTGTTGGACAGCCTGAACAAAGTTCAAGCGTACACCGCCAAATACGCCTTTGTGGCGGCCAACGGAACGCTGACCATATCCTCCCCACACGGAGAGTCGGATACCCTGGATACCAAGATTACCAAGCAGCCCCAAGGCACCAGCCTTTGCACCGGAGGTACCTACACCATGGATATATCCGCAATGGGAATTGACGTTAGCTACCAGTGGCAGCGCTACAAGGGCGAGGGTAGCTGGGTTAACGTGGGAGCACCCATTACCGGAAGCGGTACCAGAACCTCGGTATCCTACACTTTTGCCAACGTTACCGTGGACGATGCAGCCCTGTACCGCGTGCAGGTAAGCGGCCGCTCGTCGAAGCAGATAAGCGACACGGTGCCCCTCAGGGTGGGCATTCCGCTTCAGGATATTGCCGACATGAAGTGGGGCAACGTGCCTTCGGTTAACTGTAACGTGGAAACCAACGGCGGCTACGATTTCGAAAAATTCCAGTGGTACAAGAATGGTGAGCCTATTGACGGGGCAACCAAGCCCTACCTCAAGGTGCCCGAAGGATCGACCGATAGCTACCGCTGCGAAATGGATACCAAGGTGCAGGAAATTCCTTTGTCAATATGCGATTTTGTGCCCGTTCAGCAGCCGGCTGCGCTGTCCATCTACCCAAGTCCGGTACCCAGCGGCGGCACGCTGAGCCTAACATCGGTGCACGCGCTTGATGGCGCCGAGGCGGCCATATACAGCGAGAGCGGTATGCAGGTCAAGGCTGGTATGGCGCTCCAGGGTAGCAGCGCAACCATTAGCGTAGGGCCGCTCAAGAGAGGAGTGTACATACTCAGGATAACCACCGCCGAGGGAGTACAGCAAACGGTAAAGTTTGCGGTGGAGTAAAAATCCAGCACGGCAGCAGCATTTTATACAAAAAAGAAAAACGCCAGGGAAGAATAGGCAGGCGGCATGTAGCCA
>JAVBPG010000034.1:0-62361 GCA_031549685.1 Bacteroidales bacterium | reverse complement strand
TGCGCACCCGTCCGCCGGTCGCCACCAGGTATTGCTACCCGTGCTGCCCCTCGACTTGCATGTGTTAGGCCTGCCGCTAGCGTTAATCCTGAGCCAGGATCAAACTCTTCATACTAATTAATAATAGAAATTTGTGATCTTCTGGCTTTAGTTTTGGAAAACTCCTTATTTCACAATAAGGGAATTGACGTTTTCCTTGTTGTTATCCTGTTTTTCAATATATTCAAAGAACTTGTCTGCTTTCGCGGCCGTCTTCTCTCTTCACGTTTTCGATTCGTTTTGAGCGAAGCGGACGACAAAGGTACTGCTTTTTTTTAAACCTGCAAATTATTTGCAAAATTTTTACAAATAATTTTTAGTCGTTGTAAAAAGAGCGTTGTTGTTTTCAAAAGCGGGTGCAAAGGTAAGAGCTTTATTTTTGAACTTCCAAATGTTTTGAAAAAATAATTTGAATTATTTTTATTTGATGTTATACAACAACTATTTACACGTGAAAATATTTTGATGTATTCTGTGCCTACCTCCTCGCTTCTTCATTTCTCTTGTATGAGTGGCTTGACCCAAAGTAACCAAAAGTCAAGACCGAATAATACTTCTACCCGCTATTCGGTCTGGCCTACCCACACCCTCGCACAAAACCAAGATTGTGGTGTTAAAGCATGCGCTTACATTGCACCTTTCTACCTATACATTTTCTCGCGCAGCGCTTTTATGTTTTCGTCGGTGATGTACTCGTCGTACTCCATGAGCTTATCGATGGTGCCGTTGGGCGTGAGCTCTATGATGCGGTTGCACACGGTTTGTATGAACTCGTGGTCGTGCGAGGCCATGAGCACGTTTCCCTTAAAGGTTTTGAGCGAGTTGTTGAAGGCCTGAATGGACTCCAGGTCGAGGTGGTTGGCGGGCGAGTCGAGCACCAGCACGTTGGCGTTTTTGAGCATCATTTTTGAAATCATGCAGCGCATTTTTTCGCCTCCGGAAAGTACGCTGGCCTTCTTATATATCTCCTCGCCGGAGAAAAGCATTTTGCCTAAGTAGCCGCGAATGAAGGATTCGGTGGTATCGTTGGAGAACTGCCCGAGCCAGTCGACAAGGCTCATGTCTGTGTTGAAAAAGGAGGAGTTGTCGAGCGGCAAGTAGGCGTGGGTAACGGTAACGCCCCACTTGAAGAAGCCGCCGTCGGGGGTATCTTTATCGTTCAAAATTTCGAAGAGTGATGTCATGGCACGCGGATCGCGTGAAAGAAAAATTACCTTTTCATCTTTATTTATATCGAAGTCAACGTCCTTGAAAAGTACTGTGCCGTCAACGGTTTTGGATAGACCGCGCACCTCAAGAATCTGGTTGCCGACCTCGCGCTCGGGGGTAAAAATAATGCCGGGGTACTTGCGCGTTGACGCCTGAATTTCTTCGATGTTGAGCTTTTCGAGCATCTTGCGGCGGCTGGTGGCCTGCTTGGATTTGGACACGTTGGCGCTAAAGCGCATGATGAATTCCTGCAGCTCCTTTTTCTTTTCCTCGGCCTTTTTGTTTTGCTGTGCCTGCTGGCGTAGCGCGAGCTGGCTGGACTCGTACCAAAAGGAATAGTTGCCTGCAAACAGCTTTACTTTTCCGAAGTCAATATCGACGGTGTGGGTGCTTACGGCGTCGAGGAAGTGGCGGTCGTGCGACACTACGAGCACGGTGTTCTCGTAGTTAGCCAAGTAGCTCTCGAGCCACATTACGGTTTCGACGTCGAGATCGTTGGTGGGTTCGTCGAGCAGCAGGTTGTCGGGCTTGCCAAAGAGGGCGCGGGCAAGCAGTATGCGCACCTTTTCCTTCCCGCTGATATCCTTCATCAGCGTGTGGTGCAGGGCTTCCTTTATGCCCAATCCGCTGAGCAGGGCCGCGGCATCGCTCTCGGCGTTCCAGCCGTCCATTTCGGCAAACAGCGCTTCGAGCTCGGAGGCCTTCATTCCGTCCTCGTCGGAAAAATCGGGCTTGGCGTAGATGGCGTTTTTTTCCTGCATTACCCTCCACAGCTTATCGTGGCCCATCATTACGGTGTCGAGCGCGGTGTACTCGTCGAACTCAAAGTGGTCCTGCTTGAGCACAGAGAGCCGCTCGTTGGGGCCAAAGGAAATGCTGCCGCGCGTGGGGTCGAGGTCGCCGCTGAGCATGCGCAAAAAGGTGGACTTTCCGGCGCCGTTGGCGCCAATGACGCCGTAGCAGTTGCCCGCGGTGAATTTGAGATTTACGTCTTGAAAAAGGGTGCGCTTGCCAAACTGAATGGCGAGGTTATCTACTGCAATCATTTTATTTTTTTGATAAAAAAGACTGCAAAGGTAAGAAAACAATTGACAATGAAGAGGTGAGATTTGAAAAAGAGAAAGGTTAAACGCAACGCTCCCGCAAGCTTACCTTACCGCCACGTACCATACGCTGCTAAAGCTTATGGTGGAGCGCTCGCCGGTATCCTTGTTGAGCAGGTGCAGCGCCCCGCTTGCTAGGCCCTGCGACCTCAGGTCGATCAGGTCGCTATTGAAGCTAATGGCTATGGTGTGGTTACCCCTTCCGCAGAGCTCGGCATCGCTTTGATCCGACAGCATTACTTTTTGTTGTCCCAGCAGGTTCAGCTCCATGCTCTCCACCACAAAGGAGGTTGTGTAGGTGGCGTCCAGCGTCAGCTTAGCGATGCACCTTTTTTCGACCTGCTGCAGGACAATTGGGGCAACAACCTTCAACTTCAGCCTACCCTCGCTCAGGTCGATATAGAATTTTTTGCTGCACGTGGCGCTACCAAACCGGTAGCTTACCGTCAGCCAATTTTCCACATCATCGTAGCAGCCATCGTGGTCATAGGTAAGCAATATTTCGGAGGTGCCATGCACCGCCATTTTTGTGGCGCAGCTGCTTTTCATGCTTGGTGCTTGCTGCGTTGTAACGGGGCGCTCGCCTATTTGCAGAGCATAGGTAATGGCGCCGGGCTCGTTGCTTTTTTCCACCACCCTAATGGCGGAGTGCAGGCTTGCGTAGCGCGAGGCGAGTTGCTGCGCCCTGTCGGCGCGCTTATCCTCAAAGCCTGCCTCCATGGCGGTCAGCTCGGCAATGGCAGCCGTAATATCCTCCACGCTCCCCACCCTATCAATGTTGAGCTCCAGCTCGTTCAGGCGGTCGGTCAGCTTCTTATCCTCGCGCCGGTATTCGGCCACCAACCTACTCAGCTCGCCTGCGCTAAACGGATATTTTACGTAGTAGCAAAAACTCTGCTCCTTTGTTTTTTTGTCCTGCAGCTTCTCCCAGTACACCTCGGCATTGCTGAGCGACACACCCTGTATGGCCGCTATTTTGCTTACCTTGCTGTTGATGATGGATGAGAATTCGGAGCTGGGCGCACCATTTTTTTCGGCGCGGGTAAACGAGCCTGCACTTGAAATATTTTCGGCCACCGAGCGCGCCATTTCCTGTTTTAGCGTAAGCATGGCTTGCTGCTGAGCATCGGTTTGAGTGGCGCCACTGCCCATGGTTACGACAAAATCTTTTTCGGACATGTTGGCTGCCCAAGCCAGTTTTTTGCCGCTCCTATCCACCACTTTCTGCTGCAGTACAGCGGTGGTGGTACAGCAGCAGGTCAAGGCTACAATCGCTATAATGAGGCTTATTCTCATGGTATGCATTAGTGGTATGCGGCGGCAATCTCGACTGTTACACAACATCTATTTCAGCTTCACAACTCCCGATATTTTACACGGCCCGCTTGTTATTTCAGCGGCAGCCTCTACGCTTCTAGCAAAACAATCGCTGTATTGCGGCACACCGGCAAGCATTCCGAACGCCTCGTTGCAGCGCCCTGCCTGCGCCAGCGAGTATGCCTTCTCAATGGTTTGGTTACACTCGTTTTCGTAGTACTCTACCATCTTTTTCTTGCCCCTGTCCATAAACCTCTTTAGCGCCACGCTGCGCACATTTATCGACTGCATGGCGTACACGTAGGCCTCATCGGTAGAGCGCCCTACCCCCTTGGCCGATATGGTTACCTGATTAAAGGTAAGCTGCTCATCCATGTTGTCAAGCAAAAAAAGCGTAATGCTCAGCTTGAGCAGCTGCTTTGGTGGAGCACCCGGCGACAGCTCCGAGGCCTCTATATACACCTCGGGGCGCACTACAAAGCGTGCAACGCTCGTATCGCAGGCAAAGCCGTTAATGGCAATGAGCTGCGTGAGCTTCTGCTCCAGCACGCTTTTGGCAAGCTCGGGCATGGCTGTTGAAGCAGGTATTTTTACACCCACCGCTACGCGCGATTCGTCCTGGGCTTGCAGCGGGTGCAGGTTCAGGAGTAAAAGCACAAAGGTTAAACAGAATCTTTTTTTCATTCGCTTTACCTAATTCGGGGCATCCGCCAGCTACTTTAGCGGAATTAAAAATTTATGCGATACATTCTTGCTGCCAAAACGATACAGCACATTTACATAGTTCTCTACATCATCATAGCAACCATCGTAACGGTAGGTAATGGTGCACGTGGCACCAATATTAACTTGAGCTATAGCAGCGCATTCTGATTTAACCTGCGGCTTACGCGTACTTTGTATGGTACGGTTGCCAAGCATTAGCTTGTAGGTAATGCTGCCCAAGACATTCTCCACCTCAGCTATCAAAATACTTTCGTATAAAGCGCGGTAGCGCGATTGCAGCAGCGCTGATTTTTCCTTTCGGTTGTCCTCCAAGCCGGCTAGCAACCCTCCCAGCTCCTCAATGGAAGCATCTATTTGCTCCACGCTCTCCACCTTAGTCAACGCCGCTTCCAGCTCATTAATACGCTGCGTAATTTTGTTGTCCTCCTCCTTGAACTCTGCTACCAGCTTACTCAGCTGCGCCTTGTTAAACGGGTATTTGATGTAGTAACGGTAAAAAATTGCTTTACTCTTTTTATCCTGAATTTTCTCCCAGTACGACTCCTCTATTTGGCTTACCGAAATGCCCTGCAGGTAGGGCACCTTGCTGGCTTTTGAGGTAATATTCTGCGTATAGGCCTCGGTAATTTGCATGTTTTGCTCCTGCAAGCTGCGCGTGCTGGTGGTAATAATTTGCTCGGCCACGCTACGCACTATTTCCTGCTTTGCCATAAGCAGCGCCTCCTGCTGGGCCGCGTTGAGCGTAGCGCCGTCACCCTGCGTAATAACGTATCCCGATGCCAGCAAGTCCTTCGCCCAAGCAGGTTTCTTACCGCTGGTCTCCTTTATTTTATCCTGCGCAACCAGCGCCGTAGCGGCAAGCAGGCACAGGTTTAGCGTTAGCAATATTTTTTTCATAATAAAAGTTCTTTAGCAGAATAAAAATTAAGGGCTGTTCAAAAAGCCACTTTTGAAATTGTCATTGCGGGCTCGACCCGCAATCTCCTAAAAGTGAATACCACTTTACGTAGGAGATCCCGCGTCAAGCGCGGGATGACAGGCTTTTTGGACAGCCCCGTAATTAGCCAAAAACTAAATTAGTTGTTGTACTGCTTTGCAAATTCAGCCATTTCCGCATCAAAGTTTTGGCGGAATTTTTCGCGGTTGAAGAGGGTTTCCAACTTTTTGTTTGACTCTGCGCTTTTCTCCAAAGCCTTATATACCTCCTCCTTATTAGCCTCCACCGCCATGTACACCTTGTACATAGCATCATCCTGTGTTTTCATCGTTTTGTTGCACGCCACGCTAACGTTGTTGATTTGCTGGTTTACCACCTGCTTGGTCATGGCCTCAAAAGTTTCGGCAAAATCCGCAGGCTTTTGACCGGCATCGTTCACGTAGCGCTCCGCCACCTGCTTAATAAGGGTTGACATGCTTCCGGCCAGCTCGGCGTTGGCGGCCATACGGGCTTTTTCGCGGGCGGTATTCAGGTCCTTGCTTTGGCCGATACCCAGGCCCCTGAAGTAGTCCTTATCGGTACGCTTGTCATCGCAAGGTACGCTTACCTCCTTTTCGCCGGCGGCGGTAGCCACCGATTTGGGTCCGCAAGACGAAAGTGTAGCACCGGCCATAACCAGCGCAGCTGCAGCTAGAATAAACGATTTTTTCATAATTTCTTGTTTTTAATGATGTGTGAATATTATGGTACAATAGGAACGTTACGCAGAGTTACATAGCCGCTCGTCAGCTTTACCGCATACGACTGGCAGGACAACTTCATTTGCACAAACTCGGCAGCCTGATCATCGATGTTTTTAACCTGCAACTCGCCCTTTATCTTGAGCCCCTTGGGTAAGGAGTTGGCGTTGTTGCCCAAATCAATATAGTCCAAACGGTAGGCATTACCTTCGTCATCGTAGGCCTGGGACTCGTGGCGCACAAACGAAAAGTTGTTGATGTCCTTGGTTCCCTGGTTGAGCACCGTAAACTTCATGAGGAATGCGCTCCCCATTTTGGTGCACTCGGTTACCGTAAAAACAATGTCGGGGTGGCAGTTTTCGATGGAGATACGGCTACCCTTCTCGCCACCGGCAACCGGCGTAGCCGATGCGGCAGGCGCAGCCTCCCCGGCAAATTCGGCAGGAGGTAGCTCAGCCAGCTTTTTCTTTGCCTGCTCCATGAAGCGCTTCAGCGTTGCGCTGCGCACATTTATTTGCTGCAAAGCATCAGCTATTGCCTGGCTCTCACTTGTACCCACGCCCTTGCTCGAGAGCTCGGTTTGGGCCACTATATTTTTCGCATTGGCGTTATCGCTTACCATCAGCGTTATCCCCAGCTTCACCAGCTGCTTGGGCGGTGTAGAGGGCGCCACATCCGACTGCAAAACGCTGACCTGCGGCACCAGCACAAAGCGGGCGTTGGCATCCTTAGTCCCCACGTTGTTGAGCGTGGTAAGCTGCTGCAGCTTGCCGGCCAGCACCTGCTGCGCCTGCTCGTTGAGGACGGTGCTTGCCGGAATTTTAACGCCTATAACCACAGGCACCTGCGCCACAAGCGCAAGGCTTGCCAGGGCACAGGTTATGGAGAGTAGTAATTTTCTCATGTTGCGGCACCATTATTTAGCAAATATACGTTTTTTTGCTGCACACGCTACTTTTCGCCAACAATAATCCACGCCTCCCCCAGGCCCCGCTGGTAAACCTTGCAGTCGGCACCGAAGGGCGCCTTGCGCAGGAACGAGCGCAGGTCGGAGGCAAAGGCGCGCGCGTCGATGGCGGTTTGGCGTCCGCTGCTGCTCTCCTTAAACATGGGGATGCGCACCTGCTCGTACTTCAGGATATTGTCGGAACCGTCAACGCGGCTGAAGCGCCCCTGCACGCAGTGCTTATCGAGCCACATGTCAACGCAGTCGCCAAACTCGCGCTCCTCGCCCTCGAACTCAAACTCGGTGGTAAAGTCGAACGTAGCGCTGTTGAAGCGCTTCAACACCAGCTTTACCTCACGGCCATTCTTAAACATGTCGTCAAAGTAGGTCGTCAGCCTGCCGTTAAACTCGTCGATGTAGCTGATAACGGCTTCCTCGAGCAGCAGCTCGGGAGCCGCGCTGGTGCTAGGCTTTCCCGAACCGGCAGCGCCCGCTACCTGCTTGGCGGTGTAGGCGTCAAGGCCGCGCAGGTTAAAGTTTACGTAATTCTGCGGCCCCTTCTTCGCAACGCTGAAATCAAGGTCGAGAATAATGTCGGCCTTGGCGCTACGCTTGAGCTTATCGATGGGCGACTCCACTATTTCCCCGCCGTCCTTACCCTGCATAGCGGCGCTTTCGGCAGCCTCCTGCTCCAGGTTCTTCATTTCCTGCTCCAGGTCCTTGAGCGGAAAACCGCGGTCGGCCATGATGGCGGCCAGCTTAGTAATGGCAAGGCGCATGTTGCGGTCGTTTTGCAGCATCTTGCGGTAGTCGGGCAGGGTTTGCTCCACGCCGTTGGCGGTAAACTTTTGCGTGTAGCCCTGGGTAATGCAGTACACATCGCTGGGCACCACCATTATTATGGGCTTCTTAGCTTGCGCAAAAACCGATAGGCCAAGCGCCACAGCGGCAAGGGATAGAAGTATTTTTTTCATTCTGTTACATTTTTATTTAAAGTCAAATAAGTCTTCCAACTCTCCTTTGAAGTAATTTTTGATGACAATGTAGATAAAAAAGAAATTAAACAGGAATATGTATATACTTGACACAAAATAGGCGATCAAGATTATGGCTACAACTGCTAATAGTACAAACAAAATTCCTGAAAAAGAACCCACGCCCGGCGTTGTACCCACCACATCTCCGGTTCCCCTGTCGACCAGCACATCGTCGGGAGCGTTTGCAAATGCAAAGATAAATGCACCAACAGCCAGCACTCCGAGCGCAATAAAAAATGCCATTGCACCGAATTGGCCCACAAAGAACAGCACCGGCACTATCAGGTACGGAAGGGTAAGGTTTAGCACCTTTTTCGTCGTGCTAAAGCCCTCTTCATGAACGAATGAAACCGATATGCAAAGCACCAGCGACACGAGCACGCCCGGCAAGTCGTACTTGGCAATGTAGCCCAGCTGTCCCATAATGGTGGAGGGCAAGTTGAGATGATCATCTCCGCTGAGCCAATCGCTTGTAAAAGGCAGGTAAGGCAGCATGCCGCGAACAAAAACGGCAAGCACGGCAAACCCTCCCACAAACAAGCAAAGAGTGGGCACAAATTTCCACCGTTTTGTCAGGATATTGAAAACCATAAAGAGCAGCGCCAAGGCAAGCTGAATATAGGCAAAAGTCCAATTCATGCGAACGTATGGCTCCTTTAGCAAGGATTCGGCTTCGGTAAAATCAGCACCACCGTTAGCGGTAAGCGCAAGCAGCTCATTTTTGCTGAGAATGCGGTTGTAAACGCCGATATCGCTCACGGCCACATCGCCAAAGTCTGTTTCGGCAAGGTGAATTTCGGTGCGCTGCCGGCCTTTATAGTGGTTACTCGTCGGGGATATTATGCCGGCGTTGGCGTACTCCGCCTTTTTACCGTTAGCGTAGTAAACCACCTCCTTTTTATCCGTGTCATAAGTAATCGCCACGGTTGTCCACTCGTCGTGCTTGATGCCCAAGTCAACCTCATAGGTGTCATAAAGTTGCTGTGCTACCGAGTCGCGCTTAACCACCTTGGTAAGCTTCAACTCCTTATCCAACAGCATCTTTACATAGGGAGGATCAACGTAAAACAGCCGGATGCAGGACTTGGGAGATTTACCGGTTTCTTTAGGGTAAAAAAGCTTCAAAAAATGGTAGTAGGGAATTTTATCGGTTTCCCTATTCTTTACCTGTCCAATTTTAAACGTGCCGACAATTGTTCCCCGCGGCGACATCTTGGCGGTGGTGCTGACACCTATTTCATCAAGAATTCTTGAGCAAATGGCGGTACCCTCCTGTCCGTCCTTTCCAACCGTAAACGAAATTTTTTCTACAGCGTTTTTGTTATCGTTAAAAAAGGTCCACGTTCTGCCCTTGGGAACATCATAAGTATTTCGCTTTACGCAAAAAGTGTCTATGCCTACACGAAATTCTTTACTGAAAACCAATCCGTTTTTCGGATAACTCTCCTGCGCGTTGGCAACGCCTGCGCTCAAGCTCCCAAAAACGAGTAAAAGAAGAGTTTTGTTTAGATTCAGCATAATACGATTTTTTAAGGTTAGACGACTTTAATCGCATATCCAAGGTTTAGAATCCCGCATCCAGGCGGCGGGCTATGCCATCGGCTTCGAGGTCTTTGCGCAGCTGGTCGTAGAGTATCTGTACGGTAATGCCAACCTTGTAGCCACCCTTTATTTTCAAGCGGTCCTGCCCGCTGGGAACTCCGTCGGTGGTCATGTTCACGTACTTGAGGTAGCGGCTGCCCGTTTCAAAAAACTTATCGAAATACTCCTGGTTATTTTCCTCCGTCCTCGGGTCGGGGCAAATGGCCGGCGTAGGCGCCGCGCCGTTACCGCCGGGGATGCCCCTGAAAATGCAGGCGGCCACGGCGTTTTTCTTGGCCTGAATGATGGCCGCGTCCACCTTTTTGGCGTAGCCCCACACCTTAAACACCTTTGTTCCGTCCTGCCCCACGCCCTGCACGGCAATTTCGTAGTTGTAGCTGCTTCCGAAAAGCGCCTTGCGCTCCTTGCGCGCCGAAGCCGCCGCCGCATCAGCTATCAGCAGCAGCGATAGCACCGCTAAAAATATTTTTTTCATACGTAATTTTTTTGTTTTGTAAAGTTATAAATATTTGGCTTACACATGCTAATTATTTAACAGAATAATCGCCATCAAACCTCCTTACTGGTAGGGATAGGCACAAAAAAATAGCGCTAACATTTTCAAAATGAAAACATTAGCGCTATGTGCCCAGAACAGGACTCGAACCTGCACAGCCTTGCGACCGCTAGTCCCTGAAACTAGTGCGTCTACCAATTTCGCCATCTGGGCAAAAAGAAATCAACCAACATGTCAAGGTGCCCAGAACAAGACTCGAACTTGCACACCCTTGCGGGCGCCACCCCCTCAAAGTGGTGCGTCTACCAATTTCGCCATCTGGGCTTTTCTTTTTCGGGATTGCAAAGGTACAAAAAATGTTTAATCCGCAAAATTATTGCTCCAAAATATGATATTGGGTCAAGCGCCCAATGGGGTACTGCAAAACCTCAACATGCTCAACACCATGACATACTGCTCGTTCTCGCAGAATGTCGGAGAACAAAAATCCTACCGAACCCACCACGCCCAGCTTATCGTCAAATCCGCGCAGCTGGTTCACGTGGTTGATAAAAAAATCGTTGAACGAGGCGGCCAGCATTTCCCGCACAAAATCATCCTCCCTGTTATCCACAAAAAACGAAAGGAAGGAGGCGAGGTAAACGGCCGGGGCATCGGAGTGGTAAACGGATTGCAGCACCTTCTCGCGCGTTAGGCCTTGCTCATCCAGCTGCCGCTCCAGCTTATGGGGCAGATGCCTATAAAAGAATGCGCGCAGCAGGCGCTTGCCCAAATCGGTTGCGCTCCCGTCGTCGCCAAGCACGTAGCCCAGCGACTTGGAGCTGCTTACCATCCCCCGGCCATCGTAGGCGCCGCAGGCCGAGCCGGTGCCGAGAATGGCGACAAGTCCTTTTTCCTTGACAAAAAGCGCGCGCGCCGCCCCCAAAAAATCGGGCAGCACCTCCACCTGCACCTCCATAAAAACTTGAGAAAAGGCCGAAGCCAGCATGCTCGTTGCCGCCGAAGCGCCACAACCCGCGCCGTAAAAGAACAGGCGCTTGACGGGCAAGCCGCGCAGCTCGGCGGGGATGCGCTCCTGCACCGTTTTGAGCATATCGGCGGGCGGCACATGCAGCGGGTTGATGCCCCTTCCGGCGTAAGCTTTGCGCGCTCCGTCGGGCATTACCAGGTGCCAATCGGCCTTGGTGGATCCGCTATCGACAACTAAAATCAATGGAGAATGGAGAATTGAAAATGGAAAATTAGAATAAACTTACCCGTTGCGCCATTGCGAGCGAAGCAAAGCAACTCCACACCTTAGTGTCATTGCGGGCTTGACCCGCAATCTCCCGATTGGGAGCCCCGAATCAAGTTCGGGATGACAATGTTCTATTTTAAAATTGGCTCGCTCGCAATGACACCTCTACTACTTTTCTACCTTTACCCTGTAGCTCGTCGAGACCTCGCCCTTGCTTATCTTCGTCAGCTTGGACTTGAGCAGCTGGCGGCGTATGGGCGAGAGCTTATCCACAAAGCTCCGCCCCTCCAGGTGGTCGTACTCGTGCTGCACTACGCGGGCGCAGATGCCCTCGAACCACTCATCGTGCGGCACAAAATTTTCGTCACAGTACTGTAGGTGTATGCGCTCGGGGCGCTTCACGTCTTCGTGAATTTTCGGAACGCTCAGGCAGCCCTCGTTGTAGGCCCAATCGTCGCCGGCCTCCTCCACCACGTGCGCGTTGATGAAGGTTTTCTTGAAGCCTTTTGCCTCAGGGTAATCTTCGCTCAGGCACTCGGCATCAATCACAAAAAGGCGAATATTTTTTCCTACTTGCGGGGCAGCCAGCCCTACGCCGTCGGCGTGGTACATGGTTTCCCACACATCAGCCAGCAGCTGCTTGAAATCAGGATAGCCGGGGGTAATATCCTCCGAGACCTTTCGCAACACCGGCGAACCGTATAAGTATATTGGTAAAATCATATTTCAATTGAAAATTGAAAATTGAAAGTTGAACGTTGAAAGTGAAATCATTTTTCATTCTCAATTTTCAATTCTCAATTATTTTAATCCGAGTTTATGCCCCATTTTCTGCTCCTTGGTGCTAAGGTAGCGCAGGTTGTGCTGGTTCGGCGTTATCACAATCGGCACATTTTCCACCACCTCCAAATCGTATCCCTCCAGCCCCTTTCGCTTAAGCGGGTTGTTGGTCATGAGGCGCATTTTGTGTACCCCTAACTCGTGCAGCATGCTGGCGCCCACGCCGTAGTCGCGCTCGTCGGCGCGAAAGCCCATGGCAAGGTTGGCCTCCACCGTATCCATGCCCTGCTCCTGCAGCTTGTAGGCATGAATCTTATTGAATAGCCCGATGCCACGGCCCTCCTGGTTGAGGTAAATAACCACCCCCTTACCCTCGTGCTGCACCATGCGCATGGCCTCGTGCAGCTGGGCGCCGCAATCGCAGCGGCACGACCCGAATATGTCGCCCGTGGCGCAGGACGAATGCACGCGCACCAGCACCGGCTCGCTCGGCTCCCAAGCGCCTTTTACCAAAGCCACATGCTCTAAGCCATTTGATTTTTGGCGAAAAACAATTAGGTCAAACTCTCCAAAATCGGTGGGCAGGCTCACGCGGTCGCCGCGCTCCACAATGCTATCGCTCTTGAGGCGGTAGGCAATCAGGTCGGCTATGGAAATAATTTTCAGGTCAAACTTCTGGGCCACCTGCTCCAGCTGCGGCAGCCGCGCCATGGTGCCATCGGGGTTCATTACCTCAATGAGTACGCCGGCAGGCTGCAGCGCGGCCAGGCGCGCCAGGTCAATGGCAGCCTCGGTATGCCCCGCGCGGCGAAGCACACCCTTATCCCTTGCCCGCAGCGGATTAATGTGCCCGGGGCGGCCAAAGTCCGCCGGCTTCATGCCGGGGTTGGCCAAGGCACGAATGGTGGCAGCTCTATCGTGCGTGGAAACGCCGGTGGTGCAACCGTGCCCCAGCAGGTCGGTGGTAATGGTAAAGGGTGTTTCGTGCGACGAGGTGTTGTGCGTTACCTGCAAGTCGAGCTCCAGCTCGCGGCAGCGCGACTCGCTGAGCGGCACGCATATAACGCCACGGCCCTCGTTGAGCATAAAGTTCACCATTTCGGGCGTAACAAACTCGGCCGCAGCAATAAAGTCACCCTCATTCTCGCGATCCTCATCGTCCACCACTATTACGAACTTACCCCTACGGATATCCTCTACGGCTTCTTCTACGGTATTCAGCATAAAGTTACTCTATTTAAAAGGAACACAAAGGTAGCGATTTATCAAGGAGTTTGCTACGTAAAAACTAATGCGCTCTTTGAAAATATTTGAAATTGGTATAAAATAAAATTCCCCGACTCAGAATTGAATCGGGGAACTTTGTTAAAAAAGAATGCAAGCCTTATTGGCAAGAAACGGTGTACTTACCGCCCTTACCGTCAGTAGCGTCAGCACCTGTTACGTTTTGACCATTCTGAGCTTGTACAGCAGTAAGATTGGCATCGCAGTACTCACCATTGGGGTAAACTGCAGAAGCCTTTGAAGCTACACCACCAGTTCTGTTGTCAACAGAAATTGTACAGGTTTTGCAGGTTTTATCATCACCACCTTCCTCATCATTGCACGATGCCACAAATACCACTGCGCCAAACATAAGCGCCATTGCAATTAAACTTTTTTTCATAATATTTTTTTGATTTTAAGGGTTTATTGGTTCTTTTTCGTAGTGGCAAATATAGGGCAAAAAAACATTTGTGATACTCTTTTTTGCTTTCTTTTCATAAAAACTTTTTAAATTAATCGTTAAGATGTTTATTTACAATACTTTACAAAATTAGTGTACGCACACAAAAAATCAAATTTAGCTTTTGAAAGGATAAAAATTGCTGTACTTTTGTGCCCATGAAGCAAAAAAAACTCCCCGTTTTAGAAAATATTACCATAACCGATGTAGCAGCTGAGGGCAAGGCCATGGCGCGCGTGGATGGCGTGGTGCTGTTTGTTCCCTTTGCCGTGCCCGGCGATGTGGTAAACGTGCAGCTGACCAAAAAGCGCAGCCACTTTATGGAGGGCTACATTACGCAGCTGGTAGCGCCGTCGCCTCAGCGCATAGCACCATTCTGCGAGCACTACGGCACCTGCGGCGGGTGTAAATGGCAACCGCTACCCTACTCCGAGCAGCTGCGCTACAAGCAGCAGCAGGTGGAAGACCAGCTGACTCGCATTGGCGGATTTGAGGGCTTGAAGGTTAGGCCAATCATAGGTTCAGAAAAGACAACGCTGTACAGAAACAAGCTGGAGTTTACCTTCTCGCACAAGCGGTGGATGACTAAGGAGGAGATGGAAATTTACCTTAAAGAATGTCATTGCGGGCTTGACCCGCAATCTCAGAATCAGGAGATGGCGGATCAAGTCCGCCATGACAGTGGGGTAAAAGAGCACGAACCGGCGCTTGGCTTTCACATTCCCATGAAGTTTGACAAGGTGCTGGACATAAATAGCTGCCACCTGCAGCAAGAGCCGTCGAATGCAATTCGCTTAGCCGTAAAAAAGTACTGCATGGAGAACGGCTACGAATTCTTTGACCTGCGGGCGCAAACCGGCCTCATGCGCAACCTCACCATTCGCACCTCGAGCACGGGAGAAGTAATGGTGATTGTGGTTTTTGCAAAAAATGAGGAGGGAAAAATCGGGGCGCTAATGCGGCACCTTCAGGAAGCGTTTCCCAAAATTACCTCGCTGCTGTACGTTATCAACAGCAAGCGCAACGATACCATTGGCGACCAGGAGATTATTTGCTTCGCCGGCCGCGACCATATTTTTGAGCAGATGGAAGGTTTGCGCTTTAAAATCGGCGCAAAGTCATTTTATCAAACCAACTCCGAGCAGGCGTACAGGCTGTACGGCGTGGCGCGCGATTTTGCCCGGCTTACGGGTAGCGAGGTGGTGTACGACCTCTACACCGGCACGGGCACCATTGCCAACTTTATTGCCAAGGATGTAAAAAAGGTGGTTGGCGTGGAGTACGTAAAGGAGGCCATTGACGACGCCTGGGCAAACGCCCGCCTCAACGGTATTGGCAACGCCGCCTTTTACGCGGGCGATATGAAGGATGTGCTGAGCGATGAATTTGTTGCACAAAACGGCAAGCCCGATGTGGTAGTTCTCGATCCTCCACGCGCGGGCATTCACCCCGAGGTGGCGCAAACCATTCTACGCGCAGCGCCGCAGCGCATCGTATATGTGAGCTGCAACCCTGCCACGCAGGCGCGCGACCTGGCCCTACTGGCCGAACGCTACACCATTACCGCCGTGCAGCCGGTGGACATGTTTCCGCATACGCACCATGTGGAGAATGTGGTGGTGGTGGAACGGAAATGATTTGGAGAAGGGAGGAGATTCCTCGACTACGCCACGCTTCGCTCGGAATGACAATGCGCTTTCGGTATAGAAAGATGGAGGGGAAGTAGGAGACGGCTACTCCGTCCCCACTTCCCCTCCATCCACTTCTTGTAATCACAACATCGTCATTTCGAGCGCAACGAGGAACGAGTGAAGTCGAGAAATCTCCTCCCTAAGGCAACAAGCCTGAAATTACACAAGCTCCACGTGGCTACGCCTTACATCATCGTAAAAGTTGGCGCAGCTGACGTGTACGTACGGCACAAGCCACAGAAAACCGATGCCCAGCGTCAGGCAGCACAGCAGCGCCCACCCGATAAAGCGGCAGCACAGGCAGAAGTATTTCCACTTGTAGCCATACATCATCTTTTGGCTTTTGTTTATGGCCTCCATGGCGCCGGATGCGGGGTTATCGGCCAAAATAAAAAAGGCCTGCGAGTACGAGATGGCCGCAATTATGCCGGGAATAACGAGCAGCAGCGACCACAGAAAAACAAAAATGGACTGCAGCAGGTACAAAGCTAAAGCGGTTCCAAACTGGTTGAACCCGTTGAACAGCAGCTCCAGCTTCACGTTATCCTCCCTACGCGCAATGGCAAGCGAAAAGCGCATCAGGCCCAGGTACAGCGCACCTCCTATAAGCAGCAGAATCAGTCCGCTCCACCCCACAGCAAGACATATAAGAAGGTACACCAGGAATGTGCCGACCGCTATTCCCCATCGCCCCTCAAGGGCATCGGCCGCCTGGCTGGTCAAGTATTTATTTTCTGTAACCATTTTTTACTTTTTTACAAAATGATAGTGCGAACCAAAGCGTTCAAAAGCAGCCTTATCCAGCGCCTCGCGGTGGTCGGGGTGGGCAACGCTGATCATAAGCCTTGCACGCTCCTGCAGCGACCTGCCGTACAAATCCACCGCGCCATGCTCGGTAACAATGTAGTGCACGTGGTTGCGCGTGGTTACCACGCCTGCGCCAAGGTTGAGCGCGGGTGCAATTTTGCTGATACCCTTATCGGTAACCGAGGGCATGGCAATAATAGCCTTGCCACCTTGCGAGAGCGACGCACCATATATAAAGTCCACCTGGCCACCCACGCCCGAATAGAACTTGGTGCCCAGCGAGTCGGCGCACACCTGCCCGGTGATGTCGATTTGCAGCGCGGAGTTGATAGCGGTAACTTTTGGATTTTTTGCAATAATGAAAGGATCGTTGGTGTAGCCCACATCCTTCATCAGCACCATGGGGTTGTCGTCGATAAAGTCGTAGCATTTTTGCGAGCCCATCAGGAAGGTCGATACCATTTTACCGCGGTCAATACCCTTGTTGGCACCGTTTATCACGCCTTTTTCAACCAACGGAAGAACGCCGTCGGCAAACATTTCGGTGTGAATGCCCAGGTTCTTGTGGTTGCCCAGCTGCGCCAGTACGGCGTTGGGAATGGCGCCGATGCCCATTTGCAGCGTTGCCCCGTTCTCAATCAGCGCGGCGCAATTCAAGCCAATAGCCTTCTCGATTTCGGTAGGCTCGGTAAAGTGCGCGGGCTCCAGCATGGAGCTATCCTCCACAAAGATATCAATCATGCCCAGCGGAATCATGGCGTCGCCCCAGGCGCGGGGCACGTGCGGATTTACCACGGCGATAACGGTCTTGGCCGTTTCGATGGCCGCCAGCGTTGCATCCACCGAGGTGCCCAGCGACACAAATCCGTGCTTATCGGGCGACGAGACCTGTATCATGGCCACATCGCAGGGCAGCGCGCCGCAGCGGTACAGCTTTTGTGTTTCGCTCAAAAACACGGGAATATAGTCGGCGTAGCCCGCCTGTACCGCCTTACGCACGTTGCCGCCGACAAAAAATGCATCGTGCTGAAAAATACCCTCGTATCGGGCCTCGGTGTAGGGCGCCTCGCCCTCGGTGTGCAGGTGGTGAATGTACACATTCCTCAACTCGCCCGCATCGCCGCGCGCGCACAGCGCCTTGATGAGCACCTGCGGGGCGCTGGCCACGCTGCTCAGGTGAATGTGATCTCCGGATTTTACCGCCTGCACGGCCTCTGCCGCCGACACTGCTTTGTAGCTTGTTTTGAACATAAAATTTTAAGTTTATAAAGTGTAAATGTTTTAAAGACTGTTGAATTGTTGCGAACCAAGCCAAGGGATCTGCTACTGCCTGCTGCTACTTTTCTCCTTACAGCCGTCGGACAGGCCGCATACCTCGCACGACTGCGGGTCGCCGGCGCTCAGGCCCCGCTCCTTTTTCCAGCGCAAAATCTCCTCCTGGCGGGTACACATTATACCGCGCTTGCGCATTGCCCGGTTGTGCCCGATTTCGGTTTCGGGGAACTTTTTTTCTTTCGAGAAAAAGATTTTCACCCCCAACCCCAAAAAGCACAGGCCCAAAACGATTGCAAAAATAAGAAAGGTTTGCATAATATTTCACATTGTCATTGCGGGCTTGACCCGCAACCTCCTCACAAGTGTTTTTTCATTGGGAGATTCCGGCTCGAGGCCGGAATGACAAACTCTGGTTAATTACTTCACCGCAATGGTTTCAATTTCTATTTGCACCTCCTTGGGCAGCTTGGCCACCTGAAACGTGGAGCGGGCGGGCTGCTGCGCCGTAAAGTGGCGGGCGTACACCTCGTTCATGGCGGAAAAATCGCCAAGGTTTTGCATGAGTACGGTGGTTTTTACCACGCTGTCCATGCTGTAGCCGGCCTCGGCCAGAATGGCCTTAATGTTGGCAAAAACCTGCTCGGTTTGCGCCACAATATCGCCCTGCACCACCTCGCCCGTGGCGGGGTTGATGGGTATTTGCCCCGAGATGTAGAGCGTTCCGTTGGCCTCCACGGCCTGGCTGTACGGGCCCACAGCGGCGGGCGCCTTGTCGGTGTGAATGATTTTTTTCATATAAGTTGAATTGTTGAATCGCTTGATTGTTAAACTGTTTATCCTTCTCCGCACCACCCCGACAAGCTCAGCACGACACTACGCAAGCCTCTCCATTCTCCATTCTCCATTCTCCATTCTCCATTCTCCATTCTCCACTACTGTATCGGCATCTGGTCAAAGCGGCTCTGGCGCCTATCGTACTTCAAATCCTTTAGCATTGACGATTTAATGGCTATGTTGAAGCTCCAGCTTTGCCAAGAGCCAATGGGTATCCACGAGAAGTTCATCGCCCAGCAGTGCAGGTCGCGGCTGAGGTTAACCGATGTGGGCGCAATTTTTCGCTGCGCCAGATCGTAGCCCGACTGAAATCCTATCTGCCATTTTTTTGTTAAGCTTAAGCTGCCGTTGAAGTTAAGCGTTTGCATAATCGTAGGTATATCGTAGGGTTTAGTATACGTGAACGAGTAGCTGATGTTGAACGTCCACGGCAGGCTAAAGTCGGCGTAGGCCACTTGCAGGCCATCGTAGGCTCCCGCAGGGTCAAGCACCGAGGGAACGGGCTGCGGCAGCGTGTTGCTTACCTTCGAGTCCTTGTTGAACGCATAGCCAAACGAAAAGCCAAAGTTGGTAAGGCGCACCAGCGGGCCGCTTTTGTAGCTCCAGCGGGCAGTTTTGTAGGCGGTGCTAACTCCCCTGCTATCGGTACGGAATGCGTATGCATATGGATCTAACGTGCCTTGGAAGCTGATGCCCAAGGTTCCGAACAGCGTTGTACGCCCCGAAAAGCCGATGGTGGACAGCTGCATGGAGTCGGCCAGCAGGTTGTACGAGGCCGAAAAGTTGAGCGCCTCCAGCAGCTTTATTTTTTTGGTTCCCGTGCCGGTGGTATCGCTTTTGCTTTTTACCTTCATCTCCAGCGTATTGCCCAAACTGAAGCTGAGCGAGGCATTTTTTCCCGCACCCGCCGTTCCGTAAATGCCATTCTGGTTGGGCGAGTAGCGTATCTTATTTCCGCTTGAGTCTGCCTGAATCTCCTCGTACATTCCCCACCCGGGATCGCTGAAATCGGGGCGCCAGCTGAGGCTAACGCTCGGCGTTGCCACGTGGCGAATGGCCTGCACCGGCGATCTGCCGCCAAACTGGTACATGCCGTAAATGCGCGTGGAGGCCGACAGCGAGGTGGAAAAATCGTAGTCGTGCGAGGGGGTGTAAATGGTGTCCCTGCGTACGTAGCCGGCGTTGCCCGCGGTATCCACCCACTCCTGGTCAACGTGGCTAAAGTACAGCCTGCCGTTGTACGAAATGCTCGGCGTAACGTTTATAAACTTGGCCAGCATGAGC
The DNA here is from genome assembly GCA_031549685.1 of Bacteroidales bacterium. Classification (GTDB taxonomy): domain Bacteria; phylum Bacteroidota; class Bacteroidia; order Bacteroidales; family UBA932; genus JAITMY01. Next base: position 42,575 of record JAVBPG010000034.1, on the reverse strand, counting down.
GGCACCGATAGGTTGGTGTTGTACCTCAAACCGTTTTTCATGTGGTTCTTTACCAAGTTGTTGAAGTCGTTGAACTCGTACTCCTTGGCTGTAATGGTATTTTGCAGGTTAACCGTAAGGGGAATGCGAATCTGCTCGTACCACCTCACGCTACCTACGCGCTCCTTGCGCTTAAAGGGCGTAATGGCCGCCATGTTGAAGTTGAGCGAGGGCAGGCCCAGCGTAATCATGCTGTCGCGCGTGTTGTGCGAGTGCGTGGCCGCCACGCTCAGGCTAAAGGGCGTACCCGGCCACACCTGCGAGTACGAAATGCTGGACTGCGTGGTGTTGGTTAGCGACTCGCTCAGCGTACGCTCGTTGGTGTTGCGAAAGCTGGTGGTGGTAAAGTTCACGCTGGCCGCAAAGGTTTTGTTGGGGCTGAACTTCGGGTCCTGCGAGTGGTTCCACTGCAGCGAAAAGGCCGTGTTGGTTGCGTAGTCCGATGAACCCGGTTCGCCAATCACGTTGTTGGCATAGTTGAAGTTAAAGCCGCCGCTAAAGTGGTACTTCCACAAGTAGCTGGAGCGCGCGCCCGCCTCCCACGAGCCCAGGGTGTATATGCTTCCGGTAACGGCCACATCGAAGTAGTCGTTGGGGGCAAAGTAGTAGCCGCCGTCGCGGAAGAAGAAGCCGCGCGAGGTCTCCTCGCCGTACGAAGGAATAATAATGCCAGAGGCGCGGCTTGACGTTTGCGGAAAAAGCCCGAAGGGAATGGCCAGCGGCATGGGTACATCCTCCAGCACCAGGTAGGCCACGCTGGTAATAACCTTATCGTTGGGGATAACCTTGGCCTTGGTAAGCCCAAGGTAGTAGTGCGGGCAGGCGGCATCGCAGGTGGTATACTTACCGCCGTGCACGTAAATCACGTTATCGGGCATGCGCTTTATAGCCTTACCGTGCAGGTAGCCCTCGCTCTGCTGCGTTACCACGGCGTATATCTTAGCCTTTTTGGTTTCGAAGTTGAAGTACATCGAGTCCATTTCAAAGTTCTCGCTCCCCTGCTTAAACACCGGCTTGCCCTTGACAGTGTGCGTAACCGTATCGTAGGTGCCCCGCGCAAAGGCCACCTTCTTCTCCATATCGAAATCGATAAAATCGGCGGTAATTTCCATGTCCTGATACGTTACCTTTCCGTCGCCGTAAATGAGCACGCGGCGGTCGTCTTCCTGCAGCATGTACACCGTCGAGTCTTTTCCGGTGGAGAAAACGGGGTCGGTAATGGCATCTTTGGATATGGTGGTGTCCACAGGCTCCACCTTGGCCGAGTCGGCCGCCAGCAAAGCGCTATCGGGCAGCACGGCGCGCAGGCTATCGGCCGCCAGCGCGCGCTGCGCCCCGCCCAGCCAGCACATGAGCACAAGAACAAAAAATGCAAAATATCTGTTAAGGATAGCGAACAAGTATTTGCGTACTATGATTATGTTTACTACTTTTGTTTGCCGAAAATAAGCGGTAAAGTTACTCAAAAAAAACAATAGCGACCGAACATGCAACGCAAGTTGTTTCATTTTCATATAAAATATTTAACATCAATAATTTGCGCAATAATTGCGGGCGCTTTTTTTTGCCTCAATACCGTAGCGGCGCCAAGCAAAAAGGGCATGGTTGTGGTGATTGACCCCGGGCACGGCGGCGAGATTCCTGGCGCCATAGGTCGTATTGCGGTTGAAAAGGAAATAGTGCTGGATGTGGCCAAAAAGGTTGGAACAGTACTCGGTAAAACCCATCCCGACATTGAGATTGTGTACACCCGCGCCAAGGATATAGCCATGGATCTTGCCGACCGTAGTTCGCTGGCCAACAAGGTTAGCGCAGACCTATTCATTTCCATTCACGCCAACGCCGGAGGGGAAAAAAACGCCTGCGGCACCGAAACCTGGGTAATGGGTTTGGACAAAACGGAAAAGAACATGGAGGTAGCCATGAAGGAAAACGCCGAAGTTGTGTACGAGGACGGCTACGAAACTAAGTACGAAGGCTACAACCCCAACTCGCCCGAATCGTTCATCATGTTTTCGTTTATGCAGAACACGCACATGGAGCAGAGCCTGCACTTCGCCTCGCTGGTGGAGCAGGAGTTTACCGACAGGGCAAAGCGCAAAAGCCGGGGCGTAAAGCAAGGCCCCTTCCTGGTTTTGTGGCGTACCAACATGCCCAGCGTGCTCATTGAGATAGGCTTTATTTCGAATCGCGACGAGGAAAAATACATTGCCTCGGAAAAGGGGCAAACCGAGCTGGCCGAGGCTATAGCTCACGCCATAGGCGAGTACAAAAAAAGGTGGGACCGCAACAACGGCCGGGTAGCTACCGCCGCTCCGGCTACCGCGCTTGAGGTGGCCGCCCGCAAGCCCGAGCAGCCGGCAGCCAGCGAGCTCAAGCAGGGCACCGGCGCGCCCACGCTTCCCGAGGCCGCCACGCCCGCCAACACCGATGGCAAGTTAGCGTACCACGTGCAGATTTTTGCCTCCTCGCGCCTGCTCAAGGACGATGCCGCCGTGTTTAAGGGGCTGAAAGATGTAAGCTACTACCGCAGCGGAAATATATTTCGCTACTACGTGGGCAAGTGCGACAACGAGGCCGAAGCGGCCGAGTTGCTGCGCGAGGTAAGAACAAAATTCCCCGAAGCGTTTACCATCAAGCTGCGCGACGGTAAACCCGAATAAGAAAATTCATACTATGAAAATTCCAAAAGAAGCCAAAATAGGATTATTTGCCTTTGCCATGCTCCTTGTATTCTACTGGGGCATTAACTTTTTGAACAAAAACGAACGCCTCAAAAGCACCAACACCTACTACGCGGTGTACGACAACGCCAACGGCCTGCAGCGCAAATCGCCCGTAGTTATTAACGGCGTGAGCGTAGGCAGCGTGAGCGCCATTAACCTCGGCAAGAACAACAAGGTGGTGGCTACCCTGCTGGTGGAGTCGCAGTACAAGCTGCCGGTGGGCACCACCGCGGCGGTGAACAGCGGCGGGATTCTGGACAAAAAAAATATCAACCTCAGCTTTGGCAGCAGCACCGCCGTCATGAGGTCGGGCGACACGCTGCAGGCCATACCGGGCGGCAGCGACCTCATGGGCATGGTTAGCCCCATGGCCACCAAGGCCGACAGCCTGCTGGCGCAGCTCAACACCATAGCCGCATCCATGCAAATGATGCTGAGCATTCAAAACCAAAATAACCTCAGCGCATCGCTGTCCAACATCGCCAAGCTGTCCGACAACCTCAACGAGGTAACCGGTGAGTTGAGCAAAATGGCCGCCGAAAATCACGCCGGCTTCAACACGCTGGTAAGCGAGCTGAGCGCCACCTCAAGCAACCTCAACTCTGTTTCGGACAACCTGAGGAGCAGCAACGCACAGATAACCTCGCTCATTCAAAATGCCGATTCGACCCTGGTGCATACCCGCGCGCTCAGCGCCACGCTCGACCGCCACGCCGCGCAGGGTACGCTGCTGCACGTAATGCAAAATGATTCGCTATACGTAAACCTCAACCAAGCGGTAAAAAGCCTCGATGCCCTGCTGGTTGACCTCAAAAAGAACCCCGAGGACTACGTACACCTTTCCGTTTTTGGCGGAAAAAAGAAGAAGTAAGGGCGAATAACCGCAGGCATTTTTCGCTACCTTTGTAGTTAACACTTTATTTTGAGGTGTCATCCCGTGCTTGACACGGGATCCCCCAAGTGGAGGGAGGTTGGCTTCGCCGAACTTCACTTCGTTTCGGTTGCGGATCAAGCCCGCAATGACAATTTTAGAATAATGCATATCAAATAAACACCATACATCATGAGCACCATCGACTGGAAAAACCTTGCATTTGGCTACCTGCCCACCCACGCCAACGTGCGCAGCACGTACAAAAACGGCAAGTGGAGTAAGCCCGAGCTCAGCACCTCGGAGTACATCAACATGCACATGGCCGCCACCTGCCTGCACTACGGACAGGAGGCCTTTGAAGGGCTCAAGGCCTACCGCGGCAAGGACGAAAAAATCCGCCTGTTCCGCGTGCGCGAAAATGCCCGGCGCATGATGAGCTCGGCGCAGTACATTCAAATGGCGGCGCCAAGCGAGGAGCTGTTTGTGGAGATGGTGAAAATAGCCGTTGAGGCCAACAAGGATTTTGTTCCGCCCTACGAGAGCGGCGCCACGCTGTACGTCCGCCCGCTGCTCATAGGCACCTCGGCGCAGGTAGGCGTAAAGCCCGCCGGCGAGTACCTGTTTATGATATTCGTTACGCCCGTTGGCCCCTACTTCAAGGAAGGATTTAAGCCCGTGAGCGTAATCATTGACCGCGACCACGACCGCGCCGCGCCGCGGGGTACCGGCCACATTAAGGTGGGCGGCAACTACGCGGCCAGCCTCATATCGCTCGACACCTGCCACAAGGCGGGCTACAGCACCGTGCTGTACCTGGATTCGGCCGAAAAAAAGTACATTGACGAGTGCGGCCCCGCCAACTTTTTTGCCATACGAGGCAGCTCGTACATTACGCCGAAATCACACAGCATACTGCCCAGCATTACCAACATGAGCCTTATGCAGCTGGCGCAGGATATGGGCTTAACCGTTGAGCAGCGCCAGGTTCCGGTTGAAGAACTTTCGACCTTTGACGAGGCGGGAGCCTGCGGAACCGCCGCCGTTATCAGCCCCGTGGGCAAAATATTTGACCCGGCCAACAACCGCGTGTACGAGTACAGCAAAGACGGCAGCGCAGGCAAGGTAAGCACCACGCTGTACAACCGCCTTCGCGCCATTCAGTACGGCGATGAGGCCGATAAGTTCGGGTGGATTGACATTGTATAGCGATTAGCGATTAGGGCTTAGTGATTAGAGGAAGAAATAACGGTAGCAACATCGTAACTCCTCACATTATGAAGACCTCAAGTGAGTCTTTCTCCAATCCCTAATTACTAACCCCTAATCACTCATTTTATGATTGAAAAGAAAAGCATATCAACAGCCATAGCGCCGGAAAAGGCCGTACTCATCGGCCTCATTACCGAAAAGCAAGGCGAGCGCGATGCCAAGGAATACCTTGAGGAGTTGGCGTTTCTGGCCGAAACCGCGGGTATTGTTTCGCTCAAGCGCTTTACGCAAAAATTACCCTACGCGCACCCGAAAACCTACATCGGCTCCGGAAAAATTGAGGAGGTAAAGGCCTACATTGAGGAAAACGAGGTAAACGTTGTGGTATTTGACGACGAGCTGTCGCCGGCGCAAACTCGCAACTTAGAGAAGCTGCTCGGCAAGGTAATTCTCGACCGCACGAGCCTTATCCTCGAAATTTTTGCCATGCGGGCGCGTACCGCCTACGCCAAAACGCAGGTGGAGCTTGCGCGCCACCAGTACATGCTGCCCCGCCTTACCCGCCTATGGACGCACCTGGAGCGGCAGCGCGGAGGCACGGGAACGCGCGGAGGCTCGGGCGAGCGCCAAATCGAATCCGACCGCCGCATTATACTCGGGCGCATTACGCTACTCAAGGAGCAGCTCAAAAAAATAGATAGGCAGATGGAGGTGCAGCGCGGCAACCGCGGCGGCATGATACGTGTTGCGCTCGTTGGCTACACCAACGTGGGCAAAAGCACCATAATGAACCTGCTGAGCAAGAGCGAGGTGTTTGCCGAGAACAAGCTGTTTGCCACGCTCGACACCACGGTGCGCAAGGTGGTTTTTGAGAATCTTCCCTTCCTGCTTTCCGATACGGTGGGCTTTATCCGCAAGCTGCCAACGCAGCTGGTGGAGTCGTTCAAATCCACGCTGGACGAGGTGCGCGAAGCCGACCTGCTGGTGCATGTGGTGGACATTTCGCACCCCAACTTTGAGGACCAAATGAACGTGGTTAAGCAAACGCTGGCCGACATTGGCGCAGCCGAAAAGCCCGTGTACCTTGTGTTCAACAAAATAGATGCCTACACATTTATAGAAAAGGACGAGGACGATTTGACTCCGAAGACGGAAGAAAATATTTCGCTCGCAGAGTACATGAATAGCTGGATGGCTAAGAAAAACGATCCCTGCATTTTCATTTCGGCACGCAACAAGACCAACGTTGCCAAGCTACGCAACGACCTCTACAAAATGGTTGCCGAAATCCAAGGCGGACGATACCCCTTCGATAACTTTTTGTGGTAAACAAAAAGCGGCGCGAGGTAAACCTCACGCCGCTTTTTTTTACGTTTTCCCCTAAGCCTACTTCTTTACCTTTTTCAGCAGCTCCTCGCCCTGCTTAATCAACTCCTCGGGGCTGCGATAGCCCTCCGCCGTGGCAAGGCGCTTGCCCTGCGCGTCAATGTACATCAGGGTTGGATAGGCGCGCAGGGGGTACTTGGCCTGCAGCTTTTCGCCCTCGTCCGACTCCCAGTCTATCTTTACGTTGATAAAGTTGGCGTTGTAAAAATCACCCACCTCCTTATTGGTAAATACATTACGGGACATAGCCTTGCAGGGGCCGCACCACGAGGCGTAAGCATCAAGAAAAACAACTTTATTCTCGCCAGCTGCCTTGGCCAGGGCCTGCTCAAACGTGCCGTTGAAAAATTGAATGCCCGTCAACGCCTGCCCTTTGGCTCCGGCACAAAAAAGCATTGCGGTAAAGCAAAGCAGTAAAACTTTTTTCATTTCCTTCATTTTTTAGTTAAGAATTAAATACCTTCCGCATAATAATATCGGTTGCCCCTTTGCGCTGCTGCACGTAGTTTTTGCTCACACCGCAGCTACGCTCGTACAGCGCGGCATCGCCGCGCAGCTTGGAAACCACGCGCTGCAGCTCCGACAAGTTGCTCACAGAAAACGCGCCGCCCTGCTCCACCAAGTCAACCGCCTCCTTAAACTTTTTATACTCGGGCCCAAATATCACCGGAAGCCCGTACACCGCCGCCTCCAGCGTGTTGTGAATGCCCACGCCGAAGCCTCCGCCCACGTACGCCATGCCCCCGAAGCGGTAAAGCGAGGCCAGAAAACCAATGGCATCGACCACAAAAACGCTGTAGTCGGCCAAATTTATGTTGGGGTTTTGCTTCAGCTGCGAGTAGGTTACGACCGGCTTTTGAAACAGCGCTATCGTACGGCGCACGCCGCCTTCGCTAATCTCGTGCGGGGCAACAATCAGCTTCATGTCCGGCATTTTGTTTATCAAGTCGGCCAGCAAAGCCTCGTCGGGAGGCCAGGTGCTACCGGCCACCACCACCACCTTTCCCTGGGCAAAACCGGACAGCTGCGGCATGGTTTGCGCCGTTGACGCCACCGCCAGAACGCGGTCAAAGCGCGTGTCGCCCGAGTACGAGGCGTTGCTTACCCCAATGCCCATGAGCAATGTCAGCGACTCCTTGTTTTGCACGAATATGTGCTCGCACAGGTGCAGCATTTGCACAAACAGGCCTCCGAAAAGGCGGTCAAAAAACGCCTGGTTTTCGCGAAAGATGGCCGAAACGATGTAGGTTTTGACTCCCGCTTTTTTCAACTCGCTGAAGTGGTTGTACCAAAATTCGTACTTGATAAATAGCGCCACGGTGGGCTTTAGCATGTTGACAAAGCGCCTGGCGTTGCCCGGAAAATCGGCGGGCATGTAGCACACGCAGTCGGCTCCGGCGTAACTTTTGCGCACCTCGTAGCCCGAAGGAGAGAAAAAGGTAACCACAATGAAGTACTCAGGGTGCTGCAACTTCAAGGCTTCAATAACAGGCCTGCCCTGCTCAAATTCGCCCAGCGAGGCGCAGTGAAACCACGCCAGCGGACGGTTGCCGCGATGCTTAAGCGCCTGCTCCAGCTGCGCAAAAAGCCTCCTCCGGCCTTTTACCCACTTCGCCGCCTTGGCATCGAAGGGCGCGGCAACGTGAACCGCCAGCCAGTAGAGAAAAATTCCTATGTTGTAGAAAAAAAGCATGTCTATAAATTTGGAAGCGCAAAGGTACGTATTTAGGCATTACGTGAAGCTACGGCCTCCTTTTTGCGCCCGTTGCAGTGCTGCTCCACCACGGTTTGCAGCATTTTTATGGCCACCTCGTTGTGCCCGCCCTGCGGCATAATGATGTCGGCGTAGCGCTTGGTGGGCTCCACAAACTGCAGGTGCATGGGCTTTACCGTTTTCTCGTAGCGCTCCAGCACCTTATTCACCGAGCGTCCGCGCTCCACAATATCGCGCGTTATCACACGCCCCAACCTGTCGTCGGCATCGGCATCCACAAATATTTTTATGTCCATCAGGTTGCGCAGCCGCTTATCGTAAAAGATAAGTATTCCCTCCACAATAATTACGTGGCGCGGCGCAACGTTGATGGTTTCCGCCGAGCGGGTGCAGGTAAGGTAGGAGTATATGGGCTGCTCCACGGCCTCGCCCCGCTTCAACCTTTTGATATGCTCCACCAGGAGGTCAAACTCCAGCGAGTCGGGGTGGTCAAAGTTAATCTCCAGGCGCTCCTCAAGCGGAAGGTGGCTGCTGTCGCGGTAGTACGAGTCCTGCGGAATAACCACCACATCCTCCTGCGGCTGCAGCTCCTGAATCTTTTTTACCACCGTGGTCTTGCCCGAGCCCGTACCTCCGGCAATACCTATTATGAGCATATCTTTTGACATAAAGCAATTTTAAGCTGTCCTACAAACCCGCCTACCAGGTCCAGGCAAGACGGCAACAATTTTGCAAAGGTACAAAAAAACACATCGACAATTTCGGCTTGGCACTTTCACTTTTTAATCATCAACAAGCCCTTACATAATAAGGATTTTACAAGTATTGCCAGCCTGTTTTTTCATTTTTAACTTTCAGTTTTCAATTCTCAAATTAATAGCTACCTTTGTACCCTCGAAAATTATTTAATTTTAAAATAAAAATAATGGCAAAAATCAACTTTGGAGGCGTGGTAGAGGATGTGGTTACCCGCGAAGAATTTACCATGGAAAAGGCACGCGAGGTGCTCAAAAACGAAACTATCGCCATCATTGGCTACGGCGTGCAAGGCCCCGGGCAATCGCTCAACCTGCGCGACAACGGCTTCAACGTAATTATTGGCCAGCGCAAGGGCGGCAAGAGCTGGGACAAGGCTGTAGCCGACGGCTGGGTGCCGGGCAAAACGCTTTTTGAAATTGAGGAGGCTGCCCAAAAAGGCACCATTATCCAGTACCTGCTCTCCGATGCCGGACAAATTGAAACCTGGCCCAAGCTGAAGCCCTACCTCACCGCAGGCAAGGCGCTGTACTTCTCGCACGGCTTTGGCGTTACGTTTAACGACCAAACGAGCATTGTTCCGCCAAAAGATGTCGATGTGATTTTGGTTGCCCCCAAGGGCTCGGGCACCTCGCTGCGCCGCCTGTTTGTGGCCGGCAAGGGCTTGAACTCCAGCTTCGCCATTTTCCAGGATGCCACGGGCAAAGCGCGCGAAAGGTGCATTGCGCTGGGCATTGGCGTAGGCTCGGGCGACCTGTTCGAAACCGATTTTAAGAAGGAAGTTTACTCCGATCTTACCGGCGAGCGCGGTACGCTGATGGGCTGCATTCAAGGTATTTTCCAAGCGCAATACGAAGTGCTGCGCAAGAATGGACACTCACCCAGCGAAGCTTTCAACGAAACAGTTGAGGAACTCACGCAAAGCCTTATGCCGCTGGTAGCCGAAAACGGTATGGACTGGATGTACGCCAACTGCTCTACCACCGCACAGCGCGGCGCGTTGGACTGGAGACACAAGTTCTACGCCGCTACCCTACCCGTATTTGAGGAGCTGTACAAGAGCGTAGCTACAGGCGCTGAAGCAAAGCGCACCATTGATACCTGCAGCAAGCCCGACTACCGCGATAAGCTCAACGCCGAGCTGAAGGAGCTCCGCGAAAGCGAAATGTGGCAAGCCGGTGCAGCAGTGCGTAAGCTGCGCCCCGAGAACAGCAAGTAATTTCTTTCTATAAAATGAAAAAGCGTCAAGATTGTCTTGACGCTTTTTTATTTCTCACCACTTAAACGAGATTGCTTTATGCAGGCTCTGCTCCAACTGTCCATACCATTTCACAATCTTTGATGAACTAAGGTACAAGGTACATCCCTTTGGAAAATACATACGCACTGTCAGTAATATTTTTAAACTTTAAAGGGAGACCAATAGTGTAATATGTAATACTGGTATCCGGAATATAAAAGTTAAGAGTAGCCATTATCTTATCCTCCAGCAGCGAATACTTATCCAGGCTGATATTTTTAACTTCATGCCCACTGGCTCCTGAAAGAAAACGGATATAAAATATTTTCCCTTGATTGTTAATTCGCAGCAACATTAGGATACTCTCATCTTTACAGCGGGCAATCTCTGCCGGCGAAAAAACGGATTGTACCATCGACAATACTTCTTGGTTACTATTCCGCAACTTTAAGTTAGACATGGCCTCCTGCATTTTATGCTCAGCAATGTTTTGATTTTGATTTTCAAGCGTGTATTTAAGGGATTTATTAAATACGCACCAGGGATTATCGCGCTGTAGGTAGATTTTATTGCCCACTACGATACGGGTGTAAATAGACCCATCAACTGTATCTGTTTGCGCCATGGCATTCCCCGTGAGGAAGATATAGATGGCTAAAAATAAAATGGTTGGTTTCATAATTGTAAACTTACTTGGTTAGTGCCTCTACTAATGCTTGAAATATAACATTTGGAGTGGTCGATGTATTATAGCCACTCGTGGATGAATTTTCATGAAAATAACCTATCATTTCATTATACTTATCATATAATAAAATGATATCTATTGGCTTGGAATTATCCAATCCGTGTGTTAGACCAAACATCCAAGAAATATATTTTTCAGTCGCATTAACATCATTACTGTTAACAGTTATAGAAGAGATATACGGATCTTTATCTTTAAGGCAATTTGCAATGTCGCAAAACACTTTAGCTTCGAATTCTACAGAGGACTTACCCAAGTCTTCCCTATACGGATATATTCCTTCAGCGTAAAATCGATCTTGGTATGCATGGAATACATCCTCTCGAACAGCGCTAATGCTTATATCCGGATCCCTTAACGCTATAGTATTAGGATTTTTGGGTGCACCTTTTGGAGAATACTCTGCAGGGGATTTGATAGTTGGATCTATCCTAATATTAACTGGTATTTCCTCCAATGCTTTGGTTATTTTTTCATTTTTCATTTCCTTTAATAAGGCAAGCACTTTATCTTGTTGATCCTTTGTCATATTAGGGTCAAAAAGAAATGGAGATGGTTGGGTGTTTTCTCCAGTATTTCCGCTATCGCTTGTATCAGAATCATCAGAATACCCATTATCATTGTCTCCCTCGCTTAAATCTTGCTCTTCATATACATCCGGCTGAGGTTCGTCAACATTAGGATCTGGCTCTGGGTCAGGGTCGTTACTAAAGAATGGGTCGTTATCACCCCACCAACTGCCGTAATCATCATCGCTAGGCTCAAAGAGCCCCCGTTCGCCTTAGGTTGCAAGTGGCGCGGATGTTCGGCCAAGGTTGTACCTTGGTCGCCGTATCAGTGTTGGTTGTACCTACAAAAACGCATTGCCTCTTTTTACTCGCACAACCTCTCGCATGCAGGCGCAGCCTGCTCTCATAAACCGACCGAGGCAAAGCCCAATGTCATTAAGTTAAGCCCCAAGGGGGCGTCAGCATTAGCATAGGACAACGCCCTATGAACAATAATGCGGTGTTTTTTCAAGCCCTGTAAGGGCGTAAGCAATGGCTTTCGCGCCTTCAGCGCTTAATTTTTAACTTGCTCATGTCTCGTAGGGCGTTGCCCTACGCTATTGCTTACAGGCCTTCGGCCTTAACTTAATGACATTGGGCAAAGCCTGCGGCCTTTGTGGTGCCGAACTTTGTGCCACTTTACAACCTCCGGCGAACTGGAGTGGTGGCGTAGGCGTACAGGGCGGTTTCGGTGCCTGCCGCGCCACCGCGCACGGTGAGCTCGGAGGTGCCGCTTTTTATGGCGGGTATGCCCATTTCGTCCTTGTAGGTGGCGGCGGCTGCTCCGCTGGTTTGCACCTTATCGGCGCTGTAGCTGGCCACGCTCTTGTAGGCGGGGCGGTAGCCGGCACGCAGCTCGGGGTACTCAAAATTTATTTCAAAGAACGTTTTTCTACCCTCTACGCAATTTTAAATTGCCTGCCCGACTGCGCCATTCAGGCGGGCTCCATGTTCCGGAGGTAGCAAAAAATTAATTTAAATCAAAAACAGTTGCACCTTGAGTCAAAATACCATTGGTAAAATACAGGTGAAACTCAGATATAAATGCTCCATTTACATCTTGTAAAGTTAGAGGTAAGATCACATTAAAAAATATATAATACTCTTTATCCTTTGTTTCACCTTTTTTTCGTACAAAAGATTCAAAATGTGAAAGCACAAAATCTACCGTCGTTTTTCCTATTTGTAAATTGCCCCCTTTAATGGATAGAATTGTATTTTTACGTTCAATTCGACCACCGTAGAACAAACCTTCGCTTAAATTTGGATAAAGAATTTCATAAAATCTAAGACCTTTATAGCAGTATTCTCTATGCGTAGGTTCTTCAAATTCAGAGCCTCGATTAGGTTTAAACATCATAGTATCTGCATTGCCAAACTCATTTAGCATTTTAGAAATACTATCTCCAAAACAAATGTGGTTAACACAAATATCCGTAAGTAATATTGCTTCCGTTTTTTGTGGGTTTTGTTGCCCAAAAATAGACAAAGCAAGTAAACAAAATAAAATAGTTAATGAGGTTTGTTTAGATTTCATGGCCTTATTATAGTTGTTGTTAATAGATTCAAAACATCAATATCTCTTGCTCCAGACCAATTATTGGTAGAATTGGCTTCTATGTGTATATGAAATTGTTCTTGTGGTATTCTTGCTGCATTTCCCGAACAACCTGCAATCCCAATAATTCCTCCTTGATTAACTCTCTGATTTGAAGAAACATTTATGATATTTAAATGTGCGTAGCGCATGTAAATAGTATTCCTTGTAGTACCATTGATATCTTTAATGGGCTTATCTAATTCTACCTTAAGAATAACATAATTACCATAACTACCATTGGCATAGTGGCAACCACATTTACCTACATTTGTATTTTTAGGAAGAGTTCCATTTTCCACAACTCCATTAACTTTGGTATATGAGTATATTTGTTCATTATCTTGATTAGATAATAATCCTCTATAGTCTTTTTGATCATTATCATTGTAAAGTAGAGTTTGCGGTTCAAAAGATGAAACAACACTTTGCACAACTCCGTTCGCCTTAGGTTGCAAGTGGCACGGGTGTTCGGCGAAGGTTGTACCTTGGTCGCCGTATCAGTGTTGGTTGTACCTACAAAAACGCATAGCCTCTTTTTACTCGCACAACCTCTCGCATGCAGGCGCAGCCTGCTCTCATAAACCGACCGAGGCACCCGCCTGATCCGCAGAGCGGGCAGGAAGCCTGTGGCCGAACTGTCCGTGCTATTGCACAGCCTCAGCTGAACGGGGGATTTGCCAACTAAGCAAAAAACAATCAACATTACTATCGTAAAATTTACCTTTTTCATAATAATTTTTTTATTCCGTTATACAATATGACCCCGGCTTGGCGGCCTGTTGCTGCTGCCGCCAAGGCGGTACCGCTCGAAACACTCGACAATTTGTAATTCGAGCTGCTAAAACTCCGACACTGCTTAGCTGCAAACTACTCCGTATTCAAAGCGTACTATAAATTACGCTTAACCAAACTCTAATTTAATTCGCTAAAGGTAAAAACTTTACCTTGCAAAACAAAAAAACCGGACGAAGCAAAACTTCGTCCGGTTCGTCAGGTAAAATTGTTTCTATAGAATTAATTACTGCCCCAGCTTAAACACGTAGGTAATTGTACCGTTTTGGTAAATGGGGCTGCCGGGCGAAGTGCTGAACTTAGCCTTGCGCGCTGCCTTTTCGGCAGCATCGTACAGGGTGGCATCCAACACGGTGGAGCCCCGCTGGTCGGCCTTGGCCTCTATAACGTTGCCGTCGCGGTCAACCTTAATGCGCACTATTACCTTCCCCGATTGCTGTACGCGGTAGTCGGGCTCGGGCAGCGTACCTATGAGCGAGCGCCCCGCCAGGCTGGCACCGCTTCCGCCGGAGCCTAAGCCCGTACCTGTGCTGCTGCCGCCTTCCGCGCCGTTGGGGTCGCCCTGGTTACCGCTGCCCGACCCATCGCCATGCCCCTGGTTAGCAGAGGTACCTTGCCCCGGAAACAGAGCGCTGCGGTTCACCTCTCGAGGTTTTTCCTGCGGTTTTTCAGGTTGCTGGTCCACCACCGGTTGCTCCTGCCTATCGGTGGGCTTATCGGGCTGAGGCTTGGGACTTTTTTTGCGTGGCTGCTTAATGCTGGCTGCCTCTTCAAAGTCCTGCGTAAGGTGCGGCTGCTCTTCACGGGCAGCTGCCTGCTGCGAACGCGGCTGTATCTGTTTCGCCGACATAGGCTCCTCGGCCCCGCTGCCGGTTTGGCTATTGCCAAAGTTAATAAGGATGCCCTCCTCGCCGGGCGGCGGGTAGGGCTTTTGGTAACCCCAAAAAAGCAACATGCACAGCAGCATACCGTGAAAAATGGCGGTAGCCACCGTGCCAGCTATGCTATCTCGCTGCTTCTGCTCCATCGTGTCGCTTTACTTTTTTCTCGTTACTTCGTTTCGGGGGCCGTTGCCAGTATTACCTTCCAGCGGTGCTCTTTGGCCACGTTCATTACCTTTACCACCTCATCAATGGTAACAGATTTGTCGGCATGAATGGATATGGTGGGGTCTTCCCTACCGGCAAGCAGCTGGGTCAGCTTATCCGGCAGCTCCTGCAGGCTTACCTGAAACTTTCCATCCACGTAAAAGTAGGGGTTGCCCTGCTGAATGGAAACGCTTACGGCCGGCTTCGACTGAATCTGGTTGCTGCTTTGCGGCAGCAGCAGCTTCAGCGCGTTGGGGCTTACCATGGTGGAGGTAATCATGAAAAATATGAGGAGCAGAAACACAAGGTCGCTCATGGACGAGAGGCTAAACCCAGCGTCCACCTTCATTGTTCGCTTAATTGCCATGGTTTGGATTTTTTGAGTAAAGCATATCCATAAACTCCATGGTGCTGGCCTCAAGATGGAAAACCACGCGCTGCACGCGCGACACCAGGTAGTTGTACCCAAAGTAGGCGATGATACCCACGATAAGACCTGCAACGGTGGTAACCATAGCCTCGTATATGCCCGATGAGAGCACCTGAATATCGAGGTTGTTGCCGGCGCTGGCCATATTGAAGAAGGCGCGCACCATACCGGTAACGGTTCCCAAAAATCCCAGCATGGGGGCTCCTCCGGCCACCATAGCCAGTATGGCTAACCCTTTTTCGAGGCGCGATACTTCAAGTCCGCCCACGTTTTCAATGGCGGTTTGAATATCGCTCAGCGGTGCACCCATGCGCTTAATGCCCTTCTCGATAAGGCGGGCCTGCGGCGTGGCGCTGGCCTGGCACAGCGCCACCGCAGCATCAATGCGGTTGGACTGAATGTACTCGCGTATGTTGCTCATAAAATGGCTATCCACCTGCGATGCCCGGTTGATGGCCATGAAGCGCTCTGTAAAAATAAAGATGGCTACAATAGATAGCAGCAGGATAGGAATCATAACCCAGCCTCCTTTAATAGCCAGCTCCATAAAGTTCATTTGTTGCGGTTCGGAGGCAACTTGCAGTAAGGTAAAATTCATAAGCTTAGAAAATTTATGATGGTTGTTTAAATGGGCGTTACATCCCTTGCATTTTCAATGAAAAATCGGTGCAAATGTTGCAAAAAATAAAGTCTTGAGCTAATTTTTGCCGTTAAATACTATTAATAAAATGTACGGAGGGGTAAAGCAGCGCTACGGTGGCGACACGTACCCTGTGCTATCCGGCACCGATACCGTATCGCGCAGCGGCGCGGTATCCGGCGGAGGCACCACTTTCTCCGGCTCCTTTACAGGGCTATCTTGAGCTTTCTTTTTTCGGAACATGGCTTTCCACAGCTCCGCAAAATTGTCAAATTCCTCCTGGTACACCACGCCCACGCCGTAGCGGTTGCTGCCCTGCACCATTTCGGAGTACTGGTCGTCGGTATGGCTAAAGGCTTTGACGCGCAGCTTACCCTGCGGATCCATCATGTACGATACCTCCATGTTGCCGGTAAAGTCGCTGGAGTTGGGGTTGGTTTGCTTACGCTGCGACTGGTAGTCCACGTTGCCGCTCAGCGACAGCCTGTCGGAAAACAGGTTTTTGCTTACCGATGCCCCGAACTGCGTTTCGGGATTGGAGGAGGTGGCCGGCGTGTACTTGATGGCGATGTTGGCATCGACAAACTGCGAAACGAGGCTGGTCATTTGTGCGGTTAAGAGCTCGCCAATGGTGGCGCCACCCAGCGTTTCGCCGAACGACGAATTGCCCTGCGGCAGGAACTGCCCCACGAGCACCAGCGACAAGAACTGCGTAAGCACGTTATCTTCGGAGCTGAGCTGCGCCTGCATGCGGTCGCGCGTTTCGCTATCCACCGTGGGCGCATCAATGCTAAACTTGAGGTCGGGCGCCGTGAGCCTTCCGGTCATGTGCACCTTGCAATCAATGGGTACCGGATGCTTGTAGCGGCTGTTAACGGTATCGCCAAAGAGGCCCGACAGCGGTACGCGCAGCGGCCTGTAGCTGGCCTGAATATCGGAGGTGGCGGCGTCGATATCACCGCTGAAGTGGATAACGCTTCCGTTATCTATTTTAAACTTTATGCTGAGCAGGTTCTGGATGGATACGGCGTACTCCCCGCGCTGCATGGTGTAGTCGCCAAACACGCGGAATATGCTGTTCTTGGGTTGCACCTCAAGCTTCAGGTTTCCGTTGCCCGCGGCCTTAATCACGTCGCCCGTATTTTGGTTAAGCACCAGCACTACCTCGGCCTCGGGTGTTACCTTAAAATCCAGCTCCACGTTGAGGTTGGTCGGCTCCACCGGCTTCTCCACCACCTTCTTTTTCATCTCCTTGTCGGCCGGTGTAACAAAATCAATGAGGCCGGACTGCTGCGCCTGCGCCGCACCGCCAAGCGGAATGGAGAGCTGCGTGTTGGGCTCGGTGCTCGCCGCCGCCGAAATATCTACTTCGCCCGGCTTACCCTGAATTTGCACCACTCCGGTAGCGTACGCTTGCCCGTAAAAGATATCGCTATTTCGCTCGGTGGTGTTAAGCACATGGAAGTTGCGTGGCTCCACCTTAAGCTGGTAGTACAACTTTTGGGGCTGCGTGAGGTTGCCCAGCGTAAAGCTGAGCTTGGCCGTGCGATTCTTATCATCGGTGGCCACGTGGTTGCGCATGCGCATGGTGCTGTTATCAAACTCCACCGGCCCCTGTACTTGGTAGAGCGTGTTGAGAAAATCGACCCTCAGCGCGCCGTTGCTCAACCGCAGCTTACCGTTGATCCGCAAGTCTTTTAGCGGCCCCGTAATTTCTATGTTATCGTCAAGCGTTCCGCTGATATCCGACAGCACGCCCTTCAGCAGCGGGTTTAAAATTGCAATTTCCATGCCCGTTAACTTGGCTGTGGTCTGCAGCTGTCCGTTGGGCTTCAGCACCCCCGACAGGTTTAACTTTTCAACGCCCTTTTTCTCCAGCTCGGCATACAGGGAAATATCTTTATCGTCCTCCATGAAGCTACGCAGAGACAAATTCCCCATCTCATTTTTTGCGATAACAATATCGGAGGCCTGCATGTTGATAAAGAAAACAGGCGAGGAGGAGAGCAGGCCGTTAAGCCTTGCCTTGCCCGAAACTTTTCCGTCCAAATCGGCCTTGCTGCCAAACGCGCGCAGCAGCGGACGTACGTAAACGGATCGCAACTCGCAATCTACCGAATCGCGTATACTATTGGATATTACACCGTTGACATACATCATTTGGTGCTCGTTGGCAAGCTTAAAGTTGCTTATGGAGTAGCGTTTTTTCTCTACCCTGATTTGGCTTGGCGATAGGTTCCACACCGTATCGCCCAGCACCACCTTGGAGGGGTATAGCGCCACATCAAGCGCCAAATCGTTGCGCCGGTCCTTAAAAAGGTGTACCTTGGCGTTGAGGTTGCCCGAGGCTATAGCCGTTGCGTAGTCGGCGCTGAGGGAGAGGTGCCCGCCCCTGAGCTTGCCGTTCGCGCTCAACTTATCTACCGACAGGTCGCCCAGGCCAAACCTGTCCACCTTTAGCTTCAGCGATAGCGACGAGTCGGGTACAGCGGTGGAGCGCAGCGACAGGTTCAATATCTTATTGGCACCAAACCGCATGGCCGATGTGCTCACGCTAAGCCTTACCCTGCCTACATCGGCGCCAAAACGACCGCTTACGCTGGTGCTATCGGCCAGCATGAAGCCGGGTGTTACTATTTCAAAAAATTTCTCAACGCTCTTGGTGCGGAGCTCAAACTCGTACTCCTGCTCCTTCTTTACTGCAAATGCTTTTCCTTTTATCGGCTTATTGGGATCAGCTTTAACCGGTGCGGACTTTTTGCTCGACACCAGCGGGGACAAGGCCGGGATGTAGTAGCGCACTACCGAGTCGAGCGTGGGCAAAAGCGCCGACACGCTGCCTCGAGCCTGCAGGTGCCCATCGACCAGGTCCGATTTCAGCTCGGCCATCTTAACGTTGCCCCGCTGATGCACGTTGAGCGATATGGCTTTTTGCTGCACATTTCCTTTGCCCGAGCTGTACTCTGCGTTATCTATAAGTACAGTGCCCACCAAATCATCGAGCTGAATGCCCTCAAAGTTGGCCGTGGCGTTCATGCTCAGGCGCGAAATGCTGTCGCGCGTGTTGAGCCGCAGGGTTACCAGGTCGGCGTGCCGCAGCTGCAGCTTAAAATCGAAGGTGGGTTTCTGCTTGGCAAAATCAACATCTCCCCGAAAGTCAAAATCCAGATTTTTATCATCGCAGGATAGGAGCCCCTTGAACGATTGCCCCGTGAGGCGCCCCTTCATTTTGATGCCGTGGTAGGTGTAGCCTTTAAAGTCGAGCAGCGGCACGCTGAGGTCGGCGTTCAGCGCCATTTTTTTGAAGCTGCGAAACTCGCCGCTTACCTTCCCGTAAAAGCTTAAGCGCCCCACAAGGCTATCGCGAAGCATTTGCCCCAGCTGCAGCTGCTCGGTGCCCAGCGTTCCGCTTATCAAGGTAGCGGTGTCCGACGATGGGGTAAACGACAGGTCGGTAATGACGCTGCCCACATCGGTGGCCAGCGCAGCGTCGGCTACAAAGCTGCTCAGGAATCCGGTAAACCGCGCGCGGCCGCTCAGCTTGCCCAGGTGCGACAGCAGCTCCGAGTGCCTGGCAAATTTACCCTTCAGCACAACGCTATCGGCCAGCAGCAGGTCGCCCGCACGGCTGCTCAACTTTTTTACATCAAAGGTAAAAAAGGTATTTTGGGCATCGGGCAGGCCCTTCATCGAAAAGCTTACCGTGGCCTTGGTGCCCTGGCCGTAAGTCAGCTCAAGGTTACGCCCCTTGAGGTTGCCTACCGGCCCGTTTACCTTGCCCGAAAGCGTGAGCGGCAGGTGCATTTTGGCCAGGGGATGCGCAAAAAATCCGATGGTAAAAAAATCGACCTTGGCCTCCGTAAAGTCGGCCGACATGCTGACCTTCTCCAGGTAATTCTTAAAGCCGCCGTACTGCTCAAAATCCATGCGGTAGTAGCTGGCGCGGATGTCGGAAAAGTCGTCGAGGATTTGCAGCTCTTTTATCTCAATAAATTTTGGCGCAATGCTTACAAATCCGCCAAGTCGCCGCATGTTGAGGCCGCTACGCTCGCGGAACTGCAGCAGCTCCAGCCGGCAGGTCATGGTGTCGCCGTCGAGCTTAAGCTCGCGCACATCAAGCGCCAAATCACTTACGTGTAGATTTTTATAGTTAATGGAACCTTCGTACGTTGAGTCGGGTGCAAGCTCATCCACAAAGTTGAAGTGAACCCCACGGGCATTTACGCGGTTGACGCGCAGGGCATAGGGCTTTTTCTCGGGCGCCACCACCGCCGTATCGCTTTTTTCCGATGCTAAAGCATCGATAATAAACTTGAGGTTAACGTTACCCGAGGTATCGCGCAGCAGCGTAAACTTGGCATCGGCAAGTTCGAGCGTACCCACGCCTATTTGCCTTTCGGAGTAGCGAAAGCTCGACAGCGAGGCCGATACTTGCCCCGCGTAAAACAGGGTGTCGCCCTTCAAATCCTGCACGTACACATTCTGCATGGCCAGGCGGTTGAAAAGCCTAAAGCGAATGCTGCCCACGCTTACCGTGGTGTGCAGCTTGGTGGAGAGCATGTGGGTGGCCTCGTGCACCAGGCGCTGCTGCACCTTGGGGTACTGCACGGTATAAAACAGCGCTACCGGCAGTAAAAACAGCACCACCAGCACCACAGTCAGTATGATTACAATCTTTTTAATGGCTCTACAATGAAGTACGCAGGCAGGTCGAGCTGCTTGCTCAAGCAAGCAAAATTACTACATTTGTGCTTTGTTTCGCTAAAATCGATAGCGCCAATTCCTTAATTTTTACGAATTTATTTTTGTGGAAAATCAGCCTGTTATCCTCGGCATAGAGTCCTCGTGCGACGACACCTCGGCCGCCGTAATACGCGGCACCACGCTACTCTCCAACGTTATTGCCAACCAAAGCGTGCACGAGGCGTACGGCGGCGTGGTGCCCGAGCTGGCCTCGAGGGCGCACCAGCAAAATATTATTCCGGTGGTACACCGCGCGCTGGAGGTGGCACACATTCAACCCGCCAACCTCAGCGCCATTGCCTTTACGCGCGGCCCGGGGCTTATGGGTTCGCTGCTGGTGGGCACCTCGTTTGCCAAAGGCCTGTCGCTGGCCACGGGCGCACCGCTGGTGGAGGTTAACCACCTGCAGGGGCACGTGCTGTCGCACTTTATCGATGAACCCGGCAAAAATTTACCGCACCCCAAATTTCCGTTTCTTTGCCTTTTGGTATCGGGCGGGCACACCCAAATTTTGCTGGTAAAAAAACCGCTGGAGCACGAAATCATCGGACAAACCATTGACGATGCCGCCGGCGAAGCATTCGACAAGTGCGCCAAGGTAATGGACTTGCCCTACCCGGGCGGCCCCGTGGTGGACAGGCTGGCCGCGCAGGGCAACGCCCAGAAATTCAACTTTGCCAAGCCGCAAATTACCAATTTCGACTATAGCTTTAGCGGGCTCAAAACTTCCTTTTTATACTTTCTGCGCGACAGCGTGGCGCAAAATCCCGGCTTCATTGAGGAAAACAAGGCCGACCTGTGCGCCTCGCTACAGCGCACCATTATTGACATTTTGCTGAATAAGCTGGAAAAAGCCGCGCGGCAAACGGGCGTAAGGGAGGTGGCCATAGCGGGCGGCGTTTCGGCCAACTCGGGCCTGCGCAACGCCATAAAAGGCATGGGGGAAAAACACGGCTGGAGCACCTACCTGCCCGAGCTGCGCTACACCACCGACAACGCCGCCATGATAGCCATAGCGGGTCTTTACAAGCTGCAAAACGGCGAAACGGCGCCACTTGATGTAGCGCCGCTGGCAAGGATGTAGCAAAAGAAGCTGCTACTCTAATCTATTTTTGCCACGTAAATTCTGTAGCGAAGAGGTGTGTACGCATATACCGGACGGGAAGTGACCTGTGATGAGCCCGTCTTACCATACCCGTAGTTCGAGGTAAACACCACCTCCACCCAGCTGCCGGGCGCCACATGCCGCACCGCGTATTGAAAGGCCTTAATTACCGCTGTGCTTGAGGCATCCTCCGAAAAAACGTAGGTAAAGTAGGTAGAGTCGGTGGTGGTAATTGACCAGCCATAGGCTTTGGCCACCGAATCAATGTTGGTGTCGAGCAAGAAATTATCCTGCAGGTAGTGCCCCTCGTACTTTACCGATATATCGTCCAAATCCTCGGCGTAGTGGGCCGAGTCGGCCAGCGGCACCGTATCGGTGTAGCTGATGTAAAAGCCGGGGAGCAATGAATTTTCGTAATCCCGCCCCTGAACAAACCTTCCGGGCGTAAGGGTATTTACCGAATCCACGTAGCGCTGCACCATATCCAGCTCGCGCTGCCGGGGGTCGCTTACCACCTCGCGCAGGATAAGCGTAAAAATAACCGGCGTATTGGCGGGCACGGCGGGGCCCGTGGTACCGGAGGCCAGCCACGATGCCGACAGCACCTTAGCCGTATCGCCCACGCTCATTTGCTGCAGCATTGCGAGCAGCGATGCGGGCATGCTTGCCGTGTCCAAAAGGAAGTAGGGCGCGTAGTGCTTGGCAGTGGAGAACGTGCCCAGCAGGCTATCCCGCCAAAGGCTGGTGGTTTGAAATATTTTTGATTGCGAAATGGGCAGCAGCTTTCCCGTGTAGTCAAAGGCCACGTAGCTGCCGGGCATGGGCTTGCTCCCCGTGCCCACCTGCGCGTGCGAAATGACCCACAAGCTGCCATCGTCGTAGCCTTGCATTGGGGTTGCATTGGGGAAGTACAGCTCCGCCGTGGAGCTTACCAGCAGCAGCTCGTTATCGCGCGCCGACTCCGAGGGCTCTTCAGCACAACCAACTAATAATAACAATGTTACAGCACAAAGCAGGTATCCTTTAATCTTCATAAAATACATCTTAAATAGTATCGCTTTTTAATAAATATTGTCGTTTACTTTCGTTACAAACACCTCAAAAATAAGCGCCGACCCGGGCGGCACCTGGCCTACATACAGCTCGCCGTAGCCCATGGTAAAGGGAAAAATCAGCACTCCGTGATCGCCCAGCGCCATGCGCTGCAGGCCCACATCCAGGCCGCCTATCAAATTCCCCTCGCCCACCCTAACGGCACCGATTCTGGTAGCGGCAATATAATTTCTGGCTGCAATGGAGTCATCGCTGGTGGCAAACACGGAGCCTCCCAGCACGATTGCCTGGTACTCGAACTCCACCACATCGCCCGCCTTTACCGGTATTCGCTCGCTACCGCTCGAGTCAACGGCCAGCAGCACCAGGTACACGCCATCCTTTTCATCCACCGGCGCCTTAAGCTGCGTTGTTATGTAGCTTTCTATCGAGGCGCGCTGCTTTTCCTCCGTGTCATCCTTTTTGCACGAGGCAAAAACACAACCGGCAGCAAGCAGCAGTATGGCAAGGCTCCATTTAGGCATACAAAAAAACGGCTTATCTCTTTTCAACTTTTACAACTACAAGCTCGCACACCAGCGGGCTTCGCGGGGGTATTTTATTACCATCGCCCATCAGGCCGTAGGCCATGTGCGACGGAAAAACAAAGCGCAACTTACTCCCCTCTTTTACACCCAACAGCGCTGTATTCAGAATTTTAATATCGGGGTAAACCCCCAGCCTAAGCTCAAGCGGATGCTGCGCATCGTAGGCGTAGCAGGGCGTTCCGTCAATCAAAAAAATGCGGCCGTGCAGGCGCACCACATCGCCATTAGCAATGACAGCACCCCTACCCTGCTCCACCAGCTGGTAGTAGTACCCGCTGCTGCTTTGGTGCATATCCAGGTGCTGGCGCGCCACGTAGCCCGATAAAATATCCTGCTCCTTTTCGCTCAGGTACCTGTTTACATCCTGCAAAAGCTGCTTATCGTTCGGCACTACGACACCCTGCGGAGCCTGCTCCTTGGGCGAC
This sequence comes from Bacteroidales bacterium, assembly GCA_031549685.1. Lineage (GTDB taxonomy): Bacteria > Bacteroidota > Bacteroidia > Bacteroidales > UBA932 > JAITMY01. The sequence goes on along the minus strand of JAVBPG010000034.1, from coordinate 18,872 downwards.
CCGCACTGCGCCAAGGCAAGCAACGCCACACAAAGGTATGCTTTAGTCAGCTTCATCGGCAGCAATCAAAATCTCTCCTTCAACACCTTTTCAAAGTGCGCCTCGCACTCCCTGAGCGGCTTAAAAAATTTTCCGCCGGCGGCGTTAAAATGCCCGCCGCCGTTGAACTCGGCGCGCGCCAGCTCGTTGACCGAAATTTCCTTGCCCTTTGAGCGCAGCGAAACGCGAATGTGCGTACGATCCAGCGACTCGGTAAAGAGCGCCGCCAGCTCAATCCCTTTTATCGACAGCGGAAAGTTGACAAAGCCCTCGGTATCGCCGGGCTGGAAGTTGAACTCCTCGAGCTCCCTCCGCGACAGCGAAATGTAGGCGGCCTTGTGCTGCTCAAACACCTTCATCTTCCGTTGCAGGCAGTAGCCCAGCAGGCGCATGCGATTTTCGGAATAGCTGTCGTACACCTTGGCGGCAATTTCATTTTTGTCGATACCCAGCTCCATCATATCGGCCGCCATGCGGAAGGTATCGGGCGTGTTTACGCTAAACGAAAACGATCCGGTATCGGTCATCAGGCCCACGTACAGCGCCTCGGCCGCCGCTTTGCTCAGCATCGCTTTTCCGCCCAGCTCGGTTACCACCCGGTACACAAACTCGGCGGTAGAGCTCATCGACACGTCGGAGAATACGAGGTTGAAATCGGAGGATGGCTGTATGTGGTGGTCTATTAAAACGCGGGGCGCGGGGCAGCCGGCCAGCTCTTCGCCCAAATTTTCGAGGCGTGAAATGGCGTTAAAGTCGAGGCAAAAAATCAGGTTGCAACCGCTCATATACTCCTTTGCCACCGTCTTGTTATCGGCGTAGATTATGGCCTCGCTCGCGCCGTCAATCCACGATAGGAATTCGGGGAACTTGTTGGGAAACATGACGCGCACTTCGGCCTCGGGGTACGCCGCCTTTAGGTAGTGCCACATGCCCAGCGATGCGCCTACGGCATCGCCATCGGGGTTCATGTGCGATACCACGAGCATGCGCTTAGCCTCGGCCAGCAGGCCCTTCAGGGCGGGGATATTATTTTTCCAGGTCAAAATCGTTTTACTTTATTTGTCATTCCGAACTTGATTCGGAATCTTACAATGGGAGATTGGCTTCGCCGAACTCATAAATTCGGTTGCGGGTCAAAGTTTATCCCGACTTATCGGGGCCCGCAAGGACAGCATTGTCGCAAGAATTTAAACTTTAAATTTACCGCTTTTTGGGCACAACTCAAGGTTAAAGTGTTTTAACTACCTGATTTCAACCGTCAGCATGGGCTTTCCCTCCAGCTTTGCCACCAGCACATCGCCCACCTGCACGGGGCCCACCCCCGATGGCGTGCCGGTAAAAATGAGGTCGCCCATTTTGAGCGTAACGTAGCCCGAGACGTGCGACACTATGCGGTTGAAGCCAAAAATCATATCGGCGCTGGAGCCCTGCTGCACGGTTTTCCCGTTGAGCTCCAGCGAAAATTTTATAGCCGAAGTATCGGGCAGGCTTGCTATTTCAACAAACTCGGGGCTTACGGGCGCCGAGTAGTCAAACGATTTGCACGCCTCCCACGGCAGCCCCTTTTGCTTGCACTCGCGCTGCACATCGCGCGCCGTAAAGTCAATACCAACCCCTATCTCGGAAAAGTAGCGATGCGCAAAGCGCTCGCTTACGGCGCGCCCCAGCTTGCCTATGCGCAGCACCAGCTCCACCTCGTACTGCAAATCTTTGGTAAACTTTGGGTAGTACAGCGGCTGGTTGTTGCGCAAAAGCGCGGTATCGGGCTTCATAAAAAACACGGGGTCGCCCTCGTAACCGCCAAAGAGCTCCCTGTTGTGCTCGGCGTAGTTATGCCCGATGCAAATTATTTTCATGCGAATTTATGGTATGCAAATCCTTTTGTTGAAAAAACTTCTACTTCTTGCTCTTTAGGCAAGCCAAGTGCTCCCTAATAAGCGCCCTGTGCAGCTTGAGGGTGTATACGTTATCGGTGCTGCTCTGCTGGTCGTAAATAATTTCCACGCGGTCAACCTCATTCTTTGCAAAGTCTTCGACCTTGTTTTTTGGCAAAAGAAAAGTCATTACCAGCGAAGAATCGTTGGCCGAGGTGCGCATATCGAACATGTCCAGCTTATAGGACTGCCGGTTGCTCAATCTTAGCGTAAGGTTAGCCTTATCGGGCTTGGAGGCCAGCTTGGGCGTAACGCGCAGCTCGAGAAAGTAGTTTTCGCCATCGGTCATTACTCCGCCCTGCAGCATGCGCTCGGAAGTTTGGTAAAGCAGCACGGGCGCCACGTAGCTGTACATCGAACCATCGGGCATTATGCGCTGGCGAACGTCGCACTGCGCCACGGCCAGGCCTGCCGACGCAAGCAGTAAAAGTAGCGGTAAAATTATTTTTATCTTTTTCATGGCATTGCTATCTATTTGTTAGTTTGCAAATTTAGCCATAAAAATAGCCTCCTGCAACATTTATAACAATTTCACATTCACAACATTAAATAATTTTTTGTAAATATTTTTTTAAAAAAATAGCGTTATCTTTACCGTGTTTTTAAACTTTGGAACCAATGAGGCCTACCCGCTACGTAATAGTAGTGCTGCTGGCGCTGGTTTTGCACCCCAACACCACGCAAGCGCAAAGCGATTCATACGCCCAGTTCTGGAATGAGATAGCGCTTACCCGCCCGCTGGGGTCGCGCTGGTCAACCGAGCTGAACTTCGGCGACGTGTGGTCGGCATCGGCCAACCAGCTCGATGGTATCTTTCGCTACAACGCACAGCTGTACGGCCGCGCATGGGCACACTACTACTTCAGCTCGCGCTGGAAATTTTCATTCTTTGGCGCCTACTTTTACAACCGCGATGTGCCCGCCATAAACCAGTACCTGCTGCCCGAAATACGGTTGGCGCTACAGGGAATTTACTACTTTCACAAGGTTGGCTACACGCTTTCGTCGCGCACAAGGGTTGAGAATAGGAATCTTTTCAAAGAGGAGAACTTCGGGGTGGTATTCCGCCTGCGCGAGCAAATCAGGCTACTCTACCCCATCAACAGCCAGATTATACGCGAGGGCGTGTTCTACGCTATAGCATCGGAGGAGGTGTTTTTTAAAACCAAGAGCGATATAACCGGCTCGCAGTTTTTTGACAGGAACAGGTTTACCGCCGGATTGGGCTACGCCTTTACCGACGACCTGCAGGTAGAGCTGACGTACGTGAACGAGTTCTTGCCGCGTAGCAGCCGGGACGAGGTTTACAATGCCCTTCAGCTGAACATTACGTTCAACAACCTTTTTCCGAACCTAAAAAAGTTTGCTAAAAAGCACCTGCTGCCAACGTCGAGCAGCGAAAGCAAGTAAAGGTACCACCACAAGCTCGTAGCGCGACAGATAGAAAAAATCCCCGCAAGATTACCTTACGGGGATTTTTATTGTATCCTGCTTTTCTACCAGCGGCCACCGGCGCCGCCGCCGCCCGACAGGCCACCGCCGCCACCGCCAAAGCTACCGCCGCCGAACGAGCCTCCCTTGTAGGACCCGCCATGACCGCTGCCGCCGCCAAAGAAGAAGGGCAGAAAGAATATGCCGCAGTTTCGTCCGTTCTTGTTCTTATCGTTGCCGCCGCCATGCTTGCGCCCCTTGTAAAAAACAACCACCAGTATAATCAAAATGAGTATGGGTATCAAGGCGCTCGGCCTTTGCATCGGCCTTTCGTTGGACTTGTACTCACCCGCCGTGTAGGTCATGATGGCGCTCACGGCCTTGTCAATGCCGGTGTAAAATTCGTTGCTGCGGAAGTGCGGTATAATAAACTGCTCAATAATGCGCTTGCAGTAGGCATCGGGCAGGGCGCCCTCCAGGCCGTAGCCCGTGCCGATAAACACATCGCCGTGCCCCTCAGCGGTCTTGGGCTTGATTAAAATAAGCACACCGTTGTTCTTATCCTTTTGGCCAATGCCCCAAGCTTTAAAAAACTCGGGCGAAAGCTGCGCAAGCGTGTAGCCATCGGTATTGGCAATGGTAATAATGTAAATTTGCGTAGAGGTGGCATCCTGAAAATCGCGCAGCTTGCGCTCAAGCAGCGACTGCTCGTGCGATGACAGCAGGCCGGTAAAATCGTTGACCAGCCGTGGCGGCTGCATAGGCTGCGGCAGCGTTTGCGCCACGCCCGACAGCGAAACCAACAGAGATATAAAAAGAATAATTTTTTTCATTGAGTAAGCGTATTTAACCCCAAAACCTCGCCTTGGCGAGACTATAACATTGAGCTTTAAGCAAGAGCGTCATTGCGAGCGAAGCGCGGCAATCTTTTTATTTGCGCCAAGGCGCAACCAGTAGATTGCTTCGTCGTTCCCTGCCCGTCCGGGCGGGCTCCTCGCAATGACGCCTTTGGATTAACGACTTAACTAAAACTTTACCTCAGGCGCTTTTTCGGCTCCGGGCTCGGCCTCAAAGTAGGCCTTTTTCTCGAAACCGAACATACCGGCAAAAATGTTGGCCGGAAAGCGGCGAATGTAAGTGTTGTACTCACGCGCAGCCTCGTTGAAGTTGCGGCGCTCCACGGCTATCCTGTTCTCCGTTCCCTCGAGCTGGGCCTGCAGCTCCAAAAAGTTTTGGTTGGCCTTGAGGTTGGGGTAATTTTCGGCCACGGCCATCAGGCGGCTGAGCGCCGAGGAAATTTCGCCCTGCGCAGCCTGGTATTTTTTGAGCGAAGCCTCGTCGAGCTTATCGGGGTTGATGGTAACTTGCGTTGCCCTGGCGCGCGCCTCCATCACGCCTTCGAGCGTTTGCTGCTCGTGCTTGGCGTAGCCCTTCACCGTTTCAACCAGGTTGGGAATAAGATCGGCGCGGCGCTGGTACTGGTTTTGCACCTGGGCCCAGGCGGCATCCACCTTTTCCTGCATGGTTACAGGCTTGTTGTAGTAGGCGCACGATGACAAGAAGAAGCTTGCAAAAACGGCAAGCGTAAGGATTTTCAATGTTTTCATTTTACAGCTGTCATTATGATAATTGGCAAAGATATAAAATTTTGCTTTTATACGGCTAAAAATGTTGAACAAAAGCGCCATCGTTGCGGGCGCTATGGCAGGGAATGCCGCGCTCGGATAGCTGGCGCATAAAGCGCGATGCCTCACGTGCAGGCACCGAAGCATCTATAACTACCTGCTGCGGATGGTACATTTGCAGCAGCTGCGGGGCGCTCAGCTTGCACTCTGCGGTTAGGATAAGGTAGTCCACAGGCAGGAGCTCGCGCGGGCGACAGAGCGGCTCATCGCACACAAATTTTATCGTCCTACCGGCAAAGCCCACAAAGCCCCTACAAATATTTTTATCCTCCAGCTCCCCGGCGGCCGCCTGCCGGAGGGAGACCTTTTCCAAGGCCTTGAGCCCCGAAAAGCCAAGGCTGGCCAGGTGGTTTTTGGTGTTGAAGTCGAAGTTGCTTCCAAAATCGGCGCTATCGCACAGCGCAAAACCGCTGCGGCCATCCACAAAAACGGCAAGCGAGGTATTTTTGACGCTGTACACGGCCATTACCTTTTGCTGCGATTGCTCAATTTTATTGGCAACACGCAAGGCAAGAAAGGCCACCAGCAGCGCCAGCGAGCACACAAAAAGTTTTGTTCTTTTTGTCCACATAAAAAATGCCAGCAGGGTAATACAGGCCAGCAGCAGCCACGCCTGCAACGATGTTATCCATAGCGCTTCAACGCGCGAAAACGGCAGGCTATCGGTAAGGCGAATGGAGGCGTTGAGCGCCCAAATGCTGTAACCCGTGAACTTGGCAAAGAACCAGCCTACGTAGGGAATCGGAATAATCAGGAAAATCAGCGAGGCCACAAATCCGCCCATGGCCGCCATGGTGGGAAGCGTGGCCAGCACGTTGGTAAGAATAAAGTGCACGGGGAACTGGTGAAAAAGGTATACGGTTACCGGGAAGGTGCCGATGTTGGCCGCTATGGCCACCGCCACCAACGACCAGGCCGAGTCGAATATCCAGCGCCTGAAGTGCAGCAGGCGGTATACATAGGGATAAAAAAACACGATGGAGAGCACCGCCACGTACGACAGCTGAAATCCGGCATCGAACAGGCAGTACGGGTCGAGCAGGCACAGCAGAAACGCCGAGAAGGCAAGCGAGTTGTAGGTGCTGGTATGGCGGCTAAACATGCTGCCCACCGTAACCACCGAAAACATAATGGTAGCACGCAGTATAGATGGACCAAGCCCGGCTACCAGCGAGTAGAGCCAAATAAAAATGAGCACGAGCACACCCCGCACGACCTTGCCATGCTTGCGCTTTTCCATAAAAACAAGCAACCAGCCAAGTATCATGCTTATGATGCCCACATGCATACCCGAGACCGCCAGGATATGCATGGCCCCCGTATCCATGTACAGCTGCTTAAGGTCGCTATCGAGCAACGACTTGTCGCCAATGGTAAGCGCCTGCAAAACGGCCAGCTCATCGCCCTCCACGCCCTGCTGCGAGAAGTAGGAGAGCAGCTTGTGGCTTACCAGCTTGGGGAAAATTTCCCAAACTCGCGCATGGTTGCTGCTGAGCAGCACGTAGCTGTCGGCGTTGGCAAATGCGCTCACAAAAATTTGATGCTGCCGCAGGTAGGCGCCGTAGTCAAACTCATAGGGATTTTTTGCCGTAGGCACAGGGCTCAACTTGAGCCTTGCCAGCAGCTTGTCACCCATGCACGGCATGGCTTTGGAGCTATCGTTGCGCAGGTAGATAATCATTTTTTCCTTGGCGCAACGCCACTCGCCCAAGCTATCCTGGTAGGCGGTAGCGGTTACGCTACACTTGGTAAAACGAGCACCCACCGAGGGCTCGTCGTTAACAACAGCCTCTACAAAAATATTTTTCCCCACAGGGTAGGCGCTTTCCGATTTGAGATTTTGCACCAAAGCGACGCCCACAAAAAACAGGAAAGCGTAAGCAAGCAAACCAAAGCACCAGCGGCGCGCATACGAGGCAAGCAGCTTAGCCGCCACCGGCATAAGCACAAGTAAAGCCAAGCACACAAAAACGGCGCTTGGCTTTACAGCAAATACTTTGGCTTGAAAAATTATTCCGGCAGCCAACGGCAAAAACAGCCGTACAAATGGCACCGAGCGCAAATCTTCGATAATTTCGGAGTAGCGCATTTACCAATTAATAATGAATAATTGATAATGAATAATTGGCATTGGTAATAAAGTATAGATATAGACAGGATTTACAAGATTAACATGAAAGACATCCTGTAAATTTTGTAAACCGCCAGCTCGGCGAAGCCAATCCTGTCTATAAAACGGTGATAGAAATTTTGCACAGCATCTTGATTTTCAAAAAAAATGAAACAGATTAACAAATTTGTGTGTTTATTTTTGTTGCAAATCCTCGTGATTTTTTATGGTAAAATCTATACTTAATTAACAATTCCGAATAATTAAAGCAGTTAGTACCCAAAAATTTGTTCTTGCGTCAACTTTTCGATGGGGCCGAAGGTGGCCATTTTATCAAAATCAATCGTTTTTTCGTCGCCCAAAATACAGTAGGTGTACGGAAGATTTTTTACGTGCGTTTGCTGAAAATTCCTCACATCGGTAAGCGTAAAGGCGGGCACCTTGTCAAAAATGTCGCGGCGAATATCGTAGTCCAATCCCAGCTTCTGCGCGGCATCGTAGGCCCACAGCACACCGGACTTGGTAATGCGCTCCGTGCGCAGGCGCTGAATTATGCCGTCCTGCGCCAGCTTAAACGCGGGCTGCGACTCGGGCATGTCGTTCAAAATAGTGTTGAAAGCCGTTACAGCATCGCCCATTTTGTCGGTTTGCGTGGCAATGAAGGTGCGCATGTAGGTAGCCCTATCCAAGCGCGCCGGCATGGAGTAGTAGGCGCTGGCCGAATAGGCTAAGCCCCGTGCCTCGCGCATTTCCTGAAATACAATAGCGTTCATGCTTCCGCCAAAATACTCGTTGTAAAGCGTGGCAATAGGCACCAGCGACTTATCGTACGAGCCCAGCTTTGCGAGCATGCTCAGGTATATTTGCTTGGCCTCGTAGTTGGCAAAAAGTACCTTGCTTGTCTTGGTGGGCTGCTCCACAAAGTTGGCCTCAGCAGGCAGCTCGTTCAGCGTTTTCGGCACCTTGTGGTACTTGTCCATCATGGCTGTAACCTCGGCGCTCTTCATGGGGCCGTAGTAGAAAATACGGTGCTTGTACGATGTCAGCGCAAGCGCTTTATCAACCAACACCTGCGGATTTTGCTGCTTCAGCTCCTGCTCGGACACAATGTTGGTTGAGGGCGAAAACGCGCCGTAGGTGCCGTACGATACCAGCATGCTGTAGTTGGCGCGCTGGTTGAGCTTGGCGTTGCCGCGCGCCTTCAGCATATCCTCCACCAGGTTGCTGTAGGCGTCAACGTTTACCTTGGCGTTGGCCAGCAGGTGCTCAAACAGCTGCAGCGCCTTCTCCATATTTTCGCTCAAGCCGTTAAGGCTCACGTACACGCGCTCCGACGATGAGGACACGCTAAAGGCGCATCCCAGCTTGTAAAACTCCTCCTTGAGCTGCTCGGCCGTGTACTTGTCGGTGCCCAAATACTTGAGGTACGATACGGCCAGCGGCAGCACCTTATCGTTGTTGGCGCCCATGTTGAACACGTAGAGCAGGTCAAAGAGCACGTTCTCCACGTTGCGCTTGTAAAGCATCTCCACGCCCGTTTTTTTTGTTTTCAGCACGCTCAAATCTTTTTTGAAGTCCAGGAAAACAGGGGCCACGGGCGTAACCTTCGACTCCTTTATATCCACCAGGAATTTGCTCTCGGCATCGCGGTTCATTTGTATGGGCGTAATTTCGGGCTTATCTATTTTCAGCTCGTTGGGGTCTTTGCCGGTGCGCTTGTACACCACCACGTAGCCGTTGCCCAGACGCTCGTTGGCAAACTGCACCAGCTGCTGCTTGGTAATTTTCGACAGGCGGTCAACTTCCTCCACCTCGTCCTTCCACGCCACATCGTCAACAAATGAGCCCAGCATAGCGTATGCGCGCGCGTCGTTGCTCTCGGTTCCCTGAATGGTCATGCGCTTAAAGTCTGTTATTACTGCCTTGAGCAGCCATTCCTCAAACTCGCCCTTCTTCAGCCTGTCGAGCTGCTCGAGCAGCAGCGCCTTGGCATCGTCAAGCGTTTGCCCCTTCTTGGGCGTGGCGCGCAGCAGCAGGCCCTGGTAGTCCACCAAATCCATCACGCTGCTCGATGCGCTGAGCAGCTTTTGCTTTTGCAAAATGTTGAGGTCAATAAGCCCTGCCTTGCCGTTCATGAGCACCATGTCAAGCAGCTTGAGCATATCGGCATCGGCGCTGGCGGCGCCGCCGAAGCGGAAGCCTATGGCAATATTTTCGGCATCGGGGCCGTAAACCGTTTTTTCAACCACGGCGTTCATCTTCTCCTCCTCCTTGGGCAGGTGCAGGGGTGGCACGGGCTTGCTCTTAAGCTGCCCCAAATACTTATCGATTACTTTAATGGCCTCGTCGGGGTTAAAATCGCCCGACATTACAACGGCCATATTGTTGGGCACGTAGTAGGTTTCAAAGTATTTTTTGATGTTGGTTATCGAAGGATTTTTGAGGTGCTCCTGTGTGCCCAGCACGGTTTGCGTTCCGTACGGGTGGTGCGGGAAAAGGCCGGACAGCATAGCCTCGTACATCTTGCGGCCATCGTTGGTAAGCGACATGTTTTTTTCCTCGTACACCGTTTCGAGCTCGGTGTGGAAAAGGCGAATCACGGGATTCGAGAAGCGCTCGAGCTGTATTTTAGCCCAGTTTTCGAGCTGGTTCGAGGGAATATTTTCCACGTAGTTGGTGGCATCGGTTGATGTCCAGGCGTTGGTGCCCGACGAGCCTATGGCCGTCATCAGCTTATCGTACTCGTTGGGGATAGCGTAGTGCGCTGCCAGCCCCGAAACGCTGTCGATCTGGCGATAAATAGCCTTGCGCTGCTGCTCGTCGGTGGTGCTGCGGTACGCCTCAAACAGGCTTTCTATTTGATCCAGCAGGGGCTTTTCCTTGCTGTAGTCGGAGGTACCAAAGTTGGACGTGCCCTTGAACATGAGGTGCTCAAAGTAGTGCGCCAGGCCGGTGGTTTCGGCGGGGTCATTCTTACCGCCTACACGAACAACAACAAAGGTTTGAATGCGCGGCTCATCATGGTAGGCGCTCAGGTACACCTTCAGGCCGTTGTCGAGCGTGTAGATGCGCGCCTTGAGCGGGTCGTTGGGCGCAACTTCGTACTTGTAGTCCTTGCCCCAAGCGGAAACAACCACCAGCGACAGCATCAGAAACGAGAAAATCTTTTTCATAAAAATAGTGTTGATTAATTTTTTCTTCAAAAAAAAAAGGAATAACAAAAATAGCAAAGATTACTTCACGCCAAGACCTCCATGAGCTAACTTTTTACAAAAGCCCTTGTGCTCAAATCGAAATTTCGCCGCGCAGCGAAAGCGCCAGCTTTCGTTTTTCTTCCGCATACTCAATGCACTGCTGCTATTGCTGCGGATCGGCATTTACAATGTCAGTAGAAATACTATAAGGATTTGTAATATAGCGTGCTCGAAATATGTTTTTATGGATATCAACTATCTTGTTACCAAATCTCCACACAGAAGAATTAACTACTCCGATTAATTATAACGGCTGGCCTAATCATTCTTGATTTTATTTCTATTACTTTTCTTCGTTTGATAGAAATAAAATAATAGAATAGTAATAAGTTCAGCTATCAATCCTGGCAAGAAGATGAATCCAATCATAATATCCGCTTTAAAAGGCCATAGCCTCCAAATAAGCATTGACAATAGAATAGATGAAAGAAGTTGACATACCGTAATTAGGAATATATTTATCGTTGCCCTTTTTTTTATTTTATAGCAAATTAATAGTAAAAAAATGATTGAGCAAGAGATAAATATTATAGAACCCAGATAGATATTCAATAGCAGAAACTCTATAAATGATATAAACATACTACCCTCCTCCATCATTTTATTTGAGTTTTATCTTTTTTAGGGTCATACGTTATCGTCTTTACTCTATCTTGGTATTCTTTGACTATACTATTGGGGCGCGGATCCACAATACTAGGGGCATTCTTTTTCACATTTTCATCTTGATTGATAACATCCGTAGCAAAAGTTCCACAATTATTATTTGTAAAATCATATGACTTCCTATCTGGATCCAAATTTTCTGCTTTTTTTGATTTTGCATAATCATTCATATTTTTGAAATCTCCGCTTTCAATGTATGCTCCATCAATTTTGCCTCCTTTTCCCGCCTCCTTGGAAATTTCACCCATGGTCTTGTTTAAAGATTCCATCGTTGGTTTCCCATCTTCTCCAATTTTAACATCGGGAATCTTAACACTACGAACTTCACCTTTACCCTCTTTGTCGTATCGCCCATATTCGTAATATTTTGTTAATCCTGTTTTATTGTTTATCAACAAAACTCCAGCATGCCCTAATCCACCGATTTTTCCAATTGGAGTTGAAACTTTGTAATCTGGGAAAGTTACTAGTACCGCATCTCTACCATCCGGATCAATATATTTTACCGGATTATTTAAGCAGTAGGCATACGGAGAAACAGGATAATGTCCATATGCAAATTTTGCTAAAAATAGAGACGCAAAACAAATGATTGCAACTGTAATAAAAAATTGTTTTGTTTTCATAACGTCAAACATTTAAAGGTTTTATATTATGAGGCTAAAGTTTTATTGTTTTTGCGCACTTTCCCTTATCTTCGCTTGCTCTTTACCTTTTTCAAGTTTATCAAACAATTCATCGCTCATTTCTTCCCATCCCAAACTTTTCAGTTGATTTGAAATTTCTTTCAATTTACCTTCAAGAAGCAGGGCATATCTGTCCCTCTCATATCCGTTACGCTCTAAGTGTTTCATAAAAACCTTATGGAGCGAATTTCTTTGAATTATGAGCGCTTTAGGATTTTGAGGATAATACTCTAACGACTTAGTAGCACATAGCCATGTAAAATCGTCATAAACTCGGTACTTATTCCAGTATCCAAAAGCAAGGTCAGCAAGTTGAGAAGCCACAGTTTCCTTGTCAGTAAGAGGGTGGAGATAAATTTTGCTTTCAATCGTCTTTGTACTTATTTCAAAATTTTCTTTGATCCAGAACTCAGGAGTTAATTGATGTGTTGTAAGTTCTACATTTACCCAATCCTCAGGAAAAAGATTATCTTCATCGCGGTAGCGGATAAATACATGTTGTGGAGCATACGAAATATACGCTTTTGCATTGATGGCCTCGGCAAGCACTTTGTAATACATGGGCAAAGAACGGCATTGTCCGTTGTGCGTTCTCATAACTTTTGTAACAAATTGATTAGTAAAATCTTCTACCCCCTCGGTGTCATCAAAATCATATGTAAACGGTTTATGCCTATTACCGGAATAAGGGCGAAAGAAGTATTCGATAAGCGCCATGTTCTTACCGGTTTTATATTTCTCCAACTCATTCGCTTTTATAAATCTTTTAAGAAAATTGGCAACAGAATCAATGCTCTTACAATATTCTTCATAATTCAGTTGTCCGTTGAGGTAAGCCCATTCTGCTAAAAAAACTGCCCTTTTAATTGATAGCAACTTTTCACCATTGAGCATATCGGATATTTCGAGATATGCAGCATTGTACAATGAACTTTGTGTTCCTATTTGAACACCATTGGTAAGTTCAGGTGGAATTTTGACAAACTTGGTTTGACCGTTAGCAACAAAAAGTGAAAAGGCACAAAAGATAATCAGACAATATTTTCCTTTTATTTTCACAACACATTGTCTACTATCCATAGGTTAATAATTTATTACAACCTCTTTCTGTCTCAATGAAAATGCAATACTCTCAAAGACAAATATACTTTATACAAAATGCAAGATAAAGATTTTATCTTACATAAAGGGTGCTCAAATCGAAATCTCGCCGCGCAGCGAAAGCGCCAGCTCCTTTTTTACCTCCCCTGCATTGTCGTAGCGCCCCAACAAAAACATAAGCTTGGCCAGCGCGGCCTCGGTGGTGCTGTCGTAGCCGCTCTGCACGCCGACCTGCATAAGGCGGCGCCCGGCCTCATAGGTGGCCATGTCCACCATGCCGGTATGGCACTGCGAAACGTTGAGCAGCACCAGGCCCCTGTCAACGGCGCCGCACAGCAAATCCAGGAACCAGGGCAGGCCCGGCGCGTTGCCCGAGCCGTAGGTTTCGAGCACCACGGCGCGCAGCCCCTTGATGCTTAAAATGCTTTCGACGTAGGCCTGCGTCATGCCGGGAAATACGCGCAGCACGGCAACGTTGGTATCCATTTTGGGGTGCATCCGTAGCGGCTTTTCCGTGGCCTTAAGAATAAGCTCGTCGTGGTAGGTAATGTGAATGCCGGCCTGCGCCAGCGGCGGGAAATTATCGGAGCGGAAGGCGCGAAAATGCTCCGCGTTGTACTTCGAGGTGCGGTTGCCGCGCAGCAGCTCGTTTTCGAAAAATATGCACACCTCGGGAACATGCCCCGCGGCGGCAATTTCTATGGCCGAGATGAGGTTTTCTTTTCCGTCGGTGCGAATCATCCCAATGGGCAGCTGGCTGCCGGTAAGCACCACCGGCTTACCCAAGTTCTCGAGCATAAAGCTCAGGGCCGAGGCCGTGTAGGCCATAGTGTCGGTGCCGTGCAGCAGCACAAAGCCGTTGTACCTGTCGTAGCTCTCAACAATAATTTCGGCCATTTGCAGCCAGTGCTGCGGCTGGATTTCGGACGAGTCGATAGGGTGCAGCGATATGGTATCGATGGCGTAGGAGAACTTTTTGAGCTCGGGCACCTCCTGCTCCACTTGCTCAAAGTTAAACGGCTTGAGCGCGCCCGTCTCGGGGTCGAGCTTCATGCCGATGGTGCCACCGGTGTAGATGATGAGGATGGAGGTCAAGTCAATTAAAATTACGAATTAAAAATTACGAATTAAAAATAAGGAGAAACTGCCGTTTTTTTGTCATCCCTACCCACCCTACTGCTTACTGCCTATTGCCTACTTATTTTTTACTGTCTACTTCACCATCTCCCAGGCCGCCTCAAGCCACAGCAAAATATCGGTGGGCAGGTTATCCTCGGTGCGCTCGTCGGAGCGGAGGTGCCCCAGGCGAACCACCACCATATTTTTGGCGGGAACGGCAAACACGTACTGGCCGTATATGCCGCGCATGTACAGCACGTCGTCGCCGCGGAACTTCATGCGCCAAAACTGGTAGCCGTAAAAGTCAACCGGCTTGCCCGTTTTGGCATCCTTGAGCCACGAGGCCGCGGTGGTGGCCTCGGTCAAATACTTTTCCGACACCACCACACTATCGTTCCACCTTCCCCCGTTGAGCATGAGCTGGCCGAAGCGGGCAAAATCGCGGGCGTTGGAGTTAAAGCAGCAGTAAGCTTTCTCCACGCCCTCCTTTTTATCCAGCATCCACAGCGCATCGTGCTCGGCGCCCATGGGCGTCCACAGCTTTTCGGAGGCGTAATCGCTCAAGGTTTTACCCGTGGCCATGGTCAGTATCTGCGCCAGCAGCTGCGTTACGCCGCTTTGGTAGTAGTAGGTTTGGCCGGGCTTGCTCACCAGCTGCACCTGCTGCATGAGTGCCGGCAGGTTATCGCCGTAGTAGGCCTTGGTGGTAATGGAGGTGGCCGAGGCGTACTCCTCCTGCCAGTCCACCCCGGCGCTCATGGTAAGCAAATCTTTCAGCGTAAGCGTAACGCCGTCGAACGAGGTAAGCCAGGGCAGGTAGTCGCTCACGGGCTGGTCAACGCTCCCTATTTTACCCTCGTCGAGCGCGCAGCCCACCAGCAGCGACACGATGCTTTTGGCCATGGAGAAGGAGTTGCTGAGCGAAGCCGGGCCGTAATCCTCCCAATACCTTTCAAAGCAAATATTCCCATCGCGCACAATGAGGTAGGCCACCGTTTTGTACTTCTCAAAGTCGGGCATCAGGCGCTCGGGAATAGATAGCGGCACCTCGCGCTTTTCAAAGCCCCAGGGCTGCGGGTTGCCCGCCTTCACCACGCGGTTTTCAAATATGGTGTAGTCGTCGATGTTGGGCGTTTGGTACCGCAGGGCGCGGCGCAGGTAGTGGTTCTGGGGCGTCATAAGCCAAAAAAATAAGGCGGTAAGTAGCGCAAGGATTGCTATGGTGATTTTACGCTTCATGAGTGAAGGATTTTCGGATTTCAGATTAAAAGATTTGCCTCGTGCTGCAACAGCCACTGCTTGCGCCACAGGCCTCCGGCGTAGCCTGTGAGGCTACCGTTCTTGCCCACCACGCGGTGGCAGGGCACCACAATCCACAGCTTGTTTTTGCCGTTGGCGGCAGCCACGGCGCGCACCGCTTTGGCATCGCCCAGGCGCAGCGCCTGCATGCCGTAGGTGGTGGTTTCGCCGTGGGGTATTTTCATCAGCTCGCGCCATACGCCCTGCTGAAAGTCCGTCCCCGACTGCGACATGGGAAAGTCAAAGGTTTTCCGTTTTTTCTCAAAATACTCGTCCAGCTGGACGCAGCAGGTTTGCAGCAGGGGTGTTAGCGCCGTGGCCGGCTCGTCCTCGCTTTCCACAAAAACGATGGAGTTTACCGCATGGTCGTTTGCCGTAATTTTTATGGCGCCAAGGGGCGATGGTGTATAGGCGATATGCTGCTCCATGTTTTTTTGAGCTACAAAATATTTTTCAAAACTTCGGCTACGGTAAATCCTAAATAGTTGCCCACGGCGTAGCCCACAATGCCCACCGTAATGCCCACCAGCACCACCTGGCGGTTGCCTATGGCGGCAGCCACCACCGGCACAAAGGGGGGCGAGTTGATGAGCGCGTTGGAGGCCACCATAAACGTATCGGCATCGACCTTAAAGAGCTTGCACAGCAGGGCGTGCAGCAGCAGCGAGCCGAACACCGACATGGCCACGTAGCCCGCAAGGTAGTACATCTCGGGGTTGAGCAGGTTCGAGAAATCAACCATGGAGGCTATGGCAACGTTGAAAATGAGCACCAGAAACATGCCCACATCGAAGGAGTAGCGCAGCTCGCGCACCGGCTTGGCAAACGAGGCCGCCAGGCTAAGCGTGGTGATGAGCAGCATGAGGTAGGGCACGCGGATTTCGCCGAAAATAAGCAGGGAGGATCCCAGGGCAAACCCGACGATGGCGAACGACACGCCCAGCGATTTGAGCATTTGTATCAGGCCGCCGCGCGAGCGCATGAAGTAGTACTGCCCCTCCACCATGGAGGCCTGCCGCACGCCGCCGTGCCCGCCGGGAAGCGGTACGTACTTCGGCAAAAATTTGCGCAGCACCACCTTTCCTATCGTAAAAATGAAAAGCAGGTAAAAGAAGCTCATCAGCATGTCGGCCGCCTGCAGCTGAATAAAGGTATTTTCGGGGAGGCGCAGGGCAAACTGCAGCGAGGCCATGTTGGGCGTTCCGCCCACGGCCACGCCCGTCATCAGGCCCGCCACCTTGTACATGTTTTCGCCAATGTAGCTGTTGAAAATAAAAGCGCCGAGCGTGGTGCAAACCGTTGCCGCAAGCAGCCCCGCAAGCAGCGCCCGCCCACCCGAGTTGAGCTGCTTGCGCAAGTGGGTAAGGTTGGCCGAGAAAAGCATGAGCGGAATGGCAAAGGGAATTACCGACTCGCAAACGGCGGACTGCATCCGGCGCAGGCTGGTAAGATGCTCGCCATCAAGCACACCCGAGTCCTGAAAAACCCATATAATGACGGCAAAAAATATGCCCACAAAGTACGCCATGAGCACCTCGCCCACCTTTTGAATAGGCTTAAAGCGCTTGCACAGCAGCAGTATCCACACGGGCGTGGCAATATAGAAAAAGAGTAAAACTGCGTTGATCATATTTCAGCTTACCTACGATACCCGACATGCGACTTGCGACGTATGAAATGTCCCCTATCGCATGCCGGTTATCGCGTATCGATTTTTAGCACACCCCCTGCTCCAGCATGGCCTGCGCCACCTTCATAAATCCGGCAATGTTGGCCCCCTTCACGTAGTTAATGTAGCCATCGGGCTGCACGCCATACTTGAGGCAAGCCTCGTGAATGTTGCTCATGATCAGGTGCAGCTTGGCATCCACCTCCTCCTTTGTCCAGTTGAGCTTCATGGCATTTTGCGACATCTCCAGTCCGCTTACCGATACGCCGCCGGCGTTTACGGCCTTGCCCGGAGCAAAGGTAATTTTGTTACCCACAAACTCGCTTATGGCCTCCGGCGTACAACCCATGTTGGACACCTCCGCTACACAGGTAACGCCATTGGCTATAAGCAACTTTGCATCCTCGCCGTTGAGCTCGTTCTGGATGGCGCAGGGCAGGGCTATATCCACCTTTACCTCCCAGGGCTTTTTGCCCGCCACAAATTTGCTTCCGGCAAACTTTTCAGCGTAGGGCGCCACCACATCGTTGCACGAGTTGCGCAGCTCCACCATGTAGGCTATTTTTTCCTCGTTGAGCCCCTGCTCATCGTAAATGTAGCCATCGGGGCCGGAGATGGCCACCACCTTTGCCCCCAGCTCGGTGGCCTTCAGGGCCGCGCCCCAGGCCACGTTGCCAAAGCCCGAAACGGCTACGGTTTTACCCTTGATGTCCATATTTTTTTGCCGGAGCATGTGCTGCACAAAATATACGGCGCCAAAGCCTGTGGCCTCGGGGCGAATGAGCGAGCCGCCCCAGGCCATGCCCTTGCCGGTAAGCACCCCGGTATTCTCGCGCGCCAACTTTTTGTACCAGCCGTACATGAATCCTATTTCGCGGCCGGCCACGCCGATATCGCCGGCGGGCACGTCGGTTTCGGGGCCAATGTGGCGCCACAGCTCGGTAATGTAGGCCTGGCAAAAGCGCATTACCTCGCCCTTGCTTTTCCCCTTGGGCGAAAAGTCAGAGCCGCCCTTGGCGCCGCCCATGGGCAGCGTGGTAAGGGCATTCTTGAAGGTTTGCTCAAAGCCCAGGAACTTGAGCGTCGAAAGCGTTACCGAAGCGTGAAAGCGAATGCCGCCCTTGTAGGGGCCGATGGCGTTGTTGAACTGCACACGATAGCCCGTGTTTACCTGGGTTTTACCCTTGTCGTCCTGCCAGGCTACCTTGAAGGTAAAAATGCGGTCGGGCTCAACAATGCTCTCAATAATGTTGGCCTCCTCAAACTCGGGGTGCTGGTTGTACAGCTCCTCCACCGATTCCAAAACCTCTTGCACGGCCTGCAAGTACTCCGCCTCGTGCCCGTACTTGGCGCGAAGCCTGTTCATAACCTGTTCTACCTTCATGGTTTTTACGTTTTTTGAGTAAAAATTAGAAACTCAAAAGCAAATGCTTTTGCTTCCTACAAATATACATTTTTTTGTAACCCACAGCGTACAAATGGTAAGAAAGTAAAACTTCGCCAGATTAATTCGTCTTTACAGATGTATATTACAATATGCATTTAAAAAAAATAGCTTTTAAAGCATTAAATATTATCTGTTTACAAAATAATATTTTGTAAATTTCAGATTTGTATATTTGAATATTCTATTTTTAAATAAATCGTATATTATAATATTCGATTTGCAAAAATAACACATAACATACTATAAATAAATATTTTAACCCATTATTATCAACAAGCGCACTGCCTCATTAATAGCTGCTTTAATTGTTGGTTTAATTTAAACAGGAGGCCATTGCGTATGTATGAGATTTCTCGATTTCACTCGTTCCTCGTTCCGCTCGGAATGACGGTTGCAGGAGAAAGATAGAGTGGGGAGAGATGGGGGGGGGGG
>JAVBPG010000045.1:0-40699 GCA_031549685.1 Bacteroidales bacterium | reverse complement strand
CTGTCGTTGCGCCCTTCATTGCTCTGGTTATCTCTTTTTTTTTTTAAAAAATTGTGGGGTTGTTGTTGGGGGTTTTTGCGCCCAACAACACCACCAACCAACACTCTTAAACCGCGGCGCCGTCATTCCGAGCGAAGCGTAGCGTAGTCGAGGAATCTCCCAACGTAAACCACCCTGTTCGAGGTGTGCAGGCAGGCTAAGCCTGCAAAAATAAAACGACCACGCTAAGGCGTGGCCGAACGGGGGCTGTAACATGCAGCGTTTGCCAGCAGCATCATTGCGAGGAGGAACGACGAAGCAATCCTTTTATTGTCCCGCCTTGCGGGACAAAGAGTGAGATTGCCGCGCTTCGCTCGCAATGACGAATAATGGTAGGGGATTGCGGGTCAAGCCCGCAATGACACATCTTTTTGAGTGTCAATCGCAAATAATCACAATGTTAAATCCTCCCCTCGCGCCAATTTCTCTTTGCTTTACTCGTTCAAAACTTGTATCTTTGTGCTCGAATTTCGAAAAACGAACAAAAGCATAACAACAAATTTTACATTTATGGCAAACATTTTTTCGTCTTCCATCGGCAAAAAACTTGTAATGAGCCTTAGCGGCCTGTTTTTAGTAATCTTTTTGCTTCTGCACCTGGCCATCAACTTTGCGGCCGTCATATCAGAAGAGGGATACAACACGGCTTGCCATTTTATGGACACCAACATTTTTGTTCAAATTATGGTGCCGGTGCTGGCGTTCGGTTTTCTCATTCACATCATCTACGCTATTGTTCTTACGCTGTACAACATGAGCGCCCGCCCCGTAAAGTACGCCGTGAGCAGCAATGCTAAGGCCTCCAGCTGGGCCTCGCGCAACATGTTTGTGTTGGGCATAATTGTGCTTGGCTTTTTGGCCGTTCACCTCAGCCATTTTTGGGCCAAAATGCAGCTGCCGCACTTCATTGGCGGGCATGGCACCGAAAACCCTTGGTTGCTGGTAAAAACTACGCTCGAAAATCCTGTTTGGGCCGCCGTTTACATCGTTTGGTTCTGGGCCTTGTGGTTTCACCTGTGCCACGGCTTTTGGAGCGCGCTGCAAACCATCGGCACCAACAACCAAAAGTGGATTCCGCGCCTGCAAATCATTGCACGCGTTTACGCAACGGTAGTGGCTGCGGGCTTTACGTTCATTGTGCTGTGGTTTGTATTTGGGTTCGCCAGCTAAAAAAGAAGAGTTAGGAATTTTAGGAAGGCTAAGAAGGTATGAATGCAAAATTCCTAAACTTCGTAAATTTCTTAAACTTCCCTCTCAAAAATATGTAGTTTCCTTTTTGAATAAACAAAGATAAGATATGGCTGAAAAATTGATTTCGAAATCACCCGAAGGACCACTCGCAGAGAAGTGGACGCGCCACAAGGCAAACATCCGTGTAGTGAGCCCCGCCAACAAGCGCAAGCTCGATGTTATTGTAATCGGCACCGGCTTGGGCGGCGCATCGGCGGCTGCCGCTTTGGGCGAATTGGGATACAACGTAAAGGTATTCTGCATCAGCGACTCACCCCGCCGCGCGCACTCTATCGCCGCGCAGGGTGGCATTAACGCTGCCAAGAACTACCAAAACGATAACGACTCGGTTTACCGCCTGTTCTACGATACCATTAAGGGCGGCGACTACCGCGCCCGTGAATCGAACGTATATCGCTTGGCCGAGGTGAGCAACCTCATCATTGATCAGTGCGTGGCGCAGGGCGTTCCCTTTGCGCGCGACTACGGCGGGTTGCTGGACAACCGCTCTTTCGGTGGCGCGCAAGTAAGCCGCACCTTCTACGCCCGCGGTCAAACCGGGCAGCAGCTGCTGCTGGGCGCCTACGCAGCCCTCAACCGCCAAGTGGCTAAAGGCGCTGTAAAATCATTCCCCCGCCACGAAATGCTGGATGTGGTGGTTATCAACGGCGAGGCTAAGGGTATCATTGCCCGCAACCTGGTTACCGGCGAAATTGAGCGTCACGGAGCGCACGCTGTAGTAATTGCCAGCGGCGGTTACGGCAACGTGTTCTTCCTTTCGACCAACGCCATGAACAGCAACGGCAGCGCCGCATGGCAAGCCTACAAGCGTGGCGCCATGTTCGGCAACCCCTGCTTTGCGCAAATTCACCCCACCTGCATTCCCGTGCACGGCGAGCAGCAATCGAAGCTTACGCTGATGAGCGAATCGCTGCGTAACGACGGCCGCATTTGGGTTCCCAAGAAAAAGGAAGATGTAGAAAAGCTTCGCAAAAAGCAAATCAAAGCTTCGCAAATTCCCGAAGAAGAGCGTGACTACTACCTGGAGCGCCGCTACCCGGCCTTCGGTAACCTCGTTCCTCGCGATGTGGCCTCACGCGCCGCCAAGGAGCGCTGCGACGCAGGCTTCGGCGTTAACGAAACGGGCTTGGCTGTATTCCTCGATTTCTCAACCGCCATCAAGCGCTTGGGTAAACATGTGATTGAGGAGCGCTACGGCAACCTGTTCCAAATGTACGAGAAGATTGTTGACCAAAATCCGTACGAGGAGCCCATGATGATATACCCTGCCATTCACTACACCATGGGCGGCCTGTGGGTTGACTACAACCTGATGACGACCGTTCCGGGCTTGTACGCCATTGGCGAGGCCAACTTCAGCGACCACGGCGGTAACCGTCTCGGCGCCTCGGCGCTCATGCAGGGCTTGGCCGACGGATACTTCGTACTCCCTTATACCATAGGTGATTACCTTTCTGGAAAAATTCAGGAAAAGAAGGTGGACACCAACGCTCCCGAGTTTGAGGCAGCCGAAAAGAAGGTTCAAGAAAAAATTGACTACCTGCTTAACATTAAGGGCTCTCAGCCGGTGGACTACTTCCACAAGAAGCTGGGTAAAATTATGTGGGACGAGGTGGGCATGGCGCGCAACGAGGCCGGGTTGAAGAAAGCCATTGAGGAAATCAAGAAAATCCGCGACGAATTCTGGCACGATGTACTTATTCCCAACACCAAGGAGGAGTTCAACCAGGAGCTGGAAAAAGCCCTGCGCGTGGCCGACTTCCTCGAAATGGGCGAGCTGATGGCTATGGATGCGCTCAACCGTAAGGAATCGTGCGGCGGACACCTGCGCGAGGAAATGCAAACCGAGGAAGGCGAGGCAAAGCGCGACGACGACAAGTACATGTACGTTTCGGCCTGGGAGTACGCAGGTCGCGACAAGGAGCCCATCCTCAACAAGGAGCCGCTCAACTACGAGTTTGTGAAGGTGGCAACACGTAACTACAAGGATTGATGATTTATGATTGATGATTTATTATTATTTTAAGAAATGCAACACAAGCACATCAAACAAATCATAAATCGTCAAGCATACATAATACATCATGACAAAGGAGGAGCTTAAAAATAGAACAAAAGCCTTTGCTCATCGCTGTGTGAAGTTAGCCTTTAAGTTGCCCGATGATGCTTTAGGAAGACACCTTCGGGGACAACTTATTCGAGCCTCGACATCGGTTGCCGCAAATTACAGGGCAGCATGCGTGGCGCAATCTAAGGCGACTTTTGTAGCAAAGTTCAGCATTGCCATTGAGGAGTCGGATGAGTCGGAATTCTGGTTGGAGTTCATCGAAGATGAAAATCTTTTTTCGGCAGAAAAATTGGCACCGCTAAGGCAAGAGGCAAATGAGCTGACATCTATTTTTATCTCGGCAAGAAAAACAATGCAAGCAAACAAGAAATCATAAATCATCATTCATAAATCATAAATTATGAATCTTACGCTCAAGGTTTGGCGCCAAGCCAACGCAAAAGCAAAAGGCGCTTTTGAAACATACAAGGTATCGAATATTTCGCCCGACTCATCTTTTCTGGAGATGATAGACATCCTTAACGAGCAGCTCGTTCGTGAGGGAAAAGACGTAGTAGCTGTGAACAAGGGCTGCCGCGGCCCGGTGGCCTTTGACCACGACTGCCGCGAGGGTATTTGCGGTATGTGCTCGCTCTACATCAACGGTCGCGCGCACGGCCCCGACGACGATGTTACCACCTGCCAGCTGCACATGCGCAAGTTTAAGGATGGCGACACCATTACCATTGAGCCGTGGCGCAGCAAGGGCTTCCCCGTAGTTAAAGACTTGGTAGTTGACCGTGGCGCCTTCGATAAAATTTTACAGGCCGGAGGCTTCGTATCGGTGAATACCGGCGGCGTACCCGACGGAAACGCTATTGCTATCTCAAAAGAAAAATCAGACGAGAGCATGGACGCCGCGGCCTGCGTGGGTTGTGGCGCCTGCGTGGCAACCTGCAAAAACGGCTCGGCCATGCTGTTCGTTGCTGCGCGCGTTAGCTCGCTGGCGCTTTTGCCGCAAGGCCAGGTTGAGGCTGCGCGCCGCGCTAAAGCTATGGTGGCCAAGATGGACGAACTGGGATTTGGCGCTTGCACCAACACCCAAGCCTGCGAGGCCGAGTGCCCCAAGGGCATTTCAATCGGGCACATTGCCCGCTTGAACCGCGAGTTTTTGGTAGCCAAATTGCGCGATTAAAAAACACACTTATTAAAGAATCAAACATGAAAAAGTTTAGAATCCTCTCCCTGCTTTTGGCCTTGACCGGAATGGTTTTTGTAAGCTCGTGCGTAAAGGATGATGACCCCGTAGGCATGGATCCAAGCAAAGTTGACGTATCGCTGCTCGTGGGTAAAAAGTGGAAGAGCGACAGCAATCCCGACTGGTACAAAAAATATACCACCACCGCCAGCCCGTCGGTGCTTGACGGCAGCTACAAGTACGGCAGCGACTGGACCATTGGTGAAACAACGGAAGACCAGGAGGGAACCGAATTTTACTACAAGGTGGAGGGCAACCAAATCAAGGAGCAGTATCCAACCATGTCGATATACACTCCCCGGATTTACACCATAAAAACGCTTACCGCCACCAAGTTGGAATACTTTGACTCGTACGACGTTTTTTCGTTCACCAAGCAGTAGCAAAAAAATTTGTACATTTAAACCCTAACAGAAATCAACAAACCTGTTAGGGTTTCCTCATTTAAAATAGAATTGGCCATGCGTATTCTCAAAAAAACACTCAAGATTACCGCCATCGTGCTGCTATCGCTGGTGGTGCTGGTGGCCACCGTAGCGGGCATAGCCACCTACGTGGTATTTACCCCCGAGCGCCTTACGCCTATTGTGGTGAAGCAGGCCAACAGTTTTGTCAACGCCAGGGTCAACATCGAAAGCGTGGAGCTGACATTCTTCAGCACCTTTCCCAACTTCGGGCTACGCGTAAACAATTGCAGCGTGGTCAACGAGCAACTTTTGAGCAGCGCGCAAAGCGCCGAGCGCTCCTGCTTCGGCGGCCGTCAGGATTCGCTGCTTACGCTCGGCAGCTGCGTTTTGATTGTTGACGTAAAGGAATTTTTGGACAACAAAAAGGTGGTGGTGCACAACGTGGAGCTAAACGATGTCAATATGTTTGCCTACGTTGACGCCGACGGCAAGGCCAACTTCGACATCGTAAAGCCCGATACGGCGCAAGTGGTGGCCACCGACACCGCCGGTAGCGACTTTGAGCTCAACGCCTCGCTACGCAAGCTGAGCATCAGCAACAGCAACATCTTTTATCAGGACAAAAAGCAGGGTATAAGCAGCTGCCTGCGCGGGCTCAACCTCAACGTTGACGGGGCATATGCCAACAATGTAATAAACGGAAATGTGCTCATGGATGTCGCCCAGCTTTCGCTGGCCATGAATGACACCACGCTGGCCGATAAGCTTGCCCTGAAGCTGAGCAGCTCGCTGAAGTTCGACCAAAACGCAAGCCACGTTGAGCTGCAAAAAGCCCAGCTGCAGGTAAACGATATTACGCTCAGCACCAACGGCAGCGTGCAAACCGACACGGCCTTCAGCCAATTTGATATGGACCTGCAGCTGGCTATGCAAATACCCTCGCTAAGCAACCTCATGGCCCTGGTGCCTGTAAGCATGGTGCCCGAGGCCGCGCAGGCAAAGGTGCACGGCGCCGTTGAGTTCAGCGGAAGCGCCAAAGGCCTGTTCAAAGATTCGACCTCAATGCCCGTGGTAAGCGGCGATTTGACGCTCAAAAATATTGGCGGCTCGTACCAAAGCGTACCCTACCGGCTGGATAAGCTCAACTCAACGCTCAGCCTGCTGGTTGACTTCGCGCATCAGGAAAAATCGTTTGTCGATATTAAAAAGCTGGACGTTGAGGTACTGGACTCCAAGCTAAGCGTTACGGGTAGCGTAAGGGATGTGATGCGCGATCCGCTGCTTAACCTTGCCATCAAAGCCAGCACCGATTTGGCAAAAGTAAGCAAGCACGTTCCGCTCGATACCGGCATGAGCGTGGAGGGCCTGCTCAAAGCCGATGTGAAAACCAACATGCGCCTGAGCGAGGCTACGGGCAACGGCTACGAAAAGTTGAAGGTAAACGGAACGGTGGATATTACCGGCCTAAAGTACAGCAGCGCCCGGGACACCCTGAGCGCTACGCTTGGCGATGTGGCCTTTGCCTTTGAAACCAACGCTAAAAACGCCGCGGCCAAGGGAGGTAAAGATTTCCTTGCGGGAACCCTCAGCGTCAACACGCTGCGCGCCCAGGTAGGCAAGGACATGCGCGCCAACGTGCGCAAGGCCTCGCTGGCATTTACCACCGGCAACGTAATGGATACCACCAGGCTGCCAACGGTGCATTGCACGTTCGATTTGGGAGGCAATTCCCTGCGCACCGACAGCATGCGCGTATCGCTGCGCAGGCTGCACGGCGTGGCCGATATTACGCCTACCAAGACCAATAAAATGCTGCCGCACGTTGAGGCCAGCTTTGAGCTCGACAGCCTCCGTGCCCGCGTGGCCAACAATATGGTAAGGTTGGCCAGCGGAAAAAATACGATTGTTGCCGAGCAAAGCAGCGATACAACGGTAGGATTTCAAGGTTGGAAAGCAAAGGTGGATTTGGATTATAAGCAAATGCAGGCGTTCACTCCTTCCTTCCCCGAAATGGTGTACGTGGACAAGCTGGTGGCTCAAATAACCGACGAGAGGCAGGATTTACAGCAGTGCGACATTCGCATAGGCAACTCCGACATGCACCTCACGGGCACCGTAGAGGACGCGCTGGCATATTTAGATAAAAAAGCAACCGTAAAAACCAACATCAAGCTGGCGGCAAACAACCTCGACCTCAACCAGCTGATGCGCATCTCGGAGGCCGGCAGCACCGTGGAGGTAAGCGGCAATTTGGATGTTGAAAATCCGGAGCACATTGAGGCCATCAAGCGGTCGGCAAAGGTTGACACCACGCCACCCTCAATAAAGGCTGTAATACTACCCACCGATGTTTACGCCCGATTTGAAACCGACATAAAGCATGCCACCTTCAGCCGCATGGAGCTGGAAAATATTAAGGGTAGCGTGAGCCTCGCCGACGGCGCTTTGATGCTGCAGGAACTGGGCGTGATAGCCAACAAAAAATCGCGCATGAAGGTAACGGCTATCTACCGCACTCCCGAGCTCAACCACGTTTACGCAGGCTTAGAGTACCACCTCATGGGAGTTGAGCTGGGCGAGCTGCAGAATATTATTCCCGAGGTAGATTCTGTTTTACCCATGCTGCGCTCGTTCGAAGGCAAGGTGGATTTTCACATCGCAGCGCAAACCTACTTAGACTCGCTTCTCAACGTAAAGTTCTCAACGCTACGTGGGGTGTCATCCATCCACGGCGAAAACCTGGTGCTCATGGACAACGAGACTTTCTCCGAAATCTCCAAGCTGATGCGCTTCAAAAACCAAAAGCGCAACGTAATCGACAGCCTTTCGGTAGAGGTGATTGTATTCAAAAAGCAGGTGGAGCTCTACCCATTCCTGCTGAGCATAGACAGGTACAAGGTGGCACTCGGCGGCCAGCATAAGCTCAACATGGAGGTCAACTATCACGCCTCCATTCTTGAGTCGCCGCTGCCCATGCGCCTTGGCGTAGATATTAAAGGTAACATGAACGACATACAGGCCAACCCTGTAAAGTACGTTCACCTTGTCAAGCCCAAGTATGCCGAGACGTTTATTCCCCAAAAACATGGGGTAAATAAAAGCGCCGAGGAGGAAATTCGCGACCAAATTCGCGCGGCGCTGAGAAAAGCAGCGGAGGAGTAGCTAATGAATAACGGACAGTTGACAACGGGCAATCCGTTGTCAGCTGTCCGTTATCCGTTAATTTGCATTCTTATCCGCCACTCCTGCGGAAAGAGGTTGTTGCAGCGGTTGCCCAAATTTTTTACAAAGCCCAGCGGCAGCCCGCGGTAGCGCACCAGCTCAAATCCCTTGCGCTCCGGAGCTCCTTCAAAATTTTCCTTTTTGAGGTAAAGCAGGGCGCTGCGCAAATCCAAATCAATGCAGGGAAAAGCCTCAACGTTGAGCGCGGTGGAGAGCGCCAAGGAGTAGTGCGGAATGTAATCCTTGCCCTTTACCTCGGCTAAGGTTACGCCCGCTTGAACAGCTCGCAGCTCTTTACTTAAAAGGTTATTAATTTCACCATGAAGGGCCGGGAAAGCCTTGATAAAATCTCCCGTTTGAACAAAGGTGAAGTAATTTGGAGAAGAAAGCCACTGCTTTAACCTCGCCGCTCCGTCATTCCGAGCAGAGCGAAGCGGAGTCGAGGAATCTCCTGCCAATGGCTTAGGATTGCCACGTCGCTCGTTCCTCGCTCCTCGCAATGACGTGGTTTGCTCAGAAATCTTTCGCAGCACCGCCACAAAAAAGCCCTCGCCTTTTACCCTGTGCGGAAAAAATCGGTAACCGTGAATGTCTTGCGTTACTTCGCTTTGCAAATCCTCTGAAGAAGTAATCCCCCACTCCTTCGGTGCTTCAATTTTAATATTTTCTGCTCCCAATTCCTGCATCATCCAGCGCACATTTTCCTCATTCTCCCTGGTGTTGAAGGTGCAGGTGCTGTACACTAAGTAGCCGCCCGTTTTGAGCGCGCCCCACACATCGGCTACAATGCGGCGCTGGCGCTCGGCGCACAGCTGCACGTTGGCCTCGCTCCACTCCTCGCGCGCCTTTTCGTCCTTGCGAAACATGCCCTCGCCCGAGCAGGGGGCATCAACAAAAACGGCGTCAAAAATCTCCGGTAATTTCGAAAAATCTTTAGGGTCATTATTGGTTACCACCACGTTGGGGTTGCCCCACTTGGTTATATTTTCGGCCAGAATACCAGCGCGGCTGCGAATAACCTCGTTGGCCACAAGCAGGCTGCTTTGCGGCAAAAAGTCGGCGAGCAAAGTGGATTTTCCGCCCGGCGCAGCGCATAAGTCGAGCGCGACCAGCGGCTCCTTTCCCTCCGTAATTTGCCCTACAATATGCGCCAAAAACATGGACGAAGCTTCCTGCACGTAGTACGCTCCGCCGTGCAGCAGCGGGTCGAGCGTAAATACGGGGCGCTGCGCAAGGTAGTAGCCGCTGTCGCACCATAAAACTTTTTGCATGTTACTGCGGGCTTGACCCGCAACCGAGTTTACGAGTTCGGCGGAGCCAATCCCAAAGTCAGGAGATCCCGAATCAAGTTCGGGACGACAACTCGTGGCTGGAGATTGCGGGTCAAGCCCGCAATGACAGTAGAGAGAATTTTTTGCCTTATTCAACCTTACGCTGGTGCGCGGCTCCTCCTGCAAGGCATCGAAAAACGCATCGCAATCGGCGCCAAGCAGGCGTTGCATTTGTTGTATAAAAGCGGTAGGAAACATATTGAAGATTTAACCACAAAGGACACAAAGAAGAAATACACAAGGTTCACAAAGACCTCGTGCTCTTTGGGCATTTTTTCTTTGTGTTCCTTGTGGTAAAAATACAAAAAAAGCCCCAAGAAAATTTTCTCAGGGCTTTTAAATTTTTACAGAAAAAATTATCCGCGGATAGCTTTTACGCCGGGCAGCTCCGTTCCCTCCATGTACTCGAGCAGCGCGCCGCCGCCGGTCGAAACATAGCTAACCTTGTCGGCGTAGCCCAACTTGTTTACGGCTGCCACCGAGTCGCCGCCGCCAATGAGCGAGTAGGCGCCTGCCTGGGTTGATTCGGCTACCAGCTTGGCCACAGCGGCAGTTCCCTTGGCAAATTTATCCATTTCGAATACGCCCACAGGACCGTTCCACAGTATGGTTTTCGACGACATAATTACATCCTTCCACTTGGCCACAGCTGCCTCCGAGGCATCCAAACCCTCCCAGCCATCGGGGATGGCGTTGGTGGGGCAAATTTGGGTGTTGGCCGTTTCCGAAAAGTCGTCGGCAATAACCTCCTCATCGGGGAAGTACATTTTTACACCCGCTTTTTGGGCTTGCTCGAGCAGGCTCAACGCCAGGTCCAGCTGATCGTCCTCGCAAATAGATTTGCCCACCTTTCCGCCCTGCGCCTTGGCAAAGGTAAAGGTCATGCCGCCGCCAATGATAAGGTTGTCCACCTTCTTTATCAGCTGCTCAATGATAGCAATTTTAGATGAGACCTTGGAGCCGCCAAGGATGGCGGTAAACGGGCGGGCGGGGTTTGACATCACCTTGTCCACCGCCTTAATTTCGCCCTCCATTACGTAGCCAAACATTTTATCGTTGGGGAAGTAGTCGGCTATCAGCGCGGTGGAAGCGTGCGCGCGGTGCGCCGTGCCAAAGGCATCGTTGATGTAGCAGTCGGCGTATGAGGCCAGCTGCTTCACAAAATCCTTTTGCTTACCCTTTAAAGCTGCTTTTGCCGCCTTCTTTTCTTCGTCAGAAGCATCTTCGGCCAGGCCGCGGGGCTTCCCTTCTTCCTCTTCGTAAAAACGAAGGTTTTCGAGCAGTAGGACTTCACCGGGCTTCAGGTTTTTCGACATTTCGGCAGCCTCAGCGCCCATACAATCGGGAGCAAATTTTAGCGACACACCGATACGTTTTTCAATACCGCCAATGATGTGTTTTAGCGAATATTTGTCGGTTGGGCCTTTGGGACGCCCCAGGTGCGACATGAGGATAACCGAACCGCCGCCGGCCAGCACTTTTTTAATGGTGGGCACAGCCGCGCGAATACGCGTGTCGTCGGTAATTTCGAACTTTTCGTTCAGCGGAACGTTAAAGTCAACGCGAATAATGGCGCGCTTTCCGCTAAAATTGTAGGTGTCGATGCTTTGCATAAATATTTGATTTTAATTGGTTTGCTGATTTAACCTTTTGCGTTTAAGGAAGCCAAAGTTAGCGATTTTTTTGATACAAAAAAGGCGGGGACGGGCCAAGTAACAAATAGCGGCGTATTTGCGCAAGCCAGCTTAGGCTGCACATCGATACGGGGAAGTAGCTTGCAATTTTTCGCAAAACAGGCCTTTTTGCTAACGGCTGCGCCGGCCGCTTCATGCCGCTACCTCGGGTTATAGCCCGACTCCTCCAGCATTTTGCGGTAGTCGTTGTTCTGCATCAGCTCGGCTAAACCTACACCTTTTTTATCAACATACTGCTCCACAATGCGGTAGCCTATCCAGTTGGCGGCGCGCCCCGGCGCCTCGCGCGAAAACTCCTGCGTAAAAGGCCTTTCCTGCGTAAACTTGGCAATGGTAAAGGGGCTGCCGTTGAACAGCAGCTTGTTTTCGATGAGGTAAAGCCACATGTAGCCCTCGTTGCTTTGGCACGACGCCAGCTGGTTTTTGCTGAAGCCAAAAATGGCGCTATCGGGCTCCGAGGGCAGCATTTGCCGGGTAAAGTAGAGCAATTTTCCCTCCCAAACCATTCTGCTAAGCAAATCATCCTGAATGGTTTGATATGGATATTTCCCCTTTGCCCACGAGTGCATTACATCGCTTAAAATCTTATCGGGGCACATGTTGCGTATGATATACTTGTAGAATCCAAGGCGGGTGTATAGCTCGTAGCCGGCTCCCAGGTACTTATCCAGCCCAATGCCTATACTGTGCTCAGCCAACATAATAGATTGGTTAAATCCTGCCACATAAGCAATTATGCTCGGTACGCTATCTGACGGGAAGGCTATTTTGTAGCGCTTAAAAGCCTTGGTCAGCTTTTTATTCAGCTCCCTGGTGTCGGGGAAAACCTCCTGCGCGGCATCGTAGCTTTCAACCACCACCTCGCTGGTCAGAAATTCGCGCAGGTTGACGATAAAATTGGAGTCCTGCGGCGTCCCAACGTTGATGATGCCCGCGCAGTAAAGCGTAAAAAACTCGCCGTACTTTTGCTGCAAGGCGGGCAGCTGCTCCCCGAGGCTATCGGGGTTGAGAGCAAATAAATCTTGATCAAAACGTTGAATTTCAATGTTTAAATCTATTTTGCGCAGCTTGGCGCGATCGCACCGGCAGCCGGCACAAATAACTAATAATAAAGTGATTGCAAAAAGTGTTTTTTTCATAAACCGGGTTTAATTGGGCACATATCCGCTTTCCTCCACTGCTTTTCTCCCCTCCTTTGTTTGTAGCCAGCTGTAAATTTTATACGCATTTGAGCTGCTGTTCAAATCGCTACGAATCGAAACAAAAACGTTGGCGACAAACGGGTAGGTTTTGTTTTTTATCGAACTTTTGTCAGGCATTATTCCGTTAACAGCCAGCGTTTTAACACCTTCTGCCGTATAGGCATTCATCATGTACTCCTTGTAGTAGTGCGGTGTAAAGCATATTCCGTTTGGGTAGTTGCGCAGCTCTTGGTAAACAGCAAGCATAGACCAAAGCGTCATATTTTCCGCATCGGAAAGCGACACCTCCCAGTCGGGCATGCCTGCGCTGTTCATTACAATTTCATTCATCATCTCCTGGCTGCCCGAATTGGCATTTCTGATAAACGGTTTTATGGCCTCATTTGCGCCGCCAAGCTCGCTCCAGCGTGTAGTATTCCCCAAGTAGATGCTCTGTATTTGTTCAACGGTCAACGAGTTAACCGAATTTTTAGCGTTGAGTATAAAGTCGAGCGCATCCAAGGCAATGGGTGTTTCAAGCAAGGAAACGCCCAAGCTATCGGCATAGCGTTGCTCGCCTGCCGACATTTTTCGAGCAACAATAATTATATCTACTTGACCATTAATTAAATTAACTATCGCATTGTGAGTTTGAGAGCACAGAAGTTTTTCCCTAAAATGCTGTGGCAACTCGTAGTGATTTTTAAATGTTACCTCTCTTCCCCCCATGCCACCTTCCATCCACACGTACTCCAAGCCCAGCAACTCACTCGCAATAATGTAATTCAATGGTTTTGTTGAGGTTGAGCCATCAACGCGCGGGTAGCTATCCATTGTAATCCCCGACATATCAATGGTTTCATTTTGCTCTTTTTCGCAAGCAATAGCAGCAAGTAGCGCTACAATGAATAATAATCGTCTCATAATCAGCATTTTGTTATAAAATCCAAAAGCACAAAGTGCGCGAAGAAAAGCCGCTTAGCGTAGCTTGTTGCGCCCCGCGCTTAAGCTGTCACAAAAGTATCCATTTTTCGCAAAAACTCGTCTAAAAAGCCCGCAAAACCAATATAAAATGCTAAATTTGTGGCGAAAAATCGAAAATCATCATTCATAAATCATAAATCACTATGTCCAACAAAAAACTATTTACCGAATTTCCGCCCGTCTCGACCGAGCAGTGGGAAGAGGTGATTACCAAGGACCTCAAGGGCGCCGACTACGACAAAAAGCTGGTGTGGAAAACCGCCGAGGGAATTGCCGTTCGCCCCTACTACCGCGCAGAAGACCTTAAGCGCGTGCAGCACATGGGCGCCGAGGTGGGGCGCTTCCCCTTTGTGCGCGGCACCAAGGCCGACAACAATTGGCTCGTACGCCAGCGCTACTGCGCCTGCACCGACAAGAAAAAGGCCAACGCCCAAGCCCTCGACGGCATGATGAAGGGCGTTAATTCGCTCTCGTTCTGCACCTGCGGCGCTCCCACGCAGGAGGAGTTCGACCAGCTCATGAGGGGCATTTACGTGGACTCAGTGGAGGTAAACTTTGTAAACTGCGGCTGCCAATCGGCGCTTGCCCTCATTGAAATGATGACGGCCTACGCCAAAAAAACCAACGCCAAGCCGGAGAACGTATGCGGCTCGACCAACTACGATCCGCTCAAAAAGCTGAACCAGAAAGGCCACCTCAGCGAGCAGGCTTTTGAAAAGTTAAAGACACAAATCATTGCTGCAAAGGAGCTTAAAAGATGGCGCACGGTTGGCGTGTCGGGCAGCACCATACACAACGCCGGAGGCACCATTGTGCAGGAGCTGGCGTTCGCCCTGGCCATGGGCAACGAGTACCTTGTCCGCCTCACCGACATGGGCCTTACGGTTGACGAGGTGGCGCGCCGCGTGAAGTTTACCTTCAGCGTTGGCGCCAGCTACTTTATGGAAATAGCCAAATTCCGCGCCGCGCGCATGCTGTGGGCCAACATTGTGAGCGCCTACAAGCCCGAAAAGGAGTGCAGCGAGCGCATGAAAATACACGCCGTAACCAGCTCGTGGAACCAAACCACCTACGACGCCTACGTGAACATGCTGCGCGGCACCACCGAGGCCATGAGCGCCGCCATTGCCGGCGTTGACTCGCTGGAGGTGCTGCCCTTCGACGCGCCGTTCCAGGCATCGGGCGAATTCTCCAACCGCATTGCCCGCAACACGCAAATTCTTTTAAAAGAAGAGTCGTACTTCGACCAGGTGGTTGACCCCGCCGCCGGCTCGTACTACATCGAAATGCTTACGCAAAGCATTGCCGAGGAGGCCTGGAAGCTGTTCAAGCAAGTAGAAGAAAAAGGCGGATATGTGGCCGCGTTCAAGGCCGGATTTATCCAGGAGCAGGTAAAGGCTTCGGCCCAAAAGCGCGACAGTAATATTGCTACCCGCCGCGAGATTCTGCTCGGCACCAACCAGTATCCCAATTTTACCGAAAAGTTAGATAAGGAAAAAATGGGTGGCGCTACCTGCGCTTGCGCCATGGAACCTAAAAAATCGTCGTGCTGCTGCAGCAGCAACGCCAAGCCCGAGCAAATTGGCGAACCGCTCAAGAGCTACCGCGGCGCGCAGGCCTTTGAGGATTTGCGCATGAAAACCGAAGGCAGCGGCAAGCAGCCGCAGGCGTTTATGCTTACCTTCGGCAACCTGGCCATGTGCCGCGCGCGTGCGCAGTTTGCCAGCAACTTCTTTGCCGTAGCGGGCTTTAAGGTGGTTGACAACAACCGCTTTGCAACCATCGAAGAGGGCGTAAGGGCTGCCGTTGCCGCCAAGGCCGAAATAGTAATTGCCTGCTCAAGCGACGATGATTACGCCGAGGCCGTTCCTCAAATTGCCGGGCAGCTGGGCAAAAACGGCATCCTTGTGGTAGCCGGCGACCCCGCCTGCAAGGCCGATTTGGAGGCCAAGGGCATTACGCACTTCATCAGCGTGAAGTCAAACGTGCTTGAGACGTTGAAGCAATATCAAGCTGAGCTGGGAATAAAATAAATGACGATTAACCACAAAGTTCACTAAGAAAAAATGCCCAAGGAACACCAAGAAAACCTTGTGGACTTTGTGAAACAAACTTTGTGCTCTTTGTGGTAAAATAACAATATTATGAAACCAAAATTTTCTGAAATAGAATTCAAAACTTCGGCTCAGGCCTGCGAGGTAAAGGAGCAAGGCGCTACCTTCAACACTCCCGAGCAAATAGCCGTGAAGCCCGTTTACACCGCCAAAGATTTGGCCGACATGGAGCACCTGAGCTACGCCGCCGGTGTGGCTCCCTACCTGCGCGGCCCGTACAGCACCATGTACGCTATGAGCCCGTGGACCATCCGCCAGTACGCCGGATTTTCCACCGCCGAAGAATCAAACGCCTTTTACCGCCGCAACCTTGCCGCAGGACAAAAAGGTCTTTCGGTGGCCTTTGACCTGGCCACCCACCGCGGCTACGATGCCGACCACCCCCGCGTGGTAGGTGACGTAGGTAAAGCAGGTGTGAGCATTTGCAGCGTTGAGGACATGAAGGTGCTCTTCAACCAAATTCCGCTCGACAAGATGTCCGTTTCCATGACCATGAACGGCGCCGTGTTGCCCATTCTGGCCTTCTACATTGTAGCAGGTTTGGAGCAGGGCTGCACGCTCGACCAGCTGAGCGGAACCATTCAAAACGACATTCTGAAAGAGTTCATGGTGCGTAACACCTACATTTACCCACCCGAATTTTCAATGCGCATTATCGGTGATATTTTTGCCTATACTTCGCAAAACATGCCCAAGTTCAACAGCATTTCCATTTCGGGCTACCACATGCAGGAAGCAGGCGCTACCTGCGATATTGAAATGGCGTACACGCTGGCTGACGGCTTGGAGTACTTGCGTACCGGAATAAAAGCAGGTTTGGATGTCGATGCTTTCGCACCACGCCTGTCATTCTTCTGGGCCATTGGCATGAACCACTTTATGGAAATTGCCAAGATGCGCGCCGCGCGTATGCTTTGGGCAAAAATTGTAAAACAATTTAATCCGAAAACCGCAAAATCGCTCGCGCTGCGCACCCACTCGCAAACTTCGGGCTGGTCGCTCACCGAGCAGGATCCGTTCAACAACGTGGCACGTACTTGCATTGAAGCTATGGCAGCAGCGCTGGGACACACCCAGTCGCTACACACCAACGCGCTCGATGAGGCTATTGCGCTGCCTACCGATTTCTCGGCACGTATTGCACGTAACACACAAATCTACATTCAGGAAGAAACCTACATCACCAAGTCGGTTGACCCTTGGGCTGGCTCGTACTACGTGGAGAAGCTGACGCAAGAAATTGCCGACCGCGCTTGGGCGTTGATTGAAGAAGTAGAGAAGTTGGGCGGTATGGCCAAAGCCATCGAAACCGGCATTCCCAAAATGCGTATAGAAGAAGCCGCCGCTCGCAAGCAAGCCCGTATCGATAGCAACATGGATGTGATTGTTGGTTTGAACAAGTATCGTTTGGAAAAAGAAGATCCTATCGATATTTTGGACGTGGACAACACCGCCGTGCGCGAAAGCCAGGTGAAGCGCCTGCAAGCCCTCCGCGCTAACCGCAACGAGGCCGATGTAAAGGCCGCCTTGGAGGCCATTACCAAGGCTGCGGAGACCAAGACAGGTAATTTGCTTGCCCTTGCTGTTGATGCCGCTAAAAAGCGCGCTACGCTGGGCGAAATTTCCGATGCTTGTGAAAAGATTGCCGGACGTTATAAAGCAACCATTCGTATGAACTCAGGAGTGTACAGCGCTGAATCAAAGGGCAATGCCGACTTTGACAAGGCTAAGAAGTTGGTTGATGAATTTGCCAAGAAGGAAGGCCGTCAACCACGTATTATGGTAGCCAAGCTGGGGCAGGACGGCCACGACCGTGGTGCCAAAGTTGTTGCCACCGGCTACGCCGACTTGGGATTCGATGTGGACATGGGTCCGCTGTTCCAAACCCCCGAGGAAGCCGCCAAGCAAGCCGTTGAAAACGACGTGCACGTGTTGGCAGTATCGTCGCTGGCCGCAGGACACAAAACGCTTGTGCCCCAAGTAGTTGCAGAGCTTAAAAAATTGGGTCGCGAGGACATCATGGTAATTGTAGGTGGCGTAATTCCCCACCAAGATTATGAATACCTCTACAACGCTGGCGCTGCCGCCATCTTTGGTCCCGGCAGCCCCGTAACCATCTCAGCGAGCAAAATTATGGAGCTGTTGATGATGAAGGAGGCGTAAGCCAATTATTGAATAAAAGGGAAACCCTCGCTGCTGAAAGGTGGCGGGGGTTTTGTTTCACCTCAAATATTGTATTTTTTGTATCTTTACAAGTAGAAAAATCAACCATGAGCAGAGCCGAAAAAGCAAAGGATAACGAAATCGTCATTTTCAAAACCGAGGATGAAAAAATAACTATTGATGTGCGACTTGAAGATGAAACCGTTTGGCTCTCGATTGACAGCATGGCGAAGTTGTTTGAAAAATCTCGCTCCACCATCAACGAGCACATTTTGAATATATACGCTGAAAATGAATTAAATGCGGAAGACTCTATGAGAAAAATCGGAAATTCCGATTTTTCTACAAAACCCACCAATATTTACAATCTCGATGTTATTATCTCCGTTGGGTATAGGGTAAAATCTTTGCGCGGAACTCAATTTCGCCAGTGGGCAACAAAAAGGTTGAACGAGTACATTCGCAAAGGTTTTACAATGGACGACGAGCGGCTCAAAAACCTTGGTGGCGGTGGTTATTGGAAGGAATTGCTGCAACGCATTCGCGATATTCGCGCTTCGGAAAAAGTTTTTTACCGCCAAATATTAGACATTTACGCTACCAGCATTGACTACAACCCCAAAGCCACTGTTTCCATTGATTTTTTCAAAAAAGTACAGAACAAAATTCACTACGCCGTTCATGGTCAAACTGCAGCTGAGGTCATATTCAACAGGGCTGATGCCGAAAAGGAGTTTATGGGCTTGATGACTTTTTCAGGTAACCGCCCACACTTGGTAGAAGTAGCTGTTGCCAAGAATTACTTGGATGAAAAGGAGTTGCATTCTCTTGGACAAATTGTATCGGGTTAATTAGATTTTGCCGAACGGCAAGCCGAGCGAGAACAAGCCATGACCATGGAAGATTGGACAAAGCATTTAGATAGGATTTTGACTATGAGCGGAGAGAAGTTGCTACAGGGTGCCGGCTCAGTAAGCCATGAGCAGGCTGTAAGTAAAGCTGAAAATGAGTATAAAAATACCAAGCAAAAACCTTGAGCGGAGTTGAAAAAGCCTACTTAGAATCTATTAAAAACGTTCAGAAGATAACGGATGACAAAAGTAAAAATTAGCGTATTCGGATAAGCGAAGCTTGTAATTTTAATTGATATTTACCACCCCTCGCTTCTGAAAAGTGGCGAGGGTTTTGCTTGTCTGAAATTTGGAATTTGAACCTATTTGTATTATTTTTGTGAACCAAACATCTTAATTTTTGACATGTTTAGTTCACAAAAAAACATAGATAGCATAATTTTACTCTACCAAATACAGGATCAAGTATTTAATTTAAAAGATATTGCTGTGCTTTTTGGTGAAACAAACTTCAGCACCTTAAGTCAGAAGTTAAACTACTACGTCCGTACAGGTAAGCTGCTCAACCCCCGAAAGGGTATTTACGCCAAGCCCGGTTACTCCGCAGAGGAGTTGGCGGGCAAAATCTACACCCCCTCATACATATCATTGGAGTACGTGCTGCAGCAAGCGGGCGTGGTGTTTCAGTACGACTCGCGCGTAACATGCGTAAGCTACCTAAGCCGTGAAATTGAGGTGCAAGCCAAGACTCTTTCTTACCGAAAAATCAAGGGTGAAATACTGGCAAATATGAAAGGCTTAGAATTGCGAAGCAATGTGTGGGTAGCCACACCCGAGCGCGCTTGCTTAGATTTGCTGTACTTGGACAAGAATTATTTCTTTGATAATTTTGCTGCGTTAAACAAGAGAAAAATCGAAGAATTATTGCCCGTTTACAACTCAAAAGCCCTAACTGCAAGAGTACAAAATTTACTCAAAAACCATGGACATTAACAAGCATAAATTCCTGCTGCTGCAAATTCTCAAGGATATTTATTCCGATGTAGAGTTGGCTCCCATTCTTGGTTTCAAGGGAGGCACTGCGCTCATGTTTTTCTACAACCTGCCACGCTTTTCGGTTGATTTGGACTTCAACCTGCTTGACTCAAGTAAGGAAAAATTTGTATTTGAAAAGGTAAGGCAAATACTGTTCAAGTACGGAACTATTTTTGATGAGACCATAAAATTCTACGGCCCTATTATTGTTTTGGACTACGGTACAGGCGAGCGAAAGTTGAAGGTAGAAATATCCAACCGACAATTTGAAGACCACTACGAAATAAAAAATTTGCTGGGCATAAGCATCAAAACCATGATCGCGCCCGATATGTTCGCGCATAAATTATGTGCTTTACTCGACCGTAGCGCAATTACTAACCGCGATATTTTTGATGCTTGGTTTTTCATGCAAAACAAAACCCCGCTCAACAAGTCTATTGTGGAGGCTCGTATGCAAATGCCGCTTCCCGACTACCTTCAAAAATGTATTGACCATCTTGCAGCAATGTCCGACAGGGGTTTGCTCAATGGTTTAGGTGAGGTGATGGACGATGAAATGAAGAAATTTGTAAAAGTAAAGTTGCAAAAAGAATCAGTTGCATTGTTGAAGTTTTATAAGGAATTTCCTCTTTTAGCGTAGTAAACAACCGCTTAACTCGTACTCCTCCTTTTTTACAACCCTTAAGGTTGCACAATCGCCACTGTAGGATCCGGCCCAACCACCTTATTCACCTCCCACTCGCTCCCCACGGCAAGCGTTCCGCTATAGCTAAAGCTGAATTTACTGCTGTCGGCAGCTATTCCGTTGTTCATGCTTACGGTGTAGCTATCGCCGGCACCTTTCGCCAGCTGCATCTCGCCGCTTAAAAGGCTTGCCCACGCCTGATTGTGGTAAACCTTGCAGGTTGTTACCATAGAGTCCGTTTGTCCAACGGTGGCGCCGCCTTGCAGCGTGCTCCTCCAAACATCGGTGGTGTGCGTTATGGTTACGGCCACCCTGATGTTATCTTTTACCAGCATATCGAAGCACTGCCGGCAGTGGTCGTCCGCCGTTTTCGCGCTGCTTTGCCAGGCGTACAGAATGTCGTGTGAGCTGCCGGTGCTATCACTACTAAAGCTTACCTCGCCTGTACCTACTGAGGCCAAGGAGCTGTAAGGGATTTCGCCATCGTAGGTAGCTGTAATATTTTGCCCGGCCGTGGTTTTTCCGCTTAGCGTAATGGAGTAATTCTTCTTGCCGTTGGTAGTGGTAACGCGCACGGTGGTGGTGTTATCAAGCTCGTAAATGCTATCGGTCTTAAGCGTGCCCCACAGCGTATTGGCGGCAACGCTGTAGCGTCCGGCAATGATTACGCTGTCAGGAAAGGGAACCCAAAAATTTAGCTCAAGGATGTTGGAGGCCAACGTGGTATCCTCGCCGATGGTTGATGCCTCTAAGGTCAAAACAATTTTATCTCGATTTCTTTCCGCATCGTAACCCATGTTGGTTTGGTGAGATTTTTCAATATTGAAGGAGAATCCGTCAATGGTAGTGCGCCCCCCTTGCGGGTCGTCTTCAGGGTTGCAGCCGCCCCACATGGCGCCCGCCGCTACAAGCAGTAGCGCCCAGAAATTTGATTTCTTCATGATAAAAATTTTACCTATCGCCATACTGCTTTTCGTAGTACTTGGCGTAGCCGCCGCTCACCACGTTGTTGAGCCAACCCTCGTTGGCAAGGTACCAATTCACCGTTTTTTCCAGGCCCTGCTCAAAGGTTACCGAAGGCCTCCAGCCCAGCTCGCGCTCAATTTTCGAGGCGTCGATGGCGTAGCGCAAGTCGTGCCCGGCGCGGTCGGTTACGTAGGTAATTTGCCCGGCCGATGCGCCCTCCGCGCGCCCCAACTTTTTATCCATAAGCGAGCACAGCAACTTGATAAGCGCAATGTTTGTCCACTCGTTGTGCCCGCCAATGTTGTAGGTTTCGCCGTCTTTCCCCTTGTGAAAAACGAGATCGATGGCCGCCGCGTGATCTTCGACGTAGAGCCAGTCGCGCACGTTTTCGCCCTGGCCGTAAATGGGAATTGGCTTCCCCGTTTTGATGTTGTTTATGGCGAGCGGAATCAGCTTTTCGGGGAAATGATTCGGGCCGTAGTTGTTCGAGCAGTTGGTAATCACCACAGGGAGCCCGTAGGTGTCGTGGTAGGCGCGCACCAGGTGGTCGGAGCTGGCCTTGGAGGCCGAGTAAGGGCTGTGCGGGTCGTAGCTGGTTTCCTCGGTAAAGAATCCCGTTTCGCCCAGCGTACCGTACACCTCATCGGTTGAAATATGGTAAAAACGCTTGCCGCTAAAATCGTCCTTCCATGCCGCCTTGGCGGTATTGAGCAGCGTTACTGTGCCCACAATGTTGGTGCGGATAAACTCCATGGGGTTGGTAATCGACCTGTCCACGTGCGACTCGGCAGCCAGGTGCAGTACGCCGTCAATTTTGTACTCGGCAAACACCTTTTCGAGCAGCTCCGCATCGCAAATATCGCCTTTTACGAAGGTGTAATTCGGCGCGTCTTTTATGTCCTTCAGGTTTTCCAGGTTGCCCGCGTAGGTCAGCTTGTCGAAGTTTACAATGTGGTAGTCGGGATAATTTTTTACCATCCTGCGCACCACGTGCGACCCGATGAAGCCGGCACCGCCGGTGATGAGAATGCTTCTCTTCATTTATTATTGCTGCTATTTAAGTTTGACAATAGGCAGTCGGCAATAGGCAATAAGTCCTTCGCACACGCAGCCTTTCTTACACACTATATTTTCACTCCAAATTTTTCAGGGTGCTCCATCATATAACAAAGCATCTTTCCCACCTCTTCATATCCGCTCATGTAGTACTGAGAAACTGTTTTGAATTTTTGAATTTCCATACTAAGGTTTGAGATTGCTTCGTCGTTCCTCCTCGCAATGACGTGGTTCAAGGCGTCATTGCGAGTCACGCCGTAGCGTGAAGAAGCAACCTTGCACTATAATTGTCAT
Organism: Bacteroidales bacterium; assembly: GCA_031549685.1. Classification (GTDB taxonomy): domain Bacteria; phylum Bacteroidota; class Bacteroidia; order Bacteroidales; family UBA932; genus JAITMY01. The sequence goes on along the minus strand of JAVBPG010000045.1, from coordinate 18,118 downwards.
TGCGGGCTTGGCCCGCAATCTCCTAATTGAGAGATCCCGAATCAAGTTCGGGATGACACGCTAAATCATGAGATTGCCTCGTCGTCCCTCCTCGCAATGACGATGCGGTTGCCTACTGCTTACTGCTGACTCAACTTCTGCTGCCACTTCCATGCCGAAGCCAAGGTATCCTCAATTGTTTCAACAGCTTTCCAGCCCAGCTCCGTGTTGGCAAAATCGGGGTTAGCCCACACCTGCTCAATGTCGCCCGCACGGCGCCCGACAATCTCGTAGTTCAGCTTTACGCCGGTAACCTTTTCAAAGGTTTTTACAACCTCTAACACCGAAAGCCCGCGGCCGGTGCCGAGGTTAAAGATTTCGACCGGTTTTTTGTTTTTATTTTCCACCAAGCGCTTCACGGCAACCACATGTGCCTTGGCCAGGTCCACCACGTTGATGTAGTCGCGAATGCACGAGCCGTCGGGCGTACTGTAGTCGTTGCCAAACACGCTCAGCTTTGGGCGAATACCGGCAGCTGTCTGCGTTACAAAGGGAATGAGATTTTGCGGAACGCCTAACGGCAGCTCGCCGATTTCGGCGCTTGGGTGCGCGCCAATGGGGTTGAAGTAGCGCAGCAAAATACTCCTGATTTTCGCCCCCGATTTTACCGTGTCGGTTACAATATCCTCGCAAATTTGCTTGGTGTTGCCGTAGGGCGACTCGGCGGGCTTGCGCGGCGCCAGCTCGGTTACCGGCAGCTCATCGGGTTGGCCGTACACGGTGCACGACGATGAAAAAACAATATTTTCGACGCCGTGCTTAGGCATCAGCTCCAGCAGGTTGATCAGCGAAGCTAAGTTGTTGCGGTAGTACAGCAGCGGTTTTTGCACCGATTCGCCCACCGCCTTGCTTGCCGCAAAGTGAATAATAGCGCTGATTCCTTTGTGTTTTGTAAATAGATTATCCAAACCTTGATAATCCAAGCAATCCAATTTTTCAAAAATCGGGCGCTTGCCCGTAATGCGCGCTATGCCGTCAACCACATCGGCCGACGAGTTGGAGAGGTTATCAATAATGATAACCTCAAAGCCGGCGTTTTGCAGCTCCACCACAGTGTGCGAGCCAATGTAGCCGGTGCCTCCGGTAACAAGAATTTTTTGCATGTTGTGCTATGTTTACGCCCTTTTGTGTCATCCTGAACGAAGTGAAGGATCTCATGTTCGCAGCGCTGATTGAAATTTAGCACAACTTGAGATGCTTCGCTTTGCTCAGCATGACAACACGGCATTTAAAAATACTTTTCCTCTTTCCCCCTGATGTCGCTCAGCAGGTTGTTTGCCAGACGGCTTGCACCAATGCGGAACAGCTCGGGCGTAAGCCACTCCTTGCCCAGCACGTGCTTTACAATGGTGTAGTACAGCACCGCATCGGCGGTGGTAACAATGCCGCCGGCAGGCTTAAATCCGATTTGCTTACCGGTTTGCTCGTAAAAATCTTTTATAGCGCGACACATTACCAAAGCTGCTTCGGGCGTGGCGGCGGGCTCCATTTTTCCGGTAGAGGTTTTAATAAAATCGGCGCCGGCCTCCATGCTCATCAGGCTGGCAATGCGTACCTGCGTCAGCGTGGGCAGCGCACCCGTTTCGAGAATTACCTTGAGATGAACTTCCTCGCCCAGCGCATCCTTAATTTGCGCCACCTCGTCAAAGGTGGTTTGGTAGTCATCGTCCAAAAAGCGACCCAGCGAAATAACAATATCAATTTCGTCGGCGCCATGCTCAACAGCCATGACGCACTCCGCTATTTTCACATCGATGTAGGTTTGCGATGAGGGAAATCCCGCGCCCACAGCGGCAATCTTCACGCCCTCGGCCTTGAGCGTTTTGCGCACAGCGTTAACCAGCGTGGGGTAAACGCAAATGGCCGCCACGTTGGGAATGTCGGCGCAAAGCGCGGGAAAGCGGTTAACCTTTTCGGCAAACTCGCGGCCGCGCTCCAGCGTGTCGGTGGAGTTGAGCGTAGTGTAATCCACAAAGCTGAGGCACTGCTTGTACACATCCGCGTTGCAGAGATGTTTTGCCTCATCGGCAATTACCGCCAGCTGCTTGGCCACTTCGGCGGCATCAACCTCCATTTTGTATGTTTCAAATAAATTTTCCATGTCTTTTGTTGTTTTAAATTCACACTCAATTAGATTTTCCGTTAGCGAGGAGATTCCTCATTGCACTCGGAATGACGGGGGCGGGCAAAAAGGAGAAGTGGTGGGTTTTAGAGGCACGCAATCTCATATTTGCCTACTGCTTACTGTGTATTGCCGACTTGTTTTCTACTACCAATTTTACCAAACTGTTCATAGCCTACTCCCGCTCCTTCGTATCAATCCAAATGGTTACGGGGCCGTCGTTGACAAGGGCTACCTTCATATCGGCGCCAAATTTTCCGGTGCCCACCGGTTTGCCCAGCTCTTTCTCTGTAAAAGTAGTAAATTTTTCGTAAAGCGGAATAGCGGTTTCGGGGCGCGCGGCGCGAATGTACGAGGGGCGGTTGCCCTTTTTGGTTTGCGCGTGCAGCGTAAACTGGCTAACCAGCAGCAGGTCGCCTTCCACCTCCTGCACCGAAAGGTTCATAACCCCCTGCCCGTCATCGAAAATGCGGAGGCGAACGAGCTTGGCGGCCGCCCACAGCAAGTCCTCGTCGGTATCGGCCTCCTCAAAGCCCACCAGCACCAGCAGGCCCCTGCCGATTTCGGATTTCACCCTCCCATCAACTTCAACCGAAGCCTGCAATACCCTTTGAATGAGCATTCTCATATGCTTGCCGTTTTGTGTTTCTTTACAAACTTAAAAATCACAAATTTATAAAACAAATCACACTTTTTATACCAGAAACCGCCTTTTATGAGCTATATTTGTAGTTTATAATAACTTTAACTCAAAAACAACGCATGCTGATTGACGAAAAATTGTCCCACAGGGTAGCGGACATCAAGTTGGCCGACTGGGGCCGCAAGGAAATTGAAATGGCCGAAAAGGAAATGCCCGGCCTGATGGCGCTCCGCGCAAAGTACGGAAAGGCGCAGCCGCTTAAGGGTGTACGCATTATGGGCTCGCTCCACATGACCATTCAAACGGCGGTGCTTATCGAAACGCTCAAGGCCCTGGGCGGCGATGTGCGCTGGTGCAGCTGCAACATTTTCTCAACGCAGGACCACGCGGCGGCAGCCATTGCGGCAGCCGGAATCCCGGTGTTTGCATGGAAGGGCGAGAGCCTGGAGGAGTACTGGTGGTGCACGGCCATGGCCCTTTCGTTCCCCGGCGGCAAAGGCCCGCAGCTCATTGTGGACGATGGCGGCGATGCCACGCTTTTGATTCATAAAGGCTTTGCGGCGGAAAAAGACGCAAAAGCCATTGACTATACGGCAGGGAACTACGAAGAAAGCGTAATTCTACAGCTGCTCAAAGATTTGCTGAAGGAGGACGGCCAAAAGTGGCACCGCACCGTAGCCGAGTGGAAGGGCGTGAGCGAGGAAACCACCACGGGCGTGCACCGCCTGTACCAAATGATGGAGCGCGGCGAGCTGCTGGTTCCCGCCATCAACGTAAACGACTCGGTAACCAAGAGCAAGTTCGACAACCTGTACGGCTGCCGCGAGTCGCTGGCCGACGGCATTAAGCGCGCCACCGATGTAATGATTGCCGGAAAGGTGGTGGTGGTGTGCGGCTACGGCGATGTGGGCAAGGGTTGCGCCAAGAGCATGCGCAGCTACGGCGCCCGCGTGATTGTAACGGAAATCGACCCCATTTGCGCGCTGCAGGCCGCCATGGAAGGCTTTGAAGTAAAGCCTGTAGAGGATACACTAAGCGAAGGAAATATTTACGTTACCACCACCGGTAACCGCGATATCATTACGCTGGAGCACATGAAGGGCATGAAGGATCAAGCCATAATTTGCAACATCGGGCACTTTGATAACGAAATTCAGGTGGACCTGCTCAACGCCGAAAAGGGTGTGCAGAAAATCAACATCAAGCCGCAGGTGGACAAGTATGTGTTCCCCGACGGCAAGGCGATTTTCCTGCTGGCCGAAGGCCGTCTGGTCAACCTGGGCTGCGCAACGGGGCACCCCTCGTTTGTAATGAGCAACTCGTTTACCAACCAAACGCTGGCGCAGATGGATTTGTGGGCCAACCAGGGCCGCGCCGTGGGCGTGTACATGCTATCGAAGCAGCTGGACGAGGAGGTGGCGCGGCTGCACCTGGAGCAAATCGGCGTGAAGCTGACCAAGCTCTCGCAGGCGCAGGCCGACTACATCGGCGTGAAGGTGGAGGGGCCGTACAAGCCTGAGCACTACCGATACTAATGGAGAATGAAAAATGGAAAATGGAGAACGAAAAACATGCATGGCTTAATTCTCCATTCTCCATTCTCAATTTTCAATTCTCAACTAAAATGGGTTCGATTGATCAAATAAGGGCCAACCTTGCCGAGGCTGCGCAGGTGCTGCAGAATTTTGCCGGCAGCGAAAAAAACATTCAGCTGGTGGACGAGGCGGCAAGGCTGATGGCCGAGGCTATTGCCGGCGGCGGAAAGGTAATTTCGTGCGGCAACGGCGGCAGCATGTGCGACGCCATACACTTTGCCGAGGAGCTCTCGGGGCGCTTCCGCAACGACCGCAAGGCCCTGCCTGCCGTGGCCGTGAGCGACGCCTCGCACATAACCTGCGCCGCCAACGACTACGGCTTCGAAAGCATTTTTTCGCGCTTTGTGGAGGCGCTGGGCAGGCCCGGCGATGTGCTGCTGGCCATCAGCACCAGCGGCAACTCGGCCAACGTGGTAAAGGCGGTGGAAACGGCCAAGCTGCAGGGTATGAAGGTGGTGGGGCTTACCGGAAAAAGCGGCGGCATGATGGCCCCGCTTTGCGACGTAAACATTTGCGTGGCGCACAGCGGCTACGCCGACCGGGTGCAGGAGGTGCACATTAAAATTATTCACACGCTGATACAGCTTATTGAGCAAAATCTAAATTTATAATATCATGAAAAAAATTAAGCTACTTACGCTTGCTCTATCCACCATGCTGGTAGCAACAAGCATGAGCTCCTGCCAGGAGGATGAAAACTGGCAGCCTACGTGGGCTATGCCTGTGGTAAAGGAAACGTCGCTTACCGTAGGCGATTTTGTTGCCGAGGAAGATGTAGCGGAGTTCAACGTCAAAATAAAGGAGTTCTGGGACGATTACGTAAACGACCAGCGGGCCGCCTATGGCGATGTGGCCGGCGATCAGAACGTGGATTCTGTAGCCTACTCTGTGCTTACCGACACGACCTTGAACTACGTAACCCATCCCACCGATGGTACTACACCGCAGCTAACGCCGGAGGCCATAGCGGAGAATAACCTTACGCCGGATCAGGTTGATCAAATTAACCAGTTCCTGGAAGATTACTTCAGGCTACTATACCCCACCGTAAACCCTACCTCAAGGAGTGCGGGTGTAAAAAGAGTGGTGAGGCCAATGGCGGCGGCAAGCGGCGGGCAAAGCGCTATTGACAACCTGCTTGACGGAATAGCCAGCAACCCCCCAAGCGTATTTCCCACCGTAGCCACCCTGATGAACATAATGCCGGACAAGATTGACAGCATTAATGCGCAGCTGGATGAGGTGTTGAAAAAGGCCAACATGAACGATTTGTTTGACCTTAACCTGCGCGACCTTGTAAAAGATGCGCAGGGAGTAACGTACCTGAAAATAGATATGGACATGGAGAATACGCTGCCTTTTCGCGTTAGCTTCCATGCTAACTTTGTTGATGCGGCAGGCGACAGCATTCGCAGCCTGTTTTCAGACAACTTAAACCAATCTGCCTCCAAACCGCTACCATCGTTCTACCTGGATAACAGCAATGGCGCACGGGATTTGCAAAAAATTATAAACCAAACCAACGGCGTACGGCTAAAGGTAGACTTGACCAAAGCGGGAGAGTTAAACGCGGAACAGATCAAAGAACTGGCCAATAAAGGCATCAAGTTCGACCTGCGCGTAAGGATAAAAGCGCAAATGAATGACCTGATTAACGGCTTTTAGTACACCACAAAATTTTTTACAGAAATGATGCGTAAAGTAAAACATATAAGCCTGGGCCTGCTACTGCTGGCAAGCCTTGGCGCGCAGGCGCAGCTCAACCCCACGCTGTACCACATGAAAGACCTGCCGCTGAACAACCAGCTCAACCCGGCCTTTCAGCCCAAAAACGGGAGCCTGTACATAGGTATTCCCGGGCTCTCGTCCATATACGCCGAGGGGCTGCTGCGCGGCGATGGCCTTACGGCCGGCAACGTCTACTTCAAGCCCAACTACGGAGCCATAGCCATGGGCGAAAGCCCATTTGGCGCCGGCGTCGGCAAGGTTGACCTTAACCTCCTCAACTTTGGGTTTATGGTTAAGGATATGTACTTTACCTTCGATGTCAACCTTCGAACGTACTTTGAGGGGCGCGTACCAAAGGATGTGGAAAGGCTGATGTGGTACGGCAACGGCGCCGACGAAACCCTTGGCAAAACCCTGTCTATGGAGGGCGTAAATGTCATGGGCTACGGCTACGGCGAGGTGGCGCTGGGCTTTTCGAAGGAAATTTTGAAAGACCAGCTGACGGTAGGCGCCAAGGCCAAGTTTTTGATGGGCGGAGCCTACGCGCAAGCCTACCTCAAAAACGGCTCGTCCATTTACACCGACCCCAACAACTACAACATTACCGCGGGCTTTAACCCCGAAGCCTACATTGCCGGCCTGCCACTCGACATGCCCGGCGGACAGTTTACCCTCGACAGCCTGAAGTTCTCCACGGGCAACTACCAGTTTAAGCCCGAGAACACAGGCGTGGCCTTTGACCTGGGCGGCAGCTGGGATATACCCTGGGTAAAAGGCTTGAACGTTTCGGCCAGCGCCCTCAACATTGGCTTTATAAACTGGAAGGGAACCAAGGTTACCGCCGTTAACCCCAACGCCAAATTTACCTTCGACGGCTTTGACATGTCGGAGAACGGGAAAGACTTTGCCAACCAGCTGCTCGACTCGCTAAAGCAGCAAACCGAAGTGGTGTCGAGCGCGGGAACCGAGCGCAAGCGGCTGCACCCCACCATCTACGCAGGAGCCAACTACGAGCTATGGAAGTACCTCAACGTGGGAGCGCTGTTCGGCTACCAGTTCGGCCAGTTCGAAAACCTGCCCATGTTTGCCCTGTCGGCCAACACGCAAAACTTTATGGTTAACCTCAGCGCCTCGTACAGCTACTTCAACAGCAACCACAACGTGGGCGTGGGCGTGGTATTCGGGCGCAGCGGGTTTCAGTGGCACCTCATAGCCGACAACCTGCTGGCCATTAACTATGAAAGCGCTCAGCAGCTCAACTTCCGCATGGGCTTCAACGTGGTGGTGGGCAAGAATAAGCAGGAGCGCAAGGCAAAGATGGCCAAGAAGTTGAGCGGCAACTCTGACGCCATGGCGCCGGCCGCGCTGTCCGCCAGCGAAGCACCTGCAACGGTTAGCGCTGACGTTAAAACCGAAAAAGCAAGTACACCGGCTGTAGAGGATGCCGCCAAAACTCCGGTAAAGTAAAAAGCTTGCCGGCAGCCTCCCAATTAGACAGGATTTACAAAATTTACAGGAAAGACACCCTGTTAAGTTGTAAATCCTGTCTAACTTTTTTGCTCCTTCAACCCCTGCTTTTTTATGCTTGCCGCCTGTACCTGCGTGACGGGAATAAGCTTGCTTTTCCTGCTAAGTGAACTCCAAGTCAATAGTTCTCATTTTTTTGTATCTTTGATGTTTATTTTTTGAAAAATCAATACCACTATATGAAGCCAACACTACTTGTTTTAGCTGCCGGTATGGGCAGCCGCTACGGCGGACTGAAGCAAATGGACGCCGTGGGACCCAACGGCGAAACCATTATGGACTACTCCATTTTCGACGCCGCGCGCGCCGGATTCGGCAAGGTCGTTTTTGTTATCCGCAAGGATTTTGAGGATGTTTTTCGCCAGGCCTTTGCCAACCGCTTTGGCAGCGCCATTGAGGTTGAACTTGTATTTCAATCCATTGACAAGGTGCCCGCGGGCAGCACCTACACGCCCGAGCGCACCAAGCCCTGGGGCACCAACCACGCCGTAATGATGGGCGCCGAGGCGGTGAAGGAGCCCTTTGCGGTAATCAACGCCGACGACTTTTACGGCAAGGAGTCCTTTGAGATTTTGGCGCAATTTTTGAACGAGGTAAAAGACCAAAAAAACCGCTACAGCATGGTGGGCTACCGCCTCAGCAACACGCTGTCGGAGTCGGGCGCCGTATCGCGCGGCATCTGCGAAAAGGACGAAAGCGGCAACCTTGTATCGGTGGTGGAGCGCACGCATATTGAGAGCTTTGGCGGCACGCCGGCCTACAAGGACGAGAACGGGAAGATGGTTCCGTTCGAAAACGTGGACACGCCCGTATCGATGAATATGTGGGGATTTACGCCCGAGTACTTTGAGCATTCGGAGCAGTACTTCAAGGAATTTTTGGCGCAAAACGGACAAAACCCCAAGTCGGAATTCTACATTCCCTACGTAATAGACAAGCTGATTAAGAGCAACACCGCCACGGTAAAGGTGCTCGATACGCCCAGCAAGTGGTTTGGCGTAACCTACGCCGAGGACAAGCCCAGCGTAATGATGAAGGTAGCCGAGCTGGTGCGCAAGGGCGTTTACCCCGAAAAGCTGTGGAAGTAAATTCAAGTACCAAGTACCATCTACCAAGTGCCATTTGGTGCACGGTAGCCTGCTTGGTAGCTGGTAACTAATAACTGGTAACTGTTCTAAATGGCGAAACAAGTAACCCCGAGCTGCCGCATGCAGATTCTGCTGGTCGAAACCGGCAAGAACGCTGCCGAAACCCTGTACGATAATTTCAACAAGGTGAAGGGAACGCTGGAGAAAAGCAACTCCATCAGCATTGAGTTTGTAAAAGCAATATCGCAGGAGGCCGCGCTGGACTACATCGAGAGCGGCGTGATGCCCGCGGGCAACAACAAGCAGCTCAAGGCCGAGTACGGCGATGTGCAGGCCGTGGTCATCAACTGGGAGGTGTGCCGCTCCATGCAGTTTATCTCCAAAATCGGGGCGCTGCGCTCCAACATCCACCTGTTTATAATCACCTCGGAGCAGGATACCTACGACCTGTACAACCCCAACTTAGGCAACGTTCACTTCATTCAAAAAAAGGAGCTGGTGAACAACCACCAGCTGGAGCTGCAGCGCATCCTCAACACCTTCAACGAGCGCCGCCGCACCCCGTTCTGGACGGCCTACAAGGAGTACGTGGAGGAGGCCAACTACACCTGGCACACGCCCGGACACGCCGGCGGGCGCAGCTTCAAGAACTCGCCCTTCCTGTACCCGTTCTACGAATTTTTTGGCGACAACGTATTTTTAGGCGACCTGTCGGTGTCGGTGGAGCACTTAGGCTCGCTGCTCGACTCCACGGGCTACGTGGGCATGGCCGAGGCCAAGGCGGCGCGCACGTTCAACGTTCGCAAAACCTTTTTTGTTACCAACGGCTCGTCCAACTCCAACAAAATTGTGATGCAGACCCTGCTCCGCGCAGGCGACAAGGCCATTGTTGACCGCAACTGCCACAAGTCGGTACACTACGCGCTCATTCAAACGCAGGCCAACCCGGTTTACATCAACAGCCAGTTCTCGCCCAAGTACGGCATTTTTTCGCCACCCTCGATTAAGGATATTGAGGAGGCCATTAAAAAAAATCCCGACGTGAAGCTGGTGGTGCTCACCGGCTGCACCTACGATGGCGTGCTCATTCCCATCCGCCGCGTGGTGGAGCTCATCAAAAAGCTAAACCAAACGCGCAAAAGCAAAATCAAGCTCTTTGTCGATGAGGCCTGGTTCGGCTATTCCTCCTTCCACCCGTACTTCAAGGAGTACTCGGCCATTCTTTCGGGCGCCGACTACGTTACGCACAGCGCGCACAAGGTGCTTTCGGCCTTCAGCCAGAGCTCGTACATACACGTCAACGACCCCGACTTTGACGAGGACTACTTCCGCGAAATTTTTCACCTCTACACCTCCACCTCGCCGCAGTACCAAATTATCGCCTCGCTGGGCGTGTGCTCCATGCAAATGGAGGTCGAGGGATTTAAGCTGCTGAGCAAGGCGCTGGAGCAGGCGCAGCGCTTCAGGGACGCGGTGCGCAAGCGCCTGACCAAAATCAAGGTTATTGAGTTCAGCGACTTCCAAAAGGAATTCAAGCACCTCAAAACCTACGGCTACGGCAACGACCCGCTCAAGGTGCTGCTCGACGTTTCGGCGCTCGACTGCGAGATGAAGGACATTCAGTCGTACCTGCAGGACAAGGGCTTTGAGGTGGAAAAAACCACGCAGGAGGGCACCATTCTGTTCCTCTTTACCATCGGCACCTCAACGGCCAAGGAGGGCGAGCTCTTCTTTGCGCTGAGCGAGCTGGAGCGCGAGTCGAAGCGCTTTGACAAAAAGGTGAAGCGCAGCAACGGCGTCATCCGCCTTCCCAACGTGGAGACCAAGGGGCTATCGTACTTTTTCAAGGCGCGCCAGCACGTGAAAATCGAAAATGCCCGCAACCGCATCTCATCATTCTTTGTAACGCCCTACCCGCCGGGCATTCCGGTGCTGGTGCCCGGGCAAACCATCACGCAGGAGCACATCGACTACATTGTGCAGCAAATGAAGGATAGCCGCACCATTCACGGCTGCGACAACGGAATGATTTACGTGGTGAAGGAGTAAAAATGCGAGGGTATATTTTCTACATTTGCCGGGAGATTCCTCGTTTCGCTTCGCTCCACTCGGAATGACGATGAGGAAGGTGTGAAAAAGGGTTTGCGGAGCGGCTTCGCCGCCCCGCAAACCCCTCCCCTTCTACTTAAACAAGCGTCATGTCGAACGTAGCGAAGCGTAGAGAGACATCTCCTGCTATTCGCAATATTTGAATCGCGCTTTGTCTTTTTTTAAACAATCTTTATCCACAGGTGCTCTCTTCCTGTTTTTCTGCGCCACGCTGCACGCGCAGCCCAACGCCTTTCGCTCCCTTTTGCTCTCCACCACCTCCGACACCACGCAGCTCGACACGCTGAGCATGGTGCCGCAGTCGCTGGTGCTGCGCGATGCGCAGGGGCGCATTATCCCCGATTCGCTCTACGCCATCGACTATTCAAAATCACGGCTAATAAGTAAATTACGGCTAAACGGCGCGAGCGCGGCCTTTCGCGTTTTTCCGTTTTCCTTCAGCAAAATTTACTTCAACAAGGAGCCGGCCGACTACATCCGCAGCGATGTAAATTTGGGTGGAAGCAACCCCTTTTTTGTACCCAAAAGCTACCGCTACCAGCCCGACGGGCTGCTTGGCAACAGCGGGCTGGAGCACAGCGGCAGCCTGATGCGCGGCATCAACGTGAGCACCAACAGCAGTGCATCGCTAACCTCGGAGCTCAACCTGCAGCTGTCGGGCAAACTCACCGATGAGCTGAGCCTGCTGGCCACCGTTTCGGACAACAACCTGCCCGCCCTGCCCGAGGGCAACACCGCCTCGCTGCAAGAGTTCGACAAAATACTCATCAGCGTTTACACCGACCAAACATCGCTCTCAGCGGGCGACTTAGACCAACTTGAAACCGAAGATTTTTTTGGAAAATACCGGCGCAAAACGCTGGGTGCAGGCTTCGCCACCCGCCAAAAAAAGTCGGGCTTCAGCTACCAAACGGGCCTTTCGGCAGGCGTGAGCAAGGGCAAATTTGCGCGGCAAGCGCTGGCAGTGGTTGACGGCAACCAGGGCCCCTACCTGCTCAGCGGCGCCGAGGGCGAGGAAAATATTGTGGTGCTGTCGGGCAGCGAGCGCGTGTACATCGACGGGCGCCTGCAGGAGCGCGGCACCGATGCCGACTACACCATCAGCTACGCCACCGCCGAAGTTACCTTCATGCCGCGCTGCGTAATTACGCGCAACACCCGCGTGGTGGTGGAGTTTGAGTACAGCGAGCGCAGCTACGCCCGCTACATTATCGCCTCGCAAAACCGGCTTCAGTCGGAAAAATTCAAGCTCTACCTCAACGCCTTTTACGAGGGCGATGCCAAGAACCAGCCCGTTGACGAGGACCTGAGCGACGCCCAAAAGCAGCTGATGAACGATGCCGGAGCGCAGTACTGGCGAGCGGTTGCGCCCAGCGTGGACAGCGTGCCGTTCAACAGCAACGAAATTTTGTACCAAAAAAAGGATACGCTTGCCGATGGCGCAGCGCAGCAAATTTACCAGTACTCCACCAACCCGCTCACGGCGCGCTACCGCCTGCGATTTTCGCACATCGTTGGCGGCAGCTACGCACCCGCCAGCACCACAGCCAACGGCCGCGTGTACGCGTGGGTGGGCAAAGGCAAGGGCAGCTACGAGCCCGAGCAATTGCTGGTTACCCCAAAACGAAAATTTTTGCTCACAGCCGGCGGCGTTTTTACCCCCGACTCGCTGAGCAGCATTGCGCTCGACGCCGCGCTATCCAACAGCAGCGTGAACCTGTTTTCGAGCGACCCGCAGGCAGCAAGTACGGGCGCTGGCCTGAACTTAGGCGCTGAAAAAATATTTCGGGTAACCGCAAAAAACAGCGTTATGGCAGGCGCAAAAATTTTTGCCTTCGATAAAAATTTTAGCACGCCCGAACGGTTCACGCCCCCCGAGTACGAGCGCGATTGGAACATCGAGGGAGGATTACAGCACCGCGCCCTGCAGCAGTACACGGGCGTTGTAGGCTACCGCTACCGGCAAAATGTTGCGCTTACCACCACGGCCTCCTTCCTCAACCTTGGTGCCACCAGCGCGGAGTTCTCGCCGCTCGACACCTCCTTTTCATCCATGCAGGGCGAAAAACTTGCGGCGGATTTGTTGCTTCGGCACCGTAAATTTTCAGGCACGGCATGGAGCAGCTTTCTGCATACGGAGCAAGCCAATCGTACCACCAATTTTGCGCGCGGAGCGGCGGAGCTGGCGCAATCGTTCGGAAAATTTACGGCCGGATTCCGCGAGGAGTTTGAGCATAATGAAGTAGAAAGCAACGGTGCACTTTTATACAATAGCCAGGCCTTTCACACCGAAGAGCTGTTTTTGCGCAGCGATAGCGGCGCGCACAGGGCAAGAGTTGCCGCCAGGATGCGCACGGATTTTTTACCCAAAAACAACACGCTCGAAAAATCCGTGGTGATGCGCGAGCTAAACGCCACCAGCGCGGTAGGCGGCAGTACGGTGCAGAATAAGCTCACCGCGGCCTACCGCAACCTGCGCTACGCGGACAGCGCCACCACGGAAAACCTGCTGCTGGGGCGCGAGGAAATTTTTGCCACACTGGCGCAGGGTGCCATCAGCACTTCGGTGCTGTACGAGCTGGGAAGCGGCATGGAGCCGAAGCAGGATTTTATTTACGTGGAGGTGGGCACCGGGCAGGGCGTGTACGCCTGGTACGACTACAACGGCAACAGCGTGAAGGAGCTCGATGAGTTTGAAGTGGCCGCCTTCCGCGATGAGGCTTCGTACATTCGCGTGGCGCTGCCCTCGCGCGAGTACATGCAAACCTACACCGGAAAGTTCGCCTTTCAGCTCAGCCTGCTGCCGGCCGTGGTGTGGCAGGGCAAGGGTGTTAAAGGTATTCTTTCGCGCTTCAGCAACATTTTTTCGTTCAGCAACGCGCACAAAAACCTGCGCAACAGCTTTGCAAAAAACGCCAACCCCTTTTACGGCGAGTCGTTGAGCGACTCGGGCGTGGTGAGCCAAACCTACGCCGCAGTAAATACGCTCAGCTACCTCTCGCCCCTGGCGCGCACCAAGGTGGAGCTGAGCTGGCAGCAAAATGCGTCGAAGCAAATGCTGATCAACGGCTTCGAAAACAGGCAGTATAACATGCTGGGCTTGAACGCCCGTCAGCGCCTGACAGACCCGCTGCTGGTAAGCGCAGGGGTGGAGCGCGCAAAAAAAATATACCACTCGCAGTACGCGCAGGCCGACAAAAATTACAGCATTTTGCAGCATACCCTGCTGGCGGGCGGCGAGTTCACGCCGGTCTTCCACCTGCGGCTAAACGCAAAATATTCGTTCTCCCTAAAAGATAATACCGAGGGTAGCGAAACCGCGCGGCTGCACGACGCCGGCTTAGAAGGCACCTACAACTTTCCGCAAAAGGGCGTGGTTACGGGCAGCTTCGGCTTTGTGTCCACCACCTTCGACGGCGAGGTAAACAGCGCCGTAGGCTACGAAATGCTGCAGGGCTACAGCGCCGGCAGCAACCTGACCTGGGGCGCTACGTTTAAGCGCGTGCTGGGGCGCGGCCTGGAGTTCAACCTGCTGTACTCGGGGCGCAAGCTCTCGGTGGGCAAGGTGGTGCACAGCGGCAGCGTGGAGCTGAGGCTGCTATTCTAACAAGTTACCCGTGGGCTGTCATCCTGAGCCTGTTGAAGTATGTGTGGTGTCAACATGCAATTTCAGATTTTTTTGTTGTAACTTTGTTTTACCCCCAACCCCCTAAAGGGAGACTGCGTTTGCCAGCAGCGTCATTGCTTCGTCCCCGATTTATCGGGACAGGCTGTTCCTCCTCGCAATGACGCTTCGAGGCAAAAACTTATATAACCCGCTGCGGTTATAGCCCCCTTTAGGGGGTTGGGGGCAAATAGTAATTTGTAAATCGTTAACTAGTAAATCAAAGCTATGTTTTCAGGAATCATAGAGGCCACGGCCAAGGTAACCGCGCTGGAGCGCGAAAAGGAAAATCTGCACATCACGCTGGAATGCCCCTTTGCCGGGGAGCTGAAGGTGGACCAAAGCGTGGCGCACAACGGCGTGTGCCTTACGGTGGTGCGCCACGACGACAGGGCGTACACGGTAACCGCCATTCAGGAAACGCTGCTCAAGTCCAACCTCGGGCTGCTCCGGGTGGGCGACGAGGTAAACGTGGAGCGCAGCATGAAAATCGACAGCCTGCTGGACGGGCACCTGGTGCAGGGCCACGTGGACCAAACGGCCGTGTGCCGGGAGGTACGGGAGGCCGACGGCAGCTGGTACTTTAGCTTTGCCTACGATACCTCAACCGGCAACATCACGGTGGAGAAGGGCTCCGTTTCGGTAAACGGAACGAGCCTTACGGTGGTCAACTCGCAGCACGGTAGCTTTCAGGTGGCCATCATTCCGTACACCTACGAGCACACCAACTTTCACGCCATACAAAAGGGCACGGTGGTCAACCTCGAGTTTGACATTGTAGGAAAATACATCGCCAAGCTGGCCAAGCTGTACCTGAAGTAGCGGGCGGCAACACCGCTAACATCCTCTTTTTCATCAAAAAAGTTTTGTTTGTGAAAAAAATATTTACCTTTGCACCCGAATTAACTCTAATTTAACAAACTAAAAACTAAAAAGATGAAGAAAGTAATTCTGTTGATTGCTTTGGCTGTTGGCGTAACAGCAGGCGCAGCGGCGCAGGACAGCAAGGTAAAATTCGGCGTACGTGCCGGTTTAAACTTTGCCAATGTTGGCGGCGATGCCGACGGTGCCGATGCCCGTGTAGGCTTCCACGTTGGCGGCGTAGCCGACATTCAGTTCCACGAGTATTTTTACTTCCAACCGGGCCTGATGATTACCACCAAGGGTTACAAGACGAGCAAGGGAGAGTGGGACACCAAAGCCCGTCCTACCTATTTAGAGCTGCCGCTGATGCTTTCCTTCGGCTACCCCATTAACAGCGACCTTAAAATCCGTGCCAACGTGGGCCCGTACTTAGCTATGGGTTTGTTGGGCAAAATAAAGACTGATGACGATTCTGACGATTACTTTGGCGACGAAGGCATAGCCAAAAGGTTTGACTTCGGCCTCGGCTTTGGCGCAGGTGTTGACTTTAAGCAATACTACATTGGTATTGCTTACGACCTTGGCCTTATTAACACTTGGGATCTCACCAGCCCAGCAGGCGATGAGCTTAAGGTAACCAACGGTGCCTTCATGATTACCCTCGGCTACAACTTCTAAACGTTTTTACAACGTACAAAACGCCCGGTGGAAAAGGTTTTTCCACCGGGCGTTTTCATTCTCCATTCTCCCCTCTCAACTCTCCATTATTTTTCGTACCTTTGCACGCTTTTTTGCACAACTTGTCATTCCGTGCTCGACACGGAATCTCCAGCCATCAACTTTCTTTTGTTCTCGTTGGAGATTGCGGATCAAGTCCGCAATGACAGCGCTGAGTAAATCATAAATCGCAAATCATAAATCGCAAAAATGAATATTCGCAACATCGCCATCATTGCCCACGTTGACCACGGAAAAACCACGCTGGTGGACAAAATTATTCTGCACAGTAAAGCGCAGCGCGAGGCCGACAAGCAAGGCGACCTGATAATGGACAGCAACGACCTGGAGCGCGAGCGCGGCATTACCATTCTAGCCAAGAACGTTTCGGTAGTTTACAAGGGCGTAAAAATTAACGTGATAGACACCCCCGGCCACGCCGACTTTGGCGGAGAGGTGGAGCGCGTGCTCAACATGAGCGATGGCGTTTTGCTCATTGTCGACGCCTTTGAGGGCACCATGCCGCAAACCCGATTTGTGCTGCAAAAGGCGCTGGCCTTAGGCAAAAAACCAATACTTGTAATCAACAAAGTCGATAAGCCCAACTGCCGCCCCGACTACGTGCAGGAGCAGGTTTTCGACCTCATGTTTGCGCTCAACGCCAACGAAAACCAGCTCGACTTCAAAACCATTTTCGGCAGCGCCAAAAACAGCTGGATGAGCACCGACTGGAAAAAGCCAACCACCGACATTACCGCTTTACTTGACTGCATTCTGGAGGAAATTCCCGCGCCAAAAATGGTGGAGGGAACGCCGCAAATGCTCATCACCTCGCTTGAATATTCGAGCTACGTGGGGCGCATTGCCGTGGGCCGCGTGGCGCGCGGAACGCTCAAGGCCAACTCAACCATTTCGCTGGTAAAGCGCGACGGCTCGGTGGTCAAAAACCGCATCAAGGAGTTGATGCTGTTCGATGGCCTGGAAAAGGTAAAGGTGCCCGAGGTAAAGTGCGGCGACATTTGCGCCGTGGTGGGCATCGAGGGCTTTGACATTGGCGACACCATTGCCGACGCCGAAAACCCCGAGGCGCTGCCCACCATTGCCGTGGACGAGCCCACCATGAGCATGCTCTTTACCATCAACGACTCTCCGTTTTTCGGAAAAGAAGGAAAATACGTAACCTCGCGCCACATCAAGGACAGGCTCGACCGCGAGCTGGAGAAAAACCTGGCCCTGCGCGTGGAGCCCGGCGACAGCGCCGACCAGTTCAACGTGTTCGGGCGCGGCATTCTGCACCTCAGCGTGCTCATTGAGACCATGCGCCGCGAGGGCTACGAGTTCCAGGTGGGGCAACCCAAGGTTATCATCAAGGAGGTGAACGGCGAAAAGTGCGAGCCCGTGGAGGCGCTCACGGTCGATGTTCCCGAAACGCTATCGAGCAAGGTAATCGACATGGTTACCCGCCGCAAGGGCATGCTGCACAACGTGGTTACCACCGGCGACCGCAGCCGCCTGGAGTTCGACATCCCGGCGCGCGGCCTCATCGGTCTGCGCAGCAACATGCTCACCGCCACGCAGGGCGAAGCCATTATGGCGCACCGCTTCAAGGACTACGAGCCCTACAAGGGCGATATTGAGATGCGCACCAACGGCTCGCTGGTGGCCTCGGAGGGCGGCACGGCCTTTGCCTACGCCATTGATAAGCTGCAGGATAAGGGCCGCTTCTTCATCAGCCCGCAGGACGATGTGTACGCCGGCCAGGTGGTGGGCGAGCACACCCGTAACGAAGACCTTACCATCAATGTATGCAAGGCCAAAAAACTGACCAACGTGCGCGCCTCGGGCTCGGACGATAAGGCGGTCATCACGCCCGCCACCATCTTCTCGCTCGAGGAAACCATGGAGTACATCCAGGAGGATGAGTACGTGGAGGTAACGCCAAAATCTATCCGCATGCGCAAAATTCTGCTGGACGAAAACGAGCGGAAAAGGGCGGCGAAAAATGCGTAAAAAGTTGCAGTA
>JAVBPG010000017.1:0-53586 GCA_031549685.1 Bacteroidales bacterium | reverse complement strand
GCTGCTTTTCCATAAGCAGGTACAGCTTGTTGAGGCCGTACTGCCAGGTGCCGTATTTTTGGTGGTAGTATTCAAGCGGCTTGAGGAGCCGTATCATGGCAATGCCGCACTCGTGCTTGACTTGATCGCTCATTTTGTTGGGGGAAGGATTTTTTTAAGCCTACAAAGATAGCAAAAAACGGGAAAATTAACAGATAAAAAATTGTACATTTGTGGTAAAATCAATACCCTTATGAAACAGTATCTATGCGTAGTGTTGTTAGTGCTTCTCAGCTACACCTCAAAAGGAACTGCGCAGTTACCGGATTTCATCGTATATAACGGAGATACGCTATCGCTACATAGTAATCCTTTAGCTTTATACCCTAAGGAAAATTGGATAACTCCGAAAAACCTATTTAATAGCGACGGCTGCTTTTTCACAGCATGCTGGAGAGGATACGTTGCCACATGGGGGGTTGAGAAAAATAAGTTATACTTAAAAAGCGTTCGCAACCCATGTTACCCAACTCAGCTGGCAGGCGTTCAAGTATCGTATAAGAATACCGACTCTGAAAAAATAGGAAGTGAGTATGCCGACCTAAAGCAGCTTTTCCCGAAGCAGCTTAAAAATGGCAAGGTGTTTGCCGATTGGGTGAACGATGAGATGTATGTGCCTTTCGGCAGCATGTTAGATTATGTGCACATGGGCTATGAAAGCATTTACGAGTTTGAGTACAAGTTTACCATTAAGAATGGGAAGGTGGAGCAGGTTGAGAAGCTGGATAATAGAAAAAGTAAATTTGTTAAAGGAAATATAAACGTAGATTCATTAATAGATTGGAGCAATCTACCTAAACTACCCAAAGATAGCATAGTAAAGGTTTTGCTATCATTTAGCGCCAACAAGGATGGAGTCATAGACTCTGTTACCGTATTGAGGGGATTCGAGGAGGATAATCCATTTACCCGCGAAGCCGTTAGAGTTATAAAAAACATACCATGGAGCGCTCCGTATCGACATGGGAAACACGTTCGAAGCGGAGGACTTTACCCCTTTAAATTTGTACAGCCCATAGATAGCGCAGAGCTGCGTGAGCTGAAAAGGCGCGATGCGCGAATAAAAAGGTACACCGAAAGGCAAGTAGAGCAAATTATAAAGCAGCGAGAAAACATTTCCGACTCCATAAAAATACTATCGTATAATGAGCAAAGAGACACAAACTCGCGATTCTACAGGTTTAGTTACATGTTTACTGACTATGCTGCAAAAAATAAATACATCAATGAAATTCGAACAAAAGTAGAGTTGCAGAACCCAAATAACGACATGATAAAATATGCCATTGATAGTGGATTGATGAGGCACCACGATGACATACCCAACGCTATACTGACCTATTGGCGACCTATTCAATACCCCAGTTCGCCGGAGGTTGTGAAATAGCGCTACGGAGTTCGGCCGCAGGTTATTTACCTCGGTCGGTCTATCAGAGCAGGCTGTGCCTGCAAGCGGGGGAATGTGAGAAAAATATTGTGGTTATGTAAAGCAGCCGTGCGTTTTGTAGGTACAACCAACACTGATACGGCGACCAAGGTACAACCTTGGCCGAACATCCGTGCCACTTGCAGCCTAAGGCGAACGGAGGAACCGCTCAACGGCAGCAGCAACATGCCGCCGAGCGGGGAAATGGCAACATTAGAAATCAACATTAACTGCTATGCCGCCGGGTGACGAGAACTAAAAAAAATAATAGTAATTTTGTTGATGTTGGCGGGAAATTCTTCTTGTAAGGATAAAGAGTCAACTATTGTGGATACTGGCGCTATAATAGGCAAGTGGGCATGGGCTAAAACATATGTAATGGCTCCACTCGGATATGCGAATCCACTTATACCTGAAGGTATAGATGTTACAGAGCATATTATAATCAATAAATATCCTAAGAACAATGAAACCAAGAACTTTAAAAACACTAGCAATTCTGTTGATCTTGGGAGGGAGTTTATCGGTATGCAAGGAAGAGGAAAAGAAGTGTAATTGTTCTAATGAACAAGCATTTACAGCATCAAACCTAAAAGGCGTGGTTAACTTCAATGAAGATATTCGAAAATGGTACATATCGGTACATGAAGAAGGTACATACGATGAAGTAAAATTGTTTTTTCCTTGCCACTTGGAGGAGTCATACAAAGCTGCCAGCAAGGATGTATTGTTTTCGGGTGTTGCATCTAATACGCCATTAAACATAGCAACCCCAGCAGGTACTTATTGTTTTTGTATTGAAATTACATCTATTGCCACTATAAATTAAGAAGCATCTATGAAACAGATTCTATTACTTAATGCTCGGATTTGTAATATCAAATTTGGCATACTCACAAAGGTTGTACGATAACGGACCTTTAACAGGAAATGGTAACTACGTTTTACAAGGAGCAAAGTGGGAGCGTATAACAACGTGCTACAGTTAGGCGTGGGCCGGACGTTTTAAAGCATTTTTCCTCTGCCGGGCGACGATCACAAAAAATACCACGCCCCGAAAGCATGGCTTCGGGGCGTGATTGCTACCGCATCATATCGCGGAATGAAAAATACAAGAAGGCTGATGTAAAGCTAAAATTTGTCCAGATTCATCACTTTACTCCACGCTGCAACGAAATCATTCACAAATTTCTCTTCACTGTCCAGGCAAGCGTACACCTCGGCAGCTGCCCGCAATTCGGAGTTTGAACCAAAAATTAAATCGGCTCTGGTTCCTGTCCATTTTACGCCTCCGGTTGCCCTGTCCTTGCCCTCAAACAGGTTTCCCGATTCCGATAGCGCCTTCCATGTGGTATTGAAGTCCAGGAGGTTTACAAAAAAGTCATTTGTCAGCTGCTCCGGTCTGCTGGTAAATACCCCGTGCTTGGAACCATCATAGTTGGCATTTAAAACCCGCAAGCCGCCAATCAATACAGTCATTTCGGGAATTGTCAATGTCAACAGCTGCGCTTTGTCAACCAGCAACACCTCGGCGGGAATGTTGGCAAGCGCGGCGCTTTGGTAATTTCTGAACCCATCGGCTTTAGGTTCTAATACGGCAAACGAATGCATATCGGTTTGCTCCTGCAAAGCGTCATTACGCCACGGCTTGAAGGGGACCACAACAGGATGCCCTGCAGCTGCAGCCGCTTTTTCTATGGCTGCGGAGCCACCCAGTATGATCAAATCAGCTAGGGATACCCTCTTGCTTCCGCCTTGTGCCTCATTAAATTCTTTTTGAATAAGCTCCAGCTTTGCCAGCACTTTTTTAAGCCGTGCCGGATTATTTGCCTCCCAATCTTTTTGAGGTGCGAGGCGAATTCTGGCTCCGTTGGCGCCACCCCGCTTATCGGAGCCGCGAAAAGTGGAGGCCGAGGCCCAGGCGGTAGCAACCAGCTCGGAAACCGACAGCCCCGAGTGCATGAGCTTGTTTTTCAGCGTGGCCACATCGGCGTCATCAACGGGCTGGAAGTCCATAGCAGGAATAGGGTCCTGCCACAATAATAATTCATTGGGAACTTCACTACCGAGGTAACGGGCGATAGGCCCCATATCGCGGTGGGTAAGCTTAAACCATGCACGGGCAAAAGCGTCGGTAAACGCATCGAAGTTTTCCAGGAATTTCCTCGCAATAGCGTTGTACGCAGGATCCATCTTCAGCGCCATGTCGGCGGTGGTCATCATGGGGGCATGGCGTTTGTTCGGGTTGTGAGCATCCTCTACCAGCGTATAGGACGACTTGTCGGTCGGTATCCATTGATGAGCGCCCGCAGGACTTTTAGTCAGCTCCCAGTCGTATTTGAATAGCGTTTCGAGGTATCCGTTGTCCCACGTCGTGGGCTTAGGCTTCCAGGCGCCTTCGAGCCCGCTGCTGATGGTATCGCCGCCCTTACCGGTGCCAAAAGAATTTTTCCATCCCAAACCCTGCTCTTCAATGCCGGCGGCTTCGGGTTCGCGCCCCACATGCGTAGCACTTGCCGCACCGTGCGTTTTGCCAAAGGTATGCCCTCCGGCAATCAGCGCCACCGTCTCTTCGTCGTTCATCGCCATCCGCGCAAACGTTTCGCGTACGTCCCTTGCCGATGCAATCGGATCGGGATTCCTATCGGGGCCTTCCGGGTTTACATAAATCAATCCCATTTCAACAGCTGCCAGAGGATTCTCCAAATCGCGGTCGCCGCTGTAGCGTTTTTCGCCTGTCCAATTTGTCTCCGAACCCCAGTAAACATCCTGCTCGGATTCCCAAATGTCCTCGCGGCCTCCTGCAAATCCAAAGGTTTTCAACCCCATTGATTCCAGTGCGCAGTTGCCCGCCAGTATCATCAAATCGGCCCATGAAATTCGCTTCCCGTATTTTTGCTTTACAGGCCATAGCAACAGGCGGGCTTTATCCAGGTTCACGTTATCCGGCCAGCTGTTCAGCGGAGCAAACCGCTGGTTACCGCGTCCTGCTCCCCCGCGCCCGTCAGAGACCCTGTAGGTACCGGCGCTGTGCCAGGCCATGCGGATAAACAACGGCCCATAGTGGCCGTAATCGGCTGGCCACCAATCCTGCGAGGTAGTCATCAGCTTAAAAATGTCTTCTTTGACCGCTTGAAGATCCAGCTTCTTAAACTCCTCGGCGTAGCTGAAATTCGCTCCCATCGGATTCGACTTGGAGGAGTGCTGACGAAGTATGCCAAGATTTAATTTGTTGGGCCACCAATCCTTGTTGGAGGTTCCCATCCCTGCAACCGGCTTTGATCCGCCGTGAAAGGGACATTTGCTTGCATTCGAGTCCATAAAAAAACTTTTTTTAGTGAATTACTTATTGAACTTACCTGTAGCTTGCAGGTGTGTATCCCGTATTTCAAAGTCTTTTATTTTGTTATTCTTGAAGTAGCTCCTAATAAGCTCGTCCAGCTTTTCATCCCTGGAGCCTTCTATGCGGTCTGTTTTAGAACTATGTAAATGGTAGTGAGGTAATATTGCCGCATCGTACCGCGCAATGCCTCTTTCTGTTTTTACCTTGGCCAAAAGGCTATTTTTTCTAAAAAAGAGAAGCCGGCTAAAACTTATACGTCAGCATGGTTTTTACTTCGAAGGTTTGCGTGGCCACATCGGGCAAATCTCGGTAGTAGGCAAAGCGGTTGTAGAACACGCCCTCGAAGCTCATGCGTATGGACTGCGTAATGTTGAAGTCGAAGCGGGGGTTGACAATGGTAAACGTGGAGTAGCCCTTGTTGGTGGCCTGCGCCCCGTATATGTTGGGCTTATCGGTGGTAACCCACGAGTAGAGCGAAAGGTGGTAAACGCTCAGCGTAAAGCCACCTATTTTGCGCAGCGTAACGGCGGCCTCCACCTTGCCGCTAAAGCCGCTGCCAATGTTGTAGTCGCGCCCCACCAGGCTGTCGGTGGCCGGCGTATCGTACAGGCAGCCGCCCAAAATTACCCCGTTGCCGTACATGGCCAGCGACACCTCCGACTTTTGGTTGAGCTGCGGCAGGCGGTACAGCATGCCGCCGCCAAACGAGGCAATTTCGCCAATGCGGAAAGGTATTTCGCCTGTCAAAATTTCATCCGAATCGTAGTAGTTGAACTGCTGGAACGCGCCAATGAGCATGCGGTGCCCGGGCACTGGCTCGGAGTGCTTTCCGGTCAAAATAGCCGAGGCGTTGAACGACGAGAGCGTGGGCTGGTTTCCGCCAATGCTCAGCGTCATCTTCATGTCAAAGTAGTCGAATGGCTCGTACACCTCGTCGAGCAAAAAGGGCGCGCCGTAGGTAAGGCGCAGGCCCAGCGCCAGCATGCTGTTGCCGTTTACAATGTACTCGGCGTCGGCCAGGTAGCGGTAGCCCGCGCTCACATCGAACACCAGCGGACGGCGCTCGTAACCGCAGGCATCAATAAAGCGGCTCATATGCTTCCCCGATTCGCCTGTTATCAGGCGGTTGAAGCCGCGCATGGGCGAGATGAGCGCCACGCCCAGCTCGCGAAATACGCGCTCGGCCCCACGCGTACTCTCATCAATCAGCAGCGACGACAGGCGAAAGGTTATTTCGCCCAGCATGGCGCCGCCAATGGAGGTTACAATAAAATCGTTGATGGACGGCGGCTCGGCCTCCATAAAGTACTCCCACATCAGGCTGCCGCCCATGGCGTAGGGGTACGACTGCCAAAAGCTCATGCCGTTGGAGCGCGCCGCGTTAAAGTACAGGCCGCCCTGGTAGGGGTGCCCGAACAGGTTGACGGTAAAGGGGTCGGT
Organism: Bacteroidales bacterium; assembly: GCA_031549685.1. Classification (GTDB taxonomy): domain Bacteria; phylum Bacteroidota; class Bacteroidia; order Bacteroidales; family UBA932; genus JAITMY01. The sequence continues at coordinate 47,338 of JAVBPG010000017.1, read as the reverse complement.
GTCCCACACAAAGCCGGTTTGAAAGTTGCTTTTAATGGTGGACCAGCTGATTTTGGCAAAATCGCTCTGCGTAACAAACCTGTTGTAGGAGCCTATTACCAGGTTGACGCCCACCACCTCCACCGCCGCGCGCCAGGGGTGCTTTACCGGTTTTACGGTGTCGCAGAACGGGAAGTTGGCCTCCACGTGCGCCGTGTCGTCCTCAAATATGAGCATTTGCGACATGGCGCCCGGTACCGACAGGGCAAGCAATAGCAGTATGAGCAGTAGTTTTTTCACGCGCTACTTTGAGTTTTTTGGCAGGCGAAACGAAACGCCGCCTTCCGCCAGTATTTTTTCGCTAAAGCCAATGGGTCTTTTGTACTCCGACGTCCAGGCGTAGCCGCCGGTGGCAAACACGCCGAGCCACTTCAGCACCTTGTACTCCACTGAGAGGCGGGCCTGCAGCGAAAACTCCCGCACATCGCCGTCGTTGCCGCCATGAAAAAGGTGCATGTAGCCCACATCGGGGTTCAGGAAAAGCCGCCGCCCAAGCACGGGAATTCTTCCGCCGAAGCGGTAAAAAAGGGCGGCCGTAACGTTGCCCGACCTGTCGCTCGGAAACTCAATACCCAGCATGGTGTACGTGTACTTGTTGCAAAAGCGCATGGCCAAGCCTGCGTTGACCATATTGCCGCCCAGCAGCACCACGTCGTAGCGCGTGTGGGGGTTGAGGTTTACCAGGCCCAACTTACGAAAGGAGGTGGTGTCATTGCTGTAGTTTATTATCCCCACCTGCACACCGTTAAGCCGGCCGTTGCACATGTTGGCCAGGCCCAGCTGCACGCCGTACAAATCGCCGCAGTAGTTGCCCACCGCCAGCTGTCCTCCCCGAAGCGTATCGAGACACATGTTGACAAACGATGCAACCTGTACCGCGCGCGCTCCCCTGTTGGCAATGTTCATGGCGCCACTCAGCTGCAACCCGTTTATTTCGCCCGCCGCCAGGTTGCACGTGCCCGTGAGCTGCGCCCCGCGCACATCGCCTATGCTGAAGTTCATGGGGCTGAGCTGCAAGCCGTACATATGCGAGAGGCTCATGTTGAATAGGCCGGCCAGCTGCACTCCGGCAGCGCTATCGCGCGCAATGTTGCCGATAGTCGAAAGGCCGACTCCGCTGAATTTACCCGTGGTTATACCCGCAATACCCGAAACGGCAACCCCATTTACGTTGCCCATATGCCGGCCAAAAACAGCAGCCACACCCACCCCGTTTAAGTTGTGCACCTTATACTCCACGCCCAGCGCAGCGTTGGTGGTCGACAGGCTGTCGTAGCGGGGTATGGCAATGGGTGTCCACAGCGACAGCTTGACCGGCTGCGCATGAGCTGCGAGCGAAATCAGAGCTGCCAGCAGCACCGCTATTTTTTTACAAGGTTGCATTATGCGCAAAAGTACGTAAACTATTGCCACAATTGGGTGGTGTTTAGATTTTTTGGGAAACGTATACACCTTTTTGCACAAACTCTTATAAATCCTTCTATAAAAATTACAGAGGCTGCGCTACTTCGAAGAGCTGCGCCGTTTTGCCTGGTGCCTTTTCTGTATTAGGTAGTCAATCGAATACTTGCCCGGCCCCACGATGAAGAGCAACACCAGCACGCCCAGGTAAAGCGCGGCCAGCTCCACCATTTCGTGGCTAATGCCAAACGCCACATACAGGGCTACCACCATGCTTATAAGCACCGGTATAAGCGAAAGCCTGTATAGGAACCCGGCAATAACGCCCCAAATGCAAAATACCTGCGCAAAAATGGCCAGCGACATGGACATGGGCCTGCCCATACCCAGGAAATCGGGGATGCGCGGCAGCAGCTCCTGAAAGTTTATCCACTTGTACAGGCCGTACTTTACAAACAGCAGCAGCCCGAAGAACAGGCGCAAGGCCAGGGTTAGGAAGGAGAATCTCCGGTTCTCCGAAATTGGCGGGAATAAGAAGTTAGGTCGCATACGCTATCTTTTTCAGAGTGTGGGAACCTGGTATCGGCTACAAAAATACGTAAATGCCGCCAATAAAAAAGGGTTTCTCCACCCCATTTTGCAATTCTATTTTTTTAGCCTACCTTTGCCACCGCAAATGTGATTCCAAGGGAATTGGGTGAGAATCCCAAGCAGTACCCGCTGCTGTAATCCTTTCTACCATAGGTAGTTATCATCAACAAAGCCACTGTCAAGCAAGGCGCGACGGGAAGGTTTTTTGAACTAAAGATGTAAAAGGTAAGCCAGAAGACCTATCACAAAATTTAATTTTTTCCGCAAAACTTTCGGGATAAAAGTTGCGATGATCCATCTACGCTTACTTATACCATTGTGCCTGCTTGGCCTTGCCTTTACCGCAAGGGCCGGAAGCGATACCATTGCCATTGACGAGGTGCTGGTAAGCGCCCGCAAAACCGCGCACCTACCTCACGATGTAAGCCCCGTACAAACGCTCAACCAAACGAGCCTGGCGCGGCTGGGGGCGCTACAGCTGAGCGACGCCGTTAAAACCCTTTCGGGGGTGCAGGTAAAAGATTACGGCGGGATAGGCGGCCTCAAAACCGTATCGGTGCGCTCGCTGGGCGCAAAGTACACCGCCGTCAGCTACGATGGCGTAATGCTGTCCGATGAGCAAAGCGGACAGGTGGATATCGGGAAGCTGTCGCTGGACAACGTACAGACCATATCGCTGGCCAGCGGGCTCACATCGGATATTTTCGCCCCGGCAAAATCTTTTGCGTCGGGGAGCGTGCTCAGCATCGAAACCATAGCTCCCGTGCTTAGCGATAGCGCCCGCGCTCAGCTTACGGCCGGCGTAAAGGTAGGCTCCTTCGGCTTTGTTGCGCCCTCCGCCACCTACGCGCAAAGCATCTGTAAGAAATTCGCCTTTTCGGTAAGCGGAGAATTTCAGGCCGCCGAGGGCAGCTACCCCTACACGCTTACCAACGGCGACATGCAGGAAGCGCTCCGGCGCACCAACAGCGACATTACATCGCTACGCTTGGAGGGGAACATTTACGGCCTGCTTTCGGAGCGGCAACGCCTTGCGGCGAAAATTTACCTTTACGACAGCGAGCGCGGGCTGCCCGGCGCAACCATACTGTACAACCCCTACTCGCAGCAACGGCTGTCGGACAAGATAGTCTTCGCGCAGCTCCTGCACCAGGTAGGCTACGGCGAGCGTTTTTCACAAAAAAGCTACGTAAAGTACAACCGCAGCTACACGCGCTACATCGACCCCGGCTACCTGGATTCGGCGCGCATGCTGGATAGCCGCTACACGCAGAGCGAGGTTTACGCCACCACCTCGCTGCTGTGGAATGCCACCGGAGCCTTACAATTTTCCGCCTCGCTGGACGGCGCCTACAGCACGCTTGATGCCAACCTTACCGGCTTTGCCTACCCCACCCGCACATCGGTTTTGGCCAACGTGGCGGGGAAATATACGCACCGCTACGTGGATGTTGTGGCCAACGCGCTCGGCTCGTTTTTCTTTGAAAGCGTAGAGCAAGGCACGCAGCCCGGCAACCCGCAGCGCCTATCGCCCGCTGTCAGCGTAGCCCTAAAGCCGTTGGGCAGCGAGCAGCTGCTGCTTCGGGCATTCTTCAAGGATATTTTCCGTATGCCGTCGTTCAACGACCTTTACTACGGCAAAATAGGCACCCCCGGGCTGCGCCCCGAGAAGGCGCAGCAGTACAACGCGGGCGCCACGTTCTACCAGGCCTGGCGGCAGGGCGCGCACTACCTGTCCGTATCGGCTGATGGCTACCGCAACTACGTTACCGATAAAATTGTAGCCATTCCCACAAAAGACCTTTTTGTGTTGAGCATGATAAATATGGGGAAGGTGCAGATAACCGGATTAGATGTTACCGCCAAGGTAGGCTTTACGCCCATTACAGGCTACAGCCTTGCCCTCAACGGCAGCTACAGCTACCAAAAAAGCATTGATAAAACCAACCCGCAGGGCAAGACCTACAACCATCAGATTCCGTACACTCCGCTGCACTCGGGCAGCGCCGGCGCAAGCCTTGAAACGCCCTACGTAAATTTGGATTACAACGTGATAGTAAGCGGTAGCCGCTACGCGCTGCCGCAAAATAGCGATGATAACTACCTCGGCGGATACGCCGACCACAGCATTGCCGCCCGCAAAAACTTCCGCCTGTTTCAGCTGCGCTGGAAGCTTAGCGCGGAGGTGCTCAACCTGCTGGATACGCAGTACGAGGTCATACGCTACTTCCCCATGCCGGGGAGGTCGTTCAGGGGAACTTTAACCGTAAGCATTTAACATGAAGCCATCCTTTTACACCATGCTACTTTGTCTTTTTCTGCTCGCCTGCGGAAAGGACGAACCGGCCAAACCGGACAGCAACGACATCCCCACCCCGCCCGCAGGAACCAAGGCGCTGTACGTGCTCAACGAGGGCTTGTTTAACATGAACAACAGCACCCTTACCTACTGCGATTTTGAAAACCATGTGCTGGATCAAAGCTACTTTCACACCGTCAACCGGCGCAGCTTAGGCGATACGGGTAACGACATGCAGCAGTACGGCAGCAAAATTTACTGCGTAGTAAACGTATCGAGCCAGGTAGAGGTGCTTGATGCCGCCAGCGGAAGGTCGCTGAGGCAGCTTCCGTTTTTCAGCAACAACACGGCACGGCAGCCTCGCAACATTGCCTTTTGGGAGGGTAAGGCCTACGTGTGCTCCTTCGACGGCACGGTGGCAAGAATTGACACCGCCACGCTAAGCGTAGAGGCCTTTGCACAGGCGGGGCGCAACCCCGACGGCATTTGCGCCGCAAACGGGAAGCTGTACGTAAGCAACTCGGGCGGGCTTGACGAACCCAACTACGACAACACCGTATCGGTAATAGATATTGCCTCGTTTACCGAAGTAAAAAAGATTAGGGTAGATGCCAACCCCTACACCATTGCGCCCGACGCCTACGGCGATGTGTACGTGGTTACACGCGGCAACTACGGCAGCAAAAACTACAACCTGCACCGCATAAGCAGCGCTACGGACGAGGTGGTGCAGACGCTCGGCATTGCGGCGCTGAACTTCTGCATAAGCGGCGACTACGCCTACATATACAGCTACAGTTTTGCGCAGGGCACCTCGTGGGTAAAGCTATTCAACGTAAAAACGGAGCAGGTGGAGCGCGACAACTTTATTACCGACGGTACGCTGCTGCAAACACCCTTCGGCATTAAGGCCGACAGCTATAACGGCTACGTATATATTACCGATACCGATGGCGACTTCACCGCTACCGGCGAGGTGCTGTGCTTTTCGCCGGAGGGAGCGCTGCAGTTCAGGCTAACGGCCGGCCTCAACCCCCACAACATTGTCATTATTCACTAACGATTATTTATTCACCAAAAACACAAAAAAATGAAAATGAAAAAAAATTTACTGTTCGCAACCCTCATGGCAAGCTCGCTTTTTATAGCATCTTGTTCTAAAGACGACGATAACAACGAAGTGGTAGAAAAAATTACCTTCTCCGACCTGCAGCTCAACGCCAACAGCTACTGGAACGGCAGCGATACCAGCGGCATGTTTACCAGCGGTGCGGCAACGTTCAACAACAGCTATAACACCGAATACGCATCGTGGAGCGGCTTCAGCTACTCCAACAGGAACGACACCTCCACCGTAGCCTGGCCCGACCAGTATGATGTATATACCGCTGCAGCCAACACCAACGGCACCTTTGCCCTGTCATTCGTATCCTCTTACGATGCTGCTCCTGCTGTAACCTTTGCCAATCCTGTCATGCTAAAGAATGCCGATTTCGCGCTCAACACCATTGCCTACAAGAGCATGAAAAACGGGGATGCCATGGGCGGGAAAAAATTTGCGGCCAACGATTGGTACAAAATTACCATTACCGCCTACGATGCCGCCGGCACAAAAATAGCCGACAAGGATGTTTACCTCGCCGACTTTCGTGACGGAAAAAGTTTGATAGCTGACAGTTGGAAGAACTTTGACCTTTCTTTTTCGGCTAAGGTAAGCAAGCTCAGCTTTGCCGCAAGCAGCACCGATAACGGACAGTGGGGCATGAACACGCCGGCCTACTTCTGTATAGACAACATTGCCTACGTAAAGTAACTTTCGCCTCATGAAAAAAAATGCCACCCTGCTTTTCATCGGCCTATGCCTGTCGCTGTCGTCATGCAACAATGACGACAACGGAGGCATTGAGCTCCCCCCCACGCCGCCATCAAAGTATGTGAGCCGCGTGCTGGAGTTTGTGCCCGCCCCCGGACAGTTCACCAATAAGCTGCCCCTGTACACCCCTGGCGACGGCAAGCAGGCCATGCTTGATAAGCTTGCCGCCGCGCTGGTAGGCAAAACCGGCGAGCTGATTTCATTAGGCGCCTACGGCGGATACCTGGTAGTCGGGTTTGATCACAGCATTGTAAACCGCCCCGGGGCTAACGATTTTAAGGTGTACGGCAACGCCTTTGAAAACAGCGCCGAGCCCGGCATAGCTATGGTATCGGTGGATGCCAACAGCAACGGGCTGGCCGATGACGAGTGGTACGAGCTGGCGGGAAGCGAGCACGGCCTCTCTACCAAAGCTTACACCATCAGCTACCTGCGCCCCAACCCCGCTAACGGCCCTATTCCCTGGTTCGACAGCCAAGGGAACTCCGACACGCTCCGCGTGGTGAGCGGCTACAACGGACCGTCATACTTTCCGCTTTGGGTGGATGGGGATACGCTCCGCTTTCACGGCACCCTTTTACCCGGCAACGCCACGTTTGAGGATGGGCGGTGGAAGCTGAAGGCGTACGGCTGGGGGTATGCCGACAGCCATCCGAACAGCAGCGCCGGCTGCGAATTCGACATAGACTGGGCTGTGGATGCCAGAGGCAGCACGGTTTCACTTAAAAAAATCGACTTCATAAAAATATATACCGGCGTGATGCAGGGCGTGGGGGCGTTGGGAGAAACCTCCACCGAGGTAAGCGGCGTGGAGGATTTGAGCATGGAGTAGCCCCAGCGGCGGCGCCATTTCCTCCTAACCGGGACGGGGAGCTGCTCTGGCAACCGTGATTTAGAAGAGGGTTTCTATGATTATCCTGAATATTATACCCCTCCCAGGCTATTAGTATAAGTATTCAGCCCGTAGGGCTGCCAGCATGTAGCCAGGGGTGAAGCCCCTGGACATAATGGCAAGAGGTGCATGTTGCGCGCGGAGCACAGGGGTTTTTTCAAGGGAAAGACCTGCTCCGCGCGCAAATACCACGTTACATCAAGCCACCAGGGGCTTACACCCCTGGCTACAAGGTTGTCACGCCTACGGCGTTAGGCATTTTGGGTTACCGCATGGTTAAAATGTAGGGGTAAAATTCGGGATAATCACTAATTCTCTTAAAAAACAAAGCAGCTATGTATCACCTACATAGCTGCTTTTTGTTTTTTCAAGGTTAAGTTTTTTTTACCACCAGTCCGAAATACGGGTTGTATCGGGGTACTTGTACCAGTCGGGGCTCAACGCGCCGTTGCTGGTTACCCAATCTCCGTAGCCCGGGTAGGCCTGATAAAAGGACTCCTCCTCCCAAGCGTGGCGGGTCAACACCGGAACCTTAATGCCCCAGGTGTAGCCGGCTGCCGAGCAGTAGGTTGCCGTTTGGCTCTTGCCCACTCCTATTTTGTTATCGGTAGCGTACTTGGCTGCGTATGCAGGCGTGGGGTTGTAGCCCTTGAGGTGGATTTCGTGCGTGTTGCCGTTGAAGCTGTTCTTGGTACGAATAAAGAAGTTCTGGCTTTCGGTATTCATAACAGCGTTGATGTAGTTGGCCAGCTGGTCGTTGCCATTGGCAATCTTGCGGCGGTCCTTACCCCAGAAGATAACCGTAAGCGTAAAAAGGTCGCCACCCTTGTTGATGTAGCCGGGAGTTACGTTGTAGTAAGGCGCGGGGCTTCCACCGATAAAGCCTTGAGACAAACCGGTTTTTGAGTTAATGTAGGTGGCGGTCTTGGCGGCAGCCGAGTTCAGCCAGGCGATGTTATCCAGCGTAATAATGGGGAAAGAGCCGCTGATATCCACCGTGTAGCTCAAGCTGTTGGCCGGAATATTCTTGTTGGTGTTACCCAGGGTTAGCCTCACCTCCGAGCGATCGATATACCTGGTATCCAGACCTTCGAGCGCCAAACCAGCGGCTGTGGGGAACATGCCGCCTACGGTGCGCAGGTGCATTACCACCTTGATGCACTCGCGCCACGCCTCATGGGGAGCAGCAACAATATCAACCGTCTTGGTTTCAATATCGTAGTCAATTACCACATCGCTAAAGTCGGCGTCGATGGTGTCGGTGCTGTAGGGCCAGATATCGTTGAACATGGCCACGCCGCTGGAGTGGTAGAACACAAAGGGGCCATCGCCGGTAACATACTCGCTCACGGCATCTTCGGGCAGCTGCACGCTACCTGCCGAGGGCACCGACTTTGCCCTTACGGGATAGTTGGCCACCAGCAAGTTGTCCGATTCATCGTAAATGTTTACGTAGGTGTTAACCGATGAGAAAACATCGATGGATGCATTAACCATAGCCGATGCATCGCGTCCTCCGCTCTGCTGCGGCTGAGGAGTAATGTTAGCCATAACAGATTGGAATGAGTCCGTAGTAGGGTACTCTACGCGCACCTTACGACAGCCTGCCGGAACCACCATGCTGATGGTAGAGCTGGCACCCAAATCAACAGGGGTGTCTATCTCTTCCTTCATGGTACAAGAGTGCAACACGAGCGCTCCGAGGAGCACGATAACCGAAAGTTTTGCCTTCATAAAAATTTATTTATTTGTAGATTGTATGCTCGTAGAAAAAACTAAGCAATAACGACTTATTATGGTAATGTTCGGTTGCATTTTTTCTGAAAAGCGGGGCAAAGATAGGGTAAATTTTACGTATATGTAATAGCTTAGTCTCTCGTTTAGATGATTTTAACTTTAACCAGCAAATTTAAAAGAAGAAGAAACTCGATTATAGCTGCTTAACGAAATTCAAAAAAAATGTTGGTTATTAGGCTATCACCCAATCCTATCCGGTTACGCCGGCCAGACGGGCTTGATTTTGGGTGCTCCAGCTAGCGCCTTCACTACTTCTTGTTACTTTTTCATCAAGGAAAAAGTAACAAAAGAAAACCAACATTATTTCGTACCTTTGCACCCTAATCAAATAGGAAAAAACAATGTCATACGGTTTACTAAAAGGTAAAAGAGGCTTGATTTTCGGCGCGTTGAACGAAAAGTCAATCGCCTGGAAGGTGGCGGAGCGCGCCGTGGAGGAGGGAGCGCAGATAGTGCTTACCAACACGCCCGTGTCCATGCGCCTGGGTACCATCGATGAGCTGGCAAAGAAGCTGAACACCATCGTGATTCCGGCCGATGCCACCAAGGTGGAAGACCTGGAGAACCTGGTGCAGAAGGGCATGGAGCACCTCGGCGGAAAGTTCGACTTTGTGCTGCACTCCATCGGCATGTCACCCAACGTGCGCAAGGGCCGCACCTACGACGACCTGGACTACAACTTTTTGCAGCAAACGCTCGACATCTCGGCCATCTCCTTCCACAAGGTCATACAGGTGTGCCGCAAGGCCGACGCCATTAACGAGTGGGGCTCAGTGGTGGCGCTATCGTACATTGCCGCGCAGCGCACGCTCTACGGCTACAACGATATGGCCGACGCCAAGGCCATGCTCGAATCCATTGCCCGCAGCTTCGGCTACATTTACGGCCGCGAAAAGAAGGTGCGCATCAACACCATTTCGCAGTCGCCCACACAGACCACCGCCGGCGGCGGCATCATGGGCTTCGACAACCTGGTGGACTTTGCCGACCGCATGTCGCCCCTAGGCAACGCCGATGCGCTGGACTGCGCCGACTACGTTATTACGCTTTTCTCGGATTTAACGCGCAAGGTTACCATGCAAAACCTTTTCCACGACGGCGGTTACGCCAGCATGGGTATGAGCTTCCGCGCCATGAAGGTGTACAACGAGGGGCTTGAGTACCGCGACGTAAAGGTGGATAAAACCAATACCAAGCAGTAGCCGGCGGTGCTACAACATCAAAAGCGGCGCTCTGAGCTCAGAGCGCCGCTTTTTTTTGCTTGAGAAGAATCAAGCCCTACCCTCCGAAATCATCGTACATGACCATTTCGTCGGGGACGCCGAGGTCGTACAGCATTTTGGTTACCGCGCTATTCATCATGGGCGGGCCGCAGAGGTAGTACTCAATATCCTCGGGCGAGTCGTGCCCCTTGAGGTACTGCTCGAAAATAACCTGATGGATAAATCCCGTGGCGCCCGTCCAACTATCCTCGGGCTTGGGCTCCGAGAGGGCAATGGTGAACTTGAAGTTGGGGAACTGCTTGGCAATATCCTGGAATTGCTCGGCGTAAAACACCTCGCGCAGCGAGCGCGCGCCGTACCAGAACGTAACCTTGCGGCCGGTTTTGAGCGTATGGAAAAGGTGGAACAGGTGCGAGCGCATGGGCGCCATGCCCGCGCCGCCGCCAATAAACATCATTTCGCTCTGCGTGTCGCGCAGGAAAAACTCGCCGTACGGCCCCGAAATGGTTACCTTGTCGCCGGGCTTGCGCGAGAAAATGTACGATGAGCACACGCCGGGGTTGACGTTGGCAAAAGCGCCCTTAGCCCTGTCCCAGGGCGGCGTGGCGATGCGGATGTTGAGCATCACCATGTTGCCCTCGGCCGGATGGTTGGCCATGGAGTACGCGCGAAACGTAGGCTCCATGTTCTTCATCTTCAAATCCCAGATTTTCATTTTATCCCAATCCTCGCGGTACTCCTCCTCCACAAAAATATCTTTTGAAAAGTCCACCTCGCACTTTGGAATATCGATTTGAATATAGCCGCCGGACTTGAAGTTGAGCGTTTCGCCCGCGGGCAGCTTCACCACAAACTCCTTAATAAAGGTGGCCACGTTGCGGTTGCTCACCACCTCGCACTCCCACTTTTTAATGCCCAGCACCTCCTCGGGCACCTTAATCTCCATATTTTCGCGCACCTTTACCTGGCAGCCCAAGCGCCACTCCTGCTGCTGCTGCTTGCGCGTAAAGAATCCCGTTTCGGTGGGCAGGATGCTGCCGCCGCCGCTCACCACCTGGCACTTGCACATACCGCAGGTGCCGCCGCCGCCGCAGGCCGAGGGCAGGAATACGCCGTTGCCCGAAAGCGTGGACAGCACCGATGAGCCGGGCTGCACCCTCAGCTTTCGCTCGCCGGCGTTGATGCTTACCTCAACCTCGCCCTGCGGCGTGAGCGTTTTTTTGGCAAATAGCAGCAGCGCCACCAGCAGCAGTATGATGATCAGAAAAACCAGCACCGCCGTTGCCGTTAACGTAAAACCTCCTGATAGCAAAATCATATTTTTCGAATGTTTTTTGTCTTTTAATACAAAGTTTACCTCTGTTGTCATTGCGGGTCCCGCCAAGTCGGTATAAACATTGAGCCGCAATCTCCTATAAAGAGTTTTCAGTAAGGAGATCCCGCGTCAAGCACGGGATGACAATTTTGCGCTACAGCTTTATCCCCATAAAGCACATAAAGGCAATGCCCATGAGCCCCGTAATGATAAAGGTTATGCCCAGGCCGCGCAGCGGCGCGGGAACGTTGGAGTAGCTCAGCTTTTCGCGGATGGCAGCAATGCCCACAATGGCCAGGAACCAGCCCACGCCCGAGCCTACGCCGAAGGAAGTAGCCTCGGCCAGCGTTTGGTAGCCACGCTCCTGCATAAACAGCGAGCCGCCAAGTATGGCGCAGTTAACCGCAATGAGCGGAAGGAAAATACCCAGCGATGAGTACAACGCCGGCGCAAAGCGCTCCACCACCATTTCCACAATCTGCACCATGGAGGCAATGACGGCAATAAAAACGATAAAGCTGAGAAAGCTCAGGTCCACCTCCTTAAAGCCGGCGCCCATCCACGCCAGCGCGCCGCTGCTCAGCACATACTTGTTGAGCAGATAGTTGACAGGCACGGTAACCGCCAGCACAAAAACCACCGCTACGCCCAAGCCCACGGATGTTTTCACATTCTTGGAAACAGCTAAGTAAGAGCACATTCCCAAGAAGTATGCAAAAATCATGTTGTCAATAAAAATTGACTTGATAAAAATATTTACTACGTTTTCCATACTTTAGTACTGCTTACTTTTCTATCAACTCCTTGTTGCGCGAGCGCTGCACCCAAATAATAATGCCCACCAGAATAAGCGCCATGGGCGGTAAAATGATGAGGCCGTTGTTGGCGTACACGCCTCCGTTTTCGATGTAAAAGTTTTCGGGAATAACGCGGTATCCCCAGAGCGTACCCGAGCCCAGCAGCTCGCGAAAGAAGCCCACAATGACCAGAATTATACCGTAGCCCAAGCCGTTGCCAATACCATCGATGAACGAAGGCCAGGGCTTGTTGCCCATGGCAAAGGCCTCGAGGCGCCCCATCACAATGCAGTTGGTAATAATGAGGCCCACAAAAACCGAGAGCTGCTTGCTCACATCGTAGGCAAAGGCGCGCAGAATCTGATCGACCAGAATAACGAGCAGCGACACCACCACCAGCTGCACAATAATGCGGATGCGGTTGGGAATGGTGTTGCGCAGGAATGAAATTACCAGGTTCGATACGCCCACCACCACCGTTACCGAGATGGCCATTACCACCGCGGGCTCCAGCTTTACCGTTACGGCCAGGGCCGAGCAAATGCCCAGCACCAGCACCGTTACGGGGTTACTGCGTCCCATCGGGCCGGTAAGCAGCTTCATATTTTTTGCGGAGAGTAAAGGTTCTTTTTCCATTATATATGCCGTAAAAGTTCTATAAAATTTAGAGAGGGGAATTAGTAGTACTGCTGTCCTTCGCCACGTGACGCTGCGTGTCCACGCGCGCAGGTTGCACCACCGGAGCGGCATGAGGCTTGGCCAGCGCGCCGGAATCCGGCTTAGCCTCTTGTATGCGGGGCGCCGTATCGGCTACCGGCAACGGAATAACCTTACGCACCACCGGCATGGGATCAGGTTCAGGCTCTTCGGGCACCGGCCTTTCCTTCTGCTTTTGCTCACCACCAACTCCTTGCTTGGCCTCCTTAAAAAAGTTGAGGTAGCTGCTCAGCGTAGCGCTCAGCATAGCCTCAAGCCCCTTGCTGGTAATGGTTCCTCCCGATATGGCATCCACCTCGTGCAGCTTACCCTGCGTGGCGCCGCCCTTCACCACCTGAATGGAGGTAAACGTTGCTCCGTCAAAAATTTGCTTGCCTACAAACTGCGCCTGATACTGTGGCGTAGAAATTTCGGCGCCTAAGCCCGGGGTTTCGCCCTTGTGGTCAAATACCACGCCGCATACCGTGCTGAAGTCATTCTCCAGCGCCACGTAGCCCCACAGCGGCCCCCACAGTCCAACACCCCGCACGGGGATTATGTACTTTTTCAATCCGTCGTCGTCGGTGCAAACAAACACGGGGAGCTTACGCTCGGCAACGGGCTTTGCCATTTCCTCCTCGAGGCTTACGGCAAAGGCATCGCCACCGAGCTTTTCGCCGATGGAGTTTACAATAAACGCCTCCGTAATGTACTTGGCGTACTCGTCCTCGATGTACCGCTTCTTGTTTTTTGCGCTTTCCGGGGCAGCAGCTTTCTGCACCGAGCGCAGTATGCTCTGCATTTTTTCCACCTCCACATTTTTTTGTTGTGCCGGTTTCAGCACGATGGAAGCCACCGCCAGCACCGCCGCCACCACCACCACCAGCGCAATGGAGTATAAAAAAATGTACTTGTTGCTTTCCTTATTGAATGTCATTATCTGCAATTTTAAAATTTACCACCGTGGGTTGTCATGCTGAACCTGTCGAAGTATGGGGGAGGGTTACTCCTTACTATTTGACCTCGCCGCACCCCTTCGACAGGCTCAGGGTGACAACGCACAAGCAGCCTACTTTACCGTTGCCCTCTTCAATCTTCGCCTTATGTTAGCCTGCACTACGTAGTAGTCCACCAGCGGGGCAAAAGCGTTCATGAGCAGTATAGCCAGCATCATTCCCTCGGGGTAGGCGGGGTTGAGCACGCGAATAACCACGGCTATGGCGCCTATCAGGAATCCGTAAATCCACTTGCCCCGGTTGGTTTGCGCCGCCGACACGGGGTCGGTAGCCATAAACACCGCGCCGAAGGCAAAGCCGCCCATAATGAGGTGAAGGTAGGCGGGCAGCTGCATGTAGGCTGTGCTGCCGGCCAGGTTAAACAGCAAGCCGGTAAGGTATCCGCCGGCCACCACCGAGAGCATAATGCGCCAGCTGCCCACTCCGGTAAAAAGCAGCACCGCCGCGCCAATCAAGATGGCGGGAACGGAGGTTTCGCCAATGGAGCCGGGAATAAATCCCCAGAACATATCGCCCACCTCCATAGGCGAGAAGGGCAGCTGCCCCAGCATGGCCTTACCCAGGGGCGTGGCGCCCGAAAATCCGTCAACCACACCTTCGCCCTTCGCAAGCCCCGCAATCCAGGCTTTGTCGCCCGACATGTACGAGGGGTAGGAGAAGAATACAAAGGCGCGCGCCAGCAGCGCCGGGTTAAAAATGTTCATGCCCGTACCACCAAACACCTCCTTGCCTATGATAACGGCAAAGGCCGTGGCCAGCGCCAGCATCCACAGCGGCAGGTCGGCGGGCATAACCATGGGGATGAGCATGCCCGACACCAGAAAGCCTTCGTTGACCTCGTGCCCGCGAATTTGCGCCGCGGCAAACTCAATGCCCAGGCCCACCACGTACGACACCACCAGCATGGGCAGCACCTTCAGGAAGCCGAAGCCGAACACGCTCCAGAATCCCGCCTCCTGGTTAATGGAGAGGTAGTGCTGAAAGCCCACGTTCCACATGCCAAAGAGCAGGGCCGGCAGCAGCGCCACCATCACCACGGTCATGGTTCGCTTCATATCAATGGAGTCGCGAATATGGGTACCCTTGGTGGTAACGGTTTTCGGAACAAACAGAAATGTTTCGAAGGCATCAAACGTTGAGTGCAGGAAGTGCAGCTTGCCGTTCTTCTCAAAGCTTGGCTTCAGGTTATCAATAAATCTTCTAATCGCGCTCATACAAAAACTTTACTTTTTTATTCAAGCATTCAAAATTCAAAAATTCAATTTAGGGCCTTGGTCATAAAGTATAGATATAGACAGGATTTACAAGATTAACATGAAAGACATCCTGTAAATTTTGTAAATCCTGTCTATAAAACGACGATAGAAGTTTTTCCATCATGTTGATTATCAAAAACGTGAAATGGATTAACAAGTTTGTGTCTTTATTTTGTTGTAAATCCTCGTGATTTCTTTATGGTAAAATCTATACTTAATTAGCAATTCCCAATTTAGAGGTTGTATCAATTTAACGATAATACTGCGCTTGCGAGGAGCAGCCCAAATTTTAAACAAGCTTTGAATCCTTGAATTTTGAATCGTTAAATGGTTACTACATTTCCTTCATCATTAGGTCAATTCCCTTGCGCAGGATTTCCTGCACATCCATCTTGGAGGTGCACACAAACTCGCAAAGCGCGAGGTCTTCCTCCAGCACCTCGTAAATACCCAGCTGCTCCATTTTCTCCACATCCCCGGCCAAAATAGCCTTGAGCAGATACACGGGGTAGATGTCCATGGGCAGCACCTTTTCGTACTGTCCGGTAACGGTAAAGGCGCGCTGCCCGCCGTTAAGGTTCGTATCAAGTACGTAGCGCCTGCCCGGCGTGAGCCACGAGAAGTAGCTGCGCGACAGGCTGAACTTCGAGAACCGGGGCATCATCCAGCCCAGCATCTCGTAGCGGTTGCCCTCGGGAATTACGGTAACCTCATCGTCGTAGAAGCCAAGGTAGCCGTCAATGCCAACGTTGGCGCCGGTGAGCACGTTGCCGCTGATGACGCGCTGCGCCTGCCCCGGACGGGGCTCGTGCAGGAATTCTGCCAACGCGCTCAGCGAGGCCCCCGACATCATGCGGTAGTAGCGCGGCCGCTTTACCTCCGGGCCCACCAGCGCCACCACCTTCGACACATCGTACACGCCGCCGGCAAACAGGCGGCCCAGCGCAATAACGTGCTGCGGCCTGATAGTCCACACCACCTCGCCCTTATTAATAGGCTCAATATGGTGTATTTGCACACCTACATTACCCGCCGGATGCGGCCCCCTGAAGCGGTGAATCTCCACGCCCTTGGCGCGCTCAAACACGTTGTTGGCGGGGTAGTCGGCGCAGAGCGAAAGGTGCAGCTTGGGGCTCAACTTTTGCAGCACCTCCAAGCCTTTTTGAAAGGAAGCCTGCTCGCCGTTTACCAGGTAATCCTGGTCGGCGGCAAGGGGGGCGGTGTCGAAGCCCGAAATGAAAATGGCCTTCGGTGCGGCCTTGGGGTCGGCCACCACGCCGTAGGGGCGCTGCACCAGAAAGGGCCAGGCTCCCGCGCCCAGCATAAACGCCACCAGCTCGTCGCGGGTGGCCGAAGTTAGGGTGGGAGCGTTGAAGGTCAAGGGCTCGTTTTGCTCATCGGGCGTAATGACCACCTCCAAAATCTTGCGCCGCTCGCCCCTGCTTACCGCCTGCAGCGTACCGCTCACGGGCGATGCAAAAATTATCTCGGGCCTGTACTTATCGCAGAAAACGGGGCTTCCCGCCTTGAGCTTATCGCCCTCCTGGGCCATCATTTTGGGCGTAATGCCCTTAAAATCGGCAGGCTTCACAGCGTAGGCATGCGGCGATACGCTCTTGGGGAGCACTTTCTCGGGCTTTCCCTCTAACTTTATATCCAGTCCTTTAGTTAACTTAACTATTCGTTGCATAGACAAAAACGTATTACAATTCTCTTGTTGCCGTACATATTGCGCAAATGTAGCATTTTTTACAAAAATAATTGCTACGGCAGCGGCAAATTCAAACAATTTATGGGGCAGGAATAAGCAAGCCCTGCATGTTTTTTAGGACAAGAAATTTTATGATTATACCGAATTCTACCCCTTCCCAACTTAGCATGGGTATTCAGCCCGTAGGGCTGCCAGCATGTAGCCAGGGGTGAAGCCCCTGGAAATAATGGCAAGGGTCGTCTTTGCGCGCGGAGCACAGGTGTTTTTTCAGGGAAAAAGTGTGCTCCGCGCGCTACACGCTACGCTACATCAAGCCACCAGGGGCTTACACCTCTGGCTACAAAGTCGTCACGCCTACGGCGTTAGGCGTCTTGGGTTACCGCATGGTTAAAATGGAGGGGTAGAATTCGGGATAATCATAAAAAATTTTGCACATTTAAATAAATAGCTACCTTTGTACTTTCAGACGCGCTCCATCGAAGCACTTCTCGCTTCAACGTAAAAAATCACAACCACTTTATTTTTTTGATGCCCTTACTTCAAGCAATAAAGCATCGTTGTTTTGTGCAAACGTTCGCGCAAGGCGCGCACTATTTTATTAACCAAAAAAACATTTTATGTACGACATCCAGGCCCTAAACGGCAAGTCGTTGGAAGAGTTGCAGGAAATTGCACTCCAATTGAACATCAAAAAGGGCGGACAGAACAAGGAAGAGCTCGTGTACAGAATTCTCGACGAGCAGGCGGTTCAAGGTCCCCAAAAAAATCCCACCACCCCAGGCCCCTCAGCCGACAGCAACCGCGCGCCCAAGCGCAACAACGCCCCCAAAAGGCAGCATAGCAACGAGCCGAAAAGCGCGCCCGGCGGCGAGCAGCCAAACTCCGGCAAGCCCACCGAGGCAACCGGCGAGAAGGCAGCAAAACCGCAAGCCGGCGGCGCCCCAAAGGAGCAAGCAGCCAAGCGCCCCGGAAGACCCAAGCAGGCAAGAAACGCTCCCGCCAACCCGGTCGATGCAGAGCTGCTGCTTCCGCTTGAGGATGCGGCGGAGGCACCTACGGCAACCGATGCGCCAAAGCCCGAGGAGCCCGCACAGGCGGCGGCACCACAGCAGCAGCCCAACCCCGAGCCCCAGCCCAAGCGCCAGCACGAAGCCCGCGAGCGCCAGCAGCAGGAGCGCGAAAAGCGCTACGACTTCGAAACGCTGGTACCCGCCACCGGAACGCTGGAGGTGCTGGCCGACGGCTACGGATTCCTCCGCTCGTCGGACTACAACTACCTCTCGTCGCCCGACGATGTGTACGTTTCGCAGTCGCAAATAAAGCTGTTCGGCCTGAAAACGGGCGACACCGTAACCGGATTTATCCGCCCGCCGAAGGACAACGAAAAGTTTTTCCCGCTGGTAAAGGTCAACTCCATCAACGGGCGCGACCCCGAGTACATCCGCGACCGCGAGCCTTTCGACTACCTTACGCCGCTGTTCCCCGAGGAGAAGTTTAACATCACGGGCAACGGGCACAACAACCTATCAACCCGCGTGGTGGATATGTTTGCGCCCATAGGCAAGGGGCAGCGCGGCCTGATTGTGGCGCAGCCCAAGACCGGTAAAACCGTTTTGCTGAAAGATATAGCCAACGCCATAGCGGCCAACCACCCCGAGGTGTACATGATAATGCTGCTCATTGACGAGCGCCCCGAGGAGGTAACCGATATGCAGCGCAGCGTGCGCGCCGAGGTAGTAGCCTCGACCTTTGACGAACCAGCAGAACGTCACGTAAAAATAGCCAACATTGTGTTGGAAAAGGCTAAGCGCATGGTGGAGTGCGGTCATGATGTGGTAATAGTGCTTGACTCTATTACTCGCCTTGCGCGTGCATTCAATACAGTACAACCTGCATCAGGTAAGGTATTGAGTGGAGGTGTAGATGCTAACGCTCTACACAAACCCAAGCGCTTTTTTGGTGCGGCACGTAACATTGAAAATGGTGGGTCACTCACTATACTTGCTACTGCGCTGATTGATACGGGATCGAAAATGGACGAGGTTATTTTTGAAGAATTCAAGGGTACGGGTAATATGGAGCTGCAACTCGACCGCAAGCTATCCAACAAGCGCATATTCCCCGCTGTGGACGTAACGCTCAGCAGCACCCGCCGCGACGACCTGCTGGTGGACAAGGATGTGCTGAGCCGCATTTGGGTTATGCGCAACTACCTGTCGGATATGAATTCGGTAGAAGCCATGGAGTTCATGCGCAACCGCCTGCTCAAAACGGCAGACAACGAGGAGTTTTTGGCCACCATGAACGACTAAACCCGGCCAGCCATAAGCAAAAAGCGGAACCCTGCGGTTCCGCTTTTTTTGTTGGTTAAAAATCGGGTATATTGCTGTTAATTACCACCCGTGTCAAGCGGAACCGGAATGAACATTGGCCATACCCACCGCCTCGCATCGGTAAGGCCTCCGGCTAATTCACACTTCGGAACCCGACAGGGGGTTGCCCTGTTTTGCTTTTGAATAGGCGGCTGAAATATTGCGGGTATTCAAATCCGAGTGAGAAGGCGATTTCATTGACCGAAAGTGTGGTTGTTAACAGCAGGATTTTTGCCCTTTCGATTAAGTAAGCGTGAATATGCTGTTGCGTATTCATCCCTGTCTGGCTGCGAAGAAAATCGCTTAAGTAGTGCGTGGACATAGCTAACCCGGAAGCAACATCGTTGGCCGTAATAAGGCTGTCTTTACCATCCTCGAAATGCTTATGGAGGGCGAGCTGAAAGCGTGTAAGGATATCCGATTCAACGCTGTTCCTTGTCCTGAACTGCCGTGTGTAAAATCGCTCGGCATAATTCAAAAGCACATCCAGTTGGGATACAATTATGTCCTGACTGTGCCGGTCGATACTCCGCTTATCTTCACTTTCTATATTTTGCATGATGCCTTCGAGCAGCAAGCGCTCGGCATCGGATATATGCAGGGCTTCGTTGGTTTCATACGAAAAGAACTTCAGCTTACCGATTCTCGCGCCCAAGGGATATTTACGGATAAAATCGGGGTGGAACGCCAGCATCCAACCCCACGCTTCTGATTGTTGCTTCGCCTCATCCCACGAGTGTAGCTGCCCCGGTGCAAAGAAGTTCATTGAGCCCCTTGTGAAATCATACTCACGCCAACCGTATTTTGAGGTGCAGCTCGCACCGTCTTTCATTACGATAGAGTATAAGTTAAGCTGAACGGGCTTGTTGAAAGGGATAAAATCTTTCACATCCGCAAGACGGCAGATGCTTATGAGCGGATGATTGGCGGGCGGACAGCCAAACCGCTCGGTGTACTGCTCAATGGTGTTTATTTTGATTATATCGTCTGTTTTCATTTTATCTTTCAAGGCATCTATAATTCATCTAATACCTCGGTTTATCTTTAATCTCGTTATAATATGCTTCAACACCTTCTTCTTTCATTTTCAGATTAATCATTTCCCAACGCTTATGTATATGTTCATCAAATCCTGTTTCTTTGCATGGGAAACTCGAACATTCAAAACAAAAATCGACCGTTTTATTTTCAGAGCATTCTCTTACTTTGCAATTTTTGAATAATATGCATTTTTCTTTTCGACAACCTTTACACTTTCCTTTCGAGAAAAAATCAAGCATTTTCTTAAATTCTGGATATTTCAAAAACAAAGGTTCATCTAACATTCCTACAAACCTTTCGGCGTATATTTCAAAATTACCAAAAGAACAACTTAATTCTTCGCTTAGCCGACTTATATCTCCTTCACTAAATGCAAAGCATCTCCCACAATGCAATCCACAGGGAGCTAATCTTGATTTTATAAATTCGTAATCCATTTTCTTCATTCTAATTTTGGAATTGGTGATAAAGCATAGCTATAGACAGGATTTACAAGATTAACAGGATGTCTTTCATGTAAATCTTGTAAATCCTGTCTATAAGAGATGATAATGAATTAATCTAATACGGTAATTTTCAATGTGTAATGGATTGACAAGTTTGCCTTTATCTTTGTTGTAAATCTTCGTAATTTCTTTATGGTAAAATCTATACTTAATTAGCAATCCCCTAATTTTATTAATGGCATACCATTATCGTGCAAAGATACATCAATCAGCAGACTATATAATAGGATTCTGCCTTATTAACTTCCATCGCTGGTTATCCGATTCTTGTAACGGCATAAGGATAATGTCGGAATCGTTTTCATCCGAAGTAGCTGTAAGATATAATTCCGTGTCCTTTAACCGTATCACATAAGTTTCGTCAGACTGTTTTATAAATTCCCAATATTGCAGAGGGCTTCCGCCTAATGTTTGTTGCCACAGGCTTACACCAGGTTCGGGAGCCGAAGTTGGTTGGAAGGTCTTTTGCGTATATAGGTTTTTGAGTAAAAATACATTTTTTCCCAGCTCAATCAACTGCCACGTCATACACTCCCAGCGGTGATGATTGTACAGGATAATTTTTGTACCGTCGGCGTTTCCGGCGTTATGCACACGAATATCTTTGCCGTTTCCGACATTTTGTATCGCATAAGTGTTCGCATAATTGCGTTTCTTTTGAATGTCCTTAATTATCCGCGGGGCAAAGACAATTGCTGAAAGCCCGATTAGAATAAGCAGTATGATAAGGGTTGCTTTCATCGGTAATCCTCCGTTACTTTTTTACAATAATCCCAAACTATCTGTTCATTCTCCGCGGAGTAATATTTTTCGCTGGTTTTTTCTTCACCTTTCGGCCCGAAATATTTTCCGGTAACACCTTTCAACGTTGGGGATACGGCAGCTTCGATGCTGCTTTTCGCACCCTTTGCGATGCTTATCATCAAGGGTTTCCAAAGGAAATAAAGGATTTTTGCTCCCCAATCTTTTGTCGATACCCTTCCGAGGCTGGTGTTTACGGAAGCCGGGTGAACCGAATTGAATGTGATGTTGTTGATACCTGCTTTTTCCGTTTCGGTAATGAAATGACGCATTACCCAGATGATATATAATTTCGATAAGCCGTATGCCTTAGACATGGAATAATGGTGCTCCAGCTCTATGTCGTCCAAATAGGGCTTTCCGCTCATTTTGTGTGCGCCTGAAGAAACGGTTACGACCCTTGCGGACGGACTTTTTTTGAGTAAATCGAGCAAAAGCGTGGTTAAAAGGAACGGTGCGAAAACATTTATCATCATCGTTTTTTCGTGTCCCTCGCTTGTGATTTCCCTTGTGCCGCCAAACTGCGCCCCCGCATTGTTGATGAGCACGTCCAAGTGGTCGTATTTTGCGTTGATGGCGTCTGCAAAGCGTTTTATTTCGGCAAGCGACAGAAAATCGGCGGTAAACATAGCCATATTCTTGTTGCCTGTTTCCGCCTTGATTTCTTCATAAGCCGCCTGCGTTTTCTGCCGGTTTCGACCATGCAGAATGATGGTGTGTCCTTGCTTTGCGAGCGTTTTGGCGGTCTCCTTCCCGATTCCGTCGGATGCTCCTGTGATGAGAATTGTTTTGTGTCCCATTTTACTTTAGCTTTAATGTTTCCGCAAAAGTATATGCGCTTGCTAAAGTGGGAGCTAAACAAAACGGGGATAGTTGTATATAAAACGTAGATGTAGCGCTAAGGACGCTACGTAAGGCAATGAGACGGTAATCGAAGCTTAGCCTCTGCGGCCTTACAAGCCCTCGCCCCTTACCACCCGCCGCGGGAACAGCTGGTTGATGAGCGTGGCGCGCGGCTGCCGGTGGTGCTCCACCAGATGCCGCTCTATCTTTTCGTGGTAAACATCGGCTATGGTAATCAGAATGCCGGTCTCCTCCACCGCGCCAAACTCACTGTTGATGGCCGTGCCAAAGGTTTTCATGGAGGGCGACACGTTCATGTACGAGTTGATGAGCGGCGGGATATGCTCGCCCAGCGCCCGCACCGAGCGCGACAGGATGCGGTAGTTCTCGTCGTAGGTTTTTCCCGTAAAGAGCGCCTGGAGCGCCTTTTCGTCCATGTTGGTTTGCAGGGCCTGTATGGGCGTAACCAGCTCCTCGCGATCGGGGAAGTATTTTTGCAGGAAGTACAGCACCATGTTGCGCGCCTCGGCCTTGTAGCCGGGGTACATGGTTACCTTTCCGAAGAGGTACTTCACATCGGTCGATTTTACCATCAGGCCGCCAATGCCGTCCCACAGGTTATCGAGCGCGTAGAGGCTCCTGGAGCTGCGGCGCGAACTCTGGTAGTCGGGCTGCACAAACGAGCGCCCCAGCTCAATGGTGTAGGGCTGGTAATCTTTTTTAAACTTATCGGAGAAGCGAAACAGCTCCGAGGTGGCCAGGTGCTCCACGCTGCAATCTCCGGCATAAATGTAGCGGTAGCCGCCCAGGATTTCCTGCCCACGCGGATCCCACACAATGAGCTGCTTGTAGCACTTATCGGCCACATCAAACTCGTCAATATCGTAGGCCTTGCCCGTGCCGCCGCCGGCAAGGCGAAAGCTGATTTCGCGCAGGCGGCCTATCTCGAGCATGGTGTTGGGCGCGTTGTTATTGTCCAAAATGTACAGTTCGTTATCGCCCTTGTTGGTGCGCTTCATGAATTTATCATCGCTCAGTTCCATCGCAATCAAGCGCTTGTCTATGGGCGCTATGATGGGTTCCATTACATTTTTCATGCTCTTCAATTTTTTAAACTATACGCTTTTTCTCTTACAAATTTCGCCCACTCGTTTTGGCTTTTCTCTTTGGTAAACGTAGCGTAGGGAATGGGCTCCCCGATGCGCAGGCCGAAGCTGCCGTTGCGCTGGCGAAAGAGCTCGTCCGAAAGGTAGAGCATTTCTAAATTCGCCTTTATGCCTAACCGCTTGCGAAGGTTGGCCAGCTGGTAAAACCAATTCGAGTTGCGCCCCTCAAAAAACATGGGCACCACGTGGCGCCGGTGGTCAACGGCCATTTTCAGAAAGCTTTTTTTCCACGGCAAGTCCACAATATCGCCCTTGATTTTGCGCGAGCAAAGCCCCGCGGGAAAGTAGAGGATCTGGCAATCGGAGTCCAGCGATTCACGAAGCATTCGCGCCGAATCGGCCGACTGTCCGCCGTGCTTGTTGATGGGCAGAAAGAGCGGCTTAAGCGGGTCGAGGTGGTAGAGCAAATCGTTAACCACAAACTTAATATCGGGGAAGGTTTTACCTATGGCATCCATGATAATCACGCCGTCGAGCCCGCCCAGCGGGTGGTTGCAGGCAAAGAGGTAGCGCTCGCCCGACTTCAGGTTTTCGAGACCCTGCACGGTGTACGAAATGTTGAGGTGCTTGATAAGGTCGCGCAGAAACGGCAGGCCCGGCTCGCGGTAGGCGTTGAGCACGTAGTTTACCTCGTCCTGGTGCAGCACGCGCTTGAGGTAGCGCAGCACAAAGCGGGGCAGCCACCTCAGCAGCTGCGGATTTTTGGAGGCAATGAGCTGCTCGATGTTTATGTTCTGAACCTGCGACACGGGAGCAATTATCAATTACGAATTACAAATTACGAGTTACGAATTACGAATTATGAATTATGAATGACGGATTATGGCGCTGCTACCCAAAAAGGATTTTATAAAAGATGATGTAAAGATAGTTTTTTTGGCGCAATAGCGCATCAGCAATTTTTCAACGCATGGCAAGACCGTCAAATCCACTTTTCAACAAGCACGCTCCAAAAATTGTTAACATCCTGTTAGCAAAACTTCCATCAAAAATTAGTTAAATCATTAACTATTAAATATTTAAACAGAATTAATTATCAACAGAGAATTGTTAATAAAAATTAGTGGGAGAAAGTGGGTAAAAGTGTTGCGATGTGGGAAATTGTGCCTAATTTTGCCCTGAATAAAAACAACACCAGCCATGGCCAGCTTTATAGGCGAATATACGTGCAAGCTCGACGACAAGGGAAGGGTTCCGTTCCCCGCCCAGTTTCGCGCGGCGGCCACCGGCAGCGACGGCGCCATGCGGCTGGTGGTTCAGAAAGACCTGCAGGTACCGTGCCTCAACCTGATGACCGAAGCGGAGTGGGACAAGCACGAGACCTTTATCAACAAGCAGCTCAACCCCTACAATAGGGAGCACAAGCTGCTGCGCAACACGCTCTTTGCCAACATGGCCAAGTTTGAAGTCGATACCGCCGGGCGCATACTGCTGCCCAAGAGCCTGCTCGAAATGGTAAGCATTGGCAAGGAGGTGGTATTTGCCGGCCAGGGCAACAAGATAGAGCTGTGGGATAAAACGCTGCTGCAAAGCAACCGCCTGTCGAGCGAAGAGGCCGCAGCGCTTGCCGAAAAAATTCTTGGCAACATACCCTTAGAATAAACGCCTAATACGATGTACCACGTTCCGGTTTTGCTCCACGAAACAGTAGATGGCTTAGCCATAGAGCCCAACGGAACCTACGTCGATGTAACCTTTGGCGGCGGCGGGCACTCGCGCGAGATACTGCGCAGGCTGGGCAGCAGGGGGCGCCTCATCGCCTTTGACCAGGATGCCGACGCCAAGAAAAACGCCGAGGCCATCAACGACAAAAGGCTGACGCTGGTGCAGGGTAACTTCCGCTTTTTGCGCAGCTACCTGCGCTACCACAACGCCCCCGAGGTGGACGGAGTGCTCGGCGATTTGGGCGTTTCGTGGCACCAGTTCGATACCGCCGAGCGCGGATTTTCATTCCGATTTGAGGCAACGCTCGACATGCGCATGAACAGCCGCGGCGAGCACACGGCGGGTACGCTGATCAACACGTACAGCGTGGCCGAGCTCAATAAAATTTTCGGCACGTACGGCGAGCTGGACAACGCCTTTAAGGTGGCCAAGCTGATAGAAAGCGCGCGGGCAGGCAAGCCCATTGAAAACGTGAACGAGCTGGTGGAGGTGCTCAAGCCGGTGCTGCCAAAGTTCGATGAGCACAAGTATTTGGCAAAAGTTTTTCAGGCGCTGCGCATTGAGGTAAACCATGAAATGCAGGCGCTGGAGCAAATGCTGGAGCAAACCGCCAGGGTGGTAAAAACGGGAGGACGCATCTCCATCATTACCTACCACTCGCTGGAGGACAGGATGGTCAAAAACTTTATAAAAAGCGGTAACGTGGAGGGCGAGGCGCAGAAGGATTTTTACGGAAAAATTACGGCCCCCTTTGAGGCGGTAAACAAAAAAGTAATACTGCCCGCCGAGGCCGAAATACAGGGCAACACCCGGGCACGCAGCGCCAAGCTGCGCATAGCACGCAAGGTATGAGCAAGGACGAAAAGAAGGTCATAGAGTTTGAAGATGTAAAGGAGCAGCGCAAAAAGGTTACCGTATCCGTAAAAGACGTGGTTACCGGCAGCGCCCAGCTGCGCGCCTTTATACTCAACAACATTTGGTTCATCCTGTACGTGGCCTTCCTCATGTTTGCGTACATATGGAACCACTACGCCATAGAGAATAAAACCAAGAAAAAGATGCAGCTGCAGGAGGAGGTAAAAAAGCTCAAGGCCGAGGCCACCACCACCGGAGCCGAGCTCATGGGGCTCAGCAGCCAAAGCTCGGTGCAGAAGGAGGTGGAGCGCCGCGGGGTAGATTTAAAGGAGTCAACGCAGCCGCCCGTAATACTGCAGGCGGATAAAAAATAATGTCATCCCGAACTTGATTCCGGATATTCCTCCATCAGGTAGGAGATTGCGGGTCAAGCCCGCAATGACAAGCTAAAAATAACAATGTCAGTAAAGCAAACCATAACGCGACGGTTCACGTTCATTTACCTGCTGATGATGGTGCTGGCCATCACCATTGCGGTAAAGATGGTGATGCTTGTGCTGGCCGGGCCGGGCGAGGATGCCGACACCATCAACACGCGCACCCAAACCATACAGGCCAACCGCGGCAACATACTGGCGCACGACGGCCGGCTGCTGGCCACCTCCATATACAAGTACCGCCTGTTTACCGACATGCGCGCCAACGGCCTCAGCGACGATAGCTTTAACCTTGGCGTGGACACGCTGGCCAGGGGCATGAGCTTTATTCTGAAGGAAAAAAGTCAGCAGGAGTACGCCAAGGAGCTGAAGCAGGACAGGCAGAAAGCGCTCAACGACCCCAGGCGGAAAACCATGCGGCACCGCCCGCTGGTGCGCCGCGATGTGGACTACGTATCGCTCAAGGGGCTCCAGGAGCTGCCCATTTTGAAAAACACGCCCAACCGCGGCGGGCTCATTATCGACGAGCGCATACGGCGCATCCACCCGCACGAAAGCATGGCGCGCAACACCGTGGGGCGCACCAACGAGGAGGGCCGCGGCACCACCGGCATTGAGTACACCTTTAACAAGGAGCTGGCCGGAAAACCCGGCATGGAAATCATGGAGTACGTAACCACCTGGATTCCCATCAGCAACACACCCCAGGTAGAGCCCGTGGACGGATGCGATATTGTAACGACCATTGATGTGGACATGCAAGAAATGGCCGAGGGCGTGGTAAAAGAGCACCTGGCAAAAAATGCCGACCTGGAGTGGGGCACCGCCGTGGTGATGGATGTGGCCAGCGGCGAGGTGAGGGCCGTGGCCAACAAGAAAAAAAAGAAGGAAACCGGCGAAATAGTGGAGGACGAGAACTACGCACTCAACTACCGCAAGGACCCGGGCTCGACGTTCAAGCTCGCCTCCTTCATCATTATGCTCGAAAAGGGCGTAAGGCTGAGCGACACGGTGGATACCGAGAACGGCAAGGTGCAACTCTACGGCAAAACCTTTGAGGACGAAGGCGCCAAGGGTGGCCGGTTGAGCGTGCAGCAGGTGTTCGAAAAATCGTCGAACGTAGGCACCGTAAAGCTCATCAAAAATATTTACAAAACGAAGGAGAACGAGCGGGATTTTGCCGAGCGCATTGAGGCGCTGAAGCTGAAGGAAATAGTGAACTTCGACATGCTCAACAGGCGCCGCGGCGTGGCGCCGCTCATCAAGTCGGCCAGCGAGTTCTCGGGGCTTACGCTGGCCATGATGAGCATTGGCTACGAGCTCGAAATCACGCCGATTCAAACGCTGTCGCTCTACAACGCGGTGGCCAACAACGGCGTGATGGTACACCCGAAGTTCATAAAGGAGGTGCGGCAGAAGGACGAGGTAATGCGCGAGTTCCCGACGCAGGTGGTGCATGCCTCCATTTGCTCGCAAAAAACCTTGGAGAAGCTGCACCAGATGCTGCTGGCCGTGGTGGAGAAAGGTACTGCCGTAAAGGCCAACAGCAGCTCGTTTAAGATTGCCGGAAAAACCGGCACCGCGCACATTGCCGAGGGACGCGGAGGCTACACCAACCAGAAGCTCTCGTCGTTTGCGGGCTACTTTCCGGCCGATGCGCCCAAGTACAGCTGCATTGTGGTGTTCAAAACCTTCGATACCTACAACAAGTCGTACGGCGGCGCCATTGCCGCGCCGGTGTTCAGAGAAATAGCCGAAAAGGTGTACGCACGCTCCACCGACTGGCACAAGCCGATGGCTGAAAAAGTTGCCGCCGCCGAGGCGCCGTACAGCAAAAGCGGGCGCAACGATGCGCTACAGCAGGTGCTGAACGGGTTAAACATTCCGGTAAAGAGCAGCAGCGAGAGGTGCGAGTGGGTTAACACGAACCAGGAAAATAACGTGGTGGAGCTGAGCAAGCGCGGCATGGTGAAAAACCTTGTACCCAACGTGCAGAACATGGGCCTACAGGACGCCATTTACCTGCTCGAAAACGCGGGCCTGCGGGTCAGGTTTTCGGGGCGGGGAACCATAAAAAGCCAGTCGCCCATACCCGGCAGCGCATACAGCACCGGCGATGTGGTGGCGCTGGCATTGAGCTACAATGATTAGAGCTATTGCAAAATAAAGATTGCTTCGTCGTAGTTCCTCGCAATGACGCTTCAGGGTACATCATTGCGAAGACGAGGAACGAGGACAAAGCAATCCCAGAAAAAAGTTATGAAATTCGAAAAAATAATACAGCAAATAGGTGCACTTGAAGTGCACGGAAACCCGCAGGCAGAGGTCGGCTCGCTGGGCATCAACAGCCGCGAGGTTAGCGCCGGTCAGTGCTTTATTGCCATAAAGGGCACCCAAATTGACGGCCACGCCTTTATTGCCGATGCCGTGGCCAAAGGCGCCACCGCCGTCATTTGCGAGCAGCTACCCGATGCGCTTGCGCCAAACGTTTGCTACGCCGTGGTGGGCAACACCGATGTAGCCGTAGGCTTGGCTGCCGCAACGTTTTACGGCAATCCTTCGCGCAAGCTGAAGCTGGTAGGCATTACCGGAACCAACGGCAAAACCACCACCGCTACCCTACTCTACGACCTGTTTCGCAAGCTGGGTTACAAGGTGGGACTAATTTCGACCGTGGTGTATAAGATTGATGATAAGGAGGTGGAGGCCACGCACACAACACCCGATGCCATTACGCTGCAAAAAATAATGAGCGAGATGGTAGAGAGCGGCTGCGCGTACTGCTTCATGGAGGTCAGCTCGCACGCCATTGTGCAGCGCCGCATCGAGGGGTTGCATTTTGCAGGCGGCATTTTCAGCAACATCACGCACGACCA
This sequence comes from Bacteroidales bacterium, assembly GCA_031549685.1. GTDB lineage: Bacteria > Bacteroidota > Bacteroidia > Bacteroidales > UBA932 > JAITMY01. Next base: position 17,870 of record JAVBPG010000017.1, on the reverse strand, counting down.
CCTCGACTACCACAAGACTTTTGAGGAATACTTAAAAGCAAAGAAGAAGTTCTTTGACGAGCTGCCCCAAAGCGCCTTTGCGCTTACCAACGCCGACGAGAAAAACGGCAAGGTAATGGTGCAAAACACCAGGGCGGAGGTTAAAACCTACGGCCTATATACGCTGTCGGACTTCAAGTGCCGCATTGTGGAGCAGCACCTCGACGGCATGCTGCTCGACATCAACGGCACCGAATTCTGGACAACGCTCATCGGCGATTTCAACGCCTACAACATTTGCGCCATATACGGAGCCGCCGTTTTGCTCGGCGCCCCGGCCGATGAGGTGGTGCGCCTCATCAGCCTGCTGCACTCGGTAGCCGGCAGATTTGAGTACGTAAAATCCGCCACCGGCATAACCGCCATAGTGGACTACGCGCACACGCCCGACGCCCTCGTCAACGTAATCGGCACCATCAACCGCCTGCGCCTTGGCGGGCAAAAGCTGATTACCGTGGTAGGCTGCGGCGGCAACCGCGACAAAACCAAGCGCCCCATCATGGCGAAAGTCGCCACCGAGAGCAGCGACACCACCATACTCACCAGCGACAATCCGCGCAAGGAAAAGCCCGAGGATATTCTGGCCGAAATGTACGCCGGGGTAGAACTGGCCGCACGCAAGAAAACGCTTACCATTACCGACCGCCGCGAGGCCATTAAAACCGCGGTAATGATGGCGGGCAAGGAGGACATTATTCTGGTGGCCGGCAAGGGGCACGAGAACTACCAAATCATCGGCAGCGAAAAGCACCACTTCGACGACAAGGAAACGCTGCGGGAAATGTTTAAGGAGCTGGAGAAGTAATTCTCAATTCTTAATTTTTAATTCTTAATTGAAATGCTGTACCACCTCATCAACTACTTGGGAACAATGTACGATTTTCCCGGCGAGCGCCTGATAAACTACATCTCATTTCGCGCGGGGCTGGGTGTGCTGTTAGCGCTCATTATGGGTCTGGTAGTAGGCAAGCGCATTATTCGCATGCTGCAAAGAAAACTCATCGGCGAGGAGATTCGCGACCTGGGGCTCGAGGGGCAAATGCAGAAAAAGGGAACGCCCACCATGGGCGGCATCATCATTCTGCTGTGCATACTGGTGCCCACGCTGCTGCTGGCCGACCTCACCAACATGTACACCTGGCTCATGGTTATCAGCACCGTATGGCTCGGCGCCATTGGTTTTCTGGACGACTACATCAAGGTGTTCAAGAAAAACAAGGAGGGTTTGCAGGGCAAGTTTAAAATCATCGGGCAGGTTGGCTTAGGCATCATTGTAAGCCTCATCCTGTACAAGGCCGACACGTTTGTGGTGCGCGAGAAGGTGCACTCCGGCCACCCCGAGGCGCAAAAGGTGGTGATAAGCGAAAGCGGCGCCCAGCGGGTGCTGTACCTCAACGATGCGCACAAAAGCACCAAAACCACCATCCCGTTTTTCAAAAATAACGAGTTTGACTACAAGATGCTTGTCCCCAATTTTGCAAGCGAGCACAAGCAGGCCATCGGGTGGATCATTTTCATGCTCGTTACCATTTTCATCATCACGGCGGTGTCCAACGGGGCCAACCTCACCGACGGCATGGACGGCCTTGCGTCGGGCGTGAGCATTGTCATCGGGGTAACGCTGGGCATATTAGCCTACCTGTCGAGCAACGTCATTTACGCCGACTACCTGCAGATAATGTACATCCCCAACTCGGGCGAGATGGTCATCTTCATGGCCATTGTAATCGGCGCCCTCATTGGCTTTTTGTGGTACAACACCTACCCCGCGCAGGTATTTATGGGCGATACCGGAAGCCTTGCGCTGGGCGGCATCATTGCGGTGTTTGCCATCGTTATCCGCAAGGAGCTGCTTATCCCCATCCTGTGCGGAATATTTTTTGTAGAAAGCCTTTCGGTCATTATACAAACCAGCTACTTCAAGTACAGCAAGCGCAAGTACGGCGAGGGGCGCAGGGTGTTTAAAATGGCGCCGCTGCACCACCACTTTCAGAAAGAAAACGCCGGTGCGCTGCTGCAAAAGCCCGAGAAACCGCTGCCCGAGGCCAAGATTGTGGTGCGCTTCTGGATTGTGGCCGCCCTGCTGGCCATAGCGGCCATACTGACGCTGAAGGTGAGGTAGCGCCACGTCATTGCGAGGAGCCCGCCTGACCGGACGGGCAGGGTACGACGCAGCAATCTCCACGCAAAATGCTGTCATCCCGAACTTGATTCGGGATCTCCTCAACAGGAGATTGCGGGTCGAGCCCGCAATGACAAAATAAATTTAGAGAAAATGAAAAAACGTTTGGTCATATTAGGAGGCGGCGAAAGCGGCGTGGGCTCGGCGGTGCTTGGGCTTAAGCAGGGCTACGACGTGTTCCTGTCGGACATGGGCAGCATAAAACCCGCCTACGCCGAGCAGCTGCAAAAGTACGGCGTAGCGTTTGAGCAGGGCAATCACACCGAGGAGCTGGTGCTCAACGCCGACGAGGTAATCAAAAGCCCGGGCATACCCGATACCGCTCCGCTGGTAAAAAAGCTGGCGGAAAAGGGCACGCCCATTTTGTCCGAAATAGAGTTTGCGGGGCGCTACACCGGCGCCAAAATGGTGTGCATAACCGGCAGCAACGGCAAAACTACCACCACCTCGCTCATATACTACCTGCTGCAGCAGGCGGGCCTGAACGTGGGCCTGGGCGGCAACATCGGCAGGAGCTTCGCCATGCAGGTGGCCACCGAGAATTTTGACTACTACGTGCTGGAACTGAGTTCCTTCCAGCTCGACAACATGTACACCTTTAAGGCCGATGTGGCGATACTGCTCAACATTACGCCCGACCACCTGGACAGGTACGAGTATAAGCTGGAAAGCTACGCGCGGTCGAAGTTCCGCATTGCGCAAAACATGGACGCGAGCTGCAGCTTCATCTACTGCGCCGACGACGAGCTGACCATGAAGTATTTGCCCGAGGCCAACGTGCAGGCGCAAATGCTGCCGTTCAGCCAGAAAGAAATTTTACAACAGGGAGCCTTTTTAAACGATAACCAAATTACATCTATGCACCACAACGACACCTTCGAAATGCTGGCGAACGACCTTTCGCTAAAGGGCAAGCACAACATCTACAACTCAATGGCAGCAGCTATTGCGGGACAGGTGCTGCGGATTAAGAAGGACACCATTCGCGCCAGCCTGAGCAGCTTCAAGAGCATTGAGCACCGCCTGGAGCCGGTGCTGAAAGTAGGTGGTATTTTATTCATCAACGACAGCAAGGCCACCAACATCAACTCCACCTGGTACGCGCTGGAGAGCATGACCACGCCCACCGTGTGGATTGTAGGCGGCAAGGACAAGGGCAACGACTACAGCGAGCTGGCTGCGCTGGTAAGGGAAAAGGTAAAAGCTATTGTATGCCTTGGCGTGGACAACTCCAAAATTCACGAGGCGTTCGACGGCGTGGTCGGCACCATTGTGGACACGCAGTCGGCCGAGGATGCCGTGAAGGCCGCGTACAAGCTCGGGGCCAAGGGCGACACGGTGCTGCTCTCGCCGGCCTGCGCCAGCTTCGACCTGTTTCAAAACTATGAGGATAGGGGCCGGCAGTTTAAGGAGGCCGTGAAGAAGCTGTAGAGCACACATTGTACAATCCCATGGTGTCATGCTGAACGAAGTGAAGCATCTCCGGTTGTACCAATCAATATTAGTAGTAATTTGAGATTCTTCACTTCGTTCAGAATGACAAACAACAACAATCGTGCAAAAGAGGCAAAAGTGACAAAGCTAGAAAACATAGACCGCTACTTTAAGGGCGACAAAATGATTTGGCTGGTAATAATGCTGCTATCCACCTTTTCGCTGCTGGTAGTATTTTCGTCCACGGCCGCCATTGTGGGGCGCTCGTCCGGCTTAGGCACGCTCTCGTTTTTCTCCAAGCACCTCATGTTCCTTATCATTGGCTTCGGCATAATGTACCTCATATCGCGCACCCCGTACACCTTTTTTATGGGCTTTTCCAAAGTCGGCTTCTGGTTCAGCATAGCCCTGCTCATCGCCATGTTTGTGCTGGGGCGCACGTACAACCAGTCCATCCGTACGCTGTTCGGGTTTCAGCCCGCCGAGGTGGCAAAAATTCTGCTCATTGTATATGTGGCGCGGCTGCTCACCATTAAGCAGGACAGCATTGGCAAGCTCAAGGAGGGATTTCTGCAAATACTTTGGCCGGTGCTGGCGGTGTGCTCGCTCATTTTCCTGTCCAACTTTTCCACCGCCGCCATACTCGGCTGCACCTGCTTTACCATGATGTTCATCGGGCGGGTTCGCATCAAGCATTTAGCGTTAACCATCGGGGCGGCAGCGCTTCTACTCAGCGTGGCGCTACTCATTACCAAGGTTATTGACGACAAGGTGGAGGCCAAGCAGAGGAAAAAGGAGCAGGTAACCGGCATGCTTGCCACCAGCTACAAGGTAATCAGTAAAACACGCCTGCAAACTATTTACGGACGTATTTTCTCCAAAATAAATGAGGTTGACATTTCCGAAAAAAAGGTCATCCACGCCACGCAGGCCGACTACTCGCGCATGGCCATAGCCTCGGGCGGGTTGGTGTTCGGCAAGGGGCCGGGCAACAGCACCATGCGCTACCGGCTGCCCGAAGCCTTCAGCGATTTTGTTTTTGCCATCGTGGCCGAGGAGTACGGCGTGGCCTTTGCCTGCGTTTTACTGCTCTGCTACCTCATTATTTTGTACCGCGTAGGCGTAATGACGCGCAAGGCAACGCACTTCTTCCCCACCCTGCTGGCCATCGGCATCAGCACACAGATTACGCTGCAGGCGCTGGTCAACATGTGCGTGGCCACGGGCATCACGCCGGTAACAGGGCAAAACCTGCCGTTCATCAGCCAGGGCGGATCGTCCATTATCATTACCTGCGTTATGTTCGGCATGCTGCTCAGCGTGAGCCGCAGCCAGGAGGAAATGGAGGCCATGGAGAAGGAGCGGATGGAAAAGGCGGCCGCCCGGGAGGCCGAAAAGGAGCAGGCCAGCGCGGCCGCAGCCGCCTCCATCTCGTCAAGCCAGGGCGAGGAATTGGCCGTAGCAACACTAAAAAATATCAACTCGTAAACCTATGGGCAAAAAAGTTATCATCAGCGGCGGCGGCACCGGAGGGCACATCTTCCCCGCCATATCCATAGCCAACGCGCTACGCCAAATCGATGGCAGCATCGACATACTGTTTGTGGGCGCCGAGGGCAAAATGGAGATGGATAAGGTGCCCGCGGCAGGCTACAAAATCGTAGGGTTGCCGGTCATCGGCATAAACCGCAGTTTGCTGTCGAAAAAGAATTTGAGCGTACCCGCAAAGCTGGTAAAAAGCGTACAGAGGGCCTCCCGAATCATCTCCGACTTTAAGCCCGACGTGGTGGTGGGCGTGGGCGGATACGCCAGCGCACCCACGCTGTGGAGCGCGCAGAACAAGGGAATCCCCACGCTCATTCAGGAGCAGAATTCGTACGCCGGGTTAACCAACAAGCTGCTGGCTAAACGCGCAAAAAAGGTATGCGTGGCCTACGAGGGAATGGGCCGCTTTTTCCCCGAAAAGAAAATTATTTTTACCGGCAACCCCGTGCGCCAGGATTTGGGCAAGGTGGCGCAGCTGCGCGATGAGGCCATTGGCTACTTCGAGCTGGAGCCCGGCAAGAAAACGATTTTGATTATTGGCGGAAGCCTGGGCGCCCGGACCATCAACCTGAGCGTGCTGCACCACATGAGCAGCATTGCTGCCGAGAAAAACCTACAGGTAGTGTGGCAGCTGGGCGAGATTTACGAAAAGGATGTGCGCAAAAAGCTGGAGGATTACGAGTGCAAGAATGTAAAGGTGCTGAACTTTATCAAGCGCATGGACTACGCGTTTTCGGTAGCCGACCTTGTCATTTCGCGCGCCGGAGCCGGCACCATCTCGGAGCTGTGCGTGGTGCGCAAGCCCTGCATTCTGGTGCCGTCGCCCAACGTGGCCGAGGATCATCAAACCGCCAACGCCATGGCGCTGGTGCGCAAAGATGCCGCCATTCTGGTGCCCGACAGCGAGGCGGTGGATAACCTTATCCCCATTGCGCTACAGGCGGTCAACGATGAGAATCGCCTGCAGGCTCTCTCGGGGCACATTGGCGCGCTGGCAACCGTAAACGCCGCCAACGATATTGCAAACGAAGTGTTGAAGTTGATACAGTAAGAATATACTATACACCATTGTCATTGCGGGCCTGACCCGCAATCTCCTGCGAGGAGATCCCGAATCAAGTTCGGGATGACACAAAGCGAGACATCATGAAGAACGTTTACCTCATAGGCATTGGCGGCATAGGCATGAGCGCGCTGGCCCGCTACTTTCTGCACGAGGGCAGGCCCGTGGCCGGCTACGACCGCGCGCGCACGCCGCTAACCGAGGAGCTGGAGAAGGAGGGCGCGCAAATTCACTACGACGACGATGTGAAGCTTATCCCCGCCTTGTTTAAGGAAAGCGAAATCGACACGCTGGTAATATACACGCCCGCCGTGGGCAGCGATAACCGGGAGCTCGACTTTTTCCGCAAAAACCGGAACAAGGTTATCAAGCGCGCCGAAGCGCTGGGCGTTATTGCCTCCACCAAAAAGCTGCTGGCCGTATCGGGTACGCACGGCAAAACCACCACCAGCACCATGCTGGCGCACATTATGACCGATGTGGGCGAGGGCTGCAATGCCTTCCTGGGCGGCATCTCCAAAAACTACAACAGCAACCTGCTGCTGTCGAAAAACAACCTGCTGGTGGCCGAGGCCGACGAGTACGACCGCTCGTTCATGCAACTCTTCCCCGACGTGGCCATAGTAACCTCGGTGGATGCCGACCACCTCGACATTTACGGCAGCCACGACGAGGTAAAGCGCTCCTTCAAAAATTTCATCAACCAGATCAAGCCCAGCGGAGCGCTCATTATAAAAAAGAATCTGGCGAGCAACGGCAAGCCCGGCTTCATGCAGTACTTCGACAAGAAGATGTACACCTACTCGTACAACGAGCCTGCCGATTTTTACGCGGCCGGCATTAAGCCGCTCGCGGGCGGGTATTTTTCGTTCGACCTGGTTACGCCGGGCGGCATAGCCCGCGGCTGCACCGTGGGCGTACCGGGCTGGATAAACGTGGAGAACGCCATCGCCGCCAGCGCCGCAGCCTGGGTGGCCGGCGTAAAGCTGGCGCACCTGCCCCTCGCGCTCAAGCGCTACCAGGGCGTTAAACGCCGCTTTGACGTGCAGCTGAGCACCCCCGCGCTCACCTACATTGACGACTACGCGCACCACCCCGAGGAGCTGCGCGCCAGCATAACATCCATACGCGGCATGTTTCCCGAAAAAAAAATTACGGGCATTTTCCAGCCGCACCTGTACACGCGCACACGCGACTTTGCGGCCGAGTTTGCCGAGAGCCTCAGCCTGCTCGACGAGCTCATTTTGCTCGACATATACCCGGCGCGCGAAAAGCCCATCGAGGGCGTCAGCTCGTCGCTGATTTTTGATAAGGTGAGCCTTGCCGACAAAACGCAGTGCACCAAAGGCGAGCTGCTTGAGGTGCTTAAAAGTAAAAAAACGGAGGTGCTCATAACCCTTGGCGCAGGCGACATTGACGGCATGATACCAAGCATTGTGAGGGCGCTGAAAGGCGAATAGAAAGGTGAAAAGAAAGGTTGTAAAAATAGCAGCGGCAGTAACGCTAACAGTGGCGGCAGCAGCGTACCTGACGGTAACGCTGGGGCACGCGCACCGGCAGCAAAAGGCGGTGGTATGCAACAACCTCAGCGTGGTAGTGGTGGACAGCAGCGAGAACAGGTTTGTGCGCAAGGAGGATATTCCGGTCATTTTTAAGGCTGGCGGCAAAGCATACTTCGGCAAGCGCATCAGCGAAATTTCGACCTACGAGCTGGAGAAGGTGCTCAGCGAGCGCAGCCTCATTAAAAAGGCCGATGTGTACACCACCGCCAACGGTACGCTGCACGTAACCATACTTCAGCGCAAGCCCATCGTGCGCGTGTACGCCGGCGAGCAGAACTTCTACATCGATAAGGATGGCTACATTGTGCAGCCCTACAGCGGCTACACCTCGCACGTACCCATCGTCAACGGGTACATCGAGTCGCCCTTTCCCAAGGGTTTTAAGGGCGATATGATGGCCTACTTCAGGGAAAAGAAAATACGCGACAGCCTGTTTACGCAAATTTACGCCTTCGCCAGGTTCCTGCAGGACGAACCTTTTTGGCAGGCGCAGGTGGAGCAAATATACATATCGCAAAGCGGCAAGGTGGAGCTGGTGCCGCGCGTGGGCGCGCAAATTATTCGCTTAGGCAGCTTCGACAACTTTGAGTACAAGCTGCGCAAGCTGCTCACGTTTTACGAAAAGGGCATCGCCATTAAGGGCTGGAATGCATACGATTTAATCGACCTCTCGTTCGGAAACCAGGTGGTGTGCAGGAGGAGATGAGGGGGGAAAGAAAGAAAGGAATAAAAGGAAAGAAGGGAATGAAGGGAAAGATAAAGATAAAGAGATAAAAGCAGAAAGATAAAAAAATAAGATAAACTCTTGGGTATGGAAGCAAACAGCTACGTAATGTCGATTGACATTGGGACAACAAAAATCGCCGCCATTATAGGCCGCGTAAACGACAACGGGAAGGTGGTAACCGAGGCCTGGGCCGTAAAGGAATCGCAGGGCGTGCGCCGCGGCATGGTGGAGAACGTGGAGGAGACCGTGGTATCCATTAAGCAGTGTCTGGAGATGCTGCACAGCAAAACCAGCCTCCGCATAAAGGATGTTACCGTGGGCATCGCGGGGCACCACATATCGAGCCTGCAGAGCGGCACCAGCCGCATCCGCACCAGGCCCCACGAGCTCATTACCGAGGCCGAACTCATGGCCATGCAGCGGGAGATGAACCACATCAGCCTCAAGCCCGGGCAGGAAATTCTGCACATCACACCGCAGGAGTACACCATTGACAACAAGCCCGTTAAGAATCCCGTAGGCTGCGACGGAAGCAAGCTCACGGCCAGCTACTTTATTGTGGTAAGCGAAACGGCCGCCATCAAAAAAATACAGATGTGCATTGAGCGCTGCAACCTCAGGCTAAAGAAGCTCGTGCTGGAGCCCTACGCCTCGGCCGAGTCGGTGCTGAGCGCCGAGGAAAGGGAGGAAGGCGTGGCCCTGCTCGACATCGGCGGCGGCACCAGCGACCTTATCATTATACAGCAAAACGCCGTGCGCTGCGTTCAGGTAATTCCCTGCGGCGGCGAAATTATTACCACCGACATACAAAAAACCTGCGGCGGCATGAACCGCATTACCGCCGAGGAAATGAAGAAGGAGTACGGCTCGTGCCTTGTAGATAGCCGCATGGGCGACGACAGCATTACCTTTCAGCCCGGCCTGGGGCGCGAACCCAAAACCATAAAGCTGAAAACCCTGGCCCAGATTATACAGGATCGCACCGAGGAAATTATTGAGGCGGTGGACTACAAAATCACGGAGAGCGGCTACAGCAACCAAATATCAAGCATCGTGCTCACGGGCGGAGGCGCCATGCTGCGCAACCTCACCCAGCTGGTCAAGCTGCACACCGGCTACGACGCCCGCATAGGCAAGCCCTGCATACACGAGGGCGGCGGTGCGCTGGTTACCGCCAAGGCATCAATGGCCACCTGCGTGGGGCTGGTGTACAGCGGATACGAGCAGGTGGTAAAATCCAGCAGGCCCAAAAGCGGGCTGTTCAGCCTGCCCTTCGGCAAAAAAGTGCTGGGCGAGGTAATGACCCGGTTTGACAAGGTATTCAACGATTCCGACGACATCAGAATCGGCTAACCTTCTTTTTTTAGAAAACAATTTTAAAACCAGTAGCAATGCAAGACATGTTCGACAACATTTGGGGCGATCCTTCGGAGAACAGCTCCATCATAAAAGTTATAGGCGTAGGCGGCGGTGGCTGCAACGCCGTTGACCACATGTACAAGCTCGGCATCAAGGATGTAGGCTTTGTGGTGTGCAACACCGATGCGCAGGCGCTCAACAACAGCCCCGTGCCCGTAAAGGTGCAGCTGGGCAAGCAGCTGACCGAGGGCCTGGGCGCCGGCTCCGACCCCGACCGTGGCCGCCAGGCCGCCGAGGAAAGCGTGAGCGAGGTTAGCGCCATGCTGCGCAACAACACCAAGATGGTGTTCATTACCGCAGGCATGGGCGGCGGCACGGGCACCGGAGCCGCACCCGTCATTGCAAAAATTGCCAAGGACATGGGCATACTTACCGTGGCCATTGTTACCATACCCTTCAGCATTATTGAGCCGCGCCGCGTGCAAACGGCCTACAACGGCATCAAGGAGCTGCGCAAGTACGTGGACTCGCTGCTGGTGATTAACAACAATAAGCTGCACGACCTGTACGGAACGCTCAAGGTGTCCGAGGCCTTTGCCAAGGCCGATGACGTGCTGTGCACCGCCGCCAAGGGCATTGCCGAAATTATTACCACCTCGGGGCACATCAACGTGGACTTTGCCGACGTGCGCACCGCCATGTACAACAGCGGCATTGCGCTCATGGGCACCGGCCGCGGCAGCGGCCCCGACCGCGCGTCGATAGCCGTGGAGCTGGCCATCAACTCGCCGCTGCTCAACAACAACAGCATTCGCGGAGCAAAGAACGTGCTGGTAAACGTGCTCATGGGCACCAACGAGCTGACGCTGGAAGAATTTGCCAGCATTACCCAGCGCGTGATTGAGGAAACCGGCTCCGAGCTCAACGTAAAATCGGGTATGGGCTACAGCTCCGCCCTGTCCGAAGACGAGGTTACGGTAAGCATTATTGCCACCGGATTTGAGATGAGCGATATTGAGCCCGGCAATGGTGTGAAGAAGGTAGAGGTGGTGGTAGAAAAGCCAAAGCCCGAGGAGCCTGCGGTCAACACGCCTCCGGTAAGAGTATTTACCTCCAGCGGGCCGGGCGGCATGACCGACGACGACAGCCCTGCCGACAGTGCTCCGGTGGCCAGCGCCCCCGCCGCCGAACTGCGCGCAGCGCAGGGCAGCGCGCGCCCCAAACCAAAGTGGCTCGACAACAGCATTCCCTTTGAGGAAAAGGAGCAAATGCGCGGCTCACACCTTGCCGGCAACAACCGCGCCGAGGGCGAGATATCGCTCTTTACCCTGGGCAAAAACGGCGAGGGATGGGAAGATTCGCCCTCAAAGTACATGAGCGACAAACCCGATTAGCGCTGCCATTCTTAATTCTCCATTCTCAATTCTCCATTCTTATGAACCTTGAGCAACAAATAAACAACGACATCAAGACCGCCATGCTGGCCAAGGAGGCCGGTAAGCTGGAGGCCCTGCGCGCGGTTAAGGCCGCAATACTGTTGGCCAAAACCGAGAAAGGCGGCAGCGGCGAAGTTACGCCCGATACGGAAATGAAGCTGCTGCAAAAGCTGGTAAAGCAGCGCCGCGAGTCGGCCGAAATTTACGCGCAGAACGGACGGCCCGAGCTGGCCGAAAAAGAAACCGGCGAGGCCAACGTAATAGAAACCTACCTCCCCAAGCAGCTGGGTGAGGAGGAAGTCTCTGTCGAAATCAAGAAGATTATTGCCGAGGTGGGCGCCACCTCCGTTAAGGAGCTGGGCAAGGTAATGGGAGTAGCCTCCAAGGCGCTGGCCGGAAAAGCCGATGGTAAGATGGTAGCCGAGGTGGTAAAGAAGCTGCTGTCGTAGCTCCTTTTTGCTGTTACAGAAAGCTACTCAAGCAAAACCCTAACAGGGCTTTGAGCCCCTGTTAGGGTTTTGCGTTATAGCCTACTTTATCTTTTTCCTGCCGCTACTTCAGCAACCGCTCCAGCTCGGCCCTCAGTTTTGCTGCGCCCGGCGAGCCGGTGCTCCGCAGCTGCTGCCTGCCCTGCTTATCGTACACCACAAAGGTGGGCACGCCCTCTATCTTGAGCGCCTTGTACCAGTACGCCCACTGCGCCTCGCCAACGCGGTAGTGCTCGCCGTCGATGTCCTTTATCATGCGGCTCCAGGTGGCCAGCGGCGAGGTCTCACCCGTGAGGTACACAAAGGCCACCTCCCGGCCCTGCATTTCCTCCTTGAGCGGCTTCATTTCCTTCAGCGCCACCTTACAGGGGCCGCACCAGGTGGCCCAAAAATCCACCACCACCACCTTGCCCTTATACTTGGCCACAATGGCGTCGAGCATTTTTTCCTGCGGCACGGCGGGCAGCTCCCTGGCCGCATTTTTATTCGACTCGACCAGCGCCTTCAGCTTGTCATTTTCGGCCATCAGCATGTCGGCGTAGGCGGGCTCACCGGTAAATGCCGCTCTGATTTCGACCTTCTCCTCATCGGTAAAAAACTTATGCTGCTCCAGCTGGCCGGCGTAGAGCCTTGCGCGCACCAGGTCAAACAGGGGCAGGTTGTCGGCCTCAAACAGCGGGGCTATCTTTTCCTTAAAGGCCGCATAGCGGACGGCGGGCGAGGCCGACTTGTCGGGCAGGCCCACCAGGTCGGCAAGGCGCTGCAGCACGCCGTCAACCATCACCACCGCGTAATCGGAGCTGTAGGCAAGGTCGCTGTCGCAAAAATCTTTCAGAAAGGTATAGTAGCTGCTATCCGGCACCACTATTTCGGGCAGCTTATCCTTATCCTCCGTTGGCTGCACAAACCTGTAGGCCGACTCCATAAACGCCTTGTAGCTCAGCAGCACATCGGCAGCCCACAGCTTCACGTTGGCAATGGCCACGCTTTGCAGTTTTCGCGGCTGCCTCGACTGCTCTATGTACTGCATCTTATCCCAAAGCCAGGCCATGATGTAGGCCTTAAAATCCTCGGGCTTCATACCCACCGTTTGCTTCATGGCCTCGTCGTACCTCGGGCACCTGCTTATTTGGGCAATGGCCTCCACATCGCGGCTGGACAAACCCGCCCCCGAGGCATATACGTACACCGAATCCTGCGGCTGCTTATCCTTGCGCAGGCGGGCGCCGTTGCGCGCCATCTTTTTCAGGTCGATATACACCTTGGTTTCCTTGCCGGGCGCCACAAACAGCGTACCAATGGAGGTATTTACCGCCTGCGGAAAGCCCACGGCCAGCGCACCGCCAAACGAGCCGTCGGGGGCTATGGGCAGCGACAGCTCCTCGCCGGAGGCCAGCAGCGGATTGACGGCGTAAACCACCACCTCCGAAAAGCCCAGCTCCTTGCTGTAGCCCGAGTAGCGTCCGCTGATCTGGGCCTTTTCGGCGCTGAACACGGGCGCCGGCAGCGCCGAGTGCTTTTTTTCTACGGCATGCTTGGGCAGGGGGTCAATCTTTACCTTATCGCCGGGCAGCAGGCGTATGCCGAAAATCTTGAAGCATCCGTCGCAGTCGCTTTCTATAAAATCAATGCGCGCAACCTCGGGCTTGAGCGGCGGGAAGTAAAGCGCAAACGAGGCTTTCCCCGAATCGGGCATCACCAGCTTTTGCCCCAGCGCAATGCCCTCGGCTCCCGTTACCATCAGCCTTTCCGTGCCCTCGCTGTCCTTAATATACGTCTCCGGCGATATCATAATCCAGGCGCCGGGACGAAAAAATGCCTGCATGCGCAGCACCGTAGCCGTGTCGCTCATTTCAACCTTAGCCACCTCCACCGTTTGGCTATTCCAGGTATCAAAAGCCGGACAGTCCACCACCGCCGGACGCTTGGGGCTGCACGAGCACAGCGCCCAGGCGCAAATCGAAAGGATAAAAATTTTCTTCATAATTCTTTTTTTAGGAGTAGAAAGATAGAATATTAGAAACTGTTTAAATTTTAACCACGGAGGCACAGAGAACACATAGAATACAAAGAAATTATACTTAGCTCTGTTTTCTCTGCTCTCTTTTAACCTACAGAATAATTTTAGAAATAAGGAGTTCACAACTTGTCCCGCAAGGCGGGAAAGTGTTTTTTCTTTTGTGCTCTCTGTGCCTCTCCCGCCCTGCGGGATTAAATGCTTTTTGATTTCTAAATTTAAACAGTTTCTTAGTGGAGGTTATCGCTCTGCCTTTTTATGCCACCTTAATGCAACCGGCAGCAATCATAAATCATAAATCGACAATCACTATAGTAGGTGCTCCTGCACTATTTTTATGGCGCCATCCACAAAGGCCAGCGCGCCAAGGAAGAGGATAATGGCGCCCGACAGCTTGTTAATCCACCACATTTGCCGCAGCTTAAAGTGCTTGCGGTAGTGCGTTATGACGGTGGAGATAAAAAACCACCACGACAGCGCGCCTATCAGCACGCCGAACACCACGGTGGCCGCATGCCACACGCCGCTGGCGCTAACCTTAAACAGGCCCACCAAAAACAGCACCGGCAGCAGGTTAATGGGGTTGATAGTAAGCAAAAAAATGGAGGCCAGCGCGCCAACAATGCTGCCCTGCTGCTTGCCGTACGAGCGCAGCTGCTTTACCGGGTTGGTAAGCATAATGCGCACGCCCACCACCACCACCACAAGCCCCACCAGCAGCTGCAGCACCGACTCCTTGCCCTTTACCCAATCCTCCACCACCGAGAGGCTGAGCACCGCCACCACCGAAAAAATGGTATCGGCCAGGGCCACCCCCACACCCGACATGAAGCCCACCAGCCGCCCGCGGTTGAGCGTGCGCTGAATGCACAGCACGCCGGCCGGGCCCAGCGGCACCGATGCCAGCAGCCCCACCAAAATGCCCTTGACAAAAAGAATAGCTAAAGCAATGCCCAACTCCGTGTTGTTTTTTTGGAAATGTAATCCACAAAGATACATCTTAGCAGGTAACGCGCAATGGGCGGTACGGGATTTTTTTTTGGGCAGCGTACCCGCCTACTATCCACACATTAAGCTTTTAGGCGCTCGCTGCGCCTCGGCGGTCAAACGTTGCGGCAGGGCTGCGCCCCCGCATTATTTCGTATCTTTGCCGGCAAAAATGCACCCCCTATGAAGCACAAAAATCTGCTGCTAACCCTGCTCAGCGCGCTGCTGCTCAGCCTGCCCTGGTTCGAAAGTTTTTCGGGGCTGCTGCTCCTCGTGGCCTTTGTTCCGCTGCTTATTGTCGAAAACGATTTTGCGCAAAGCGGAAAAAAAGGCTTCTGGAAGTACGCGTGGCTCTGCGTTTTTTTGTGGAACGCCGCCACCACCTGGTGGATTTTCAACGCCACGGCCTTCGGCATGGTCTTTGCCTTTGTGGGTAATTCGCTGCAGATGCTGCTCGTGCTTTGGCTTTTTCACGTGGTAAAAAAGTACACCAACCGCACCGTGGGCTACGCCGCCTTTGTGGTGCTGTGGCTGGCCTGGGAGTGGTTTTACTTCGACGCCGAAATTACCTGGCCCTGGCTCACGCTGGGCAACGGCTTTGCCAAAGATATTATGCTGGTGCAGTGGTACGAGATTACCGGAGCGCTGGGCGGCTCGCTGTGGGCGCTGCTGTGCAACCTGCTCGTGTTTTTTATGCTGCAAAAATTCGTGGTGGAGAAAAAAGACTTCCGCAGCATACGCCTCGAAACGGTAGCGCTGGCGCTGCTTATCGCCATCCCGTGTACCGGCTCGCTCATCCGTTTTTACACCTACAGGGAGGAAAAAAATCCCTGCAGCGTCCTCATTCTGCAGCCCAACATCGACCCGTTCAACGATAAGTTCGGCGGGCTCACGCCGCTACAGCAGCAGGACATTATTCTGGCGCAGGCCGACAGCGCCGTAACGCCCCAAACCTGCTACGTTATTGCCCCCGAAACGGCCATGGAGGGCGGCATTTGGGAAAACAACCTGGATGGGAACTCCGTAATGCTACGCCTCAAGCATTTTTGCGCCAGGCATCCCAACACCGACTTTATCACGGGCGCCGTTACCTACTACGCCTTCGGCGAGCACGAGGAGATACCGCCCTCGGCGCGCCGCTTCAAGGACTCCGACCGCTTCTACGAGGTGTACAACACCGCCCTGAAAACCGACAGCAGCGGGCACGTGCAGCGCTACCACAAATCGAAGCTGGTGGTGGGCGTCGAGATGCTGCCCTACCCCAAGCTACTCGGCTTTCTGAACAACTTAGCCATCGACCTGGGGGGCACCGCCGGAGGCTTGGGTACGCAGCAGGAGCGCACGGTCTTCACCTCGGCCAACCACCCCTTCCGCGCGGGCGTGGCCATCTGCTACGAGTCCATCTTCGGCCAGTATTTTACCGGGTACGTAAAGAACGGCGCCAACGTAATGATGATCATTACCAACGACGGCTGGTGGAAGGATACGCCCGGGCACCGCCACCACCTGCACTACGCCAGCCTGCGCGCCATCGAAACGCGGCGCAGCATTGCCCGCTCGGCCAACACGGGCATCTCGGCCATCGTCAACCAGCGCGGGCAGCTTGAGCAGCGCACGGCGTGGTGGGTGCGCACCACCATTAGCGGCAGCATCAACGCCAACGAGCACATTACACCCTACGTAAAATACGGCGACGCTATCGGCCGCGTGGCGGGGCTGCTTAGCCTGCTCATACTCGGCTACACCTTAGCGCAAAGGCTGCTACCGAAGGTTTTGAGAAGGAATTAGGGCAGGCGGAAACGTGGCAGCATGGCTGTTGCCGGCCACCGCCTGCACGGGTTCCTGTGCGCCTTCGCCCTGCGGCCTCAGCGGCGACACCCTGGCTCAGCCAAGGTTGTACCTACAAAAACGCACTCCCGCTTTTTATTCGCGCAAGTCCGCACATACAGGCACAGCCTGCTGAGATAGACCGACCGAGGCAGAACCCAATGTCATTAAGTTAAGGCCGAAGGCCTGTAAGCAATAGCGTAGGGCAACGCCCTACGAGACATGAGCAAGCTAAAAAATAAGCGCTGAAGGCGCGAAAGCCCCTGCTTACGCCCTTACAGGGCTTTAATAAAAACCGCATTATTGTTCATAGGGCGTTGCCCTATGCTAATGCTGACACCCCCTTGGGGCTTAACTTAATGACATTGGGCAGAGCCTGCGGCCGAACTCCGTGCCGCTTTACAACCTCCGGCGAACAGGGGTTGCCTGCCCATTCGCATCGCAGGCGGGTACCTTGGTCGCCGTATCCGTGTTGGTTTTACCAACAAAAACGCATAGCCTCTTTTACTCGCACAACCTCTCGCATGCAGGCACAGCCTGCTCTGATAGACCGACCGAGGCAGAGCCTGCGGCCGAACTCCGTGCCGCTTGCAGCCTCCGGCGAACGGGGGCATCCCCCGTAAGTCCCTGCCCCTTATACTTATCGTACTGGTGCTGCACCTCGCGGTCGAGGTGGTGGCCTATGGATTCGAGCAGGAAAAACGTATCGCCGTAGTGGCGCGGGTGCTGCCCGCTGGCGATGAGGTGGTCAAAGAGTTCGTCGGTGTTGGTGAGGTTGAAGTTGCCCGCCAGCATGAGGTTGCGCGAGCGCCAGTTGTTGCGCCGCAGGAAGGGGTGCGCGTGCGTGATGCCCGTTTTGCCGGTGGTGCCGTAGCGCAGGTGCCCCATGAGTAGCGAGGCCCCGCCCCAGCTCTTGAGCCACTCCCCGTAGCGCTCCTCCACATTTTCGGGGAACTGCGAACCTATAATTTCAAAAATCTCCTTAATGGCGCTGGAGCCAAGGGCGCGCTCGCGGAAGATGTACTCCTCGCCGGGCTGCGCCTCCAGATTTACAACGCCCACGCCCGCCGCCTCCTGGCCGCGGTTGTGCTGCTTTTCCATAAGCAGGTACAGCTTGTTGAGGCCGTACTGCCAGGTGCCGTATTTTTGGTGGTAGTATTCAAGCGGCTTGAGGAGCCGTATCATGGCAATGCCGCACTCGTGC